>NZ_JBVBJP010000003.1:0-322004 GCF_055452355.1 Gardnerella rara
GAAATTGCATAACGCATTTCAAGCTCCTTCAAAGCGTGATTTGGCTCAAATGTAAAGTCCAGTGGACTTTACATGCCCAATCAGCCGAGCGGCTACTAATAGCTGCGCGCGCCAACCTGCCGGAGCGCTTGAAGCGTAGCGCGCGAAGGCAATTTTGCGCGCTGAGCAGCTCAAGGCAGAAGCACTGCTTCTGCGCTGCGAAGACGTGAGCGCAGCTAATCTGCGCGAGCGACATAGCGCGCTGTAACGCGCGAACGATTTTCCGCTTTTTGTACGTGATTTAGGTCAAATTTGGTACAAAACCCGTCAACCCACTCCGCTTTTTGTACGTGATTTAAGTCAAATTTGGTACAAAACCCGTCAACCCACTCCGCTTTTTGTACGTGATTTAAGTCAAATATGGTACAAAACCCGTCAACCCACTCCGCTTTTTGTACGTGATTTAGGTCAAATATGGTACAAAACCCGTCAACCCACTCCGCTTTTTGTACGTGATTTAGGTCAAATATGGTACAAAACCCGTCAACCCACTCCGCTTTTTGTACGTGATTTAAGTCAAATATGGTACAAAGTGCGGAAAATCGTCGATTCGCGTGTGCAGAAATAACAAAAACCGCGCAAGCCAAGAAAACCTTGACTTGCGCGGCTTATAAATCTTAGAAAAGCTTAGAAAATCCTAGAAAATCTTAAGCAAAAATTCTAAGCAAAACCTTACTCGGCTGCAGGAGCTTCGGCAGCAGGAGCAGCAGCATCGGCAGCAGGAGCAGCAGCTGGCTCTTCTGGAGCAGCATCTTCTGGAACGGTGACGCTAACAACAGACTCTTCGCCATCCATGTCGAGCACAACGCCCTTAGGAAGCTTAACGTCTTTAGCAAACACCTTGGTGCCGTCGGTTAAGCCGTCAACGTTAACCACCAAGCGCTCTGGCAAGTTGGAAACGTCTGCGCGAACCTTAAGCTCCTGAACGTCTACGAATGCAACAGCAGCACCCTTTGGAGTGCCTTCAACAAACACTGGCACCTCAACGTCAATCTTTTCGCCAGCCTTAACTTCGTAGAAGTCAATGTGCTCAACAATGCGCTTAACAGGGTTGCGCTGAACATCCTTAACAACTGCGATTCGCGATTCCTTGCCAAACTTAATGGTGAACAAAGCGTTTGCGTGACGAAGCGAAAGAGTGGTCTCCCTCATTGGAAGAGTAACGTGTACAGGTTCAGCACCGCCAGCGTAAATGCTTGCTGGAATCAAATTTGCAACGCGCAAACGGCGAGCAACGCCCTTACCGAACTCATTGCGCACATTGCCTTCAAGTGTAATCTTTGTAGCCATATCGGTCTCCTTATTATCTGGATAGATTGATTAATCCAGCTTCAGGCGCACCGACGCGCCGAAAACCATATTGGCATCAGCCCAGTCGATAACGGAACTTACACGGCAATCGCAGGAGCAATCGCAGTGTTATTCCCTCGCCAAAGCAACTTGTCTAGTCTACAAAAACACTTAGACATGCGCAAACTCCGCAAAAATACTAATGCTAATTCGCAAAATCCTAATACAAACACAACACAAAAAGTGACTTGAGCTATACAAGCTATTATCATATATAAAAGAAGTAAGCGCGCATTGAATTGTGCGATTAAAAACAAGCTGATTTTGTGACTAAAGTTATGACTAAAGTTGCAACACAAATTACATGTTGCAACACAAATTTATGACTCAAGATTAGCGCAATTAAGGAGCAGACGTGTCCGTGCTAAACACACTCCAGCAGCAGGCTTTCAACCTTGCTCGCAAGGCCTTGCAAATCGGCAGCAACTTTGCGCACCCAGTTAGCGACGATCGCTCGGGAAGCCAAGACTACTCGCAAGTCGAAGAAAAACAAGAAGCAGCAAACACGCTACTTGCGCAAAAATCGCGTCTGCCTCGCGTAGAAGAGTGGGGCGCAGAAATGCCAACCACAACGTTCTTAGACCCACAAACTGGCTTGTTGACTACAAAAACCGAGGGAAGCGCTCCGCTAGACGAAGGAACAAGCATCTACGACTTGTATGCAGATAGGGCCGCTCGAATGGGAGACGATCCGCTTTACACATACAAAGAAAACGATGAATGGGTTACAAAAACAGCAAATCAGTTCCTTAAAGAAGTGCGAGATGCCGCAAAAGGCTTAATGCACTACGGTTTGCGCAAGGGCGATGCTGTTGCGTTAATGTGCAAAACCTCGTACGAGTGGGATATTGCCGACGCTGCGGTTATGGCTTGCGGAGGCGTGCTTGCTACGATTTACGACACGGATTCTGCCGAGCAAATTCGCAACATTGTAAACAACTCCGACTCGCGCTTTTTGATTGTTGGAACAACAGATATGAAGGAAAAGGCGGACGGCGCAATCGAAGAATGCCCAAGCCTTGAGCGCATTATTTGCATAGAAACTGGCGGATTGGCGGAACTTCAGGCTTTTGGATACGCTGTTAGCGATGAAGAGCTAGACGAGCGCATTGACTCAGTTAAAAAAACCGACTTGTGCTCAATCGTGTACACTTCTGGCTCTACGGCTGCGCCAAAAGGCGTGGAAATGACGCATGAGCATTATTGCACAACGGCGTTAAACTTGCCGATTTATTTGCCAGACTTGCTTAGCGAGCCTGATGGATCTGTGCTTCTGTTCTTGCCTCAGGCACATTCGTTTGCGCGCGCAATCAACTATATTGTTGTTGCCAGCACACTTAGAATCTACATTGCGCAAGGCATTACAACGCTTATATCCGACCTTCAAGTTGCAAAACCAACCGTTATGATTGTTGTTCCGCGTGTGCTCGAAAAAGTGTATAACGCGGCTTCACAAAAGGCAGGTCACGGCGCTAAGGGACTTGCTTTCCAGGGTGCTGTTGTTACGGCTCAGCAATATATGAAGGAAGTACAGGATTCTGGAGACGCTAAGGCGCTAACAAAGGCTCGCCGCGCTGCTTACGACCCACTGGTTTACCGCCCGATTCGCCAAGCGCTTGGTGGGCGTGCGCGCTGGATTGTTGCTGGAGGTGCACCACTGGACCCAGAGCTGCTTTCGTTCTTCCGCGGCGCAGGCGTGCCAGTTTACGAGGGCTACGGTCTTACGGAAACCACTGCCCCATGCGCGTTTACGCCTATTGGCGTTCCATTCCGCGAAGGTTCTGTTGGCATTGCTTTCCCAGCTTTCACTTTGCGAATTGCTAAAGATGGCGAAGTGCAAATTAAGGGCACTTGCGTGTTTAAGAAGTATCACAAGAATGAAGAGGCCACCGAGACTTCGTTTACAGAAGACGGATGGTATGCTACTGGCGATTTGGGTAGAATTGACGACGATGGCATGATTTACATTACTGGTCGCAAGAAGGACTTAATCATTACTGCTGGCGGCAAGAATGTAGCTCCTGGCCCTATTGAAGAAGTGATTAAGCGTTGCGATCTTGTGTCTCAAGCGCTTGTTCTTGGAGATAAGAGGCCATTTATATCTGCTCTTGTTACTTTAGACGAGGAGATTTTGCGCAATTGGCTTAAATCCAAGGGCTTGGACGAGACTATGAGCATGGAAGACGCAGCAAATAACGCGGTTGTGCGTGCGGAAGTTCAAAAGTTTGTGGATCTTGCAAATGAGGGCGTATCGCGCGCGGAATCTGTGCGAAAGTTCATTATTTTGCCAGAAGAGTTTACTCAAGAAAATGGCTTGATGACGGCTTCTATGAAGATTATTCGCCCTCGCGTTATTAAGAAGTATTCTGCATTGCTCAACACGCAAATGTACACGATTCGCAAGAAGTAGCGCTTCTGCGCGCTCCAAGATTACGTAGATTGCACCAAGCACTGTGGAGATTCGAGATTTTTCGCCGCGAAAGAGGTGAGCCTCAGCGCCGAAGGTGGTGACTCGCCGAGAGAGCAAGAAAAATCGAGAATCTCGGTGATGAAAGCTACGCAAAAGTTTTAGATATCCAGAAGGTTTGATGTATTTCTCTACGAGCAATAAAAGAGGAGCGTAGCGACGGGACTTGCGAGGAGAGAAATACTCAAACCTCGCGCAACAACAAATAGGAAATGTCGCGCCCGCGTTTGTTCCCTTTTACCCGCGTTTGTTCCCTTTTTGGTCAATTTTGGAAACAAAAGCAAGAAAAAGTAAACAAACACGGGGAAATTATGCAGCTCGAAATCGTCGATTCGCAGTTTAATCCATAGGTATTTGATAGAATCACGTTGAAAACTATATACCCCCCCCCCGGTAGAAAATATGTTTTCCAAAACAAGACGAACGGCAAGCAATTGCTAAAAAATCTTGTTCAAAAACACGAAAACTAACGATTTCCTATTATCAAATATGAGGAGAGGTTTTATGAATGCTAAAATCGCAGCCGCTATATCTTTAGGCGCAAGTTCACTGGCATTATTCGGTGTGGCAAATGTGGCCAACGCTGTTGAACAGAATCCAAACATAACTCAAGAAACTAACAATGTAGTTAACAGAGAAAATCCACAATCCGAACCACAATCCAATCCAAAAACCAGCGAAGAAGCAAACAAAGAAGCAAACAAGCTTGCAGACGAAGCCGAAAGACTAGAAAAAGAAGCTAATACAGAATTTACAAAAGCTCAAGACGAATACAATCAGGCTAATCAAGCTGCGACCGACGCCAACAATGTTGCTAGCAATGCACAATCTAAGTTAGAGGATGCTCAAAAAGAGAAAACTCTCGCAGAAGAAAATCAGACTAAAGCAAATAAAGAATTGCAAGAAAAGCAATTGCAGGCATCTAAAGCAAAAGACGAAGTAACAGCAAAAACTCAAATCTTAGAAGCAGAAAAAAATAATGAAAAAGCTGCTTTAGACGCAAGGCAAGAAGCTGCAAATGCACAAATAAAAGCCGAAGAACTTAATGCTTCTGCTCAAAGTGACGCTGCAAAGCATAAAGAGCTAGCAGATAAAGCAGATGAAGATTTAAAAGATAAGCAAAAAGCTCAAAAGAAAGAAAACGCAAATCTGCAACAAGCCAAGGATGCCCTAAGCAATGCAAAAAAGGAGCATCAGGAATTATTGCAAAAGGCCAATCAGGCAGATGTACTTAAACAAAATGCAGATAAGCTTGTTGAAGACAACAATAACAATCAAAAGAAAATTACAGCCCAGATAGAAGCGCTTACAAATCCAAAATCTGCTAGCGAAAATGAGAATGTTAAAAATCTAGAAAAAGCAGCTCAAGAAGCGCAAGAAAAAGCAGATTCAGCAAAGACTAATGCTGCTAAGAAGAATTCGGAAGTCAACTCTGCAAGCGACAATCTTACAAAAGCAGAAAATGAGCTTAAGTCAAAGAACAAAGACTTTTATGATTTAAAAAACGCTGTAGAGGAAGCTAAACGCGCAGCAAAACAAAAAAGTGACGAATACGATCTTACCGCAGATACAGAAGATTCAAACAAAAAAGTAGAAGAAAAGTCCGACTTCTACAAGTTCTTGCAATATGTGATTGATACCGAAAAAGCTAAGGAAAACGCAGGCAACGCTGACCTTATTGCAGACGCTGAGCGCGCTCAAAAAGTTCTTAAGGGCGAATCTTATACGGTTCCAAAAGAGTTAGTTAAAACTATAACTACTCCTGAGGGAACTGTGAAGCAATATCGTTCTGAATACACAGTTTATGCTCCAACTTGGTACAACGACTTAGTAAAGCCTGGACTTGGCAGGGTTGGTAGCGCAGACTCGCTGCAAAATATGATTGAAGCATTAACATACTACGATGCTCTTAACAAGCTGCGCAAGGCAGATGATTCTTTGCCAGAAGTCGGCGTGCGCTTAACGCATATTGCAGAGAGCATTGTACACTCCTTCTACTCCGCCGCGCATATTGGTCATGCTGTATCTCATGAACCTGAGAATGTAGCAGAAGATTTAAAAACACATGCATATAATCGATCTGCGGAAAATGTTGCGTGGAGCAACAAGTTAGACGGGCACGATAGCACAAGAAATCCACAGAAGTTTGATGACTGCGAAGTAACAGACGAAGGTCATTTTTCTTGCAAAATCAACTCTGGTGACTCACACAACGCTCTAGACGGTTGGTACACAATAGAAAAAACCTTGTACGACAACACAATTAGCAGCGGCGAATGGGCGAATCATAAACTCGCAAAGGGTGCTAAAGAAATACTGCAACAACATAGACATGATCTTGCAGATTTTACTCGCAATACAAAAACTATCTTATTTGAAAACGACAATGATAGGTCGCTGACTGGTAAGTTTATAAACGCAGTTGGCCATTACACAAACTTTGCCGATAAATCAAATACTGCTGCGGGCTTCGCCGAAGGCGACAACTCGTATGACACTACCTACAACAAATACCAAGATATTGCCATGTGGCATGGTAGCAACGAATCGACGATTACGGTTAGCCAATATAAGGATTTGCTTGATGCTTATGTTAAAAAAGTTAATCCTAATAGCAATAACTTGGAACCAGATAATGCAGAAAAGTTGAAGCAGCTTAATGCGGACGCAAACCTTGCAAATATGGCTATTTTTAACGCCAGATATAAGGTTTTGCAGAAAAAGCACGACATGAGCGAGCAGGATCGTGCCGCTATTAAAGACCTCGAAGAAAAATTCGATGGTGCTGTTAGCAAATTTGAGCAAGCTCAAGAAGAGTTTAAAAACGCGAATAAAAGCAAAATCCTTCTGGAAGAATCTGCTGAGGCTACGCAAAAGCTTTATGAAGAAGAAAAGCAGAAGGCCGATGCTAATGCTCAGCTTGACGAAAATGCTAGAGAAAACAAAAAGAATCAACTTGAGCAACAACTTAAACAGTTGCAAGCAGCTTCGACTGATTTGAACAAAAATGCTGAGAATGCTAAGAAAAATGCAGAAGAAACTCATAGATTGGCAGATGCAAAGCAGGCTACGATTGATGGCAAATTGACTGATGCTGTTAATGTTGCTCAAGGCAAGGTGATTGCTGCCAATCAGGCTGTTCAAGATGCAGAAGCCGACAAGAATAATGCTGAAGAAGCACTTAAGGCTGCTAACAAAAAGGCTGATGAGCTAGCTGATAAGATTGCTGAATTAGAGAAAACAGTCGAAGCGGAAACTAAGAAGATTACAGAAGCAAATAATAGAGTTTCTGATGCGCAAAAGGCTGTTAAAGATGCTGAAGATCAGCAAGAACAAGTAAACAACGAGCTTTCTGCCTTAAGTACAAGAGCAGATGAGGCAAATAAAAAGGTTGTAGAAACTAAAGCTGATGTTTCCAAAAAGATTGAGGCTGTTAAGGCAGCTAAAAAGACTGTTGCAGATGCTAAGGCTAAGGTTGCCTCTGCTCAAGCCACTCTTGCAGCCGCACAAGCTAAGGTTACGGCAGCACAAGAGACTGTTAAGGCTGTTGAAACTAAGTTTAACGAGATAATCAAGAAGCTGCCTCAAGAGACTCAGAAAACATACAGTGCCAAGTTCCTTGCTGCAACTGGGCGATTCGAAACTATGCAAACGGATTTGATGAGCTACACCACGCAGCTTGAAACGTTGACAACTACGTTGACTGAGACTGCCGATGCGCTTAAGAAGAACGTAAAAGACCCAGCTCCTACGCCATCTCCAGAGCCAGCACCATCCCCTGCTCCAAGCATCGACGAAGGCACAACTCCTGGCTCTGAGTCTGGCTCTGGCTCTGCGTCTGTTGAAGAGCCTGGCGAAGCATCTGGCAGCGACTATGTTGGCAGCTCGGATTACAGCAGCAGCAACTGGTACAGCAAGTATCTTGCAGGATACGCAAACAACTTGTTCGGCAGCGAGCAACTCGGATTCCACGTTGCTGTTCCAGCTGCACAATCGCAGAGTGCAAACGGCGCAAACGGTGCTAACGGCGCAAACGCTCAGAATGCTAATGGCGTTGCGGCAAATAATGTTGCAGGCGGCGCACACGCCAACACTCTTAGCGCATCCAGCGCCAATCGCATCGCAGCCGCACTAGTGGCGGGAGCTAAGGCTGCAGCCAAGAACGCTGCCAAGGCAGACGAGGCTAAGAAGGATGACGCTAAGAGCGAGTCCTCTAAGAATGCTGCTAAAGATTCCGAAAAGAGCAAGTCTAAGAGCGATTCCAAGAATGATTCCAAGAGCGAATCTAAGGATGAGTCTAAGAACGCTCAGGCATCAGGCGGCGAAGAGAACGCAGCGCAAAGCGCGTCCAACAGCACTACGCTTAAGGTTGTTGCGGCTCTAGCGACTGTTGTTGCAGGAATCGCAGCAATCGGAGGCGGCACTTACTTTGCTCGCCATCGTCGTGCGTAATCAAAACTAAATAACAAATAAAAACCGCGGAAGGCTAGTCTTATAACCGACTCGTCTGCCGCGGTTTTTGTTGCAGATTTTCCCGAAAATGTTGTTAATTTTGCCGATTAGAGCTACAAACGCGGGAAACCGCGCGCGCTACATGATTACGCAGATTTCACCAAGCGCTGTGGAGATTCGAGATTTTTCGCCGTGAACGAGGTGAGCCTCAGCATGAAATGGTGACTCGCCGAGAGAGCAAGAAAAATCGAGAATCTCAGGCGACTAGCAATACGCAATTGTTCAAGCGAGAAAGAGGGCTGGGTGATTCTTGGTCGAACAGTATAAGAGCGGCAGCCGATACCAAATAATCCAATGACTCACCCTACAAACAAACTTCAACCAAAAACAAAATCAAAGCCAAATCGGAACAACCGCAACAACAAACCACACGTAATAGGCGGAGCGTTGTGAGACAAGAAACACCCAGCCCTCCTACAACACCAAACAGGAAATATCGCTCGCGCGCTACGCTCTAAGCGAAAAGGCAGGTCGTGTCGTTCGCGCGGTCTAAGCGCGACGAATTAGAAACCCAAGCGCTCAAGCTTCTTAGGGTCACTCTGCCACCCCTTTGCAACCTTTACGTGCAAATCGAGCACAGCTTTAGCACCCGTAATGCGATTCACCGCAGTGCGCAAACGCTTCTTAACGCGCACAAGATGCTCCGCGCCGCGACCAATAATAATCGGCTTTTGCGAATCGCGCTCAACATACACCGACACAATCACATGCACTTTATTATCGCCATATTGCGCATAGTCCTCATCTTCTGGGCGCACAATGCTATCTACAACAACCGCCAGCGAATGCGGCAGCTCGTCGTCAAGCTCCTCAAGAAAAGCCCCACGAATCAGCTCCGCAATCATGCTCGAAGGACTCTCCTCGCTAAGCTGATCGTCTGGATACATCTTCGGACCTTCTGGAAGATTGTCAATCAAAACCTTCTTAACTTCGTCAACATTGTCGCGTTCCAGCGCGCTAACTGGCACAATATCCGTAAAATCAGCAAACTGCTGAATCTCAATCAAATGAGACACCAACTCATCTCGGCTTAGCGTATCAATTTTAGTGACGATTCCAATAAGCGGAACCTTCCACACCCAGTTTCCAGCCGCATCTTTTTTGGCAAAGTCGGAGCGAAGTCGGCTTAGAATTCTGCGATCTCCAGGCCCAATCTCCTGATCTGCTGGAAGCAAGAAAGCAATCGCATCCACATCTGCAAGCGACTCGTCCACAATGTCATTCAAGCGCTGGCCTAGCAAAGTGCGCGGCCTGTGGATTCCTGGCGTATCAACTAACACCATTTGCGCATTTGGAGTTGTTAAGATTCCGCGAATCGCCTTGCGCGTTGTTTCTGGGCGAGAAGACGCGATTGCGATTTGCGTTCCAATTAGCGCATTCATAAGCGTTGATTTTCCAACGTTTGGTCTGCCTACTACCGCAACAAATCCCGATTTATAGCCGTTAAAATCAGGCGCTTCTACGCTCGCTTTTAGGGAAGGATCCAAATTAGCAAACATTTCGTCGTCCATATCGTCCATATCGTCCATATCGTCCATATCGTTATTGTCTTTCATATTATTAATATCTTCCATACTGTTCTGCGCAAATGCCACTAAGATAAAAACCGCGGAAGGCTATTTATCGCCGTTTGCTTGCGATGATTCACTGGCTACAGCTTTGTCTTTTCCGCTATTCTCGCCGTCACTCTTTGAGTCACTCTTGACATCATTCTTTACGCCGTCACTCTTTGAGTCACTCTTAGAGTCACCCTTGGAATCGCCCTTTACGCCGCTCTTCCCAACGCTATCTTCTTCTTTGAGACCCTGAATATCTCGCACAACTTGAATCGTGGAAACTTTCTTGCGCCGCCCAGCAGAATCAACCGCAGTCAGCTTAAGCCCGCGAGTCACCGCGCTAGACCCAACAATCGGCACACTTCCAAGCAACTTTGTAAGCAGCCCAAACACAGTGTCCACATCATCTTCGTCTATATGAACTTCAAAAATATCTTCCAAATCGGCAATCGGCGTGCGCGCAGGCATTTGCCACACACCCTCACTCACCTCTTGCGGATCCGCGTGCTGAGTGCGGTCGTGCTCGTCTTCCAGCTCTCCAACAATTTGCTCAATCGCGTCTTCAATCGTCACAAGCCCTGCAATTCCGCCATATTCATCTACAACAACGGCAACGTGCTGGCGGATTCGCTGCATTTCGTGGAACAAATCATCCACTGGCTTGGACTCTGGAACAAGCATTGGGCTTCTGCTAATCGTAGAAACCGCGCGCGAAGACGCCGCTGGATTAAACACGGTTGCACGCACAGCATCCTTTAAATACGCGATTCCTTCCAAATCATCAACCGACTCACCGATTATAGGCACGCGAGAAAATCCAGATCTTGAGCATAATTTTAGGAAATTTTCCAGCGTTTCATCGTTTTTAACGCAAATCATATCGGTTCGCGGCACCATGATTTCGCGCGTCAAAGTGTCGGAAAGCGTGAGCACATTGCGCATCATCTCCGAAACTTCTGGGTCAAAATCATTTGCCTCCACCAGCCTATCAATACTCGCCTTAGCCTGGTCTAACTGAATATTTTCTAGCTCTTCGTCGTCGGAAAGAGCAGCATTTTTCTTATGATTTTGGCTTTGACTTTGCAAATCCCCCTGGCTTGCGATTTTTGCAAACGGATTCATAAAAACAGCAATCGAAACTATTCTAGACAAGCGCATTAGCTTAAAAACTGGCTGAGCCGCGCCCACCGACCTTGGCCGCACAAGAATAGAAACAATTGCAACAATCATTGCCACTATTAGCCCAATTAATAGCGTTAGCCAAAGAGACGCCCCAAGCGCCGCCGCGATTGCCGCAAAAGCCACGCCGTCCAGCACGTTACACACAATTCGCACAAACGCGCACGCTCCGCTTGTTGCGTACCTATCTGCTATAAGCCTCTTTGCTCTGCGAATTCTAGCAAGCTTCCTCAAGCGAACAACTTGACTTTCGCTATCGTTCGTTTGCTCTTCAATCATAAGGTTATTAAGACTAGACCTTGTGACTCTTGGCACCGCCCCTTCCGCAGCTGCCATAGCAAGCGAAAGCCACACAAGCAAAACTGCGACTATTGCAATCGCAGCCAAACAAGCCCACATATGCGCAGGCAAATTGGGGATCGGCGGAATTGTAATGTTATTTAGCATGATTTTTCTCGTATTCTTCCAGCTCATTTACAGCGCCCGATGGCAAAGTGGCGTCGTAAAGCTCGCCAGATCTAGCCGCAAAGAACGTTAGCAAAAGCTGCCTTTGCAAGCCAAACATTTGCTTTTCTTCTTGAGGCGTAGTGTGATCGTAGCCAAGCAAATGCAACATTCCGTGAATCGTAAGCAATAGCATCTCTTCCATTGTGCTATGCCCCGCCGCAGCCGCCTGCTGAGCCGCCACCCACGGGCAAATCACAAGGTCTCCAAGCATTCCTTCGCTAACTTTGTCATCGCTTCCAGGCGTCAGCTCGTCCATTGGAAAACTCATAACGTCTGTAGGGCCTTCTAAGTTCATCCACTTTTCGTGAAGACTAGCGATTGGCTCTGGGTCCACAAAAGTAATCGACAAATCGGATTGAACGCTTACTCGCATTTGTTGCAAAACCCACATTCCAAGGTCGGAGAATATTTTTGGGTCGATTTGCCAAACGGTTTCGTTCATCACTTCAACACTCATGATTACTTGATATTCCTCTCAAGATTTTGCGATTCTGCGGCTGCTGGCGATTCTGCGGTTTCTTGCGATTCTGCGGTTGCTGGCGACTTTCCACGCGCACCGCTAGCCTCACGCCTTGCATCAGCCTTCTCGCGCCTAAAATCAGCCTCGCGCTTTTCCCACGCTTCGTACGCTTCTACGATTCTCCCAACAAGCTCGGCCCTAACAACGTCTTTAGCATTTAAGTGAACAAACGCAATACTCTTAACGTCTTTTAGCACGTTCTCAATCGAAGCTAATCCAGACTTTGGAACCGCTAAATCAACTTGCGTTCTATCTCCCGTAATTACCATTGTGGTGTTAAAACCAAGACGCGTCAAAAACATCTTAAGCTGCTGAACAGTGGCATTTTGCGCTTCGTCTAAAATAACAAAAGCGTCATTAAGCGTGCGACCTCTCATGTATGCAAGCGGAGCCACTTCCACAACGTTTTCGTCCATATACCTCTTAAGTTGCGGCGCGCCCAACATGTCGGAAAGCGCGTCGTAAAGCGGCCTTAAATATGGATCCACTTTGTCGTTTAGCGTTCCAGGCAAGAATCCAAGATTTTCCCCAGCTTCTACAGCAGGGCGCGTCAACACTATTCTTCGCACGCGACCATCTTTTAAAGCTCTAACCGCCTTAGCAACCGCCAAATACGTTTTTCCAGTACCAGCAGGCCCAATTCCAAACGTTATAGTATTTGATTCCATTGCTT
Source organism: Gardnerella rara (assembly GCF_055452355.1). Lineage (NCBI taxonomy): Bacteria > Bacillati > Actinomycetota > Actinomycetes > Bifidobacteriales > Bifidobacteriaceae > Gardnerella > Gardnerella rara. The sequence goes on from NZ_JBVBJP010000003.1 coordinate 12,804, forward strand.
GCACATAAGCCGTTTGACCCGCGGTTTTTGCGCGAACAGGTTTTCCGCCTGCAAACGTTATTACACCTTTAGCCATTCGCGCTTTTCTGCCCATTGCGCGTCTTTTAGTATCTTCACTAGATGGCATTAAATCGGCAGAATCTCGCGCAAAATCACTTTCGATTGAAGCAGATCCAAAGCCAGAGCCAAAGCCATCTTCAGATCCAGAGCCAAAAGACTTTAATCCGCTAAACACTCCACCTAAAACTCCGCCATTGTGCCCAATCCTATCGATTCGCACATTATGTTCAGCGCCTTTAAGCACATCTCTTTCTAACATGCGTCTTACAGCATAAGAATCAACAGGAGCTTCGTAAGCGCAATCAACTATTTTGCGCAACGCGTGTTCGGCTTTGCAGGCATCTTTCTCACTTCTTGCGCTTCTAGATACAATTTTCACACAATCCGCATGAACGGAAATATCTACGCTTGGAAAAGCCTTCTCCAACTCTATTAAGTTTGAATCTGCTGCTCCCAAAACAGCAACTGGGCTTAATTCGCTTGGAATTTGAACAATACGCGTTGTACTATTTGCCACGATTTATAAACTACCTTCTTCAAGCTTTTCGCCTGTTAAAACATGAGCGTGAACATGGAAAACGGTTTGACCTGCACCCAAACCAGTGTTGAAAACAAGGCGATAATCGCCATTATAAAAGTCGTTTGCAATTTTTTGCGCAACGCATGCAATATGAGCCAAAACAGCAGAATCATTTTGAGCAAGATCTGCAACATTCTTGTAATGATTGCGCGGAACAATCAAAACATGCACCTTGGCTTGCGGATTAATGTCTTTAAAAGCCACTACCGAGTCGTCTTCATACACTTTGCTGCTTGGGATTTGCCCATCAATTATCTTGCAAAAAATGCAATCGTCGTCAGTTTTGTATGTTTTGCATGCTTTATCCATTATTTTGCCCACTTTTCAATAATTCTTACTGCAATTCTTATTGCAATTCTTATTACCGAACACCATTTACTATTTTACACAAAACACGCACAAAGCTTGCAAAATTGCTTGCAAAATTGCTTGCTACTCGTACCTACCAAGCACTCTAGAAAGCAACGATAAGCATACTGGCCCTGCTGTAGACGCGCGTAAAATATTGCTTCCTAAAACGCAACTTTTGGCGCCAGCGTCTATAAAACTTTGCACTTCTTCTTCGCTAATTCCGCCTTCTGGCCCCACAATTACGTAAACAGTGCGCGTTTTGCCATCTTTTAAGCATTTTTCCGTTAAGTCGTTTACGTAATTTTCGATTTGACTAAAAGAATCTGTTGCGTCTTGATGCAAAACAACTACAAGACTTCCATAAACACATGCACGCCTACAAATCGCTAGAATCTGCTTGCTTGTAACTGGCTCTAAAAGCTCTGGCATCCACGCTCTACGCGATTGCTCCGTAGCGGACTCAAGCACCTGATTCCATCGCTTATCTGTGCGCCCTGGCTTCCATTTTGCAATCGACCTATCTGCACACCAAGGAATTACCTCGTCTACTCCGATTTGCGTAGCCATGTCTATTGCTTGCTCATCGTGACCCGTTTTTGCCAGCGCCTGAATCAGCGCCAATCTGGTTGTTGGAGCTGGCTCTTTTATAAACGAATCTACTCTAACTAAGCCGTTTTCGCTGTCTGTAATCGTTGCGTGAATTCGCACTCCTTTGCCGTCCGAAAGGTCTAGCGAATCGCCATCCGAAAGTCGCATTGCGCTTATTGCATGCCTTTTAACGTGTTGAGGCAAGCTAAGAGTCCACCCCTCTTCAATCCCATTTGCAAGAACGGGCGCATCGTCTTTATTTGTATCCAGCAAAAACAAAGCATCTGTCATAATTTAAGCCTAACGTTAGGCGCAGCCAACATTTTTGCTGCTTATGACTACTTATGTAATTGTGCAAGTAATTCTGTGCAAGTATTGTGGCAAACTAGAATGGTATGTATTGGAGGTATGCGCAAATGGTTGACGATTTTAACTGCAACTTTGCGCATTTTAATAATCAAGATTCCTCTACAAGCGATGAAGCTTTTGTGACTTTTCGCGTATCTCGTTTTACGCCAAATGACGATTCTTGCGACTCTGCGGCGGCTCTCGACTCTTCGGTTGCTTGCGATTCAACCACTGGCCCAGCCACTGCTTCAGCCACCGATTCAACCACCGATTCAACATCAAGCCCCTCCACCAACTCCCCTGGTTTAGTTAGAAGGCACAGGGAAAGCCCTTTTGCAAAAAAGCGCAAAAGCAGCCCATTCCAGGCGCAAAATTCTGGCGATTCACCAGCTAAAGCACTAAGCGGAAAACATTGGGTTCAGGATTATACAATTCGCGCGCGCAAAAACGACACGATTTTAGACTGCTTGCTTAAAATTAAGCGCACACTAGACCCCACTTTGGCATTTAGATACTCTTGCGGCCACGGCGTTTGCGGATCGGATGCTGCGAACGTAAACGGCATACCCACTTTGCTTTGCACAGCTACAATCGCCCAAAATGCTAGGCAAAATACGCAAAATCAAGGGGTTCGATCAAGCGGGTTTAGAAGAACTGGTAGCGTAAAATCGCAAGCAACCGAAAATCACAATCTGCAGTCACAATCTAAAGAAACTCCTTCGTTAATCCAAAATGGAAGCTTTGGCATTATTGAGGTTGCGCCACTTTCAGGCTTTGCTGTTCAAAGAGACCTTATTTGCGACCTTTCCCCAATGATTGCACAGCTTAAAAGACTTGAGCCATATTTGCAATCGCAAAATGTTCCAACAAGAAACAGCAGCGGAAAGCTTGCGATTATTGAGTTTTTGCAGCACCCAGAGCAGCTTGCAAAGTTTGAGCTTTTAAGCAATTGCATAATGTGCGGAGTGTGCGAAGGAATTTGCCCAGTTTATGCGGGCGGAGAAGCATTTATTGGGCCTGCAGCGCTTATAAACGCAGCGCGATTTATTAACGATTCCAGAGATAACGCCACTAATCGAAGATTAGACTTGGCGGATTCTAGCGACGGCATAAGCGCATGCCAATCCGTGCGCGCGTGCTCCAGGCAGTGTCCGCGAGGAATCGACGTTGGAGAAGAGATTTGGCAGCTTACAACGCTTATAAATGAGCGAAAAATAAGCCAAAATAAGCAAGAATAAGCTAAGACTTAAGATAAAACTAATTAATAAACTTGTCTCCAGTTGCAATTCTCACAGCTTCTATAGGGTCGTCTGTAATCGCAAGCAAACTAGGATCAAAAGACGATATAAGTCCTCTTTCTTTAACCGTAGTTCCAATCCAATCAATAAGGCCTTTCCAATATTCGCTGCCAAAAAGCACAACAGGAATTTTAGAAACCTTATGAGTTTGAACAAGCGTAAGAGACTCAAAAAGCTCGTCCATTGTGCCAAATCCGCCTGGGCACACAATAATTCCCGAAGAATATTTTAAGAACATTGTTTTGCGAACAAAAAAGTAGCGGAATCGCATGCCAAGATTTACCCACTGATTTAGACCCTGCTCATGAGGCAATTCGATTCCTAGCCCCACGCTTGTTCCACCAGCTTCTGCCGCTCCGCGATTTGCCGCTTCCATAATTCCAGGCCCGCCGCCCGTTATCACTGCAAAACCGCGGTTTACAAGCTCTTTGCCCATTATGCGAGCGCTATTGTATTCTGGCTCATCAGGCTTTATGCGAGCAGAACCAAACACACTAACAGCTAATCCAAGTTTTGCTAAAGCATCGAAGCCATCTATAAACTCGGCTTGTATTCTAAGAACTCGCCAAGGGTCAAGGCCTTGCCACGCGTAATTATTATGCGAATCGCTATTAGGCAAATCGTGTTGCAACAGCGTTTCCGTTGTACTTTCCTTAGGGATCATTGGCCCGCGCATCATTACGGCACCGCTGTAATAAGTGTCTTTCCAAGGCGAATTCTGTTCGGTGTTTTGCGAGCGCAAGTCGCAAGATTTATCAGATTTATCTAAATTATTTTTAGAAACCATAAGTCACCCTCTAAAACCTTCTAGAACTTTCTAGTCATCTTCTAATCGCAATTAAAAACAGACTTAATCACTCTATCACTCTTAATCACTCTTCAATATCGTCTAATTCTTCTTCCATATGATTCGATTGCTTTGCAAGCAAGAATCCCGAAACAGCAGCGGCCACAATAGACGCCACTAGCACGCCGAATCGTGCTTCTCCCGAAAGATCCGCGTCGCTGTAGGCAAGCGAAGCGATTAACAAAGACACAGTAAAGCCAATTCCACACGCACAAGACGTAGGCAAAAGGTCGCGAACGCGCAAATCGTCTGGAACGCGCAAGCCAATAACTTTCTTAGCAAGCCAAGCTGTAATCATAATTCCAAGTGGCTTTCCAATAACTAGCGCAATCGTAATCGCAATCAGTATTGGAGACAAAAACAGTTCCCAAGTCAGCGTTTCAAAATGAACTCCAGTTGCAAAAAGCGCAAAAACTGGCAGAGCAAACAAAGAAGACAAAGGCTGAATTTTCTGGCGATACCTTTCGGCTCTAAGCGACTTTTCGCCGTGAACAAGATGTGCAGGAGTTAGCAATCCAACCATTACGCCTGCAAGAGTTGGGTGAACGCCAGCTTGATACATCATAACCCACGCAAGCACGCCAACAAGCGCCACAATAGGCCAAGGAACGCGCTTTAATCGCACAAGCATAGTCCACACTAATCCGCATAAAACAACGCCCACAAACCAATACCATGCGTTAAGCGAAGAGAAGAATAGTGCAATTAACGCGATTCCAAGAAGGTCATCTACTGTAGCCAGAGTCATTAAAAATGCGCGCAATGATTTAGGAAGCGTCTTAGCAAAAAGCGCAAGAACAGCCAGCGAGAATGCTATATCTGTTGCCGTAGGAATAGCCCAACCGTCGCGAACCATTTCTAAAGATGGAAGCGCTCCAGAAGTAAGTCGCATAATCTCTTGACCAGCGTGAAGCTCCGAGAATATTGTAACAGTTCCAACAAAAAGAATCGGCGGAACAATCATGCCACCAAGCGCGCAAATCATTGGCATTGCTGCAGCGCGCGGGTCTCTAAGGGATCCTGCAATAAGCTCGTGTTTTAAATCTAAACCAACTGTGAGGAAGAAAATAGTTAGCACGCCGTCTTGAACCCAGTGGCTAATCGACATGTGAATGTTGGTATATGGAATTCCGATTTGCGTGTGAGAAACAGCTTCAAAAATAGGCGACGCAAATGGCAAATTTGCAAGCATTAATCCAGCTAAAGCAAATCCGAGCATAATTAAGCCAGACGTACGCTCATTATTGGCTATTTTGCATGCCACTTTCCACGCGCGCTTTACCATGCGGAATTATCTCCTCTAAGTTTAAGTTTAGAATGCTTGTGCAAAATACGATTTATATGCACTAGGACTTACAAGTATATAAGATACGTATCGAAATATAACAAAAACGCCACCTCGATTAGAAGTGACGTTTTAAATTGTGGAGCTAGGGGGATTCGAACCCCCGACCCCCTCCATGCCATGGAGATGCGCTACCAGCTGCGCCATAGCCCCGTTTAGTTATACAGCTCAAACGAACCTTTGATAGAATACAACAGATTTTGCTGCCAACCAAACTCGGCGTGTCGCCAACTATTCGCCGCTGCCAGATTGCTGCGAGCCAGATTCGCCTTGCTGCGCAGCCGATCCGCCACTCGCTCCGTTAGACGAAGAAGACGAGGACTGCGAAGAATCGCCAGAAACCGAGGACTCGCCTTTAGCTCCGCGAGAGCCAGAATCCGCCCCAGAAGCTCCAGAATCTCCAGAGCCTTGATTTCCAGAATCTGCCCCAAGACCATTTGCGTCTAAAGAGGAAGAAGATCCTTCGCGAGTCTTTTTATCTTGCTTTTCGCTAGAATTCTTGCTCGAAGAATCTTCACCTTCTTTGCCATCTTTGCCGTCTTTACTATCTTTACTATCTTTTTCATCATCCGCATCTTGCGAGCTTTTTTGCTCATCTTGCGAGTTTTTATCTTGATTTTGAACGCCATTATTCTGGCCATTTTGATGCGTATTATTGCCCGAATTCTGGCCATTATTCTGTTCGGTGTTTTGGCCAGAAGGCACTAAATTATCTGTGCCCCTTCCTTGAGTAAATAGCAGCACAATGCCAGAAGTAAGAAGAACGGCCGCAATCGCGCTCAAAATGGCAATAACAATCGTAAGTCTCTTATGCTTAGCTTCGCTATATGCATAATCACTGCCGCCGCCTAATGCACGTTTAGCATCGTTAAGAGTAAGAAGTGAGTCTGCGTCCCCTTCCGAAAGCGAATTATCTTCTTCCTTCAGTTTTCTTAAGGAAGACAATTCCATAACACTTGTGCTTTCAGCACTAAGCGCTTGCGACTCTACCGATTTTGCGTTTTGTGAGCTTGAAGAATCGCCAGCAACATTTGCATTAGAAGCCATTGCAACAACTCTTCTAGCTTGTTTTTCTTTGCTTGAATCGCCCATATTGCTGTAAACTTCGTATTCTTTAGGCATATCATCCTCTAATGCAATAAAACGCGCATTATTCACCACTTTAGTGTCATCTTCTTCATAGCGGCTTGAACTTGACTTTAGTACAGAAGAAGACTGTATCTTTTTAGAAGATGCGTGAATAACATTTTGATAAAGCTGCGATGCTACAGCAGAGACAATCGAACCTATTGCAACGCCAATAACAGACCCAGCAATACCAATTTTTGACGAGAGCAAAAACGCCGTCACAGCCGCAAGAGAGCCAGCTAGCACTTGCGTAAATGATATTCCCTTAAAGAAGTTCTTCACAAGCACACCTTAAAAATTGTTATATACTACTATTCACCAAACAACATTCACTGATTAGTATTCAAATTGACTACTACTTAGATTGTAGTTGCTGGCGCAGATGCCACGTTTGCCTTAGATTTATAAGCGTCTTGCTTTTTCCTTGCTTTTATAAGCTCAATGTGCTCTGCCAAACTTGCAAGAAGAATCGCAGCAAAAATCAATGTAAATCCAACAAAAGCCATGCTTGTTACTTGCTCATTGTAAAGAATGCTAGAAAATAGCAATGTAAACAAGCATTCTGTGCACATAATCACAGAAGCGTTAGCTGTGGAAAGATAAATCAGCGTGTAGTTTTGAATAACCTGAGCAACAACAGTCACTATCACTATAAGATAGAACATGTTTATAAACGTAATCCAATTATCTTCTGCACTAAAGTTAGGCAAAGGCTCACTTATTGCAGCTCCGCACAAAAATAGAACTCCAGAAACACAAAACTGACCAAATGTTAAAGCAACGGGATTGTACTGCCTAGAGTAATACGCTAAGTATGTTAAGTTAAACGCAAAAACAGCCGCGCAAATAAGAGTTAAAACATCTCCGTGAGAAAGCGTAAGAACGAGCAAGCCTGGCTTTAATGCAACAAATCCAACACCCACAACGCATGTTAGAGCCGCAATAATCCCTAAAAGTGTTGGCTTCTTTTTAATAATCATCCATGCGGAAAATGGTGCTATAACGCAGTAGGCAGCTGTAAGAAAAGCGCTTCTTCCTGGGTCTATCCACCTTAATCCTTCTGTTTGCGTAACTAAAGATGCGTAGTATGTAACGCCCGTTAAAAGCGAAGGAATTATTAGCTTTTTAGTAAAATTCTTGCGGATTGTTTTAAAGAAGACTACGCCCATTATTATGCACGCTCCAAGCATGCGAACTCCCATAAGCCACTGCGGCGAGAATACCTCTAGGGCGTATTTAGACGAAACGTAGCTTCCTCCCCAAATTGCGGCGCATAAGAGCAACATGATTCGCGCAATATTTACAGTAAATCGATTGTTCTGCCTTGGTTGAACCGCGTTATTTATTTCACTCATGTCACTCCCCCCATTCCTTCAAATCACGAGTCTATAACATTAAATTTTTCTTTAAGTTAGCTAAATTGCCTTATAATCTTTATAGAATAGACACAAATACAAGAAAAGTACAACCCATCGGCGTTCCTTCGTAAAATTTCCGACTTTATTACGAAATTAGCGCTTGACAGTGCGCTATTGCCTTAAGATTTACGATTCATGATTTAAGCTCGAAGGCAGGTCGGAGCGCGCGCTTGTTTATTTTTGCCCGCGCTTGTTTACCAAAACACCAAACACGACAACAAACGCGGGCAAAAATAAACAAAAGCAGGAAAATCGTTCGCGCGTGGTTACGCCAAGTGAAGTAGAGATTCGAGATTTTTCGCAGCGGATGAAGCGAACCTCAGCGCCGAAGGTGGTGATTCGCTGAAGTAGCAAGAAAAATCGAGAATCTCGGCGATGAAAGCCACGCAAAAGTTCTAGATATCCAGAAGGTTTGATGTATTTCTCTACGAGCAATAAAAGAGGAGCGTAGCGACGGGACTTGCGAGGAGAGAAATACTCAAACCTCGCGCAACAACAAATAGGAGAATCGCGCTACAAGACTCCCAACTTTGTTCAATTGGTGATTTATGTCACAAGTTTACGCATTTTTGCAAAAACGCATCGATTTTTAACCATTTATATGCATGATTGCGCGTAATCTTAAAGGTGATTGAATCATAATCGTATGATTGCTTGATTGCACAATAATCAGTTGAAGAAAGGACTCAACATGGCAACTCTTAGCGAAGATATGAAGACTTTTATTGAGAACAATTTGGCTTGGATTGCAACGATTAGCAAAGATGGCGAGCTTGATCTTGGCCCAAAGATGTCGATGTTTGTGCTTGACGATAATCACCTTGCTTACCACGAGCGCACTGCAGGTCAGCATTTTAAGAACTTGCAAGATGGCAGCCAGTTGGTTGTTGCTGTTGCAAATTTGGCAGAAAAGAAGGGCTATCGCTTCCGCGGAACTGTTACTCTTCACACAGATGACGCGATTTACAACGAGCAGGTTCGCGTTGCAGAAGAAAAAGGTACGAAGAAGCCAGCGGCCGTTCCTGTTATGGAGATTACTGAGATTCAGGATTTGACTTCTGGAGCTAACGCTGGAAAGACGATTGCTAAAGATTAATCAAAATACTAATTTTTTGCAAAAAACTAACAAAACGCCGAATGAATTATGACCATTCGGCTATGCGTTTTAAAATAGCGAGTGGCGTTCGTCCTCAATGGCGAAGATGAACACCACTCAATTTTTATCTGATAATTTTTTACTTGCTTTCTTTACGCAATTCGCGCAACCTAGCGTTCATTTCTTCCGCTTTCTTCTTCTCGAAGTAATAAATTATTGCAGCAATCGCAATCGGGAAAATAACAGTGAACGCAATCCATCCGCAAATCACAGCTGGCTCATCTTTGAATGAAATCCACCCAACAATCACGGATACAATAAATTGAATAGCAATTGGCGGCACCAGCGCAAACACAAACTTTGCGAGATTTGACATACGATCATTCGACCAAAAAATAGCGAACACTCCATAGCTTATGCCTATAACAAACGCTGCTACAGCATAAGATGCAATTCTGTTTCCAACCGCGCTATGCGCTAACAGGCTAGATACAAAACTGATTGCAGTAAAAATAGTGCACCCTATGCCAATGCCTTTAACAATGTTTTTTGCCATTGTTTTGCCTAAAGTTGTAACTTGCTTTTCCATAATAATCATTTCCTTTTTAAGTATTAAAAATTTAGTATTAAAAATTTAGTATTAAAAATTCGCTTAAAACTACATTCCTAAGCGCTTTTTGAACGAGCTCAAGCATCTGCGACTAATCCACTCAACGCTTCCGTCGTCCATTTTTACGCTCATACTTCCGCCGAATCCTGGATCGACTCGAACAATGCGATTCAAGTTCACGATTGCGGATTTAGATATGCGCACAAACGACGCAAATTGCGGATTGTCAAAATCCATCAGGCGCTTGTAAGAAACGCACTCGCCTTTATCGCTGTGAATGATTACGCGCGAATTTTCTACGCAAATCATAATCACATCTGGCTCGTGCATAACAATAATCGAATCGTTAATATAACCATATATGAATGAATTATTGTTGCTATTTGCCGCATTTACAGCATTATTTACAGCATTTACAGTATTATTTTCAGCGCCGCTTGCTTTTGCATCTTTAGAATCAACGCTTTGCAAATTGGCTATAATGCGTTTAAGATTATCGTCAATATTGTGAACTGACAATTGAGCCTGCTGCTCTTCTTCTGGCGGCACAATAGCAATCGTTACTTTCATCAGGCCTCCCTTCCGTATACTACCGTTAGCGTTTGCTAGCTATTGCTAACTTTTCTTAGCGTTGCTAGCTTTTTGTTTTGTAATTTTGACTATACGGCACTGTAAATAGTCTGTCTTTACAAAATCGCTAAGCGGTAGCTTTTGGGTTTTAAGCGGCAAATAAGCGGCGAAAAATAGAAAAACGCATCTTCCTACTCAGCCGTCTACTCAGCCCTCTATGCTGCACCCCAAATGCGAATAAGACGCTGGCTTGTAGGGTCTGCTGCAGGGCCTTGATCGTAAGCATCCAAACGCCAATGAATCGAGCCATCTGAATTAAGACTTGGAATTAGGCGCGCCCAACGGCCGTTTCCCATTCCGCCAATCTCCGTGTAAGAAGGGTCTACCTTGTCTAGTCCAAGAAGCTTATGAACAGTTTGAGATAGGCACGATCCGTGCGAAAACACTAGTAAATCGCGGTCGGAGCCAGTTTTGCGCGCCCAATCTTCTACAGCTCTCGCCGCACGCTCGCCAACTTCTTGCTTTGTTTCTGCACCGTGATTAAGCTCGCCGCCTTTGCCGTCAACCCATGACTTAAAATCTTCAGGCCATTTTTCGCTAATTTGCTGGCGATTAAGGCCTTCCCACTCGCCAAAAAAGCGCTCGCGCACGCCATTTTCAACGTGAACATTAAGGCCAATCTTATCTGCAAAAGCATGCGCAGTTTGCTGAGCGCGAATAAGTGGAGAAACAATGGCAACAAAACTTGCATCGGCTTCTTCTGGCGTAATGCGCACATGCTCCTGGCTATTTGGATCCTTTGGATCTTCCAAATCAGAAGCTCCAAAAAGCACGCGCAAAGCCTTGCCAGAGCGAGTCACCTGGTCTATTCCAGACTCATCTAAAGCAATATCAATCATGCCTTGAAGTCTAAATTGCGCATTATAAGGCGTCTGGCCATGGCGAACAAGCATCACAGAACGCGCAATGCCCTCGTGAGCGCTGTTTTTATTGGCATTATGCGCAATCTGCGTTGCGCTTTCAACAAAATCCACCATTATCTTGCGCTACCTTTCAATTTACTTTATTTTTCAGATGATTAAGCATGCCGCGGAAGTCGCAAATCTATACAAGGAAGACCATTCCATAAATTATCAAGACGATATACTGGAATAGCATCTTCACATACGACATAAACTACAAAATCACCATAATCAAGCGAAAACCATTGCGATAACTTAGAGGTTTCTTCAGGTATTGGCTTGCGCTTGTTCTCCTTAACATACAAGTATTTTTCGATTTCATCACTAACAGCCGATACTTGATCCTCGTTAGGTACGATAATAACAAGCATAATGTCTTTACGAAGCATATTGCTAACGTCAAAAGCTTGGATATTAGTGGCTTTTAACCTATAGGCTGCAGCCACAGCAATCCTAACCGAGTTAAAAGATTTTTCTGAAACTGCCATTGTTTCTCCTTAACTATCGAACTAACGAACTAGCGAACTAACGCTCCCAAGCTGGCTTCCAGCCCTCTACAACGTGCTGCGTGTTTTCCGAATACACCATGGAATCCGCTGGAACATCGTGGCGAACAACAGATCCTGCACCCGTTGTAACTCCATCTCCAACAGTAACGGGAGCTACAAACAGGTTTCCTGCGCCAACATGCGCGTTAGAGCCAATAGTCGTGTGATTCTTATGCACTCCGTCGTAGTTTGCTGTAATCGTGCCACCGCCAATATTCGTGTGCTCACCCAAATCAGCGTCGCCCATATAACTTAGATGCGGAACCTTAGTGCCGTTTCCAATATGCGCTTTCTTCATTTCCACAAACGCGCCCGCTTTGCTCTCCTCGCCAAGCACATTTCCTGGTCGCAAATACGTCCACGGCCCAATGTTTGCAGCGCGGCAAATATGCGATTCTTGCACACGCGAGCGCTCCACAACCGCATCTTCATCTACTTGAGCATCAATAAGCGTAGTGTACGGCCCTACAACCGCACCGCTTTTAACAGTTGTGTGCCCTTGCAAGAAGCAGCCTGGAAGAACCGTAACATCTTCTTGTAAAACAACATCGTCTTCAATCCATGTAGTATCTGGATCTAAAATAGTCACGCCTTCAAGCATCCACTTTTCGCAAACGCGCTTGTTATATGCTTTTGCAAGCGCAGCTAATTGAACGCGAGTATTTACGCCTTCTACGCTCAACGAATCTGCGGACGACATTGCTCCAACACGCCCCATTGCGCGAGCGTGCTCTAGCGCATCTGTTAAGTAGAACTCGCCTTGAGTGTTCTTGGAATCAAGATTTTCTATAGCATCGCTAAGTACTTTTGCATCGAACACATATACCGACGTATTTACTTCCTTAATCGCAAGCTCTTCTGCATTAGCGTCTTTGTGCTCAACAATTCGCAAAACATCGCCATTTTCTCCGCGCACAATTCGCCCGTAGCCAGTGGCATCGTCTAAAACAGCAGTTAAAACAGTTGCCGCGTTTCCTTGATTATTGTGAAAATCGATTAACGATTGCAATGTTTGCGTATCTAAAAGTGGCATATCGCTTGCAGCAATTACCACAGAACCTTTAAGCGCACTACCATATTGCTGCTTTGAAGCTTCGTTAAGATCTTGCATTGCGCACTGCACAGCCCTGCCAGTTCCAGGCTTATCGTCTTGATTTACAATCCGCACAGCGTTGTTGTAGCTTTGCGCTGCTTGCGACACCAGTTGCGCTTGAGCGTGAACCACTACAGCAAGCTCCCCTGGATTTATGCCCGCCATTGCGTCCATTACGCGATTTAAGAACGTCTTCCCCGCAAACTTGTGCAATACCTTTGGAGTTGCTGAACGCATGCGCGTCCCATCACCTGCTGCCAGAATTATTGCTGCGGCTACATTATGATTTTCCACATGCGCTCCTTATTTTGCATAATACGTGCCGAAAGATTTTTCAACACAACACAAGAGCAAAGCAAAAGTGCCCCCGACGCGATTCGAACGCGCAACCAACGGATTAGAAGGCCGTTGCTCTATCCATTGAGCTACAGAGGCGCAAGTTGCAATTATACCAAAATTCTTACACCAACACACCCAGTCTTAAATAATTTGCAAATTAATATCGCGCAACACGCGGTATATTTGATTACTCTGCAAAATGTGGTATAGTCATCAAGTCGCGTTAAAACGCGGATAATTTAAGATGCCCCTGTATCCCAATTGGTAGAGGAAACAGCCTCAAAATCTGTGCAGTGTGAGTTCGAGTCTCACCGGGGGCACGTGCACAACGCCGCTTACATTCTAAGCGGCGTTTTTGTTATCTTCCATCTCGCGCACACGCGCAGCCCCCGATTTTGCAATTAAAACAAAAACGCGCACCCAAAAAGGATGCGCGCTTAGAAAACTACGATTAGCTAGCAATCAACTAGCAATCAACTAGCGATTAATCGCAAGCACCAACGGTGTGAACGTAAATAGAGTCGGTACGACCAGCCTGGCGCTCACCCTGAGCAGTGCTCAAAACAACAATCTTGTCGCCGTCAGAAACCTTACCAGCTTCACGAAGAACCTTGTCGGTGAAGATCATAAGATCATGACGGTTCATATCGTGGTAGTCCTCGCTAATCAAGAAGCCTTCAGTGCCCCAGCTCAAAGCCAACCAGTGATAAGTGTGCTCATTGTTGGTCAAGCCGTAGATTGGAGCAGCTGGACGCTCGCGAGAAATGCGGTGAACGGTACGACCAGTCTGCGTGTAAGCAACAATCGCCTTAGCGTTAAGCTTGTCTGCCAAATCAACAGCTGCAGAAGAAACTGCACCCGTGCTAGACATGTCAAGCTCCACAGATGGAATGCGATCGTAGCCATTTTCAGTCGCGTATTGAGAAATACGGGACATAGTCTGAACGGTAACTGCTGGATACTTGCCGACTGCAGTCTCGTTAGAGGTCATAGTTGCATCGGCGCCGTCAAGAACAGCGTTAGCGCAATCAGAAGCCTCTGCACGAGTTGGAACTGGAGAGTTAACCATAGATCCAAGAACTTCGGTAGCAACGATTACTGGCTTTGCGTATTGGCGAGAAAGCTCAATGCAGCGCTTGGTAACGAGTGGAACCTGCTCAAGTGGCATCTCCACTGCCATATCGCCACGAGCAACCATAATGCCATCGAAGGTCTTAACAATCTCTTCCAAGTTTGCAACAGCCTGTGGCTTCTCAATCTTTGCAACGATTGGAATGCGGCGGCCTTCTTCGTCCATGATTTCGTGAGCGCGATCAATATCGGTAGCAAAACGCACGAACGACATTGCAATAATGTCTGCACCAGTGCGAATAGCCCAACGAAGATCAGACTCATCCTTTTCAGTCAATGCTGGAAGAGACACGGCAACACCTGGAAGGTTAATGCCCTTGTGGCTAGAAACTGGGCCAGCAACAACAACCTTAGTGTGTACGTCGTTGCCTTCTACCTTGGTAACCTCAAGACGAACCTTGCCGTCATCAATCAAAATTGGATCGCCTGCGTGGCAATCTCCTGGCAAACCCTTGAAGGTTGTGGAAGTGCGATGCTCATCACCCTCAATATCGTCTGTGGTGATAACGAACTCTTGGCCCTCTTCCAAATAAACCTTGTCTTCGCCGTCAGCGTTCTTCTTGAACCAACCGCAACGAATCTTTGGACCTTGCAAATCAACAAGAGCAGCAACATTACGACCAGTAGTCTTTGAAGCTTCGCGCAAGTTGTTGTAAACGCGCAAATGATCTTCAGGAGTGCCATGCGAACGGTTTAAGCGAGCAACATCCATGCCAGCTTCAACAAGCTTGGTAATGCCCTCTAACGATTCGGTAGCTGGTCCAATAGTATCAACAATTTTGGCTTTTCTCATAATGCCTGCCTGTTTCCTTTGTTTATTTTTAAATGGGAAAATACCCACTTTCCGAGTAATAGTGTACCAGCAAATTGTGACCTATAGGCAAAACTCGCGCCTATTTTTTTACTACGATTAATCACGACTAGCTGCGCTCGCTTATTAATCACAATTACCTTGCGATTAACTGCGATTAGCCACAACTATCTTTCTAAATTATTTTCTTTCAACGCAAGTCCTATAAGCTTATCCGTGTAATCAGCCATAACCAATAGTCGTAACAAAAACTCGCCAATCGTCGGAACAAAAACTCGCCAATCGTCGTAACAAAAACTCGCCAATCGTCGGAATGAAAACTCGCCAATCACAAGAATAATACTCTAGTCAAGCCTTACAACACAATTGAGTCAATTCGCAGAGATTCCAACCATATAGCAACGACCGTCTGTTTATTTTGCTTGACAACGTATACCATTTGTATCATAATCGTTTTGAAAGGGGTTGATACTATGGCAACAAGTCCTACTCAAATTCGTATCGATAGTAATGTCAAAACAGAAGCAAACGAACTGTTTAAAGAACTCGGCATCGATATGTCAAGTGCCGTGAACGTCTTCTTACGCCAGTGTGTTTTGCACGGAGGTATTCCCTTTAAAATAGAAGTCCCAAAGTTTAATACCGAAACGTTAGCAGCAATGGAAGAAGGAAAAAGAATTTCCAGAGACCCTAACACACCATCGTATTCTTCTATGGAAGACCTTAAGAAAGCGCTTTTATCTGACTGATGTACAACGTTAAGTTTACAAACGCTTATAAGAAAAGCTACAAGCGTATGGTTAAACGTGGAATCGACCTTTCTCTTTTAGATGAAGTAGTAGATAACCTAAGACAAGGTATTGCACTTAATCCTAAATACAAAGACCATATACTCAAAGGAAAATTCAACGGTTTTCACGAATGTCACATTAAACCAGACTGGCTACTTGTTTACCTAATAGAGGATGATATTCTTACCCTCACACTCATCGACACTGGCAGTCACTCAGACCTATTCAACCTGTAAGAGCAAGATGCTCTTTTACCCGACAAGTGACTTTTATTTTATACTCATCCATTAAAGACATTGTTCAGGCTCTTCAAAAATCACGCCAAGCCAGCTTACAGTCGCCATACACTAAATCTTTTATCAATAAAAAAGCTGTAGATTTAAAAATGTGTTATTTTATTTTTTAAACAGTCGCGTACTCTTTTGACTTTGATGCATAATTAAGGCGAGCACGTTGCGTACAAGTGCCCGCCTTAATTTATGGGAGTTATGAGATGCGATTAGCTGCGACTAGCGCAAATGCTTAGCGCGCTTGCAATTTGCCGCAGCTCCAGAAGCCGCAAACATGCCAAACACCATCGCACCGAAAAATGCAAACGTTATGCCAGAGGCGTTTGAACCCGTGTTTGGTAGAGCATCGGCAGAGCGCGCGCCAACAGGCTGCAAAGCATCGGAGCCGCTTGTAGAACCGTCACCATTAGCAGAAGAATCTATCGAACTAGCCATAGGCATAGATATGTGCTTTTTCGGATTGGTTAATTCACCAGTATCAGGGTCAACATCATACGTAGTAATAATAGTTTTATTGCCCTCGTGCGTAACCTGCTTATTACCAACCTTTGTAAGACCATCCTTAGCTGGAGTAATTTCTACCTTATCGATTGGTACCCATTTACCGTTAACAAAGCTGCCTGTATGGGTGGTAATTTTAAGACCATCTACAGGGTCACTGATTTTCTTTTGCGTGTTGTAAGGAAGCGTGTCATCCGCCTCATACTTCATCTTGCCATGCAAGACTTCTGCTTCTTGAGTATCAAGAATTGCAGGCTCGAAGCTATATTGCACTCGCGTCTCAGGCTGAGGCTTAGGATCTGGTGTCTTAGGTTTAGGCTTAGGCGCAGGAGCTGGTGTCTTAGGCTCCGGCTTAGGTTTCGGCGTAGGAGCTGGTGTCTTAGGTTCCGGCTGCGGAGGTGTAGGCGGTGTCTTAGGCTGCGGCGTCTTAGAATCCTGTGTGTAAATGGCATACACAGTCATATCGCCATTAACTACGCTTGCTCCTGTAAACGTCTCGCCCTTGCCATCATTCTTCGTGTTCCATTCTTTAAATGTGTAACCAGTATTTGTAGGATTTTGTGGCATAGACTGGTCGGTCAACGCATCCGTATCAATAGCCTTACCCGTTTCTACCTTCACCGTTTGAGTCTTATCGCCGTCCTTGAAAGTAACTGTTCTTTGAATCCGCTTCCACTGAGCGACGTATGTTACGTTAGCAGTCACCTTATCTGCAACGGTAGGAGTCCAGCCTGTAAAAACATAATCTGTTCTGCTTGGAGCGGTTCCCTCAAAAGCAGGAGTATCGGAACCCGAAGCAGCTTTGTAAACCTGATCGGTAAAAATTGCTTCGTTGTCAACGCCATCAGTATAAGTTATCGTGTATTCTCTTACAAAGCTTACTTCTATAGTGTGAGGCGATTTTACAGCCTTGAATTCATATGAACCCGAAGCTGTATGTTCGACGGTCTGTTCTACTCCGTCTATCTTCAGCGAAGCTATTATGTATCCTTCGTTGGCTGTAAAATTGTATGTCTGATTTTCTCCGTATTGGACTTCTGTCTTTCCGGCAGGAGTTATCGATCCGCCAACACCGGCAGTTGCCATTATAGTAGGATTAAGGTTTGCATAGACCTTATAAATTCGCTTAATTAATGCTGATTCTCCTATAGTTCCCGTTCTGTTTACGGAAATCACATTTCCCGATGTATAAGCAGTTGTCTTGTGCTCGTGACTTGCCGAGAATGAATAGAAAAGGGCGTGGTAATTTCCGCGGTCATTACCGTTTAAGAACTGCCCGTACGTCCAATTCTTAAAAACCCAATCTTTTTTTGCAGTGGCAGTATACTCCCTTACACCTGTAAGCTGAGGGTCAACTCCAGCCGAATTTTTGTAAGTGATAGTTATATCGGCTGCAGGCGAGCCTTTATCGTCTTTTACCGAATAAACATGCAGCTCTGCATCTCTTATATACGGTTCCTGCATGTCTACTTCCGTATATTCGTAGCTCGGATTAGAGGGCTGAATAGCGGGTTTAGCGGTTTTATCGTTTTTCTTTAATGCGTCTTTCTTACCTGTTCCCGCACTGCTACCAGCAAATGCCTGCGTAGTTCCAGCCGTTACGCCAAATGCTACTAATGTAGCCAGCAATAGGCCCATTGTCTTTTTTACTAACGCTTTCACCTTATACATCGCCTCATCAATCTATTGATGTTCCTTTTATTGTTTTGAAAAATTGCATAAAAATAGGCAGAAATATATACCTAATGGATAGGTATATATTTCTGCCTATTAAAAAATTCTACGGAAAAAGAGATAGAGTTATGCTGTCTGTCTGTCTGTCTGTCTGTCTGTCTGTCTGTCTGTCTGTCTGTCTGTCTGTCTGTCTGTCTGAGCATGCTCTATCTAAACCCTTTTGTCAAGTATTTTTCAAAAAAAAATAAAATAAATTTATTTTTCACATTAACAAAATTTAGAATAATACTCGGTTGATTATCTATCAACGCAAAGACATCGCGTGAATCATAGACAATTATTTATCATTAAGCTCACTTATTAGCCGCATCCATTTGCCGCAACTCTTTTTTAAGATCGCGTATTTCGTCGCGCAATCGCGCAGCCAACTCAAATTGCAACTGTTCTGCCGCCGTATGCATTTGCTCGCTCAAATTCTTAATCAAAGACATAATATCGCTTTGCGGCAAGGCCGATATATTCGCCATACGCTTTTCTTTGCTTTGCTGCCCCAGATTCGGCTCTTTTGGCACGCCATAATGCGAGTTCCCAGCCTTATTAGCATTCCTGTAACCACCTGCTAGCAAAGTTTGAGTATCAACATCCTCCTTAGCAAGCATGTCGTTAACGTCACTAATCTTCTTTCGCAAAGGCTTAGGGTCAATTCCATGAGCCTTGTTATACGCGATTTGCTTTTCGCGACGCCTCTCCGTCTCGCTAATCGCCTTGCTCATAGCATCCGTAACAGCATCCGCATACATAAGCACAGTTCCCGAAACATTACGAGCAGCGCGGCCAATCGTTTGAATAAGCGAGCGGTAAGACCTTAAGAAGCCTTCCTTATCTGCATCCAAAATCGCAACCAGCGAAACTTCTGGCAAATCCAAGCCCTCACGAAGCAAATTAATACCAACAATCACATCAATTTTCCCTTCGCGAAGCTCGCGCAAAAGCTCCACTCTGCGCAAAGTATCAACATCCGAATGCAAATACTCAACTTTAATTCCAAGCTCAAGGAAGTAATCAGTTAAGTCTTCCGCCATTTTCTTTGTAAGAGTCGTAACAAGCACGCGCTCATCTTTGGCAACACGCGCCTTAATTTCCGCCAGCAAATCGTCAACTTGACCTTCCACAGGTCGAACCTCAATCTTAGGGTCAAGCAAACCAGTTGGGCGAATAATCTGCTCAACTACGCCATCCGAAAGCCCCAACTCGTAGTCGCCAGGCGTTGCCGAAAGATACACAGTTTGACCAACGTGCTCCAAAAATTCGTTCCACTTTAACGGGCGATTATCCATTGCAGATGGCAGCCTAAAGCCATGCTCAACAAGCGTTCTTTTGCGCGAAGCATCACCCTCATACATAGCTCCGATTTGCGGCACGGTTACATGCGACTCGTCTAAAACTAGCAAAAAGTCGTCTGGGAAAAAGTCAAGAAGCGTATGCGGAGGCGTGCCAGCCGCGCGTCCGTCAAAATGCCTCGAATAATTCTCCACTCCAGGGCACACTCCAACTTGGCGAAGCATCTCCAAATCGTACGTAGTTCTCATTTCCAAACGCTGAGCTTCCAGCAATTTATTTTGCTTTTTAAGCTGCGCAACTCTCTCGCCAAGCTCCGACTCAATCGCCTCTAACGCGCGTTCCATGCGCTCAGGACCCGCAATATAGTGAGATGCTGGGAAAATATGCACGCTACTCTCCTGGCGAATCACTTCCCCAGTAAGCGGATGTAGCATTGTAATTCTGTCGATTTCGTCGCCAAAGAACTCAATTCGCACAGCTAATTCTTCGTACACAGGAATAATCTCAACCGTATCTCCGCGCACTCTAAAAGTTCCGCGCGTAAACGCAATGTCGTTGCGCTTGTATTGCATGCTCACAAACTGGCGTAATAAATCGTCTCGCTCAAGCTGCTGGCCAACGCTTAACATAAGCATTCGCTCGGCATACTCCTCTGGGGTACCAAGTCCATAAATGCAAGAAACAGTAGCCACAACAACGCAATCACGTCTAGTAAGCAAATTCGCTGTAGCAGCGTGACGAAGACGCTCAACATCGTCGTTAATATTCGAGTCTTTTTCAATATACGTGTCTGTTTGCGGAATGTACGCTTCTGGCTGATAGTAGTCGTAGTAAGACACAAAATAGCTCACAGCATTATCTGGCATAAGCTCGCGAAACTCCGCGCAAAGCTGAGCTGCCAAAGTTTTATTCGGCTCAATAATAAGTGTAGGCCGCTGCAAACGCTCAATTAGCCAAGCGGTTGTAGCAGTTTTACCAGTGCCAGTTGCGCCCATTAAAACAACGTCGTTTTCGCCGTTTTCAATGCGATTCGCCAGCTCGTCGATTGCTTGCGGCTGGTCGCCCGAAGGCTCGTACGGCGCTTTTACAACAAAAGGCTTGTTTGTGCGCTGAATTTTATTCGACATTATTTTTCTCCAAGAGCTTTAATAGCATCAAGAGCATTTTATTTATTTTACTAAACCAAACAATCGCGCGGTTGCTTGCGATTTTTCCTTTGGGTCTCTAATGCTCCTCACCCATCCACGTTTTAATTTTTGAATCAACGCTTTTAAGCATAACTTCCATAGGCTTTGTAGAATCAACCACAAAATCCGCGATTTTTTTGCGCTCAATCTCTTCAACTTGATTATTTATGCGCTGCTGCGCCTGATTCTGGCTCATTTTGCGCTCGCTTATCATTCGCGCAATGCGAACATCTTTAGGCGCTTCAACTGTAATAATATGGTCAAAACTAAATGGAATGCTGCCTATTACTTGCGCAAGCAGCGGAATATCGTGCACAATAACAGAACTCATACTTCCTAATACATTGCGATTTTCTTCAGAAATTTTATTAACATATTCGCTTATATACTCAACTTCTAAAGTCTTTGCACAATCATAAATAGCAGGATGAATAAGCGACTCAAGCTTCTTACGATTTTCACAACTCTCGTAGTAGTCTCCAAAAACACGCTTTGCAATAAACTCACGATTTAAAGAGCCATCATTCTTAACGGCATTTTCCCCAAAAATGCTTACGATTTGCCGCAAGACTACGCTTCCTGGCTCCACCACTTTACGCGCTAAAACGTCGTAATCTATAACAAACGCGCCCAGCGAACGCAAATGATTTACTACAGTAGATTTTCCAGCCGCGATTCCGCCCGTTACCGCAATCCGCATCATTGTCATATATAAATTATAAGTAATGCCCCAGTAACTAATTACCAGGGCATTGTTTATTATCACTAATAATAAAAGACTAGTCTTTTAACTCGGCACCATCAGCATCTTTGTGCCACTTACTTCCAGGCTTTGAGCAAAGAATCAAAATACCCTCAACCAATGCCCATATTCCCGTAATAATCAACAGGAAACCAAAGGAAAGAACAGAAATAAGCAGCTGTGCAATCGCCTTTCCTTTAAAACCAAGATAAAAATTGTGAATACCTAATGTGCCTAAGAAAATCGCTAGCAAACCTGCAACAATTTTATTGCGCGAGCTTACTAAAGTTGCTTTAGTGTTCTCCTCACTATTCCCATCATACGAAGGGAACTGAGCATTTTTCTGATTGTTGTCAAACGTGCTCATAATCTTCACCAATCCTTTTAATAATTATGATTAATGTTTAAAAGCATCATATAATCGCGATTCTTAAAAGAAAATTGATTGTACCTATATTTAATTACAAAACTTGAGTCACAAAATACTCGTAAAACATACTCAAAATAGTAGTCAAACATAAACAAAATTGCCCCGATGATAACTCACCAGGGCAATTGTTAATAAGCGTCTAGTAGAAAGTAGAAACTACTTCTTTTCGCTCAAAAGCTGTTCGCGCAAAGCTGCGAGCTGATCGGAATCAGCTAAAGCACCTTCGTTAGCGGCCTCAGAAGAATAGTTGGAAGCAACTTCTTCCTTCTTTTCTTCCTTAGCTGGCTTCTTTTCTTCAGCTTCTTCACTCTGACCATCAGCGGCTGCGGATTCTGCTGCAGCTGCGAGTTCCTTAGCGGCGAACACCTTGTGCTGCTCCCACAATTCGTGAGCTGCTGCATACTGTGCTTCC
Source organism: Gardnerella rara (assembly GCF_055452355.1). Lineage (NCBI taxonomy): Bacteria > Bacillati > Actinomycetota > Actinomycetes > Bifidobacteriales > Bifidobacteriaceae > Gardnerella > Gardnerella rara. The sequence goes on from NZ_JBVBJP010000003.1 coordinate 35,295, forward strand.
CACTCTTCGCGCTGCTGCTCGTAACCAGCAATCCACTCGTTGGTGTTTGGATCGAAGCCTTCTGGGTACTTGTAGTTTCCTTCTTCGTCATACTCAGCTGGCATGCCGTAGAGAGCTGGATCGAAATCTTCAGAATTTGGATCAACAGCCTCGTTAGCCTGCTTCAAGGAGAGCGAGATCCTGCGACGATCGAGATCTACGTCAATAACCTTAACGAATACTTCTTCGCCACCCTTAACAACAGTTTCTGGGTTCTCTACATGACGGTTAGCAAGCTCGGAAATGTGAACCAAGCCTTCGATGCCGTCTTCAACGGAGATGAACACACCGAACTGAACAATCTTGGTGACCTTACCCTTAACAACCTGTCCAGGAACATGGGTGCGAGCGAAGCGCTGCCATGGATCTTCCTGAGTTGCCTTAAGGGAGAGGGAGATGCGTTCGCGATCGAGATCAACGTCGAGAACCTCAACGGTAACCTTATCGCCAACCTTAACAACCTCGGATGGGTGATCGATGTGCTTCCAGGAAAGCTCGGAAACGTGAATGAGGCCGTCAACACCGCCGAGGTCAACAAACGCGCCGAAGTTTACGATAGAAGACACAACGCCTTCGCGAATCTGGCCCTTCTTAAGCTGCGAGAGGAAGGTCTCGCGAACTTCGGACTGGGTTTCCTCGAGGAACTGACGACGAGAAAGCACAACGTTGTTGCGGTTCTTATCGAGCTCAAGAATCTTAGCCTTAATCTTCTGGCCAATGTATGGGGAAAGATCGCGAACGCGACGCATTTCAACGAGGGAAGCTGGCAAGAAGCCGCGCAAACCGATGTCTACAATCAAGCCGCCCTTAACAGCTTCAATAACGGTACCTTCAACAATGCCGTCTGCATCCTTGATCTTCTCAATGTCACCCCAAGCGCGCTCATACTGTGCACGCTTCTTGGAGAGAATAAGACGTCCTTCCTTGTCTTCCTTAGTTACAACAAGGGCTTCGATGGTGTCGCCAACTTCAACAACATCATCTGGATCAACGTCTTTCTTGATGGAAAGTTCACGGGAAGGGATTACACCTTCAGTTTTGTAGCCGATGTCCAACAATACTTCGTCGTGATCAATCTTTACGACTGTACCTTCAACTAAATCACCATCATCAAAATTCTTGATGGTTGAATCGACTGCCTTGATGAAGTCTTCTTCGGTGCCAATATCATTAATCGCAACCTTGGCGACTTCGTTATTATTCTCTGCCATTACTTATTAGTGGTTTCTTCTTGGGGTGGATATTACTCGATATTAAATTATGATTTGTGCACGCGCACTATGCACGCACTCTGTCAATGTTATATATAGGCATAGCCAAAATCGCCGTTTTACTTCGGGCGTGTCGCACTACTTGATATTCGCTACTTGCTACTTGCAGCGCGCTCAGCCATATCAACAACATTGGCCAATAGCATTGCGCGAGTCATTGGTCCAACTCCACCAGGATTTGGCGAATACGCTCCCGCGATTTCTCTACAAGCAACATCAACATCGCCTTTTACGCGATACCTTCCCACTTCTTCATCAAAAACGCGCGAAACGCCAACATCAACCAGCACGGCTCCAGGCTTAACATCGCAAGGCTTTACAAATCCCGCGCTGCCCATTGCCGCAATAATAACGTCGGAGCGCAGCATAATATCGTGCAAATCGCGCGTGCGCGTGTGGCACAATGTTACAGTTGCGTCTACTCCCCTGCGCGTAAGAAGCAGTCCGATTGTTCGGCCAACCGTGATTCCTCGTCCAAGCACGCACACATTTTTGCCTTCAAGATTAATGTTATAAGCGTCTAAAAGCGCCAAAATTCCTCGCGGCGTGCATGGCAAAGGCGTAACAATATCTCCCGAAATATGCATAACCAGCTCGCCCAAATTGTACGGATGCATTCCATCGCAATCTTTTGCAGGATCTACCGCCTCAATAATCTTTTGGGAATCCACGCCTTTTGGCAAAGGCAATTGCACTATAAAACCCGTGCAAGAAGGGTCATTATTAAGCTGATTTACGGCTTTAAGAATTTCGTCTTCGCTAGCGTCTTCTGGCAAATCGCAGCGGATTGAGCGAATCCCAACTTCTTCGCAATCCTTGTGTTTTCCAGCAACATATTTCAACGATCCAGGATCGCTTCCAACTAAAAGCGTTCCAAGCCCAGGAGTAATGCCACTTTCCTTAAGCTTTTCTACCCTGCTTTTTAAGTCGCTCTTAATACTTGCGGCTAGCGCTTTTCCGTCTAATACAACAACCATTATTCACATCCCAACTATCATTGATTTAAAGCATCAATTTTAACTTAAACAACAAATCACCTACATAATTCGTATGGATAGGCTATCGTGAGGCATCGAAGTGTGCGACACAACTGTTAATAACTGAATATTAATAATAGAATGGTATTTATACTATCCGCATAGCAAACGCCAATGCGAATAACAACTGACGGAAGGGGCGCAAAGATGTGCAGGAATACTTTTCATTTAAATAGCGCAAAAATAAATAGCGCAAAGAAAATATGCAAAGCAATTTTGGCGTGCATTATTGTTCCATCGATTCTTGTTGGCATGACTGCATGCGGCCAAAAACAGCCAGTACAGCAAAAGCAAGCTTCTCCTAAAGAACAAGTCAAAAAAATCAAGGTTGTTTCCACTCTTGAATCTTGGGCAAGTCTGGCTAGAGAAATAGGTGGAAATAATGTTGAAGTGCAATCTATAATCAGCAATCCAGATACAGATGCATCAACATTTAAGCCATCAAGAAAAGATTTGCAAAAGCTTTATTCCGCACAAGTTGTTATTTCAAATGGCGCTGGCTACGATAGCTGGATTGCAAAACGCACCGCTAAAAACAGCGAAGTTGTAAACGCTGCTTCTACAGTTGGAGCGCTAAATGGAGACAATCCTTACTTGTGGTTCTCAAAAGACGCTAGAAACGAGATGGCTTCTAACATTTGCGAAGCTTTCTCTAAAGTTCTTCCGTCAAAGAAGAAGATTTTTGATAAAAGACTTAACGCCGTTAAAGCTCAAGAAAAAAAGCTTGAGGATTATCTTTCAAACTTCGCTAAAAGCCATAAGAAGCTTAAGTATGCTTCAGTGACTCCTATTCTCTTCTGGCTTATGTCCGACATGGGAATTAGTGATTCTGCACCTAAAGCCTACGCTCAGCAGGTAGCACAGGGAGACGAGGTAGACAAGGCTAATGTGGATGCGTTCCAAAAGCTTATTGAAGAACGAAAATTCGACGTAATCATAAGCAATAGTCAAAGTAAAGGTGACGATATTAACATCTTGACTGGAACAGCTGGCAGAAGCTACACGTCTGTAATCTGGGTTAATGAACTTATGCCATCGTATGCAACCGATTTAAGAAAATGGGTTATGAAGATTTGCGAAGACATTAATAATGCTGGCAAAACTACGACTAATATGCGCAAAGATTTAGAAAAGCAAGAAGCTAATCAAAAGAAGCCTATTACCGAAAAGCCGACTGTTTCGCAGCCAGATCCAAACAGGTCTAACGAGGGCCAGCAAGATCCTGGTAAGTAGGCTCGCGCTCAGCGCGCTATAGACAATAAATACTTCATACTATTTATTAGCAATTACTTACGATTATTAGCAATTACTTACAAATTAACGATTTACTAATTAAATCTAAGTATCATAAACTAGCGTAGCCGTTGACACCACATGTAACACCACTTATAATTTTATAAACACCAAAAACACGCTATTAACTGGGGGGTGAAATGTCACAATGGGACAAATTACTTAAGCGAATACTTAGCTTATCTAAAGATATGAGATTTGAGGAATTGAAAAAAGTTCTGGAAGCCTACGGATATGAAATGTCCAATCCAAGAAGCGGAAGCAGTCATTATACTTTTCGAAAAAATCACGCCAACCCAATTACAATTCCTAAGCATGAACCAATTAAAAAGATATACGTAGAAATGGTGAAATCTGTAGTAGAAGCAGAAGATGAAGAAATAAAAGAGGAAAATCAAATATGGTAAAAACACTTACAAATAAAACGCTCACCTACTACATGTCTTTGCCATACAAACTGGAAATTGTAAAAGATCCAGATGAAGGCGGATTTGTGTCCTACTACCCTGATTTACCAGGATGCATGAGTTCTGGGGAATCCGAACAAGAAGCAGCAGCAAATGCACAAGATGCTAAAAAGGCTTGGCTGGAGGCTGCACTTGAAAGCAAAGTGAACATAAAAGAGCCTTCTTACCATGAACTAAATGATTATTCTGGGCAATTCAAACTGCGTATTCCCAAGGAATTACATAGGCAGTTGGCTGAACAATCTCAATCTGAAGGCATAAGCATGAACCAGTATTGCGTGTATCTTCTTTCGCAAAATAACGCTATTGAGCGCACGCTTGAGCGAGTATAGACAATAAATACTTCATACTATTTATTAGCAATTACTTACGAATTAAAGATTTGCTGGCGATTTATCTGCAATCACTTGCAATCACTCGCAATCACTCGCAGTGCAATTTCAATGCCTCGAAGCATATCAGCTAAACTCATAGAACTCGTGCTCGGCTTATCAAGAACCTGCTCAGGCAAATACGGAACGTGAATGAAACCGCTCTTAATTGGCAATTTTTTAGTCTGGCAGTAATTACAAACACTGTAAAGCACGTCATTACATACGTACGCGCCCGCAGAAAAAGACACAGCCGCAGGCAATTTCGCTTTATTTAAAGCGTCAACTATGTTCACAACTGGCAAAGTCGCTTTATAAGCCACATCACCATCTTGTACAACAGACTCATACCAAGGCTTATATCCACTATTATCTGGTATGCGCGCAGCTCTACAGTTAATGCCAACATACTCAACGTTAAAACAAGCAGAACCGCCAAATTGCCCTAGCGAAAGCACAGCATTAGGGCGAACTTCCTCTATTTTCTTAATAACTTTTTGCGCACCCTTGTTAAATTCCGTAGGAATCTGCAAACGAACAAGTTCCACACCCTCAGGCGCAGGCACTGATTGCGCAATCTCCCACGAAGGATTTATAGACTCATTATCAAACGGCGTAAAACCAGTAATCAAAATACGCATTAAAATACCCCCTCATACAATTCTCACTTATCAAACTTTATCAAACTTTATCAAAATACATGCTAAAACTGTATACAATGCACTTGTATAAAACATTAATGATTCTATTACTTACTTCATGTTCATAGCAAAGATTAAATGGTAGTTACAACTTATACAATAATCGCAAAACAACACACCTAGACTCACGATTAGCCAGACTCGTCGTAGTGTAATATGATTGGCTAATAGCGCGTGCTTAACGAACAATGTTGTTAACAGCGCGCATAAAACTACAGAAAATACAGATAAATCAAAAATCAATGACGAAAAGAGATTACCGATGACCAAGATTATTCAAATTGGCGCAAATCATGCTGGCACTGCCTGCGCTAACACCATTTTGAGCTACCCAGGAAACGATCTTACAATCTACGATCAAAATAGCAATATTTCCTTCCTTGGCTGCGGTATGGCTTTGTGGATTGGCAAGCAGATTCAAAGCAGCGATGGCTTGTTCTACCAGAAGCCAGAAGATTTCGTTAAAAAAGGCGCAAAGGTAAATCTGGAAAGCAAAGTTCTAGACATTGATTACGCAAAGAAAGAAGTTACTGTAGAGCTTAAAGACGGCTCGGTTATTCACGATTCTTACGATAAACTCGTTCTAGCTACTGGCAGCCTTCCAAACAAGCCACGTATTAAGGGCATTGATTTGGAAAACGTGCAAATGGTAAAGCTTTTCCAAAACGCGCAGACTGTTATTGCTAAGCTTCAAGAGCGCGATTTCCATAATGTTGTGGTTCTTGGCGGCGGCTACATTGGCGTGGAACTTGCGGAAGCTTTTAAGCGCTTGAACAAAAACGTGACTCTTATAGACATGGAAGACCATATTCTTAACGGCTACTTTGACCCAGAGTTTTCCGATAATTTGAAGAGAATTATGGAAGATAAGGGCATTAAATTTGAGCTTGGTCAAACTGTTGAAGAGATTGTTGGAGATACTGAAGTCAAGGCTGTTAAGACCAGCAAGGGCACTTACGAAGCCGACATGGTGATTTGCGCTATTGGATTCCACCCAAATGTTGCTCTTGGAAAAGATCATTTGAAGCAATACGAAAATGGCGCTTTCTTAGTTGACAAGAAGCAGCAGACTTCCGACCCAGATGTGTACGCTATTGGCGATTGCGCTACAATCTACGACAACGCTCGAAGCCGCGTAAACTACATCGCTCTCGCTACTAATGCCGTTAGAAGCGGCTTGATTGCAGGTCACAACGTTTGCGGAACTCCTGTAGAAACCGAGGGCGTGCAAGGCTCTAGCGCAATGATGATCTACGATTACAAGCTCGTTTGCACTGGTTTAAGCTTGTCTGCCGCTCAAAAAGAGGGCATGGACGTTGACTACGTTGATTTTGAGGATACTCAAAAGCCTGCGTTTATGGAAGTTGAGAATCCAAAGGTTAAGATTCGCATTGTTTACAAGAAGGATTCTAAGGTAATTGTTGGCTGCCAACTGGCGTCTAACTACGATATGTCTGCCGCAATCCACCTGTTCTCTCTTGCTATTCAAAAGAAGGTTACGATTAAAGAGCTTGCCTTGTGCGATATCTTCTTTATGCCTCACTTCAATCAGCCATACAACTACATTACGATGGCAGCTTACACGGCTTTGTTGAAGGGCTGATTAGTTTCTACGATTAGCCTCTGCGATTAGCTTAAATCGCGTTTATTAAACCAAGCAATCTGTTCTATAATGGAGCAGTTGCTTGGTTTTTTTAATCATCCGCGCAAAAAGCGCGCACAAAAACGCGCATATTAGCGTAAGACATGCAGATTAAAACAAAGGAGTCTAGGATGAAGCAGCTCTCTATTAAGCCAACTATTCACAAGTTCGAGAACGCTCGTGATTTTTCGCAAGAATTTAAGCTTGGCAAGAACGATTTGGTTATTACAAACAAGTACATTTGGGAACCTTATTTTGGTGATTTAAACCTTGATTGCAATGTGATTTTCCAAGAAAACTACGGCAAGGGCGAGCCAAGTGACGAAATGGTTGACGCGATTGTTCGCGATATTCGCACTACCCCAAAGCGCGTGATTGGCATTGGCGGCGGCACCGTTTTGGATATTTCTAAAGTTTGCGCGTTAAAGCAAACAAGCCCACTCGAAGATTTGGTTGACGGCAAAATTCCTGCGCAAAAAGGCGCAGATCTTATTCTTGTTCCAACTACTTGCGGCACTGGCTCCGAAGTTACAAACGTTGCCGTGTTCTCTCTTACAAAGCGCAACACTAAAAAGGGTTTGGCAAACGATGCTTGCTACGCTACAGACGCTGTTCTTATTCCAGAATTGTTAAAGAGCCTGCCTGATTACGTTTTTGCAACCAGCTCTATTGATGCTCTTACGCACTCGATTGAATCTGCGCTCTCCCCTATTGCAACAGAGCTTACAAAAATGTTTAGTTACAAGGCTTGCGGGCTTATTTTGCAAAGCTATATGCGAGTTGTTAAAGAAGGCAACAATGCAAAAGCCCAAGTTGTTAGCGACTTGGTTTCGGCAAGCCTTTACGCTGGTATTGCCTTTGGCAACGCTGGCTGCGGTTGCGTTCACGCTATGGCCTATCCGCTTGGCGGCACTTTCCACGTAGCTCATGGCGAGACGAATGCCGCTCTTCTTACAAGCGTTTTGCGCTACTATGCTAAGCACGACTGCGAAAACAGCGATAGTGCAAAAAACACTGAACTTTCTAAGCTTTTTGACTTTATGGCAAATATTCTTGAATGCCAAAAAGCAGATGTATTAAATAAGCTTGACGAAGTTCTTAACACGATTCTCCCTAAGCACAAGCTTCACGAGTATGGCATGAGCGAAGACATGATTCAAAGCTGGGCTGCAAGCGTTGTTAAAGAGCAGCAGCGACTTTTAAAGAACTCGTACATGCATATGAGTGAAGATGCTATTGCCGAAGTCTACGCATCTACTTTCTAAAATCAGATTTCACTAAAAAATAAATCCCCACAGCCAATAAGGTTGTGGGGATTTTATAATTATCGTGCCTACTTTAAAACTCACGGCTCAAGCGTTATTACAGGATGCAAATCAAACATAGTAACTGTGCGCTTTACACAATCAACAATGCTTGTTATTGCAATTGCAATCACGCCGAAAAGCACAAGCATTCCAATGCTGGAGGCTATTGCGCCGCTGTTTCTTCCAGCCATTGCTTGACGAAGCCCAAGAATCGAGTACGTCATAGGCAAATATGGATGAACCGCTCTAAAGAACGATGGCGTCATTTGCACTGGGAAAGTTCCTGCAGAGCTAGTTATTTGCAGCATAAGCAGCACAATCGCAACAATTCTTCCTGGAATCTTAAACACTGCCATAATCATTTGCATTATGGCCATAAAGACTATTGACGCTATAATCCCCAGCGCGTAGAACGCAGCAACATTGTCAATCTGCAACTTCAACGCTCCGTGAACAACTCCCATAAGAATAATCGCTTGAACAACGCCCATAAGCACAAACGGCGTAAAACTAATAAGCGCACTTTTAAGCGGATTCATGCCATTAAGAATTGCTCGCCTATCCATAACCCTTAAAACAAAGGTTGCCATAAGCGCGCCAACCCAAAGGCCTATCGAAATAAAGTAAGGCGCAAAGCCAGTTCCGTAGTTTTCAACATGCGAATAATTATGCTCTTTAAGTGCAACTGGCGCACTCATCATCTTGCTTTTTTGCTTAATATTGTTGATTTTGCTAGAGCTTTGTGCGCTTTTAAGGCCTTCATGCAACTTTTTGGCTCCTTCAACAAGCTTTGGCGCATTTTCAGAAAGCTTTTGAACTCCAGAATTCAATTGACTTGATCCATCAACTATTTTTGCAGACCCAAGTGCAGCAGAATTAATACCATTGTTAAGCTTTTCGCTGCCGTTGCTTACTGCGCTAAGACCTTCCGCCAGCTTATTTGCTCCAGCGGAAAGCTGCGACGAGCCATTGTGAACGCTTGATATTCCTTTAGAAACGGCGTCAACTCCAGCTTTTATCTTTAAGCTTCCAGAAGAAAGCGCTCCCGCACCTTGGCTCAATGCCGAAAGATTGGTCTCTAAAAGCTTAGAATTTTCGCTTAATCCTCCCGCAAGTCCTTGCAGTTTTTCTAGCACAAGCTCTTTTGTCACAAGAGGATTTTGTGCTTCAACAAGCAGCTGAGTAAGCTGACTCTTTGTAGCCTCATTTCCTGCTTTAACATGCTCTTCAAGCTGCGCGCTAGAATCCGAAAGCTTTTTAGCTCCCGCATACAACTCGTTTGTTGCATTCTGCAGCGTTTGTGCTCCACTATTTAGCTGATTTGCACCATTTGCCAAATCGTTAGTTTTTTGCGCTAAGAATTGCGCTCCCTCCTTGCTTTGCGCATTTGCATTGCTAAGCGTTTGCGCTCCTTTTTGAAGCTCGCCCAATCCGTTTTGTAGTTTTTGCAAAGATTGAGTAAGCTTGATCGATCCGTCAGCAAGCTTATCTACTCCGCCATTAAGCGATTGCATTCCAGCGCTTAAATCGCCAGAACCACTCACTGCTGAATTAAGAGAATCAGAAGCAGAATTTACTTTTTTAAACATATGCTCCCAATACTCTTGTGCAATCGCCTCGCTAATTTCGCTACGCATAGTATGGAAAGCAGTTTTACCGATTTGTGAAGCCAGCATATTGCTTGCTTGATCGTATTTTACGTGAAGCTTTGCTTTAGTAGGAGTATCGTATTGCGCAGAAGCAATGCACTTACTAAAAGACGATGGAATGGTTGCTACCATAAAATAATCGCCATTTTTAAGGCCTTTATTTGCTTTAGCGCTATCTACAAAGTTCCACTGGAATCCTTCACTTCCATCTTTTTGATTCTTTAAACGATTCTTGATTTCGTGGCCAATATTACGCATTTTGCCGTTTATAATCGCACCGTTATCTTCCACAACAACTGCGACTGGAACCGTGTCTAGAGTTTTGTATGGATTAGTAAACGCCCATAAATACAGCGACCCATATAAAAGTGGGATTAAGGCTACTGTTCCAATAACAAGCTTTCGAGCTTTACCTTTTATAGCATTATTTAATTCACGAAACGCAAGAACAATAGTATTAACGCGCATTCTTACCATCTCCATTTTCATTAAGATCATAATCTTCGCTATATTTTGCGCGATTTAGCCTTAAAACTTGATCTGCCTGCTTTTCTATCTCGCTTTGCAAAACTCCCACACAACACGAGCAGAAATGTTTGCTAACGTATGCGCGAATGTCTGCAAGCAAGAGTTCGCTTTGCTCGCTTGTAAGCTCCGTTTCTACTCCGTCTACAAAAAGAATCCACGGCTTTTTTAGCAATGCCAGCGCAATCCCTAATCTCATGCGTTCGCATGGAGTTAAATCACCAATGGCTGTTTCTCTAGGAGATAATACTTTCCAATACGCTAGAACGTTATAAGCGTATTGATGTAGTGCTTCGCGATTTTTAACATCATTTTTGTATTGTTCGCGAAATAGAGGCGATGCACTCGCGAGTTTTAGCTCGCTCATAAGCACTTCTTCTATTGTTTGAGTGTTGTAGAATTCATTGATTCCATTGAACAATCCCAGTCCAACGTATTGACGCGATTCTCTTGTGCCTGCTGGAAGGCTTAAATCTGCGATTTTTAACGTTCCATTCGTAAACTTCATATAGCCCGACAATGCTAGTAATAAAGCAGATTTTCCAGAGCCATGTTCGCCCGAGATTGCAACAATTTGATGCGGCTTAACTTTTAGTGAAACATTCCAGAATGGAGTTCTTGTAAATCTTTTTAATCCTAATTCTTTAGCTTCTATAAGCGTTTGTTCATCTTGCATAATTCGTTTGCGGCAAAATACCGATGTCATACATTTTTAAATGGTATACATTTTTAATGTTGCTATCGAAATTGCTATGCATTCCTCCTTTGTGTTTAACTTTTTCAATTTTCAATTTTCAATTTTCAATTTTCAATTTTTGTTGATTTTGATTTTTGATTTTTGATTTTGTTGATTTTCGACTCAATCTTCACTTTGATGCTGCTCAAATTCGATTTTGGCAGCCAACTTATATTGCGTTATTGCAACAAAATTGTGTAAAACAAAGAATTAATTATTTTGTTAATTCTTTGCGAACACCTTCATGGTACTCTTCAAGGCGAACAAATACTAACTTATTTTTAAACATTTTGTTCATTTGTCTATATTTTAGTCATAAAAACACGCTATATATAACAAAATCTCACATTTTTGATTTAATCGTGTGATTTCCAATATTATTTCTGGCGAGCATTACGTATAAGTGTGTTTAAACATTTATAGGTGTTATCAAGCAGATAAGCATGACCAATCAGGGTAGTATGATAATGTAGCTTTCAACGTTTTGTAGCGAGCAAATCAGAAAAACAGAAGCGAAAATGCTAGCTACAAAAATGCTATTAGCGAAGAATAGCAAATAGATATAAAGGAAGTGAGAGGTATCGAGAATGAGCAAAACTGACAATGCGGCGAATCAGCAATCGCTTGCGAATCAGCAATCATCCAAACTACATCCAGACGTAAAAAATTACGTAAAACTATTTTTCAAAGAAAACAAGCTTGTAGCTTTTCTTTCGATGATAGTTTTTATTGCCTTGTCTATGATTTTCACTGCTATTTCTTGGATTTTGCAAATTATTTTCGACTATATGTCTGGCAAAGGAGACTTCTCTTTAACTACTATTTTGCTGCTTGTCGCTTCCTTTATGCTGGCAATCTCCCTGATTTTTGCGTTGAAGCGCAGTGCGTACCCTCGCTTTCTTGAAAAAGCAATGAATCAGTATAAAGAGTCTGTTATTAAGAAGCTTTTAAAAAAGAGTTATAGTGATTTTTCGCTTGCAAATTCTGGCACGTATCTTTCTGTTCTTACTAATGATTGCGAGCGCATTCAAGAAAAGTATTTGAAGAAGATTTTTGACTTTGTTCAAGACGTTCTTATGCTTGTAAGCTCGCTAGCTCTTATGATTTACTACAGTCCGTTTCTCACTGTTATTGCTCTTATTATTTCCGTGCTTCCAATAGCGTGCTCAATTCTTACAGCTAACGGAATTGCTACTCGTGAGGAGCAGGTTTCTAAATCGAATGAGTCTTATACGTCCTTAACGAAGGATGTTTTGAACGGAGTTTCTGTTATTAAGAGTTTTAAGGCGGAGCAGGAGGTTATTGATCGCTACAAGAATCAGTCGATGGAGCTTGAGCATACTAAGAATCTTCGCGAAAAAACGATGACTACTGTTTCTGCTCTTGGCACAATTTCAAGTCTTGGAACTCAGCTTGGAGTGATGCTTGTTGGCGCTTGGATGGTTAACGCGCATGTTGGTGTTATTACTGCTGGAATGGTGTTAGCTTTTACTAATTTGATGAATGGTGTACTTCAGCCTATTGCAAGTCTTCCGCAAATGCTTGGTGAGATGAAGGGCGCTAAGAAGCTTATTAGCAAGATGGCTGACTATATGAGTAATGCTAAAGAGGATTCTGGCGAGATCATTGACGATTCTATTAAAAGTGTTGTTTTGCGCGACGTTTCGTACGCTTATGACGCGGATCATAAAGTCTTAAAAAACGTAAGTCTTAGTTTGCAAGCTGGAAAATCTTATGCAATTGTTGGGCCTTCTGGTGCTGGTAAGAGTAGTTTGATTAATCTGCTTATGGGCTACTACAAGGATTATAAGGGTAGCGTGCAGCTGAATAATTACGAACTTAGCAATGTGAGCAAGAGTTCGCTTTATGATAAGACGACTCTTATGCAGCAGTCTGTGTTTATGTTTGATGCTTCGATTTTAGATAATATTACGCTTTTTAAGCCATTCCATAGCGCAGAGGTAGATCGCGTGATTCACTTGGCTGGTTTGGATGATTTGATTGCTGCTAAAGGCAAGGATTATCAGTGCGGCGAGAATGGTAGTCATCTTTCTGGAGGAGAAAAGCAGCGTATTGCTATTGCGCGAAGCTTACTTAAAAAGTCCGAAATTCTGCTGGTTGATGAGGCAACGAGTGCTTTAGATAACGAGACGAGTGCGAACGTAACGCAATCTATCTTGGATTTGCAAGGAATTCTTCGACTCGTGGTAACTCATCGCTTGGATGCTAATTCACTTAAACAATATGATGAGATTCTTGTGATGAAAAGTGGCGAGCTTATTGAACGCGGAAGCTTTGAGGATCTTATGAATCAGAAGGCTTACTTCTACTCACTTTACACTGTGTCTATGTAATACTGTTGCGCTGGTTTGGATTGGCTTGGGCTGTGCAATTTAGCGCAATAAATTCTGAAGCAGTGTTAGTAGCCATTAGGTGCAATTTTGCAGCAATTTGCTACTAGAGATATCAGCACAGCTGAGTCTGCTTTTAAATGCTATTGCTAACAAACTATTTTGAACGATTCTGTATTAATGTATTAATGTGTTTAACTTTTAAAGAGTAATTTATAAAATAGTAATTTAAGTTTTACTTTGCAAATAAAACTTTACACAAGTCTTTATGATATTGTCTTTAATTATTAGAATTAAAAATCATCAAAATAAAAACATTGTTATAATCACAAACACAAATCTAAAAAGAGGTGAAGCATTATGCAAAATTTGCAGATTCTACACATTCTATGCAACCCAGTAATTGTATCGGTTGTAGTTTTATGCGTGTTAAGTCTTGCAAAGCTTAATGTTTTACTCGCAATGATTGTTGCATGTGTTGCAGGTGGAATAGCTGGTCAATTGCCTCTTTTTGGAGATAGCAACCACACTATTATGGCGCTGCTTTGCGATGGATTTTCCACAAACGCGCAAACTGCGCTCGCATATATTCTTCTTGGAACATTTGCAGAAGCTATTACAACAACTGGCCTAGCTCAAATCATTTCTAAAAAAATCAGTAAACTTATTGGCGCAAACAAATTTATTCTTCTTGCAGTTCTAACGATTATTGCGTGCATGTCTCAAAATATTGTGCCTGTTCATATTGCTTATATTCCTATTCTTATTCCGCCGATTCTTTCCATTATGAACAAGCTTAAGCTAGATCGCCGCGCTGCCGCTTGCTGTACTGCATTCGGCCTAGAAGTGCCATACATTGCTATTCCATTTGGCTTTGGCTTAATTTTCCAAACTGTTATTGCAACTAATCTTTCTAAAAACGGCATGAAAGTTAGCGTTGCAGACGTTAGCGCTGTTAACTGGTATTTGGGTGCCGCAATGCTTGCAGCCTTACTGTTTGCAGTGTTTGTTCTATACAGAAAGCCTCGCGAATATAAAACAACCGAAGCAGATACTCGCGCTGCGGACGCTGTTGTTGGCCCGCTTACTAAAGCACACTACGTAACTATTCTTGCGATTATTGTTGTTGTAGTAGTGCAAGTTATTAGTAAGGATCTTTCACTTTCTTCTCTTGCAGGCCTTGCAACCATGATTATTTTTAGAGCCGTTGCATGGAAAGATATTGATAAGCAGCTTATGGGCGGCGTAAAACTCATGGGTCTTATTGCATTTATTATGCTTATTGCTGGCGGCTACGCTAACGTAATTCAAGCTACTGGCGGTGTTGATGAGCTTGTACACCTTGGCGTTGCTTGTATGGGTCAAAACAAGCTAATCGCTGCATTCGTTATTACGATTATTGGCTTGCTTGTTACTATGGGCATCGGCACATCGTTTGGCACGGTTCCTATTCTTGCGGTTTTGTTCGTGCCTCTTTGCCAAAGCATTGGTTTTAGCACTCCTGCAACAATTCTTCTTATGTCTTGCGCAGCGGCTCTTGGAGACGCAGGCTCCCCTGCTTCCGATACAACGCTTGGCCCTACTTCTGGCCTAAATGCAGACGGTCAGCACAGCCACATTTGGGATACTTGCGTTCCAACATTCCTTATCTTCAACATTCCACTCATGGCTGCCGGCATTGTAATATCGCAGTTTATTTAGCATTTAGCTGAAAGTCACCAACAATACACATCTAATAAACGCTGGTGAAGATTTTTGCCATTTACGGCAATTTTCTTCACCGCCTTAAAGTAGCCAATCAATGCAAATTCGCGGGCGATTGGCTACTAGAATTAGTTAAGCTGTGAAAAATTATAAAATATTACATGTAAATAGTTTCAGGATCAAGAAGAAAATTCAGTAATCCCAATACAAGAACACCTTCCTCAGTGTGCCAAGGCTTTACGCTCCCGCCAACAAGAATAATCTTACGGAACGCATCACTAATATTCATCAAAGATTTTTCTTCTTGCAACGTCTTCTCTCTAGTAGGTAAAGCAAGTGCAGATTGAATATAAAATCTTTGATCTGCCTTATTTACAACAAAATCAACTTCTGTTTGTTTGCGAACTGATTTGCCATTTTTATCCACTTCACTAACCTGCACACTACCAACATCCACCTTGTAACCGAGACGTTTTAGCTCATTGTAAATAATATTTTCCATTATGTGAGTTTCTTCCATCTGCCTAAAACCAAGAAGCGCATTCCTTACGCCAAGATCCGTAAAATAATACTTCACAGGGCTACCTATATACTTCCTGCCTTTAATGTCATATCGAATAGCGCTATCTAAAAGGAACGAATCTTCTAAATAAGAAATATATCTTTCAACAGTCGTTCTTGTAGTTGAGACCTGTGAAACTGATTTAAACGTTTGCACAATTTTTCTAGTACTAGTTAAAGCACCAATAGAAGAAGCAACTACCCTAGTAACATCATCAAGTTCACTTCTTTTTCGTATTGCATGACGGTCAAGAATATCTCTTTTATACGTATTTTCAAAAACTGATTGAAGAAACTCACGTTTCTGCTCATCGTTTTCCATTAAAGCAACTTGAGGAAGGCCTCCAAATCTCCAATATCCCTCCCAAGCATCCCGCTCATCCTCTTCACGAACAGACATGAATTCAGAAAACGAAAGAGGGTAAATTCTAATCTGATCGCTTCTTCCTCTAAATTCTGTAACAATATCCGACGAAAGGAATTTAGAATTACTACCGCTAACGTAAACATCTAGATTACTAATATGCAGGAAACTATTAAGCACATCTACAAAATCGTCCATCATTTGAACTTCATCAATAAACAGATAGTATGTCTTATCGTCTTTCAGAAGCTCATCAACATGCGCAAGAATATTATCAGGATTACGCAAATCTTTATTTCTTCTATCGTCCAATGCTATGCGAATAATATGATTATCTTCTACACCATCCGCAATCAAATGGTCATAAAACAGTTTCATTAAGATATACGTTTTACCGCATCTGCGCATGCCAGATATTACCTTGATAAGACCATTATTTTTCGCCGAATCAAGTTTTTGAATATAATAGTCTCTCTTTATTTCTTTAACAGACATATCTAGCATCCTTTCAATAAGTATTATGCAAACGCTCGGCGGCACTGCGATATTGATATGCAAATCTTTTTATTGCTACTATCGTTACACAAATCTTTCCGCAAGCACTGCAACAAGTATGCATAAGTGACCGATTGTAAAGTGACCGAACCAAGATTAGCCGATTGTAAAGTAGCCAAAGCAAGATCAACCAAATCGCAAAGTAGCCAATCGCTGCATTTTTGCACTTAATGGCTACTATTATAATCTGAATAATTTAAACTCTCAATATCCCAAGTAGCCAATCGCTACAAAATTGCACCTAATGGTTACTAGCGCTGGTTCAGAATCTACTGCGCTAAATTGCACAGCGCGAGGCATAATCCACTACATTGCGCACAAAAATCAAATACGCAACGCTGCTTCAATACAAAGCTCAAGCGCATACTCTTTAGAGTCTCCACCCCAATTGCGCTCATCGTAATTTTCAACATCATGCAAAGTATCTGCAGTATAAAGAATCTCGCCCCAAACAATCCCACGCATTTGCGCACACGCCGCTAAAGCAGAACACTCCATCTCCACAACCGCGCACCCCTCTTGCATACGACTTGCAACTTTCGTCTTAGTTTCACGGAAAAACCCATCCGTAGTCCACGTCTTAACCTCACAATAAGGCAAATCATGCGCCTGCAAAGTTTGCAAAATAGCATGCCTCGAACGCTCTGAAACGTCAACATAACGACTTGGAGGCAAATAATGATAAGAAGTCCCCTCATCCCTTAAAGCTTTATACGGAACCAGAAAAACGTTTTCCGCATAATCAACTAGCGATCCGCAAGAACCAGCACTAATAACTTCGCTAACACCGTAAGAAATCAGCCAGTCTAAAATCTGAACAGCGGCAGGAGCGCCAACTGGAGCCTGTACTAAGCAGATTCTTTGCGTTTCTTCTTCTACTTTTTCATCTACTTTATCGCCCGCATTCTCATCTGCCTTATCCCCTACTTTTTTCTTTACTTTCTCTTCCAAAACATATATCGGATATTTTTTAGTTGCAGATTCAAAATTTGCTACAATCGTAGCTTTCCTGCTTAAAGCATAATGATCGATTTCATCGCCCAAGAAAGCAAAAACCGCTTTAGATGGAAGCTGAACAGAAATATTATCGTGATTTGGCATTAAAACTGCACTTTTATCGGAATCATACTCTAAAATCGGCAAATCATATTCTGCCATACAATCAGCTCCTTAATATAATCAGCTCCATCCTACAAGCAACTCAATCCTATGTACCAATACGCGCATTAGTACGCAAAGATCACAAAGTAGCCAATCGCTGCAAATTCGCGGGCGATTGGCTACTACGTTATAAAAATCTAAAGTTTCTTTGACTTTTTGTTCATCTTTTTTAGAATCATGTCTCGTTCAACTTTGTTTGTAATATCTGGATGCTTGCGCAAAAGCCTGCTCATATACATATTGAACAAAATAGGCAAAAGCATCATAGATAGCGAAACACTAAACAGCTGGTAAGAAAAACCTTCCGTTAAGAACACAGTTTTCTTTGCAATAATATCGAAGCTAAGGCATCGAACAGCTGCAAATGGAACACTTAGCACCACATACGCCACAACTATTCTTAAGTACGGAACTTTTCTTGATTTAAACGTTTCAACTATAGACCAAAGTAAAACCACAGCCATCAGCAGCAAAGGAATAACAAGAATCATAGAAAGTGAACTGAATCCACTTCCAACTGCAAACGTGAATGTGCTCATAAATGCTTGAATCCACATCCAAATAGAAGCAAGTGGCAAGATTACAAAAACAGATATTGTTAAAGCCAGAACAAGCGCTCCAGTGTACATTGCTATAACAATAAGCGCGATTATTGTATAAGCAATCTTTTCAAATGGAGATAATTTAACGTTCTGATCCAAAGAAAAACTAGGGGTTGGAGTCTCTGGAGCACTAGACTCACGCGAAGATTCACGTTCAGCTTCCTCTTTGTTTCTTTCGCGCATTAATCGTTTGCGCTTCTCACCTTCAGTCTCCCTTAAGTATCCGTTTTTAACGTTGCCATAATAGAATTTTCCGTCATTACCCTTGTAGTAACCATTGCCAGCGTAATCAGTATCTGTAGCCTCAACCTTTATTCTTCCCATTGAATTCCCCCAAACCTTAATTGAGCAAATGAATACGAGGACTATAATATAACTTTTAGCGCAAAAATAACATTTATCTTGCAAATTTTAGCTGAATTAACACCAAAAAATTGACCATTAAGCACATTTTACGCTTAATGGCCAATTCAATATGCTATCTAGAGATATACGCTATCTAGCTCAATCTTCTAGCTATCCCAATATGCTATCAATATTTTTCTTATTGTTTAGATCATCTTCATCAAGAAAATCCATCTGCTTTATTCCACTTAATCTTGCAATAAGCGAGACTGGGAAAGTAACAATATTTTGATTAAGAACGCTGATATTACTATTAACAATTCTTTTTGCCGCAGCCAATTGCTCGTTTTCGTCATTCACTTCTTCTTGCAAATTCAAAAACTGTTCAGAAGACTTTAATTCTGGGTAAGCTTCTGCCAAAGCATAAATCTTCCCTATTGCATGATTCTGATTTTTTATTGCCGCGCTAGAATCAGCCGAGTTTAATCCTTCCCTTAAACTCACCAAATCCACTAATGTTGTTTTCTCGTATTTTGCAAACGACTGCGCAACTTTAAGCATTTGGCAAATCGTGTCGTATCTTTTGGCGAGCGCAATATCAACGTTTTTCTGCGACTCTTCTATAATCACCCTATATTTTCTTAGCTTATTTAACGTGCCAATAAACCAACCAATAGCCACTACAAGCACTGCCGCAATAACTATTAAAATAGTCTCATAATCCATAATGTCTCCTTTATTTTTAGCGTTTTTAGTTCTAGTCTTCTCTACGTTTCTTTACTTTTACAATTTTTACTTTGGCAATTTCTCTCTAATTACGCTGATTACTTCGTAATATTCAGCCAAAACATCTCTAAACCTTGCATATTCTCTTGTTAAAGATAGGTTTTCTATTCCAGATTTTCCAGGAGCGCCTAATATATACCTACCAGAATCAAAAGATGCAATAATATGCTCACTATCTAGATATATGCAAACTTTCATTCTTTTTTGCAAATTATTCAATACTTCTATAAAACTTGGATCTAATACAAGCTTTGTATAAAAATCGTCTGTAGAAAAGATTGAATACGAATTGTTAAATTCAATGGATTCTGTTTGGACTTCGCTCTCCTCTTTTGTTTTTTTACCATAGTATCCATTTAGTTTTTGCCCCATAAAACTTTTTCCAGTAACGGGGACGATTCTAATGTGACCATTTATATTGGTTTTTGCGTTTATTAATAAGACTTGCCCAATAAAATCCGTTTTTTTAACAGTTTTTCCACTTTCACTTCTAGAAGTGTGCATTGCTTGCATGTTTGAAAATTCAGTTTTAAATTCATCGCCAAAAATTATGTGTTTATTTGAATAATACATACTAGATATTGGCAGAAGATTATTAAAAATACTGTTGTCAATTCCTTCAGAATTTTCTAATACCGTTCCAGGCAGAATCGCATTTAAAATCGGCGTTAAAACATTATCCGCGTATAGCGCGCTTACATCAACCTTATTATTTGCAAAAAACTTGCCAGCAAAGCAAATAACAAAAGCAACTACTATGAGTAAAGGATATTTATAAGTGGAGTAATCAAACGAAGGAAGATAGTTGCCAACAGCACCAATAATCAGAACTACTGGTATTAATGGAACTAAGCGCATTGGGTCAAAAGCGTTGTTTTTTACGCCTTCTTTTAACTCATTTAATTTCCCTTGCATTTGGGGAGATTTTTCTAATTTATTAAGTTTTTCTAAAACTTCGGGATTTGTAAACACATTACTATGTTTTACATTCATCGTCATCTCCCTCTTATAATCGCCAAATTTTTATAACAACATTTTTATAAAAGATATAAAAGGCTCTTATATTTTTTTATCATAAATGATCATTATTTGGAATAGTTAAATTTGCAATAGTTAAATAATGACTATTTTGACTTTTAACGACTTTGATTTTGCTAGCAAATTATCTTAAATGTGATTATTTTCAATAAAGATTTAATACAAAACAAATAGCAAAGAGCAAAGTAACACAAAATAAACAAGATTACAATTTATAACACATTAATTTTCAACTACTTTAATAACATTTAGCAAAGCGTATAATGAACTTGAATTTATTCCTTAACTGATAGGAAGTTCAAAAATGGTAAAGAAACTAAAAAATATTTGGAGCGTTAAATTAACTACCGCTTCACTCGTACTAATACCAGCCGCAATTGGCATAAATTACGTTGCAAAGCTATTTGCCAGTATGCTAAAGCTTCCTCTTTGGCTTGGCACACTAGGCACTTGCATTTCAGCATGCTTAGCTGGGCCTGTTGTAGGCGGAATCGCTGGATTTTTAACCAATATTGTCTACGGCTTAACGATTGATCCAATTTCTACAGTTTATAGCATTACAGCTGCAGCAATTGGCGTAAGTGTTGGAATCGCTGCACGACTAAAGTACATGAACAAAGGCCTACACATTTTTATAACTAGCCTTATTGTTGCAGCAATAGCAATAATCATTTCTACACCTTTAAACATGATTTATTGGGGCGGAACCACTGGAAACGTTTGGGGTGACGCTGTTTTTGCAGCAATGGGTTCCAAAGGCTTCTTTGCATCATTCGTAGACGAGCTTGTGGTAGATATACCAGACAAGATTGTTGTTTTGTTCCTTGCAGCTGGAATTTATAAAGTTCTGCCTAAGAGTTTAATAGCAATTTATCAATCTGATGACGAAAACCTTGATAAATAAGCGTTATCGTCAGCAAATAAATCACATAAACTCCAAGTTTTACAAGTTTTAATATAAGCGCAATAAGACGGGATAGCATGAAGAGCATCAGCCTATTTGAAGATAAGCATTCGTTTTTAAACGGGCTATCTGCAAAAACCAAGCTTGCATACATAATATGCGCTATAAGCACGCCAAGTTTGCTTGGAGGCTATACTTCTTTTGCTATCTTTATTATTTTGAGCCTAATATTACTTGCAACATCAAGGGTCCTAGCAAAAATAAAAATCGTAATACAAGTTACTGGTTTTATTATTGTCACTATTTTTATAGTTCAGACTTTCTTTAGATCGGGAAACTACACGATTTTATTCAAACTAGGACCTTTGATTGCTCGCAAAGAAGGCTTTGAAGTAGCAATGAAGATTGTGCTAAATATATTAAATATTTCGTTTGCGTTTTGTGTTTTAACGCTTACAACTAAGCCTTCCGACATGATGCAAGAGATGATACAAGCTGGCTTACCACCTAAAATGGGCTATGTTTTTGTCTCGCTATTTCAAATCATTCCGCAAATAACACAGCAAACTTCGACTATTGTTGACGCTCAAAGAAGCAGAGGATTACAAACAAAAGGTTCCCTAATAACGCGTTTCAAAGCTTTTTTGCCTTTAATATCCCCGATTATAATGTCTTCGTTTATGAGTTCTAAAGAAAGAACTATAGCTTTAGAAGTTCGCGGATTTTCGTGCAATAATCAAAAAACATTCATAAAACCATTTAAGCCTAATAAATACAATACGTTATTTTTATGCGCTTGTTTAATAGTAATAATCGCATCTATTATTTATGCATTACTCAATAATTTAGGATATGTAGCATGGCAGCTATTCATATAGAGCACTTAAAATATCGCTATCCGTATACTAAAACTCTTGCACTCAATGACATTTCTTGCGATATTCATAAAGGCGAATTTATTGGAATAATAGGTGCTAATGGAGCTGGAAAATCAACATTATCTCAAGCGATTTTAGGTCTTGTTCCAAATCTTTATCACGGAGCATACGGCGGAAAAGTTGAGGTAGAAGGTCTTAACGCAAAAACTACGCCAATAGACAAGCTTTGCAAAAAAGTTGGGCTGGTTTTTCAAAATCCTTTTAATCAAATTACTGGCTCAAAGCTTACCGTGTATGAGGAGATTGCGTTTGGGCTGGAAAATATTGGCATTGAGCAAGACGAGATGCAAAATCGCGTAGAGAAAATCATGGAGATGCTTAACATTTCTCATCTTAAAGATTGCTCTCCATACGATTTATCTGGCGGTCAAATGCAACGCATGTCTATTGCCGCCATTTTAGTTATGCAGCCAGAAATAATAATTTTAGACGAGCCAACTTCGCAGCTTGATCCTAAAGGTTCGGAAGAGGTTTTTAAGTCGGTAGAATCCTTAAAAAATCAGGGTCAAACTATTATTATGGTTGAGCATAAAATGGAAAAAATCGCGCAATATAGCGACCGCGTAATGCTTTTAAGCGAAGGAAAACTTATTGATTTTGATACTCCGCAAAAAATCTTTTCTCGCGAAGACTTGGAAGAATATGGCGTAAATCCTCCTGTTTATACTCAAATTTGCAAAAAACTTTCGTTAAAAAACAGTAATGGATTGTACCCAATAACTCTTGAGCAAACGTCGCAAATTTTACGCTCGCACGAAGGGAATCGCTTGCAATGACTCCTACTATTCAAATACGCAACGTATGTTTTTCTCATACTCCAACATCACAAATATTCAATAATCTAAATTTGTCTTTTACACCCGGAGCATGCGCTATTGTTGGCCAAAATGGCACTGGAAAAACAACTTTGCTTAAAATCCTTAGAGGACTTCTTACGCCGAAATCTGGAAGCGTTTTATTAAACGGTAAAGATATTGCAAAATGTAGTGTTCCATCTCTTGCTAAAGATATTGGCTTTGTATTCCAGAATCCAGATGACCAGATTTTTGAATCATCTGTTATACGCGAAGTAATGTTTGGACTTTTAAAAATTGGAATTGATAAGAGTCAAGCATTGCTGCAGGCACAAGAAAGTCTAAAACTTGTAGGGCTTTTAGATAAAAGCGAGGTAAATCCTTACGATTTAAGTCTTTGTGAAAGAAAAATGGTTTCTATTGCGTCGATTTTAGCAATGGATACTCAGGTTGTTATATTAGACGAGCCTACGATTGCTCAGGACGATTGCGGCAAACGTTGTATTGAATCAATTATTAAACACCTTGTTTTGCAAGGGAAAACTGTTATAGCTGTGCTTCACGATATGAATTTTGTGGCTCGAGTATTTAATCGCGTTGTTGTGCTTTCCAATGGCCAGGTTCTTTTTGATGGCACTGCGCGAGACGCATTTATGCAAGATAACATACTTTCTAGCGCACAACTCGATAAGCCAGATGTTGTAAAGCTGTGCGAAAAACTGGGTTATAAAAACACATTCCTATCTGTTGAAGAATTTGTGAACGATTATTGCAAGTGAAAAATCGCAAGCAGCCAATCGCAAAGTGAAAAATCGCAAGATATCTTCTTAAATCATGCTCTGTCTTTTATAAAACCGCAGCACTCGATTTCCGATAACTCAATAAAACCAGCCGACTTATAAAAAGCAATGGTTTTTTCAGTGCAATCCGTGGTTAATTGAATTTGACGAACATTCGGGTAACAATCCACAATCGCATTTAACAAGGCAGAGCCTATTCCCTGCCTTTGATACTCTGGCAAAACAAGAATATCTTGAATAAGAACAACCGTATATCCGTCACCAACAGCTCTAGCAATTCCAACTAGCTCATCATTTTTATACGCAGCTAAAACCTTAAGTGAATTTTTAAAACCATTTTCCAAGGCGGGCAAATCATCTGTATACGAAGACCAGCCCACGGAATCGTACAGCTTTAAAATATCTTTGCTGCTATATTTTTTATATTCTTTTATCTGCACATCTATTAAATCCATCTACAAACACCTCGCAAAATATAGCAAAAGTGCGCGTTCTAAAACGTAAAGACGTAAGAACGCGCACCAGTAATAATACTTAGCAAAAGCTACAACAGCTACAACAGCTACTTTTTAAGTTGCACTGGTTCGTGATCCTTGCCCATCTTAAACTCAAGACCTGCACGCTGCCACATGCGATATTCACCAACTGCCGTAAAGAGAACATCTGTGGAAGAGTTAAGCGCAGTTTCGCACGAATCTTGAATCACGCCAATAATAAGGCCAATAGCAACTACTTGCATAGCAATATCATTTGAAATTCCAAACGACGAGCACGCAAGAGGTATAAGCAAAAGCGAACCACCAGCCACTCCAGATGCGCCTGCAGCGCTAACAGCAGAGAGCGCAGACAAAATCACAGCTGTTGGAATATCAACGTAAATCCCAAGCGTGTGAGCAGCGCACAAAGCCATAATCGAAATAGTTATAGCAGCACCACTCATATTAATGGTTGATCCAAGTGGTATAGAAACCGAGTAATTGTCTTTATTAAAGCCAAGCTTTTCACACAAATTCATGTTTACAGGAATATTTGCAGCAGAAGAACGCATAAAGAACGCTGTAACTCCCGAATCTCGCAATGTTCTTAATACAAGAGGATACGGATTCTTGCCAGTAAGCACAAAAACCAAAATAGGATTTACAATCAAAGCAACAACAGCCATAGTGCATACTAACAAGGCAATAACAGAACCGTATTCACTAAAAATACGAAGACCATTGCTTGCCACTGTTGTATAAACAAGGCCCATAATTCCAAAAGGTGCCGCGTTAATAATCCAGTGAACAATTTTTCCAATAGCAGACGAAACGTTGTCAAAGAATGCTTTAGTGGAAGGCTCAGCAAAGCGAAGTGCTACGCCAAATGCGATTGCCCAGAATAAAATACCAATAAAGTTTCCCTTTGCAAGAGCATCTACAGGGTTTACCACAATATTTAACACAAGAGAATTAAGAACTTCGCCGATTCCTTGAGGAGATGGCGAAGACGCTGCTTCAACATGCGCAAACGTAAAATCAACAGGGAAAATCATAGCCGCGCATACCGCTATAAGGCTTGCGGTGAAAGTAGAAAGCGCATACAACACGATTACAAGCTTCATGTTTCCAACACTTTTTGCTTTTGCAAGCGCGCCAATCACAAGGCAAAATACCAAAATCGGCGCAACGGATTTAAGTGCGCTCACAAACAGCTTTCCCATAAGATCTAGCACATAAACGTGAGCTGGCACAAAAATGCCAAGTGCAGCGCCAAGAAAAAGACCAATAACAATACGCAGAATAAGGTCAATGTTATTCCACTTTTGAATAATCTTGTGCATGAGAGTCTCCTGTAATTTTGTTTGTGCAGAATATTTTATACTCTTTTATTTGTATTCATACTCGCAAGATTTTCTATTTTTACATATTATACACACGCTTGCATACATATGCAAATTGTGACTTTGTGAGATTTAGCACTGATTTTTGTGGTGAGCGCGCTGTAACGCGCGAGCGCTATTACCGAATTTGCGCGACGACCTGCCTGAGCGCTTAGAGCGCAGCGCGATGGCAATTCGGAGCGCTGAGCTTGCTCAAAGTTGAAAGCACAGTGTGCTTTCAACGCAAGCGAAGACGTGAGCGCGATGTAACGCGCGAGCGATTTCCCGCGTTTGTTTACATTTTGGGTCAAATTGGAAACAAACATAAGAACACTTCCCCGCGTTTGTTCCCATTTTTAGTGTTTTGGGAAACAAACACAAGGGAAAAGAAACAAACACAAGGGAAAAGAAACAAAAAAATGAGGCCGATGCATTAGCACCAGCCTCATCTTTACAAAACTTTAATCCTCATTTTGACCGTGGCAAAGCTTGTACTTTCTGCCAGATCCGCATGGGCATTCGTCGTTTTTGTTTGTTCCTGGGAACGTACGGCCATCGGCCCAAGGAGTCTTCCACTCCTCCGCCTTTGGACGCTTGCTTAATGGAACTTCGCCTTCCGCATGGCTCATAGGAGCAGGGCCAACGATTCCAGAATGCTCGTTTTCTTGCTCTTCTTCTTGCTCTACCTGCTCAACCTCTTCATCTACATAAGAAACATCTTGATTTTCTGTTTCTGCAACAATCTGCTCAAGATTCATGCGGAATAGAAGCTGAATAGACTCTTCCTTAATGGCCTCAATCATTGAGTTGTACATCTGGAAGCCTTCGCGCTGATACTCAACAAGAGGATCTCGCTGACCCATACCGCGCAAGCCAATGCCGTCCTTTAAGTAGTCCATCTCGTAAAGATGTTCACGCCACTTTCTATCGAGAACAGCCAAAACAACCCTACGCTCAAACTGACGCAAGTTATCGGAACCCATTCGATCTTCAAACACGGCGTAAATCGTTGTAACGCTATCTACAATCGTGTCTCGCAAAGTCTCAATGGCTTTATCGCCCTTAAGAGCCTCGATTTGCAAGCGAAGCTGATCCCAATCAACAATAATTGGCATAACCGAATTTACAGCGTCTTTAAGGCCTTCCCAATCCCAGTTCTTAGGCTTATCAGACCCATTCATAGCTCCGCGCACGTAGCTATCGGCAGTATCTTTAATAAACTTTAAGATATCTTCGTGAATATCTTCGCCCTTAAGAACCGCCTGACGCTCCGAATAAATAACGGTACGCTGCTTGTTCATAACGTCGTCATACTTTAAAACGTTCTTACGCATTTCAAAGTTACGCGCTTCAACAGTCTTTTGAGCCGTGCGAACGCCATTAGAAACATACTTAGACTCGATTGGTTCGCCCTCTGGCAAGCCCTTAGCCATAACGCGCGCAACAAGCTGAGTGTTGAACAAGCGCATTAAGTCGTCTTCCAAGCTTAAGTAGAAGCGCGATTCGCCAGGGTCGCCCTGACGGCCAGAACGGCCTCTAAGCTGATTATCAATACGACGAGATTCGTGGCGCTCAGTGCCTAGAACATACAAGCCACCAAGCTTCTTAACCTCTTCGTGCTCGTCTTTAACCTGCTCTTTGACTTCTGCCAAAACGCCTGGCCAACGCTTCTCGTACTCTTCTGGGGTATCGTCTGGAGAATAACCCTGAGCCTTAAGCTTTGCATCTGCCAAGAACTCAACGTTTCCACCAAGCATAATATCCGTACCACGACCTGCCATGTTTGTAGCAACAGTCACAGCACCCTTACGACCTGCAACAGCAACAACAGCTGCTTCCTTAGCGTTTTGCTTAGCATTCAACACCTGATGAGGAATACGCGCAACATCCAAAAGTGAGGAAACGATTTCGGAAGATTCAACCGAAGCTGTACCAAGCAAAACAGGCTGACCCTTTGCGTGGCGCTGAGCAACGTCTCGAACAATCGCAGCAAGCTTTTCCTTCTTAGTGCGGAAAATCAAATCATCCTTATCCATACGAATAACTGGACGGTTGGAAGGAATTGGAAGAACGCCAAGCTTGTACGTTCCCATAAACTCAGCAGCTTCCGTTTCTGCAGTACCAGTCATGCCAGCAAGCTTATCGTACATGCGGAAGTAGTTCTGCAAAGTAATAGTTGCAAAAGTCTGATTTTCTGCCTTTACTTCAACGTTCTCTTTAGCTTCAATAGCCTGATGCAAGCCTTCGCTATAACGACGGCCTGGAAGAACACGGCCAGTGTGCTCGTCAACAATAAGAACTTCGCCATTTGTAACAACGTAATCGCGATCCAAAAGGAAGAGTTCCTTAGCCTTTAAAGCATTATTCAAGTAGCCAATCAAAGCAGTGTTGCTTGGCTCGTAAAGATTATCA
Organism: Gardnerella rara; assembly: GCF_055452355.1. Lineage (NCBI taxonomy): Bacteria > Bacillati > Actinomycetota > Actinomycetes > Bifidobacteriales > Bifidobacteriaceae > Gardnerella > Gardnerella rara. The sequence goes on from NZ_JBVBJP010000003.1 coordinate 63,506, forward strand.
ATACCTAAGTAGTCTTCAATCTTTGCAATGCCTGAATCCAAAATACCAGCGGTCTTGCGCTTTTCGTCAACCTTGTAATCAACATCGCGATCAAGCTTTAAAACAAGCTTTGCAAACTCGCGATACCAGCGCGTAACATCGCCTTCGGCAGGACCAGAGATAATAAGTGGCGTACGAGCCTCATCGATAAGAATGGAATCAACCTCATCAACGATTGCATAGTGATGACCACGCTGAACAAGATCGCCCTTTTCCCAGGCCATATTGTCTCGCAAATAGTCAAAGCCAAACTCGTTGTTTGTACCATAAGTAATATCTGCGTTGTATTGCTTCCTGCGCTCTGGAGGCTGCTGATCTGTAATAATGCAGCCAACGCTCATGCCGAGGAACCTATAAATACGACCCATGAGCTCGCTCTGATAGCTAGCAAGATAGTCGTTAACGGTAACAACGTGAACGCCCTTGCCTTCCAAAGCGTTTAAATAGCTAGGCAATGTTGCAACAAGTGTTTTACCTTCACCAGTTTTCATTTCTGCAATATTGCCCCAGTGCAATGCTGCGCCACCCATAAGCTGAACATCGAAGTGACGCTGACCAAGAGTACGCTTTGAAACTTCTCGCACTGTAGCAAAGGCTTCTGGCATTAAATCATCAAGCTTCGCACCATTGTCTAACTTTTGCTTGAACTTTGCCGTTTGCCCTTTAAGTTCCTCGTCCGAAAGCGCAGAAATCTGATCTTCTAGCGCATTCACAGCCTTCGCAACGTTCTCAAGGCGCCTCAATTGACGGCCTTCACCCATGCGCAAGGCTTTATCAACGATATCTACCACGTTTAGCTCCCTTAGGTCGTGTCTATGATTCGGCTAGCCAACATAGACGTAAACTGTGCCTATATTACGCGACGGCTACGATTTTTGCGGCTCGCGAGTCCAAAACAAAGCATAAAATGCCCGCCTAGCGTGCTACTAGCGTATTACTAGGCGGGCAATGCACTCATATGAGTTATTTTATTTACTTCTTCTTAGCAACATTTTCTGGAGTGTCAATCTCAAACACACCGTAGCTCCATCCATGCCTACGGTATACAACCGATGGACGCATGGTCTCCTTATTTACAAACAGGAAGAAGTCGTGGCCAATAAGTTCCATCTCGTACAACGCCTCATCAATGCTCATTGGCTCAGCAATGTGGAGCTTGCGGCGAATAACAATAGGAGTATCTCCAACGCTCACCTCTACTGATTCGCCAGGACCCAAATCGGAAGCAACCGCGGCGTCTGCACTATTTGTTCCATCTTCTTGTGCAACTTCTTCAACAGTTGTTTCAACTTCTGGCTGTGCAGCACCCAAATCAACTGGAACCATTTGCTCATAACCACGGCGATGATCCTTACGGCGATCACGAGTTCTGCGCAAGCGAAGCGTCAACTTATCTAACGCCATATCTAATGCACTATATTGATCTGTGCTAGACGCCTCTGCGCGAATAACCGTACTTCCTGCAACTACAGTAATTTCAACTCTTTTTGCAGTATCTGCCTGCCTTGGATTGCCCTCAGTGTTAAGCACAATCTGAATGCGCTGCGCATCTGGAGCAATGGCGGTCACACGATTCATCTTGCTTTCTACAACGTCACGGAATCTCTGCTTAATCTGCGTATGACGTCCAGTGATGACGATCTCCATGCGAACCTCCTTAAGTAATCCGATATAAATCGGTTTGTGTACACGTCAACGGCACCAGCGCCGCTGATACATCTATTATATCCGCTAAAAGCCGCCATTTTCTAGCGAGTCGCAAAATATGAAGAAAATTAAAACATCTGCTATAATTGGGAAGGTTGAGGTTTCACGATGACCGCGGCTGCAATGTTCATTCGGAGTAGCTGAGGAACTTCCGGGCTCCACAGAGCACAATGGCGGATAACGTCCGCCCAGGGCAACCTGAGAGATAGCGCAACAGAGAATAGACCGCCTAAACTTTTGTTTAGGTAAGGGTGAAACGGCGGTGCAAGAGACCACCGGGCTTCTGGTAACAGTTAGCCGCATGGCAAGCCTCATTGGGAGCAAGGTCAAGCAGAAGGTGTTTAAGGGCTGCTCGCCTGAGTCTTCGGGTAGACTGCTAGAGTTTGGCGGTAACGTCAAATCGAGATGGATGGTCATCCGTGTGCATTTTGCACGCGACAAAACCCGGGGTATGTGAAACCTCACCTCAACTTTGCGGTTTAACTAAGACTTGCGATTTAACTAAGACTTTTCGGCGCAAAGTCAAAATCGCCATTTATTAAATCCGCTACCCCGCAAGTTTTCATTCCAGCCAAACGGGCCGACTTTAGCGCTGTAGCAGAATCTTCAAAAACGGTGCAATCGCTCGGTTTTACGCCAATTTTATTTGCCAAGTCAACATAAGTTTTAGGACTATTTTTTGCATTTCTTTCTAAATCTTCTCCAAAAATCATCAAATCAAAGTAATCATACAAATCGGTACGTTTTAACGCTGGAACGCATAAAGACCTGGAAAGAGTAGTTATAAGAACCATTTTTGCACTAGTTTTATGCAGATAATCCACGTAATTTTTAGCGCCTTTTCTAAGCGGCAAATGCTTCGCATACGCGTCAAAAGCCATATCTTGCCATTCTTGCATTAAATACTCTGGAGAATCCGTAAAACCAAAACGCTCAATAACGTAATCCGCAACTTGGCGAGGCGTCATTGTGGCAGTGGAATCGGCAAAATCTGGCGGCACTTTAATACCGCGTTTAGCAAAACTCTCTTCGTCTATCTTGTCCCAAACATCTAGGGAATCTAGCAAAGTGCCGTCAAAATCAAAAATCGCAGCACAATTTGAATTATCAACTAATGCATTTTCGCTCATATTATTAGCCTTGATATTAGTCCAGATATTAGCCCTGATATTAGTCCAGATTACTATTTTCAAGTAATTCTTTTGCGTGATCCAAAGACGCTTGAGACTGACTGCCCGAAAGCATTCTTGCGATTTCTTTCTGGCGACCAAGATTATCTAATTTGCTAACAGTTGTATCTGCAACGCCAGAATCCGCGCCAGAATCCGCACCAGAATCCGCCAAACTTTCAATCTTTTTTCTAACAACAAATTGAACGTCTGCAAAAGACGCCACTTGAGCCAAATGCGTTACAACAATCACTTGCGCACTCTTAGCAAGCAAAGCCAAGCGCTTTCCTAACTCTACGGCAGCCACTCCGCCAACGCCAGCGTCAACTTCGTCAAAAATAAACGTCATTGACTGATTGTTGCTGTGGTTAAACTTTGCAGCAACAAGCTCCATTGCAAGCATAAGCCTACTAAGCTCACCGCCAGAAGCACTACTGCCCATTGGCAAATAGTTAGAGGCTGGGAATGGCTTAAAAAGAAACTCAACACTATCTAAGCCGTGTACGTTTAAATCAAATTTTCCATCTTGATTTTTATCTCGCTTAGAAACATTAATCAAAAGCTGCGCATCTGGCATAGATAAGGATTCAAGCTCTTTACTAACTTCATCGCTAAACTTTTTTGCAACAACTTTACGCGTGTTATAAAGAGCCTCGGCTAGTTTTTCAGCGTCTTTATAAGTCTTTTCACACAAGTCTTTAGCGCGCGCAACGGCTTCTGGCGAATCGTCCAAATCTTCAAGCTCAAACTGCGCTTTTTTAGCCCAATCCAAAACATCTGCGATTTGCGGCCCCCACCTGCGTGTTAAATCGCTTAAATCGTGAATACGATTGTTAATGGCGTCTAAATCTTCTTGACTACTATCAACATCTAGCTGCTGCGCAAGTTGCATAACAATGTCGGAAATCTGGGAAGAAATATCATCAAGCTGATTTGCAATCGCGCTATAATCTCCGTCAACTCGAATCGAACGAATTGCCTTAGCAGCATTATCAACCAAATGCAATGCGTCGGCAGAATCTATTGCGCCATAATCAATTTGACTTGCATCTAACGAAGATATTGCCTCACCCAAACCGCGTACAATTTGAGCAGCATTTTCTATGCGATCTCTTTTGGCTTTAAGATCCACGTCTTCATTTGGTTTTGGATCAATTTGGCGGATTTTTTCTAGCGATTCGCGCAAATAGTCGGCACGCTGCCTAGAAGACGACTGCTGATTTATAAGGCGATTATAGGATTCAACGGCATTTTGCCACTTATTAAACGCTGATTCATAATCTTGTAGCTCTTTAGAATTACAAGAGATTGAATCCAAGAATTCACGTTGTTTTGCGCTTGTTGCTATGCGAAGCTGGTCACTTTGACCATGGATTGTGATTGTGTGCAAACAAACGCTCTCTAACAAGGATTTTGGAACGGAACAGCCAGAAATAACAGCCCTGGATCTGCCCGATTTTGGAACAGACCTAGATACGTAAACGTCTTCTTTAGAATCGTCGTCTTCGGATTCTTCGGCATTAATCCCAGACTCTTGCAGCAATTGAGCAGCCGCGCTTGATTTTGGTATAGAAAACACGCCTTGCGCCCATGATTCATCTGCAGCAGCCGCCACTTTTGCTAAATCTGCCTTACCGCCAGATATAAGCTTTACGGCGCTTAAAAGCATGGACTTTCCAGCTCCAGTTTCGCCAGTTATTGCCGTCATGCCTTTAGAAGGCGTAATAATAGCGTGGGAAATTGGGCCTAAATTGCGAATCTCAAGTTCTTCAAGCACAAATACCCCCTATAGGTTTAGACCAGTAGAGCCGCTTGGATATTCGGCACCAGAATCCGCACCAGAATCCGCACCATTTACACTTGCGCTATCTTCGTAATTCCTATCGGTTTCGTTATGAAGATTCGCCTCATAAACCTTAGGTTTAGCGTCCACTTTTCTGCGATTTTCACGCCATCCAACAACTGGCAAATCAAACTTTGTGACTAATCTTTGTGTAAACGGAACTCCAGAAAGTCGCGCTAAAAGCAACTCATCTTTAGATTGCCTAATTTGAATTCTAGAACCTTGCGGCAAAGCCCTTTGGCGCCTTCCATCGCAGCAAATCCAGCCACCAGAAGCAGAATCTTGCAAAATATCAATCGTAAAAGTAGATCCTGCACCAATTATTAGCGGTCTAGCAAACAGTGCGTGAGCGGCCAATGGAACCAATTGCAAAGCCTCAACATTTGGCCACATAATTGGGCCTCCTGCCGAAAACGCGTACGCTGTGGACCCAGTAGGCGTAGAAACAATCACGCCATCGCAGCCAAAAGATGACATTTCAACGTTGTCAACGCGAATTGAAAGCTCCACCATTCGCCCGCGATCTGCCCTATCTAACGTAATATCGTTAAGCGCCCAATCGCTTAAAGGCTCACTTGCACCAGGAAGCCAAACGTCTACATGCGCTTCCATTCTATGCTCTAAAAAGTAGTCTTTTTGCGCGATTCGCCTAATAGCCTCATCAATCTGGAAGCTTTCAAATTCTGCCAAAAAACCAACATGCCCAAGGTTTATTCCAATAATTGGAACAGGAGTGCAATGCACTAATTCTGCAGCCTGAAGCATTGTGCCATCCCCACCTAGCACAACAACAATTTCGGTATTTTTATCTACCCCTTGAGCAATTTTTTGCGCAAAATCCGATACTGCAGCGCTATGAAACACGCTAACATTAAAACCTGCATTTTTAAGCTGAGTAGTAACTTGATTTACAACAGCACTGTTGCTATCAAGACGCGCATGCGTAACCACAAGAGCACTGCGAGAAGCACAATCCCCAGGCAAACGTTCTTGCATAGCACCCCCTTTGAGCTTTATTTGTAGCTTAATTTGTAGCTTTATTTGTAGCTTTACAAAAGTTAATCATCATTTTAGTTGTTGCACTACATATTGCGCATAAAGAAGATATTCAACATTCCCGTGAGTACCTTCTATAGGGGATTCATGAGTTGCAATAACACTTAAACCGTTGTTTTTAGCGCATTCCTTAATATTTTCTAACGCCTTAAGTCTTAGGTTTTTATCTGTTACAATTCCGCCTTTTCCAAGGTTTCCTTTGCCAACTTCAAATTGTGGCTTTACAAGAAGAACAATATTCGCGTTGTTTTGCGCAATACGTGCAATTACTGGAATAACCAAGCTAAGAGATATAAAAGAGACGTCGGAGACTATAAGATTAGGCTTGTACGGCAAATCTTGCGCATAAACATTTCTAATATTTACGCCACTCATTTCAATAACGCGCGGATTGCTTGCGATTTTTGAGTGCAATTGACCGTGTCCAACATCTAAAGCTATAACGCGATTGGCGCCATTTTGCAACAAATAATCGCAGAAACCGCCAGTGGAAGCGCCAATATCTAACGCCATTGTATTTGAATCAACTTCTAATCCCAAATTCTCAAATAAGCGGAACGCTCCTTCGAGTTTTAGCGCTCCTCTAGAAACATATTTAACGCAAGAATTTTCTTCTTTTGATTCATCAAGGCTTATTTTTTGCGATTCTTTTACTAAAAATGACGTTTTTTTAACACTACGATTATCTACTTTTACTACTCCAGCTTTAATAAGACGCTGTGCTGTAGTTCTACTTTTAGCTAAACCGCGATTTACAAGCGCGCAGTCTAAGCGCTGAGCTAAAGAATCTTCGTCTAGCATTAAAAACCTCGCTCAAAATCTAGAATCGCAAGTCATAGGTCGCAAACTGCAAGCCGTAAGCTGTAGGCCACAAATCACAAGCCACAAATCACAAATCACAAAGCCACAAATCACAAAGAAAACTCTGGAAGAGTGTAGTCTTCCAGCGATTTTCCGCCGTCTTTTAAGCTCCAAGCGAGCGCGCAAGCAGCCCTCAAAGCATTGCAATCATTGGGATTGTTGACTTCAATAGCGTTACAAACAACCTGCGCTCTAGAATCGCCGCATACAAACGTAGAATCGTCAACGCGTTTAGGCGCATAATGAACCTCGTTTAGCCCTCTTAAATCCTTAGAAACAAAGCTTGGTCGCAAGTGTTTTGGAGCTTCAAGTAACATGCGCTCGTTGGTAACACCCGTAAGAACAAGAAGCGACTTATACCCACCCCTGGTACCTGCTTCAATATCTGTGTCTAACCTGTCTCCTACAGCAAGCGAGCGCTCAATGCTTATTAGCGGATTTCCGAAATCGTCTTTTTCGCAGCAATTTTCAATATCTTCGTTACTGTGCTTTGCGTTTGCGGCAACCAACAATCGCGCTTCGTCATACATTGCGCACTCTGGCTTGCCTGCAGATGCAATAGGCTCCACTCCCGTGGCGTTTACTACGGCTTGAATCATAGAACCGCATCCAGGAGCTATGCCAAACTCGCGCGGAATTGTTAAATCGCGATTAGTAACAAAATACTTAGCTCCATGCTCTACAGCAAAAGCGACTTGTGCCATTTCTTGCCAAGTCATTTGCGGATACCAGCCTTGAATCACAGCCTGCGGATTGTCTTTACAAGACTTTACAGGATTAAGACCTGCACGCTGAGTCTCTTGAACAAGATGATCCGCACCAAGAACTAAAACGTTTGAGCCGCTTGGAACATAGCGAGCAACCATTCGAGCAGCTACAAGCGAAGAAGTTATGATTTGCCACGGCTCTACTTTTAAGCCAAAACTTTCTAGCTGACTTGCTACAACTTCTTGAAAACGCGAAGAATTATTTGTGGTATATTCAATAAACATACCGTTTTTTTGAGCGTTTTCAATTGATTCGGCTGCATATTCAACGGATTTTCCGCCTCTATATACCACTCCGTCTAAGTCGAGAAGAGCCAGACTAAAATCCTTGCTCAGCTCGCTGGAACTGTCTAGAAAATTCGCTCTTAAATCAGGCTGCATTTTCTGTGTTTTCTGCGATTTGTGCGCTGTCTGCGCTGTCTGCGTTATCTGCGTTATCTGTGGTTTGCGATTCGTCATCCGACTCATCATCCAAATCCGCTTCAGACTCATCATCCGCTTCCGACTCATCGCTAAACTCGCTATCTTCTGGAGCAAATTGCGCATCATCTTCACTAATGCCCACTTCGTCCATAATCGCGTCGTTAAGATGTTCCAAATCGTAGTCAATCACAACATCTTCTGGATTTTCTTCGTCTTCAATATCTGCATACTGCTCTTCTAAGCGATCCAGCAAAACATCAAGTTCAATTGCCTCATCGCTTCGCCCAGCCTCCTCAAGGAAGTACTGCTCTGCCTGAACAGCGCGCATTCTATACTCGCCAGGCAAGCCCTTAGACCTGCCCATTGCGTGAACAAGCTCAATCGCCTTATCCGCATGGTTTGTATCTGCCAAAACGCCTGCATACACAAGGAACATTTCTGCCTTAACTTCGCCACTAACGCTTTTAGCTTCGTCCGACATGCAAATTTCCAGCGCTTTATCGAGGTTACCCATACCGCGCTCGCAATCGGCAATAAATGGAAGATAATCCGTGTAACCATTCATTCGCATAGCCGTTCTAAACTCGCGCGCAGCAAGCTTATAATCGCCTTGACGGTATGCAACAAATCCTAGCGTTTCACGCGAAAAATCAATGCGAGACGCCTGCTTTGCAGCCCACTTTGCGTGTTCTAAAGCAAGCTCCGGGTCCTCATCTTGCAAAGCATATGCAGCAAGAATATGCAAGCCAATGTTTTCGGAATGCTCCTTAGAAAGACCACGCAAACGCTCGCGAGACTCCTTAGAAAGCATTGAATATTCTAAGCCCTTAGGCATTTTTGGTTCGCCTGGGCGCCTATCGGTATACGGGTTTTGAGATGGGTATGAAACAGTTCCATCCGAGTTTCTACGAGGGCCATTTTCAAAGCGGAAAGACGATTTTGAATCGCGCTTTTTAGAATCATTCTTCTTAAATCCGCTCTTGTGGAAGCCGTCCTTGTGGAAGCCGCCGCGATTATCTTCAAATCTGCGATCATTGCGCTCGCCACGATTATCGCGGTCAAACTTCTTGTATCTTGGATTGCGCGATTCTTTTGAATCAGCTTCAAAACTGCGATTTGTGCGCTTTTCGTAATCGCCACGATTGTGTTGATTATTACGGTCAAACTTACGCTCGCCACGTTCTACGCGGTTATCGCCATCAAACTTGCGATCCGAGTTCTTCTTAAAACCGCTCTTCTTGAATCCGTCTTTATGGAAACCATCCTTGTGGAAACCATCCTTGTGGAATCCGCCGCGATGCTCCCCATCTTTATGGAAATCATCCTTACGGAATCCATCCTTATGGAACCCACCTTTGTGGAATCCTCCGCGATGCTCCCCATTTTTACCACCATTTTGACGGCTAAAATGGCCACGATTACCAAACGACTTACCGCTACGCGATCCGCGCTCTTCGCCCATTATTGGCATACCTTTCAAAGTCTAAACAATACCTAAATTAATATTCAAAACTAATATTCAAATTAAATTCAAATATCTACAAACAAAACAATCACGCGCACTTAAAAACTACGCACGCTCAACAGCGCCAACAGCCTTTTTGCCCCTACGAATCAAAGCAAAACGACCATGCAAGAATGAATCTTCATTCAAAACATCATCAACGCTGTCTACGCGATTATTGTTAACGTACAATCCACCAGCTTCCACAGCTCTACGAGCCTCGGAAATAGTGCGGAACAATCCAGCAGCAACAGCGGCCTCAACCACACGGTCTGCAACATGCGCTTTAGCAAACTCCAAAGTGCCATCCTGCGCTTTAACTTTAACGCCGTCTAAAGCAGCCTCAAGAGTTTGCTCGTCGATTCCAGCTAAATCGCCCTTGCCAAAAAGCGCTCCAGAAGCTGCAATCGCCTGGTTTGTAACGTCTTCTCCGTGAACAAAGCTTGTAACTTCCCAAGCGAGCACACGCTGAGCTTCTCGGCTTCCTGGGTCTTCTTGAATTTGCTTTTCCAAGCGCTCAATCTCGCTCTTAGGCAAGAACGTAAAAGCCTTAAGAAGCTTAACAACTTCATCGTCTGGCTGATTAAACCAGAACTGATAGAAGCGATAAGGGCTAAGCATTGTAGGATCAAGCCACATTGCGTTGCCCTCCGACTTACCAAACTTACGACCCTGATTATCCGTAATAATCGGGCTTGTAAACACGTGCACAGAAGCTCCGCGAACCTTACGAATCAAATCCATGCCAGAGGTCAAATTGCCCCACTGATCAGATCCGCCAAGCTGCAAAGTAACGTTGTAATTATCAAACAAGTACAAAAAGTCGTTTCCTTGCAAAACCTGGTAGCTAAACTCAGCGAAAGAAATACCTTCGTCGGAGTTTAAGCGGCGAGCCACAATATCTTTAGAAAGCATTGTGCCAACACGGAAGTTCTTGCCAACATCACGCAAAAAGTCGATAGCAGACATTTTAGAAACCCAGTCGTAGTTGCTTACAAAGCGAACAGGATTTTCTCCATCAAGAGGCAAAATGCGGCCAATTTGCTTGCGTAAGCGCTCTGCCCATCCGGCCACAATATCTTTGGAATTAAGCGTGCGCTCTCCGCTTTGGCGAGGATCTCCAATCAAGCCCGTAGCACCGCCAACCAAAGCAATAGGATGATGTCCTGCAGCTTGCAAATGACGCATGTTAATAAGCTGAACAAGATTGCCAATATGAAGCGATGCAGCAGTAGGATCGTAGCCGCAATAATAAGTTAATGGTTCTCCGTCGAGTGCTTGAGCAAGTTGCTGTTCGTCTGTAGATTGAGAAATCAATCCACGCCACTTTAGCTCTTCAAACAAAGAAGCAAATCCAGCCTCTTTGTAATTCCTCACCTGAGCCATTTATATCTCCTTATTACTGCAAAAATTACCGAAAATATCGGGCGCATTTGCGCGCTACAAGCCTTTCAATTTTGGCAGCACATGGAGACACTCTTATAAGCTGTTCCGTCGCTTAAAGATTCGGCAAATTTCTTGTACTGGCTAATCGCAAGCTGAGCTTGATTAATTTGTTCTTTTACGCGCACAAAGGCTGTTCCGCCCTTGCCACATCTAGAAGAAACAGAGCCATAGCTAGAAAGAACGAGTCTAAGATCTGGTATTTTATTTGCATCAATAACGCCGTCTAAAATCGTTGCATAATCGTTATTACTCAAATCGCTTAAATCGCATTTAAGACTTTCGGCACGCTTTACGCATAATCCCGATAACGTATGCGCATTGCGGAAAGGAACTCCTTGTTTTACCAGCCATTCTGCAATGTCGGTAGCAAGAGCAAAACCAGTTGCAGACTGCTCAAGCAAGCGAGGCGTGTTAAATCGCATTGTTCTAACCATTCCTGCAAATGCTGGAAGCAAAACTTCTAAAGTGTCGATTTGGTCAAAAACCGCTTCTTTGTCTTCTTGCAAATCGCGCGCATATGCGGTTGGAAGACCTTTAAGAGTGGCCATTAATCCAGTTAAATCTCCGATTAATCGCCCTGCTTTACCTCTAGCAAGCTCCGCAATATCTGGATTCTTCTTTTGAGGCATAATCGAAGAGCCCGTTGAATAGGCATCGTCTAAAGTAACAAATGCAAATTCTTGAGTATTCCATATAATAATCTCTTCGCTTAAGCGAGAAATATCAACGCCAATCATGGCTGCAATAAACGAAAATTCCGCAACAACATCGCGGCTTGCTGTAGCGTCAATCGAGTTTGCGCAAACAGCAGAAAAACCAAGCTCTTTAGCAACTTCTTCGGGGTCTAGTCCAAGAGTGTTGCCGGCCAATGCCCCTGCCCCGTATGGGCTTTCGTTTGCGCGCAAATCCCAGTGTGCAAGGCGATCTACGTCTCGCAAAAGTGGCCAAACATGGGCCATTAGCTGGTGTGCAAGCAAAATAGGCTGAGCGTGCTGCATGTGGGTTCGCCCAGGCATTACAGCGTCTTTTGCTTCTAAAGATTGAGCAACTAAAGCATTGCAAACGTCTAGAACTCTGGCAGCTAACTCGCGCGCTGACTCACGTAAAAACATGCGTATTAAAGCTGCGATTTGGTCGTTTCTAGAGCGGCCAGCCCTAAGCTTTCCGCCGAGTTCGCTTCCTGCAATCTCAAGCAGACCGCGCTCTAATGCTGTTGCTTCGTCCTCGTCTTCTTCAATCGGCGCAAAAGTGCCATTATCCACGCGATTTTGCAACTCGTCTAGCGCTTTGCAAAGGTCTGCGTATTCTTGATTTGTTAATAAACCTGCACGATGCAATGCGTGTGCGTGGGCGCGAGAGCCTGCAATATCGTCATCCGCTAATCGCCAGTCAAATTGCGTTGACTTGCTAAGCTTTGCGAGCTCTGCAGAAGGACCCGAGCTAAAACGACCGCCCCACAAGGCTATTGGATGGTTTGCGGCGGTGGCGGCGTTTGCGTTGGCGTTGGCAGTGGCAGTGTCGCTGTCATTTGCGCTGTCATTTGCATTTGCATCGTGCATAGCTGTCATTCTTTCCTCTTTTTAGTCATTCTTAGTCGTTCTTCGCAACGCGCATATCGCGAGCCGCCGCAACCTTGCTAGACAATCCGTAGATTTCAATAAATCCGTTGGAAGCGCGCTGGTCGAAGGTATCGGAAGAATCGTAAGTAGCTAAGTTAAAGTCGTACAACGACTCATTCGACTTTCTGCCTGTTACAACCGCCTTTCCAGCGTATAAAGTCATGCGAATATCGCCAGAAACATGCTCCTGCGTCTCGTTTATAAACGCATTCAAAGAACGCACAACTGGCGAGAACCACTGGCCGTCGTACACAAATTCCGCCCACTTTTTATCGAGAGCACGCTTAAGCCTGTGCTGCTCGCGCTCCAGGCAGCAATTTTCAAGCTCTTGATGCGCGGTAATCAAAGCCTGCGCGCCTGGAACTTCGTACAATTCGCGAGACTTAATGCCAACTAAGCGATCTTCAATAATGTCGATTCTGCCAATTCCTTGAGCGCCCGCCCTCTTGTTCATCTCTTCAATTGCCTGGAGCGCAGTTACACTGTGGCCGTCAATCGCCACTGGCACACCCTTTTCAAACGTGATTGTAACTTCGTCTGGAGTTGTGGCTTCCAAAGGATTCTTTGTGTAAGAGTAGCATTCTTCGGTTGGAGCGTTCCACGGATCTTCCAAAAAGCCTGTTTCAATTGCCCTACCCCAAACGTTTTGGTCTATGGAATACGGACTTTTCTTGCTTTGAGTAATCGGAAGATTATGGTCGTTTGCAAAAGCGATTTCCACATCGCGAGTAAGCGACAAATCACGAATTGGACTAATGGCCTTTAAATCTGGATCCAAAGACTGGATTGCAACTTCAAAACGAACCTGATCGTTTCCTTTGCCTGTGCAACCGTGGGCGATTGTATCGGCGTCAAATTCGTGCGCTGCGTGAACCAAGTGACGAGTAATAAGCGGCCTAGAAAGCGCGGAAACTAAAGGATACACGTCTTCGTAAAGTGCGTTTGCCTTTAGCGCAAGCATGCAATAGTTATCCGCAAATTCTTCTCGAGCGTCAACTACATACGATTCAACAGCACCGCAAGCCAAAGCGCGGTTTTTTATGACTTCAAGCGCTTCCCCGCCCTGACCAACGTTTAGAGACACAGCCACAACATCTTGGCCCGTTTGCTCTTTAAGGTACGGAATTGCTACAGATGTATCGAGGCCACCCGAATACGCCAATACAATACGCTTCTTATTAGTCATAGTAACCTCCCAGGTTGTGCTGCGCGAATCAACGTTATGTTGTGCGAATCAACGTTATGTTGTGCAAATCCGCGTTGTGCTGCGCGAACTCGCGCGTGTATAAATAAACAATACATAGTATATTATACAACTATAGATACATTCTCAACACGCGCAGAAATACGCCATTTTAGGCTATTTATACTAGAGCAAATTTACACAGACAACAATATAAATATAATACTTATACACTTATTCGAATGGTTGCTTGCGATTATTCGTGCCAGCAACCTGCGATTCTTCCACGGCCAATTGCGTCAGCAATCAAAAATGTTGTAAATTAGCATTAAAGCATATATAGAGTACGCGCTGCAAAGAGAGACAAATTATGGATAACAATGATGCTATTAGCAACAGCGATGACTTATCAACAACACAAGTTATAAAAAATAGTCCAAATCCGCACACTAACAACGCAAAAAACATACGTCATAATTCAAAAAATACCGACATAATAAAGAAACCAAAATTTAAAAAGACTAAACGCGCAATCTTGCTTATATTTATCGTATTGGTGGCTGCAGGAATTGTTTCGCAACTTAAATCAGATAACAATAAAAGCAGAACATCTAAAACATATTTGAGTGCATCTGAGTGTAAAAATATAGCAAAAAACTATGTAGTTGACGACTTTCTATCTTTGAATAATATAAAAGAAAAGATGGAGAAATCTGAATGTACTGCAAAAGATTCAAAATCTGCTATAGATTATATAGATAACACTTACGACTTTAACAATGTGGCAGTAAAACGATTAAGACTTCTTGTTGAAGATGACAGCAACCTAACAGAAGACGATGCAAAATCAAAGCTTCAAGACCTTGGGTTTAGTGAACAAGAAATAGAATTTGCCATAAAACACTACTCAGACAAGATTTGTTCTGTAAAAAAATATGATTTGTCTTGCGAAGAGGAAAATAACTCAAAGTTTTCAAAAAAAGATGACAAAGAAAATAAAGAGAACAAAGAGAACAAACTAGATTCCTCCAAAGAAAAAACTGATAATAATAAAGCAAAAACAGATAAATCAGATACTAAACATGGCCAAACAAATAAGGCTAAAAATAATTCTGAGTCAGAGCATTCGAAGCCTCAAGAATCCGATGATTCTAAAACACAGGAAAATCAGCAACCTGCTCAAGAGCCAGTGCAACAACAAACAGAAGCGCCTGCACAGCAACCTGCTCCTGCTCCTGCCGCACAACCGCAACAGCAACCACAACCTGCTCCACAGCAGCAGCAACCACAGCAGCTTCCTTTAGTACATCCTGGAAGCTTCTGCTCTACTTCTGGTCAACAAGGAGTGACAATAAAAGGATCTCTGATGGTTTGCAAAGAAGGTGTAAACGATGGCAGATTGCGCTGGCGCAAAGCGCAATAATATGCAATTCTGTCTGGAGCTTGCTCAAAGTTTAAAGCACAGTGCGCTTTAAACGCAAGCGAAGACGTGAGCGCGGCTAATCCGCGCGAGCGGTTTCCCGCGTTTGTTTCTTTTCCCCCGCGTTTGTTTACATTTTGGGTCAAATTGGGAACAAACACGGGAAAGTCTACGCGTTTTGCGAACCGTTTGGCTTGGCATTTGGATTAGTGTTAGCGCTGTTCGGCTTAGCATCTGGCTTAGCGTTAGCGGTTTTAGCATCAGCGTTGTTTTGCTTTTTTAAAAGATCCAAGTTCTTTTGAAGATTTTCACGCCTAACAGCCTGCCTCTCACACTCGCATATCTGCCTACTAAATCGCCTAGCTATTAAACGCGCCCTACTCCTACTAGAATCATCCTCCAAATTATTAAACTCACGTAGTCTACTAATACTATTAAGAATATTCTCTTCAACAAGCCTGGCATGCTGGCTGATATTACTCATAGCATAAGCCTCATCCAAAGCCCTACGCCGCTCATCCTCCGCATTCTTAAGACTCTTAAGCCGCACGCCCTTTAACACGCGTATACCATTCTCACTACGATTACTATGCAACACCACTTCACTCACATTAACCACAGGATGCTTCGCATAATAATCATGAATAAGCTTATGCGAAATCTCAACATCACAAGCACAATCCCTACCAACACCCTTTCTAGCATCAACCCAAGGAAGCTCACTCCTAACACGCACGCCAAGACTTGCAGTACTAAAATTATCCAACACATCACACACGCTATAAATCTCACGAAGCATAGAACACTCAAACGTTTTACTAAACTCACACGGGCTTAAAATAATATTCTGCGCGCAAACCAAATCCAAACTAAACAAACACGAGTTAAACAATTCCAAACACACCGGCCCATTCTTCCAAGCCTGAAAACCATTAGAAAACAAGTTGAGATTAGTTGAAGACAAATAATGCGCGTAACTATAATAGGTGAACAATTCCAGACGCTCGTGACTCATCGCGCCGTAATGCTGCAAAATCGCATACGCAACACGCTTAACTGTAGACATAACTCTCTTCCTTTCACCCTTTCACCATTGAAAAGACACGGACACTTAATAAACCAACAACCCCTAAAAGTTAGACTTACTAACAGTTAGCTTCTTCTACTATTAGACGATACTGGTTTTAAGTTAGCGAAAACGCTAGCATACGATTCACATACAACACAAATCCAACGGCGTGTCGCATGGAAAACGGGGCATGTCGCTCTCATATCTTCGCTTGCGTTCCATTCCTCGCGGCTATTAGTAGCCGCTCGGCTGATTTGGCACATAAAGTCCACTGGACTTTATGTTTGAGCCAAATCACGCTTTGAAGGAGCTTGAAATGCGTTATGCAATTTCAAGCTCAGTCAAAGCGCCTTTCGCTTGAGAAGCGTAGCGTGCGAACGATATTTACCGATTTTGTTGCGGGTTAGAGAGTTGAGACGCGGCGAAGCGTTATGCGAGCCGCACGCGAATCGCAAGCAACCGCAGAGTCACTCAGTGATACGCCAACAATCTGCTCGCCGCTTTGCGCGCTTTGAATCAGCTGACTTTGCCAATCGCATGCGCAATCAAGGGCAAATCGAAGCTCGCGCAAATCGAGAGCCGCCGCAGATTCATTACCGTCATCCGCCACGCGCTCCTCATATTTATACTCGCGCCAAGAATCCGCCTTAGCAAAAAACGCGTGCTCATCGCCAGAAACCGCAGAATCGCCATCGCTCCCCTCAAGCATCTTCTTTGCAAAGCTCAACTCATCAATCACACTACCCAGCAAATCCGCCACATTTCGCCGATTTTCCGCAACCATTGCACGCGTGCGATTTGGATCCGTAAGTGCAACGCGCGTCATATCTCGCCAAGAACCAGCCGACATTTGCAACGCAACATTGCGATTTTCGCTTCCACACAAAACGTTCGCCAGCGCAGTAGAAACAACGTGCGGCATGTGTGAAATCAGCGCCGCCGAAGCGTCGTGTATAGAATCGTTCAACACAAGAGCGCGGTTTCCACACAACCCCACAATCACACGCAAAACCGCCAAAAACCGCCAAAAATCACTGCTCTCATCAACGCTAACTGCCCAAAGTGCGCCCTCCAGCAGCTGCGCGCTCGACGCCTGCCAACCCGTAAACTCGCTTCCAGCCATAGGATGCGCGCCAATATAACAATCGCCAAGCCCTGCGGCCTTAACCTGCTGGCGCACAAGCCCCTTAACGCTACCAACATCCGTCAAAGTAGTGCGCTGCTTGTTGATTTCGCGCGAAATATCGCCAAGAACTTCTGGCATAGCGGCAAGCGAATTGCATAAAATCAAAACATTTGGCTGCATGCGCGCAAGCTCCGCAACGCTTTCAACACAAGTGATTCCAAGGGCGCGCGCCTCTTTATACATTGTTTGATGGCGATTATACGCGTACACTTTGCAAGAACCAGTGGCTACCAAACGCTTTGCGATTGAGCCGCCAATAAGTCCAAGCCCCACAATACCAACAGAAAATTTTTGAGAAAATTCAGCATCTTCTACCATAATAATTCTCTTTCTGCACGCATTACGTTCAAAGCACTCAAAGCACTCGAAGTATCAGACGAAGCACTCGAAGCATCAACGCACACTCCGCCATTTGGCAGCATCCAATCATTCATAACAGGATTATCTTGATTATCAGAAGGATACACTGCTAAAACTCGAACCCAATCACCATGTTCAACAACCTCTTGAATCATAGCTTTACACGTAGAATCCCAAGGGGCAGCATCAACAGTGGCAATAAAACTATATAAACCATCCTGACCTTTAATCGGCCTAGACATAAAAGAAGTCATATTAAGACCATGATCGCGCACAACATCAAGCAAATTTGCTAGCACTCCAGCGCCCGTAGAACGCGGAATAAAAGCAATAATCGAAGAAAAAGATGAATAGCTTTCGCGCTGCATATTAACAAAAATTAAAGCCTCATCTCTAGGAGCTAACACTAAAAACTCAGTGCGTGCGCCAGAAAAATCTTCAACAGCTTCACTCACAATTTGCCTATTGTATAAATCAGCACAAATTTTAGGGCACAAAGCAACTTCGCCATTAACTAAATCCCTACAAGCAGCAGCGTTTGAAGACGCAGTTTTTTCTTTCAATCCGCGCTTTTGAGCAAACTTACGGCATTGTGCCAACGCGTGAGGATGAGCAACAATAGTCGAACAGTTTTCGATTGAATCCGACTTGCAAACAACAGCATCAAAACTTATATCAACGCCCAAGCGAGCAATGCCAACCATATTTTTTGCATCAATTAATAAATCTAAATTAGGTATTACTACGCCTTCAATATTGTTTTCCCACGCAATAATACCCAAATCGTGACAATCTTCAATTTTGCTAGCAATATTACAAATATTCTCACACGCAGTTGGAATAAGGCGCAAAGCACCTAACGATTTACATTGCTCTTTAACTTTTAAAGCAGCTTGATGAGTAAAAGAACCTTCTGGCCCTAAATAGCATAATTTACGGGAACTATTACTGTTCTTATTACTATTCATGACTATATTGCTATTCATGACTATTCCTCAAACTACTTTAAGATTGTAAGACTTTAAGACTATAAGACTGACTATATAAGACTATAAGTAAGACTACCTTACATTGATTTAGCGCCACTTATTTAGCGCCAGAAATAGCAAAGAATTTATTAGGCATACAAAGCAAAACTACGTGAGCGATGATAATGCCATAAAGCCAAAAATATCCAGCATTTTGCGCAATCCACGGAAGATTATCCACGCCAAATCCAACGGCAACAAGAACTCCGCGAAACGCGCCAAAAACCCTAAACCATCCAAGCGCAATCATCCAAACAACCGAACAGCATACGATTGCGTGCAAAATCAAGCCGAACATGCCGCAAAGCATGCGAGCAAAACACGCGCTCAAAATAACAAGCAAAAACGCGATTACAAGACCGTACGGAAAGTTGTACATAGCGCCCATTCGGTGCGCAAAAGTGCCCAAAACCGCGCAAAATGCCGCTAAAACGCATAAAGCCGCACACCTGCCAGCAAATAGCACGGAATGCGACTTTATGTTAAACATCATTTTAAGCTATATTTTAAGCGATCACGCTAAATTTACGCAGCAATCAGGCAGCGTTGTTGTTCTGCCTACGCTGCTTAGCGCGCCACTTGTACCATTCATCGCGGCTCAAAATAATCTTGCGCACGCGAATTGACTCAGGCGTAACCTCCACGCACTCGTCCTCGTTAGCAAAGTCAAGCGACTCTTCCAAGCTCATCTTAATTGGTGGAGTCAAAGTCTCAAGAACATCTGCTGTAGAAGAACGCATGTTAGTCATATGCTTAGCAAGCGTAATGTTAACATCCAACTCGTCTGGCTTATTGTTAATACCAACGATTTGGCCTTCGTACACAGGGCTTTGCGGATCCACAAAGAACACGCCGCGCGCCTGCAAACGCTGCATAGCATAAGGCGTTGCAACACCCTTGCGATCGCAAACCATGGAACCGTTCTGGCGAGTTACAATCTGACCAGCCCAAGGCGCGTAGCCTGCAGAAATGGAGCTTGCGATTCCCGTGCCGCGAGTTGCAGAAAGAAGAGCCGTGCGGAAGCCAATAAGACCACGAGAAGGCACCGTAAACTGCAAGCGAATCCAGCCAGATCCATGATTGCTCATAGAATCCATGCGACCCTTGCGATCTGCCATAAGCTGCGT
The DNA here is from genome assembly GCF_055452355.1 of Gardnerella rara. Taxonomy (NCBI): domain Bacteria; kingdom Bacillati; phylum Actinomycetota; class Actinomycetes; order Bifidobacteriales; family Bifidobacteriaceae; genus Gardnerella; species Gardnerella rara. The sequence goes on from NZ_JBVBJP010000003.1 coordinate 83,313, forward strand.
AACAGTACCCATGTATTCTTCTGGAACGTCAATCGTAGTGTTTTCCATAGGCTCGTTAATTTGGCCATCAATCGTCTTAGTAACAACCTGAGGACGGCCAACAGTAAGCTCATAGCCTTCGCGGCGCATCTGCTCCGCCAAAACCGCCAACGCCAACTCGCCACGACCCTGAACTTCCCAAGCATCTGGGCGGTCTGTTGGAAGAACCTTAATAGACACGTTACCAATAAGCTCGCGATCAAGCCTATCTTTAATCATGCGCGCTGTAAGCTTGTGATCCTTGCCTTCCGTGCCTGCAAGCGGCGAATCGTTAATGCCGAAAGTCATAGAGATAGCTGGGTCATCAACGTGGATCAATGGAAGAGGCTTTGGATCGTTTTGATCTACAATCGTCTCGCCAATCATAATGTCGTTAACGCCTGCAACTGCAACGATATCTCCAGGGCCTGCGGATGCAACAGGAGTGCGCTCCAAGCCTTGCGTGCGCAAAAGCTCGGAAACGCGGAAGTTTTCAAGCGAGCCGTCTACACGAGAAAGACCGTAAGTCTTGCCCTTTTCCAAAATGCCGTTGTAGATTCGCACTAAGCCGAGGCGACCAAGGAAGTCGGAAGAATCAATGTTTGCAACGTGTGCCTGAAGAGGCGCGCCTTCCTCGTACTCTGGTGCTGGAATGTTGGAAATAATGGAGTCAAAAAGAGGCTCCAAATTATCGTTATCTGGCAAGCCGCCGTTTTCTGGCTGATTCAAAGATGCATAGCCAGCCTTTGCGGCGCAATAAATAACAGGCAAATCAAGAAGCGAATCAATATCTAGGTCGATTCCTTCTTCAACAACGTCTTGTGCAAGGCCAAGAAGCAAATCCGTAGCTTCGCTAACAACCTCGTCAATACGCGCGTCTGGACGATCCGTTTTGTTAACGCACAAAATCACTGGCAGCTTTGCCTCAAGTGCCTTGCGTAGAACGAATCGAGTTTGTGGAAGTGGACCTTCGGAAGCGTCGACGAGAAGCACAACGCCATCAACCATGGAGATGCCGCGCTCCACCTCGCCACCAAAGTCGGCGTGGCCTGGGGTATCAATTACGTTAATTGTGATTCCCTCTGGGTGACCGTACTTTTCTGCAAGCGGGCCGGTGTATTGCACGGCCGTGTTCTTAGCAAGAATGGTGATGCCCTTTTCGCGCTCGAGGTCGTTGGAGTCCATTACGCGGTCTGGCACTTCTTCTCGCTCGGAGAATACGTGCGACTGCTGAAGCATGGCATTTACGAGCGTTGTTTTACCATGGTCAACGTGCGCTACGATTGCCACATTTCTAATATCACCGCGAACAGTCATTACAAACCTCTTCCGTTTTATTTAGCCAAACTTAAACAAGTTTACTCGCGGCTTTAGACACGCCGCTCAAGCACTAGCAGACTCGCTGGCGCCTTCTGGCAAATACTTGTCGTATCCTTCTTCTTCCAACTCGTCCGCAAGCTCTGGCCCTGCAGTCTTTACAAAGTGACCTTGCGCAAAAACGTGCACAATATCTGGCTTAATGTACTTAAGGATTCGCGTGTAATGCGTAACCATCATAATGCCTAGGCCAGTGCTTTCTTTGGCGCGATTTACGCCTTCCGAAACAATTCGCAAAGCATCCACATCTAGGCCAGAATCCGTCTCGTCCAAAATCGCAAACTTTGGCTTTAAAATCTCTAGTTGCAAAACTTCCGCACGCTTTTTTTCGCCGCCCGAAAATCCCTCGTTTACAGAGCGAGACGCAAACTTTGGATCCATTCTTAAGCGCTTCATTGCCTCGTTAAGCTCTTTAACCCACGCACGCAAAGTCGGAGCCTCGCCGCTCACCTCTGTTTTTGCTGTGCGCAAAAAGTTCGTCATCGAAACGCCTGGTACCTCTACCGGGTATTGCATTGCAAGGAACAGCCCAGCTTTTGCGCGCTCGTCTGGAGTCATCTTCAAAATATCTTCGCCGTCTAAAAGCACCTGGCCTGAATCCACTTCGTACTTTGGGTGACCCGCCAAAGTGTATGCGAGAGTAGACTTTCCAGAGCCATTCGGCCCCATAATCGCGTGCGTTTCGCCAGAATTAACTGTAAGATTTACACCTTTTAATATTTGCTTGCGTCCCTCTTTTGTTTCTACAGACGCGTACAAATCCTTGATTTCTAAAGTTGACATGTTTTATCTCCTATTCTTCCGCATATTTCGATTCGTTGGTTGCTTGCGATTCATCCGTCTTAGCTAAACGCCTCTCAATCGCAGCCATCAAATGATCTACGATTTGCGGCACGCCAATCTCCTCAATCAGCTCGTTAAAGAATCCGCGCACAACAAGCTTCCTAGCATCCACCTCGCTCACGCCGCGAGATTGCAAGTAAAACAGCTCCTCGTCGTCAAATCTACCAACCGAACTTGCATGACCCGCACCAATAATATTGCCGTTTTCGATTTCTAGATTTGGCTCCGAATCGGCAATCGCGCCAGGAGTTAGCACCAAATTTCGGTTCAACTCGTACGAATCCGTGCCTGGAGCTTCTGGCTTAATAAGCGCGTTTCCAACCCATGTAGAATGCGCTCCTTTTCCATAAAGCGCGCCCTTATACACTACTCGCGACTTGCATTCTGGGTGATTGTGAACAACCATTGTACGATGCTCAACATGCTCGCCTGGGTCCACAAAATACATGCCAAGCATGTTTAAATCGCCCTTTTCGCCGCCAAAATCCTGATCCATGCGAATTCGCACAACGTCTCCGCCAAGCGTGACCATTGTGTGGCGAAGAGACGCTCCCGCACCCACATGAATCCTATGATTTCCAACGTGTTTGCTGCCTGAATCCCACTCTTGAATGAACGTTGTAGAAACATGCGCGTTCTCTCCAAGAATGATTTCTACGCCTTCAGCAAGCTTTGCAACTCCTGTGTGCTCTACAATAATATCCGCGTTTGTGCAGGAATCAGCTTCAATCACTAAGTGCAATGCGTCTAATGGCAATGCGTCTAATGATTTCGCAGCGTCTAGCGACTGCAAAGTACTTTCATTTTTAAGATTTCCGTGGATTTGCAATATTATTGGCTTTGTAGCTTCGCCGCAAACATGCAAAACGTATGCCGATTTTGCCGAGTTCCACGCAACAGCAGCCACGCGATCCGAAGGTTTCATTTCGGTGTGCGGAGCCTCGTTTTTTGGCAAAATTTGTAGAGTTGCATGCGAATCGCCATCAGCGCCTTTTAGCTCCACCGTAACGTTGTTAGACGGCTCAAAGCTCTCAAAAAACTCGGAGATTCGCTCAACTGGCGTGTATCTCCAATCTTCCTGCTTGCGCGTTGGAATCGCAAAGTCTTGCACATTAAAAGAGCGAACGGATTTATCTGCGCTAGAAGGCATTGCAGCAGGAACCGCATAAGGATCGTTAGGGTCTGCTACAGGAATCGCAACTTCTTTTACTTTCATCTTTTTATCGATTGAATTATCGATTGAATTATCGCTCGTCATCTTCATCACCCCACGGATCCTTCCATTTGCAATTCCACAAGACGATTAAGCTCCAGAGCATACTCCATTGGCAGCTGGCGACTAATCGGCTCCACAAAGCCGCGCACAATCATTCCCATAGCCTCTTTTTCTTCAAGCCCACGGCTCATCAAATAGAAAAGCTGATCCTCGGAAACCTTGGAAACAGTGGCCTCGTGAGCCATCGAAACGTTATCTTCGCGCACGTCAACATGCGGATAAGTGTCGGACCTAGAAAAATCGTCAACAAGCAAAGCGTCGCACACAACCGAAGAGCTAGAGCCGCTAGCGCCCTTAACAATTTTTACAAGACCGCGGTAGGCAGAACGCCCGCCGCCACGCGAAATCGACTTAGCAACAATCGTGGAACTTGTGTGCGGAGCCAAGTGAATCATCTTCGCACCCGTATCTTGGTACTGGCCGCGGCCAGCAAAGCTCAAAGACATAGTCTCCGCTTTTGCGTACGGCTCGGCGAGAATGCATGCAGGATACTTCATAGTTGCCTTGGAGCCAATGTTGCCGTCAACCCACTCCATTGTGCCACCTTCGCGCACGTAGGCTCGCTGGGTAACCAAGTTGTACACGTTATTTGACCAGTTTTGCACGGTTGTGTAACGCACGCGCGCATGCTTTTCTACAACAATCTCAACGTTTGCAGCGTGGAGCGAATCCGTGGAATAAATCGGAGCTGTGCAACCTTCAACGTAATGCACGTACGATCCTTCGTCTGCAATAATCAAAGTGCGCTCAAACTGACCCATGTTCGGCGTGTTAATGCGGAAGTAAGCCTGAAGCGGAATATCCACGTGCACGCCTTTTGGCACGTACACAAACGAGCCGCCACTCCAAGCCGCTGTGTTAAGAGCCGCAAACTTGTTGTCGTCAACTGGAATCACGGTTGCAAAATACTTTTTTACAAGATCGGGATACTTTTGAACTGCTGTATCCGTATCAACAAAAATAACGCCTTGCGCAGCCAAGTCTTCGCGAATCGAATTGTAAATAACTTCCGACTCATACTGTGCTGCAACGCCCGAAACCAAGCGCTTTTTCTCCGCTTCTGGAATGCCAAGCCTATCGTAAGTTTTGCGAATATCTTCTGGTAAATCATCCCAAGTTTTCGCTTGATCGTGTACTGGGCGAACGTAGTACTTAAAATCGTCTGCGTCAAAACCGCGTAAATCCACGCCCCAATCTGGCATAGGCTTTTGCAAAAACGCGCGGTAGCCTTGCAAGCGAAGGTTTAGCATCCATTCTGGCTCGTTTTTATCGGCGGAAATTGCGCGAACAACCGACTCGTCAATGCCCTTCTTTGCAGCCTCGCCTGCAGCATCCGAATCATGCCAGCCGTAATTGTACTCGCCAAATTCAGCAACGATTTGTTCGTCTTGGCGGATTTTATCTTCGTTTACGCGAGCGCGATCTGCCACGTACTGGCTCATTTCAACGTCTGCTGCGCTTGAGTCTGCCGCGCTGGAGTCGTTTTGATTCGCTACATTCTTATTCGTCGATACGCTATTCATCAATGCGCTTGATTCAGGCTTATTTGAATCATCAACCACTGTTTTACCCTCCTATCAAGCTTATAAATCGATTATACATTTAGCCACGCAGCGGCATTACGTGATTCAAATCACATCTCTGCCTTTCTGCATATGCATTCTCCTTCTACGCGCGCGGGAAGGCTTGCGAGTAGCGCTGCTTAAGAGCCTGAATAGAAACGTGCGTGTAGCGCTGGGTTGTGTTAAGCGAGGAATGCCCCAAAAGCTCCTGAACCTCGCGAAGATCCGCCCCTCCGTTGAGCATATGCGTTGCGGCACTGTGGCGAAGCGCGTGCGGAGCAACATCTGGCACGTTTGCGGCTGCGGCGGCAGCGTGAACAATACTTCTTACAACACGCTGATCGATACGCTTTGCTCGCGCTCCCAAAAACAGCGCTTGCATACCAGCTGAGTTTGCGACGTGCTTTTCTAGCAGAGCACTTCGCCCATGCTCAATCCACTCTTTGCACGCATTTGCAGCAGGAACGCCAAACGGCACCACGCGCTGCTTGTTTCCTTTACCTGTAACTTTTACGGTATGATTTTCAAAATCCATATCTTGCACATTAAGGCTTGTAAGCTCCCCCACGCGCATGCCCGTGGCGTATAAAAGCTCTAGAATCGCAGCGTTTCTAAGGGCGAGTGCATGTTCTTGGAGGGATTTTTGGGGCGATTTTAATGGCGATTTTAGGGGCGTGTTTTCTTGATGCTCGGAAGCTTGCGACTTTTGCGCGCGCGGCTTTTTTTGCGCGCAATTTTGCATCGTTAAATCATGCGCAGTTGAATCATGCGCAGTTGAATCATGCGCAAAGTTGTCCGCACAATCATCTGCACAGTTGTCTGCACAGTTGTCTGCACAGTTGTCTGCACAATCCAACAACTTTTGTGCCTGCGCTTCATCTAAAACCGTAGGAAGCTCATTAGCGATCTTAGGAGTTGCAAGAATTTGCGCAGGATTTGCGCTAATCAAACCAATGTGCGTAGCCCACGCAAAAAAGCCGCGCACGGCTACCACTTTGCGCGCCAAACTCGAGCGCGCATGATTCTTGTTAAGCCAATACATCCATTGGCGCAAAACACTGGTGGAAACCGCGCGCAAATCGCAAAAACCATTGCGGCTGCACCACTCTAAGCATTGTAAAACATCCGCGCCGTACGCGCGTAAAGTGGCCTTTCCAAGGCCTTTGTTGGCGCGCAAATAGTCAACGTAGCGCGCACAGTGGTAGCGTAAGTCGCAAAAGTCGCCAGCAACCGTTGATGATGCTGAATCATCGTCAAATAATAAATCATTATTATTACGACTGCTAGCCATAGAACCGCCTCAAATCGCCTATATAACAGCAATCAGAAAGACCTAATTACCGCTTTCTTTGCTCGCGCTCGACTTACGCCTTCTATCCAACACGTGCCAAGCTTTATCTGCAGCAGCAAGTTGAGCCTTGCGCTTGCTAGAACCGTCCGCTTCACCCAGCAGCTCATCGCCGTTTTCGTGCGCCAAAACCGCGCGCGCACGGAACACGGGCGCGTAATCTGGGCCAGAAACCGACATTCTATATTGCGGCTCGTCAAGCCCCATCTCGTGCGCCAAAACCGTAAGCGAAGTCTTCCAATCCAAAGCTGGGCCTTCCGTAAGAACCTCCGCCAAAGTGTCGTCAATCAGGCGATGCACCACAGCGCGCGCCTCGTCAATGCCATGCTCAACAAAAGTCGCGCCAATAAGCGCCTCAACAATATCGCACAAAATCGAGTCTTTTTGAGCGCCGCCATGCTCCATCTCGCCGTGGCCCAAAAGAATGTACGAACCAACGTGCAACTTATCGCGAGCAACCGCGCTCAAAGCCCACTCCGAAACAGCCTTAGCGCGAAGCTTAGCCAACTGGCCTTCCGTCATATCTGGGTGAGCAGAAAACAGCGTTTCTGTAGAAACAAGCTCCAAAACAGCATCGCCCAAAAACTCTAGGCGCTCGTAGTTTTTAGTGCCTGGATGCTCGTGCGAAAACGAGCGGTGAGTAAGAGCCTCCACCAGCAAATCTGGCGAAATCGTAGTGCCAAGAGCGCGCAAAAGCTCCTTAGTAGGATCCCCATCCTGCGTGTGTCCATCTTGCGTGCGCGCAACGCCAATGCTACTAGTTTTAGCGTCTTCTGGCTGATTTGGGTTATTGTATGCGCCGTAATTGCCATCATTTTGGCCGTCATACTGGTCTTTTGTGTTGTTCCCACTCATATCTTCAACATTATAGCGCATGTGTTGAAGTCGTTGATTTGCACTATACGCTTCCCGACTTTGTTGCATATTTGACAAATCGTTCGCGCGGATTAGCCGCGCGAACGTCTTCGCTTGCGTTGAAAGCACACCGTGCTTTCAACCTTAAGCAAGCTCAGCGAATCGAAGTGCATTCGCGCGCTACGCTCTAAGCGCTCATGCAAGTCGATTCGCGCTTTTGTACCAAAAAACACCCAAAACACGTACAAAAAGCGGAACCAATTGACGCACTTTGTACCAAAAAACACCTAAATCACGTACATTTTCGGGAAACAACTCCGCACTTTGTTGCTATGATCAGCGTGCAAAACAACAAAACCCGTCAACTTTTCCCGACTTTGTACCAAAAAACACCTAAATCACGTACATTTTCGGGAAACAACAAAAACTAGGGAAAAACAAAAACCCTGCCACCCGTCGATGGCAGGGTTTTTTTAAAATACAACCTACTTGGTGTGCGCAGAGCGAATTGCTTCGCGATACACGCGACCGCGGAAGTTACCGCAGGTTGGGCAAGCCATGTGAGACAACGCTGGCGAACCGCAGTTCGGGCAGGTAATAGTCTGCACGGCAGAAGCCTTCCAATTGGCGCGACGCGAATGAGTATTAGCGCGCGAGGTCTTGTACTTTGGCAGTGCCATAATCTTTCCTCTATTTCGTTCAACCGATTGAGCTTAAGCGTTCTGTATATTACAGCAAGCGCCATACATTATTCACAATCGCACACATAATCACGCAAATCAGCTGTGATTTTGTGCCTCAAGCTTTTCTTTAAGACTTTCAAGCGCCGCAAAACGAATATCCGTAACGTCGTGATGATGATCCGGATGCTCATTCAGATTCTCTCCGCATTGCGAACAAAGCCCCTTGCAATCAGGCTCGCACAAAGGCTTAAGTGGCAACTCGCTAACCATTGTGTCTCGAATCAGAGCCTCAATGTCGGCAAAATCGCCGCCACCAACCAGCGGATACACGTTTCCAGAATCGTCGCCTTCGTCCCAAATATCAGCATCTTCTAAATCATCACTAGAGTTATTAGAGTTATTGGAACGCGCGCCGCTCTTGCCGCCATTTGCACCCTTGCCGCCCTTGCCGCTCTCCACGCGCGCAAAAAACGCACACACATCAACAGGCCAATCTCTATGCAACGGCATCAAGCATCGCGAGCACTCCGCATGCACGCGCGCGGTAATAGTGCCATGGAACATAAGCCCATCTACAACGGAATCAAAATTGCCATCTACCGTAACATCACTCCCTGGCTCCACGCCAATAACGCTGTCTCCAATGCCCTCTGGCGCTGGGAAGGCGCGTTGCAACTGCATACTACTGCCCGCTCGTGCCGCCATTTGCGCAACTGGTACCGCCCACAAAGACTGGGAGGGATGCGATGTCATTTTAATTCCTTTCTTCGCTTTCGCTGCTTTCGCTGTCAAATTCTTCATCAATCTGGTTTGCAGCCTCATTTCGAACGTGTGCCGCCGCGCGCCTGCGCTCTTCCAAAACGCGCTGACCCGCTTGAACGTCTTGCTCCAGCTTGTCTAACTGCTGCTTTAGGCCTTCCATAACCGTGGCGCTGTACTGATCCGCGCCGCGCGTAAGCTTATCGGCCTTTGCCTGCGCATTGCTTATAATATCTCGCGCTTGGTTCTTTGCAATCGCAACCACATTTTCTTGACCTGCCAAGAATTTGGCTCGCTCCTGGGCTTCTTCAACCATTTGCGCGGCTTGACTTTGCGCCGAACTCACAACAGAGTTTGCCTGTGCTTGAGCCGTACGCAAGCGCCTCTCCGCTTCTCGCATTAACGCACTCGCGCGCTCCAGCTGAACAGGCAGCATGTCTTTTAGCCTAGACAAATAATCGCCAAACTCTTCGCGATCCACCTTTGCCATTCCAGCAGCAAAAAGCACGCCTTTTGCACTGTTTAGCGCGGCTTCCATTGTGTCGATTATGTCGTAAACAGTAGTAAATTCTTCGCGCGACTTTGTGCGCACTTCCTCGCTAACGGTTTGCGGATCCGCGGCCTTAAACGCGTTTTCTTCTTCGTCGTCAAACTCTATTGCGCCGCCGTCTTCACGCTCGCGCAAATCTGGCATTGGGAACAGGTTTTGAGGCACATCGCCAGCTGCATTGCCAGACGAATCGCCAGCAGCCGCAGAATCGCCAGCAGCCGCATCGTCGCTCGCCTTACTCGCCGCAGGCACCGCGTCATAAGCTTCAAAAGCAGCACTAGGCGAATCGTCGTTATTTGCAATCACTGGATTTAATGGCAACTTTTGGCTGTGGTTTGACGATACTTGGCTTTCCATTGTGTCGTCTTCGTTTTCGCTCATTTTCGCTCCTTCGCTAAGTAGCTGCTCTCTTATCTCTTAACAATTTTATTGTACGTATTTTAGTACGTATTTTAGTACGTACTTATTTTAGTAATATTGTACTTATTTCGGTGATATTTAACTCGCCATTGTAATATTTCGCTAATTTTATGATTGAGATATTGCATTTGTCTTAGAAAAAACGTGTTGCAAAAGCGGAATCACATTATTTGGCACCATTCCAGAAACGTCCCCGCCGTGACGAGCTACATCTTTTACAACCGAGCTAGAAACGTGTTCCAAAATAGGATCCGCTGGCAAGAACATGGTTTCAATGCCAGCCAGCTTGCGATTAACCAGCGCCATTCCAAGTTCCGCCTCGTAGTCGCCGTTTTGACGCAATCCCTTAACAATTACGGTTGCGCCGACTTTTTTGCAATAATCCGTAATAAGACCGCTGGTAGAAGCAACCACTATTTTGCACGCTGGCGACTTAGACGCCCCGCACAAAGGTGGCGCAAACTTGCCGACTGGCGAATCATCTTTTAAGTCTTCCAGCGCCTTGCGAATAATATCCACGCGCTCCAACTCGGAAAACATGGGCGTTTTGGCCGCATTAACCGCCACTAAAACATGCACTTCGTTAAAAAGATGCGTACAACGTTGTATCACGTCTAAGTGTCCGGCCGTAACGGGATCGTAGGAGCCTGGGCAAACAGCTATAGTCATGCTTTTAGGTTACCACGAATCGGCCACGAGCTAGACACTAGCTAGATACGGCCTATTTTCCCCGCATTTGTTTCTTTTTCCCCGCGTTTGTTCCCATTTCAGCCAATTTTGGGAACAAACTCGGGCACACTTCCCTGCGTTTGTTTCTTTTCCCCCACGTTTGTTTACGTTTCAGCCAATTTTGGGAACAAACTCGGGCACACTTCCCTGCGTTTGTTCCCATTTGCCAGCGTTTGTTGCGATTATGAATTATGCTTGTATAAACATAAATCGCAAGTAACAAAACATGATTTATGCAACGCGATTTATGCAACATGATTTGTGTGAAAAGGATTTGTACGAAAGGGATGCAATGACGTTTTCAAATGATTCAAAGTATGGCGATAGCTCAAACGCTGCTAATTTGAACGCTGTTATGGAAGACGATTCAAAAAGCCTCCCAGATTCTGGGTCTAGCACAAGCACAAGCGTGCTCGAAAAGCCAGAAGTAGACGAATCCGCGCGAATGGACGATGGCGGCGACGCAGACCGCTTTGCACACTACGTTTCCAAAGATCGCGTAATTGAATCGCGCTTGACTGGCCGCCCTGTTGTGGCGTTGTGCGGAAAAGTGTGGATTCCAAAGCGCGAAGCAAACGACTACCCCGTTTGCCCAGAGTGCAAAAAAATCTACGAAGAGATGAACAATCTGGGCTTTTAGAGTAACTCAAATTAAAGCTGATTTATAAACCAGCCTAAACTAGCCTAAACTAGCCTAAAACGCTGATTTCTGTAGGAATCGCGGGGTCGCCACGCATAAGACTTTGAGCAGAAATCGGAAGTCTGCTAAGAGATTTGGCGCAATAATTCTGTGCGCGCATAATCGCGTCATGACCCATAAACTCCGTGTTAAATTCGCCATTTTGCACGTAGTCAACTAGCAAATCTTCCCAAGAATCCTGCGGCTTAAAAGCAGCGAGCGCACTCTCTGATCCAGAAATCACGTGCTCGCAGTCGGCCACGCCATTGCCAGAAGCGCCGCCGTTTACGCCGCCAAAATCGTAAGAACGATACGCAAGTTTGCGCCCTGGAACAGTCGCCTTATTCTTAGACTTCTTAGCAACAGGTTGCATAACTCCATCCGCGCCCTGGCGCTCCGTAAGCTTATAAACCATTGCGCAAGTAGGAGCGCCCGAACCCGTAACCAGCATGGTTCCAATGCCGTAGGAATCGACTGGCGCGTTTTGCAAAGACGCAAGCGCATACTCGTCCAAATCGTTAGTAACCGTGATTTTAGTATTTTTAGCGCCCAACGCATCGAGCTGCGCGCGCACGCGACGAGCCATAACGCACAAATCGCCCGAATCAATGCGCACACCGCCAAGATCCGCGCCAGCAACCTGCACGGCGGTTTTAACAGCCTCCTCCACGTTGTACGTGTCTACCAAAAGCGTTGTTCCCTTGCCAAGCGCGGCAATTTGCGACTCAAAAGCATCGCGCTCACGGTCGTGCACAAGCGTAAAGCAATGCGCGGCCGTTCCAATCGCCTTAAGCCCGTAAAGCTTGGCCGCAAGCAGGTTTGCAGTTCCCTTAAAACCGCCGATTACCGCCGCGCGAGAGGCAGCCACCGCCGACCACTCGTTTGTGCGCCTGCCGCCCATATCCATGCACGGCCTTCCAGCGGATGCGGAAACCATACGAGCCGCGGCGCTTGCCACCGCGCAATCGTAGTTAAGCACGGAAAGCAGCAGCGTTTCTAGCAGCGTGCACTCGCCAAAAGTGCCTTCAACTTGCAAAATCGGCGAATCTGGGAAGAACATTTCGCCTTCCCTGTAACCACGGATTTTGCCGCTAAAATGGTAGTTTTCTAGCCATTTAATGGTGTCTTTGCTTACGATTTTACGGTCTTGCAAAAATCGCAAGTCCTCATCGCTAAAGTGGAATCGCGCTAGCTCTTCTAGGATTCTTCCCGTGCCTGCTACCACTCCGTAGCGGCGGCCTTGCGGAAGATGCCTCGTAAAAATCTCAAAAACGCATTTGCGGTCTGCTGTGCCGTCTTTTAGCGCGGCATCTAGCATTGTGTACTCGTACATGTCGGTCATGAGCACGGAAGAGTTTGCGTAGGACTTTGCTTCAGAGTTTGCGAAATCAAAAGAATCAGGCATTTTTAATCCTTTCTTGCGATTTTAGTGACGTGAATTTGGCGAGCGGTTAGTGGCCATTTTTGCGTAGCTGCGCTTGCGATTTCTATCTGCTAGCAATCATAGTCCTATGTCTATCTACGACTTAAAGCTACAAAGTGCGGAGTTGTTTTCCCGAGTTTGTACGTGATTTAGATCAAATATGGTACAAAATGCGGAGTTGTTTGACGGGTTTTGTACGTGATTTAGATCAAATCTGGTACAAAATGCGTCAAATCGTTCGCACGCTCTAAACGTGAGTTATTAGCTAAACATATAATTGAGATTATGCTTGAAAATACGAACAGAACTCTTACCGCAGCAGCCACGCGATTGCGCTTGTACAACACGGCAACTCACAACACCAGCGAGTTTAAAACCGTCACCCCTGGTCACGTTGGAATGTACGTGTGTGGCGCAACCGTGCAAAGCTCGCCGCACATAGGTCATATTCGCGCAGCAATCGCCTTCGACGTTGTTCGCCGATGGCTTTTGCGCCTTGGCTACAACGTTACTTTTGTTAGAAACGTTACAGATATAGACGATAAAATCATCAAAAAAGCTAGCGAAAATGGCCAAACATGGTGGCAGCGCGCCTACATTTACGAGCGCGAGTTTACTGAAGCTTACAACACTCTCGGCGTTATGCCGCCTACTGTGGAGCCGCGCGCAACTGGCCACATCAACGACATGGTGGAGCTTATACAGCGCTTGATTGATCGCGGACACGCATACGCAATAAAAAGCGCGGATGGCAATCCTACTGGAAACGTGTATTTTAGTGTTCCAAGTTGGCAGGATTACGGTGCGCTTACACATCAAAATGGCAATTCAGATGGCAGCAATAGTGATGACAAAGCCAGCAAAGCCGACAAATACAATCCAATTGACCCTGCCGATGCAAGCCCAGATAAGCACGATGCTCGCGATTTTGCGCTTTGGAAGGCACCTTGCGATTTTGACCAAAAAGACGCGCGCTGGAATACGCCGTTTGGAGCAGGCCGCCCAGGTTGGCACATTGAATGCTCGGCAATGAGTCACCGCTATCTTGGCGATTCCTTCGACATTCACGGCGGCGGACTAGACTTGCGCTTCCCGCACCACGAAAACGAGATGGCACAAACACTTGCTGCTGGCTGGAAGAGTGCAAACGTGTGGATGCATTCCGCATGGGTTACAGCAAAGGGCGAAAAAATGAGCAAATCCCTTGGAAACGGTCTTTCGGTTCCATCGGTTCTGGCTCAAAAATCCGCGTGGGTTGTGCGATACGCGCTAGGCGGCGTGCAGTACCGCGCAATGCTGGAGTGGTCGGATCAGGCTTTAAACGAGGCGCAATCGGCATATGATCGCATATCAAACTTCCTTGAGCGCGCGGGCCGCGTAATCGAAAATCAGCCAGATTATGCGGAAGTTCAGGGCGTTGATGCAGATAATCTTCCAGAAGATTTTACTAAAGCTATGAACGACGATATTAACGTTTCGGGCGCGCTGGCTGCGATTTTTACTGCGATTCGCTCTGGCAACGCGCTTTTGGACGACTATGCACAAAGTCAAGATGACGGCCAAAACAACAGCATTAAAAGCCTTATTAAAACGTGCGTTTTGCAAGTTCGCGCAATGCTAGACACACTTGGGCTAGACCCTTACTCCCCGCAATGGCGCCGCAACGCGCAAAAATCGCAAGATTTGGGCGAAGATGCAGATAATGGCGCAAGCGCGGAACACAAGGCTCTTGAATCTTTGATTGCAAATCAGCTGGAACAAAGGGCGATTGCGCGCGCGGCCAAGGATTTTGCACGCGCAGACGCGATTCGCGACTCTTTAACCGCCGCTGGCGTTGTAATCGAAGATTGTGCACAAGGCTCATCGTGGCATTTATCTTAAAACTCTTAAACATTCCAAACAACCTGTAGAATAGAGCAATTATGGCAGCATTTAGTTCGTTAACAGAAAGACTTTCTGGCGCATTCAAACACTTGCGTAGAAAAGGCAAATTATCCGACGCAGACATAGACGGCACAATTCGCGAAATCCGCCGCGCGCTCTTAGACGCAGACGTGGCTTTAGACGTTGTGCGATCTTTTACCGCTAAAATCCGCGAGCGCGCACTTGGCGAAGAGGTTTCTAGCGCACTGAATCCTGCGCAGCAAGTTGTGCGAATTGTAAACGACGAGCTTACAAATGTTTTGGGCGCAGGCGTTGATAGGCCACTGAATTTTGCAAAATACCCCCCAACCGTAATCATGCTTGCTGGCTTGCAAGGCGCTGGTAAAACAACGCTTGCAGGAAAGCTGGGCTACTGGCTTAAGGATTCTGGGCACACTCCTTTGCTTGTTGCGGCGGATTTGCAGCGCCCTAACGCCGTTACGCAGCTTGAGGTTGTTGCCGAGCGCGCAGGCGTGGCTGTGTTTGCGCCAGAGCGAGGCGTGCAAAGTGATGGCGGAAGCGAAGTTGTTTCGGCTGGTTTGGCCACTGGAGACCCTGTTAAGGTTGCGCGAGATTCCATTGACTACGCGCGCGCAAAAATGTACGACACGGTTATTATAGATACCGCTGGTCGCCTTGGCGTGGACGATGCCCTTATGCAGCAGGCGCGCGAAATTCGCGATGCTGTTAATCCGCAAGAAATCCTGTTTGTTATCGACGCCATGATTGGTCAGGATGCTGTTCATACGGCTCAAGCGTTTAACGAAGGCGTTGATTTTACTGGCGTTGTGCTTTCTAAGTTAGATGGCGATGCTAGAGGCGGTGCTGCGCTATCGGTTGCAAGCGTTACGGGCAAGCCGATTTTGTTTGCTTCTACTGGCGAAGGCTTGAAGGATTTTGAGATTTTCCACCCAGATAGAATGGCCTCCAGAATCCTAGATATGGGCGATATTCTAACGCTTATTGAGAATGCACAAAAGCAGTTTGACGAGGAAGAATCTAAAAAAGCGGCCGCCAAAATATCTGAAGGAACTTTTGGACTAGACGACTTTTTGGATCAGCTTCAGCAGGTTAAAAAGCTTGGTTCTATGAAGAAAATTCTTGGCATGATGCCTGGAATGGCAGCGCACAGGCAAGAGCTTGAGCAGTTTGACGACCGCGAGATAGACCGCACAGAGGCGATTATTCGCTCCATGACACCTAAGGAGCGCCGAGACACAAAGATTATTGACGGCTCCAGGCGCGCGCGAATCGCAGCTGGCGCGGGCGTTCCAGTTTCCGCAGTGAACGCGCTTTTGCAGCGCTTTGAGCAGGCAGCTAAGATGATGAAGCGCATGAGCAATGGCGGCGGCGCAGGAATGCCTGGAATGGGCGGAATTCCTGGGTTTGGCGGCGGCGCTGGAAAGTCTAAGCGTAAAGACAAAAAGAGCAAGAAGAAGGGCGGAAAATCTGGAAATCCTATGCGACGCGAGGCCGAGGAGCGCGCACTTAGGGATCGCTTGTCTGGAAATTCTTCTGCAAATAGTGCAAATGATGGCGATGACGCGAATGGCGAGTCTGCCTTTATGAAGAAGAAGCAGGATTTGCCTAATAATCTGCCAGAAAATCTTCAAAATCTTATGAGTGGCGAAGGTGATTTTGCTGGCGGAATGCCTGATTTGCCGCCAAACTTGGGCGGCGGTCTTTCGGGACTTTTTGGCAGATAATCAGATAATCAGATAACAAATAATCAGTAGATGATTCACGCGATTTTACCTGCGATTTTACTTATTTCGCTTGTTTTACTTCTGGCTTGGCAGCTGCTTAGGTGGCTGCCAGCTGGAGCAGACGGGCTAAAACCGCTGCCCTACGTTATTGCACTGCTGCCGATTGCGCCGTTTTGCGCAGGGTTTGGGCTAATCGCCAGCGCTGTGGCGGCGGCCTCAACACAATTGCAAAATGAATTTTGTAAATCGTACGTGTTTTTGTGCGTGGCATATGCGGCGTTGCTCTTAATCTCTTTAAAATCGTATACGCCGTATTTTTCAAGACATTTGCGGAAACAAATACAAGAATACTTCCCCGTGTTTGTTCCCAAAAACACCAAAAAAGGGAACAAACGCAGGAACACATGCCCGTGTTTGTTCCCAAAAACACCCAAAACGGAAACAAACGCAGGAATAGATGCCCGTGTTTGTTCCCAAAAACAGCAAAAAAGGGAACAAACGTGGGAAAAGTCGCAAGTAAAATCGCTAGAGAAATCGCTAGAAATCCGCGTTATGACGCTTAATTGCAGATATGGACGCGCAAACGCGAGTCAAATAATAGAACTCGCAAAAACGCATAAAATCGATACGATTCTTTTGCAAGAAGTAAGCGAAAAACTTGTAAAAAGCCTTGAAAAACTTGGGATTATGCGCGATTTTGCGCATGTGCAATTAGGAAGCGCGAACGGGCGCGAAAATGGCGGATTTAACGCGATTTATACGCGATTAAACGACGTAAAACAATCTTTTGGCGAGTCGATTAAGATTGATGCAGCAAACGTGCCAATTGTTACGGCGGCTGCTTGCGAGACGCGCGCGGAAAATCCTCTAATAACATTCGCTTCGGCGCATCCAAAATCGCCTATGCGCGGGTGTGCGGCTTGGAGCAGCGGAATAATGGCGCTTGCAAAAATCGGCGAAAATCATAATAAAAGCGACTGCAAAAAAGTCACAATAATCTGCGGAGACTTAAACTCCACACCAGACCACCCGAGCTTTAGAGCGCTACTAAAATCAGGCTTTTTCGACGCATCAATGCAAATCGGCAAGCGATTAAAAACCTGGCCAACGTGGCAAAAATGGCCAAATCTTGCGCTTGACCATGTGCTAATAAAGTCAACAGGCTGCGCCGCTAAAGCCACAGAACAACGCACGATTCGCGTGGACGGCAGCGACCACTTTGCGCTAATCGTTTGCGTTTCGCTCCCCCTCTAGTTCCCCGCTTCTTCACCCAAATAACAATGCTCTTTGCGTACATTACTCCACTAAGCAAGGTAGAGATTCGAGATTTTTCGCAGCGGATGAAGCGAACCTCAGCATGAAATGGTGATTCGCTGAAGCAGCAAGAAAAATTGAGAATCTCGGCGATTAAAACCACGCAATTGTTCTAGACATTCAGAAGGTTTGATGTATTTCTCTACGAGCAATAAATAGCGCCATCCTAAAACCTTAGAATATTAACGTTCATAAGCTATACGTAAAAGCGCGCGTCACTTGCGAGGAGAGAAATACTCAAACCTCGCGCAACACCAAATAGGAAGCCGCGCGCTACGCTCTAAGCGAAAAGGTAGATCGTCGCGCCCGCGCAATATCAAACAAGGAAAATCCGCTCACATCTTCGCTTGACTTTGTACGAAAAATCGGAACAAATTACGTACATTCTCGGGAAAACATATAGTCCACGCAATCAGGCATAATAGAAAAGTTATTCGCGTGAATCGAAGCCCTCTTATCGACCACGCGAGGAACAGTGGAACTCGCAAGGAGTGCCCCACACCCGAGCGAAATTCTACGACTTTAGTTATAAGGAGAGCCATTTTGGCAACCAAGATTCGTCTTAAGAGATTGGGCAAGAAGTTCTACGCCTTCTATCGCGTTGTAATTTCTGATTCGCGCAACAAGCGTAACGGCAAGTCCATCGAAGAGATCGGTATCTACGATCCAAACAAGCAGCCATCTTTGATTCAGATTAAGTCTGATCGCGCACAGTACTGGCTTGGCGTTGGCGCACAGCCAACCGAACCAGTGTTGAAGCTGCTAAAGATTACTGGCGATTGGCAGAAGTTCAAGGGTCTCGATGGTGCAGAAGGCACATTGAAGACTTCTGAGGCTGGCCCAGACGCTCAGGCTCGTGTTGAGGCTGTAGAAGCCGAGGCTCAGAAGCTTAAGGCTGCTAAGTCCGAAGCCGCTGCAAAGGCTCAGGCCGCTGCAGAAGCCGCTAAGAACGAAGCCGAAGAAGCCGCAGAAGAAGCTCCAGCAGCAAATGCTGAAGCCGAGGAAAAGGCTGAGTAATTATGCTGGCTCAAGCTGTGGAACATCTCATTAAAAATATCGTGGATTTTCCAGATGACGTATCCGTGCGTTCTCATTCAAACGCTCGCGGCGAACTTTTGCGCGTGCGCGTAAATCCAGAAGACATCGGTCGCGTTATTGGAAGAAACGGTCGTACCGCCAATGCTATTCGTATTGTTGTGCAGGCTCTAAGCCATCGCAACGTGCGCGTAGACATTATGGACGTACGTAAGTGAGATTGAACGTGGCTAAAAACCAACTTTTTGACAACCCTCAGCAAGGTGAAAACACCCTACTGAGGGTTTGTCGTATTGGAAAAGCGCAAGGATTAAAAGGCGAAGTCACGGTTCAGGTCTTTACCGACGAGCCTTATAATCGCTTTGAACCAGGCAATGTGCTTTACACTAAAGACGGCGAGCGCGAGTTTACAATCGAAGCTTCCCGCACGTTTAAAAACCGCTGGATTCTGCTTTTTGAACAAAGCCTAAATCGTAATGACGCAGAGTCCCTAAACGGCTTGGAGCTTTACACTAAGGCTCAAAGTGCGGAAGAATTAGAGCAAGAAAACGCTTGGTATATTAAGGATTTAATAGGCCTTAGCGCGCACATTTGCAAGAATAATTCACTTGGTGTTGCTCCGCGCGAAATCGGCAAAGTCGTAGACGTTGTGGACGGCGCGCAGTCGCTGCTTAAAATCCGCCTTTTGGAGCCAGTTGGCGATGATAAAACCGCGCTAGTTCCATTTGTTCAGGCGCTGGTTCCCGAAGTTAATCTTAAAGAAAAATATTTAACTTTAGACCCTCCAGGCGGACTGATTCCTGGGCTTTAATGCGCAGGATTTACGCTTAAAGGCTTTAAAATGCAAATCGACATAATCTCCGTATTTCCAGAATATTTTCGCATGCTCGATCTGAGTTTGCTCGGCAAAGCGCAAGATAACGGCCTGCTTAAAATCAACGCGTATAATCTTAGAAAATGGACGCACGACGTTCATCAGTCGGTTGATGACACGCCAGTTGGCGGCGGCGCGGGAATGGTGATGAAGCCAGAAGTGTGGGCGGAGTGCCTGGATGAGCTGCTTTTTAGTGGCAATAATGACGCAGATAATGGCGATAATATCGCAAATAACAGCATTGATAATGGCACAATTTTAATCTTCCCAAATCCTTCTGCCCCACTGTTTTCTCAAAAAGACGCAACGCAGCTAGCAAACGCCAAGCGACTCGTGTTTGGATGCGGCCGCTACGAAGGCTACGACGCGCGAATCCCCGAATACTACAAATCAAGCGGCGTAGACGTGCGCGAGTACTCGATTGGCGACTACGTTCTTAACGGCGGCGAAGTGGCTGTTAGTGTTATGGTAGAGGCCATTACGCGCTTGATTCCAGGCTTTATGGGAAATCCCGAGTCGATTGTTGAAGAGTCGTATACAGGCGCGGACGCGATTCTTGAGCATCACCAGTACACGCGGCCAACAACGTGGCGCGGCCTTAGCGTGCCTGCGATTCTTACCTCGGGCGACCACGCTAAGGTGGATCGCTTCCGCAGAGACGATGCGTTGGCGCGCACAAGCCAAATCAGACCAGATTTAATTGAGAAGCTTGATTGCAAGTCGCTTAGTAAGCAAGATCGGAAAACTCTGATTAGCCTTGGATGGGAGGTTTCTGGCGATTCGCCAAGGCTCCTATAGAATTTGCACGGTTTCTTGTTTGCTGTTGTAGGAGGGCACTTCCTATTTAGCGTTGCGCGAGGTTTGAGTATTTCTCTCCTCGCAAGTGACGCGCTCCTTTACGGGGGTCTTATGAACGTTAATATTCCAAGGCCTCAGTATGGCGCTATTTATTGCTCGTAGAGAAATACATCAAACCTTCTGGATATCTAGAACTTTTGCGTATCTTTCATCACCGAGATTCTCGATTTTTCTTGCTCTCTCGGCGAGTCACCACCTTCGGCGCTGAGGCTCACCTCTTTCGCTGCGAAAAATCTCGAATCTCTACCTAGCTTGGCAAAGCATAAACGAAAATAAAAATCAATGCGTAGAAGGTCAACGCGAAGTTTGAATAAACATTACGGCAGTCTCGCCATAGTTGCGCGTGTCGAAAATCTCCCACCCCGCACAAATCTTAGGCGCAACACTGCGCGCACTACGCTCCAAAACAATCAGCGTGTCTGCCGCATCGCTTACAACGCCATTGCTAACCATGTTTTCAATCAGCCGCTCAACTTGCGCCGTTTCCAACGCGTACGGCGGATCCACAAACACCAGCCCAAACGCCTCGCCGCTGTAATCTTGCACAAACTGCTCCGCGCGCTTTTTATTTACGCGCACGCTTAAATCCTGGCTCCACGTGCTTTGACTTTCTAGCACTTTAACGGTTTTTGCAATTAGTGCCGCCGCAGCCGCGTTCGCCTCTACACACACCAGCTCTTTTGCGCCCCTAGAAATCGCCTCTACTCCCAACGCCGCGGTTCCAGCGAATAAGTCGAGTACGCGCGCTCCCTCGCACACTCCCCACGAGTCGAGTCTAGAAAAAATCGCCTCTTTTGTACGGTCTGTTGTGGGTCTTGTACATGACTTTGCGGCGCATAATGGCGTGCCTTTAAATCTTCCTGCAATTACGTGCATGTTTTAAGCATATCATTTTAAATCACTTTGACTTACGATTGCAATTTTGATTTGCGTAACCACTTTGACTTGTGTCAAATTTTATCCCTGCTAAAATTGTATTGGCCATTTGTTTATAAACATAAACAAATGTTGCTTAGCACTGGTTTCTGGCGATTTACCCCTAGCCACAGCTAAACAATGATGTTTGCAAACGACCTACGCATAAAATAAAAACAAACAAACAAACAACAAACAAACAACAAACAAAAACAAAATAAGCAAAAAACCATCAAGCAACAAGGAACAAAAATGACTTCAATCATTTTAGATTGCGACCCTGGCCACGACGACGCTATGGCAATTCTGCTAGCGCTTGGCAACCCAAACATTGATTTGCTTGGCGTAACAACAGTCGGCGGCAATCAGAGCCTAGAAAAAGTAACGTACAACGCGCGAGCAACGCTAGAAATGGCTCACGCAACAAACATTCCTGTTCACGCAGGCTGCGATCGCCCAATGATTCGCCCGCTAGAAGTGGCGGCCGCTGTGCACGGAGAAACTGGCCTAGACGGAGTAACGCTTCCAAAGCCAACTCGCCCATTAGACGAAGGCCACGCCGTAAACTGGATTGTTAGCACGATTATGAACAGCGAGCCAGGCACAATTACCCTTGTTCCAACTGGCCCACTTACAAACATCGCAATGGCGGTGCGCATGGAGCCGCGAATCGTTAGCCGCGTTAAAGAGGTTGTGCTTATGGGCGGCGGCTACCACGTTGGCAATTGGAGCGCGGTTGCGGAATTTAACATTAAGGTAGATCCAGAAGCGGCTCACGTTGTGTTTAACGAAGATTGGCCTATTACAATGGTTGGTCTTGATTTAACGCATCAGGCGCTTTGCACGCCGCAAGTGCAGGCCAAAATCGACGCAATCGGCACGCCTCTTTCGGCTTTTGCAAGCGGTTTGATGGACTTCTTCCGCAAGGCGTACCAAAATAATCAAGATTTTATTGACCCGCCTGTGCACGATCCATGCACGGTTGCATACTTGATTGATCACAGCGTTGTGCAGACCCGCAGATGCCCTCTAGACGTTGAAATTAAAGGCGATTTAACGCTTGGAATGACGGTTGCAGATTTGCGCGGACCAGAGCCATCAGCAAGCGAATGCCACACGCAAGTGGCCACCAAGCTTGACTTTAACAAGTTCTGGGATTTGATTATCGACGCTCTAAAGCGAATCGATGGAATCAAATAATAAAACAATAGACATCAAATAATAGATATAAAACAAACAAATAGGAGTTATTATGACTGAGGTTTCATCTCCAGCTCCACACATGTTAGACAAGGGCGGGCGTTCAATCGTAGCACTTATGACCGCACTTCTAGTGGCCATTTTTGCGTTCCAGCTAAACGCATCCATGCTCTCCCCAGCACTTGCCACTATGACGCACGAGCTCAAAACAACAGATACGCAAATCGCGCTAACACAAACCGTGTTCTTTACGGCGGCGGCTCTGTTTTCGCTATTCCTGCCGCGCTTGGCAGACCTTGTTGGCCGCAAAAAGGTGCTTACTGGCATTCTGGTTTCAACCATTTTAGGATGCGTTGTTAGTGCCATTGCGCCAAACGTTACGGTTCTTATGATTGGCCGAATCCTTCAGGGTGCAAGCGGCCCTGTTGTACCAATGTGCTTGATTATGCTGCGTGTGCGCGTTAGCGAAGAAAAACGTTACGCAAAGTTGATGGCAATTTTAACCTCTGTAAACGGCGGAATTGCAGGCGTTGACGCACTTGCAGGCGGCTGGCTCGCAGGCAACTTTGGCTTTAGATCTGTATTTTGGACTATGGCTGTAATCGGCGTGATTGCAGTTCTTTTGGTTATATTCCAAACCGAAGAATCGCACGCACAAGACACCCCTAAGATGGATTGGATTGGCGTTGTAACTCTTGGCATTGCATTCTTGGCTGCATATCTTGCGATTAACGAGATCGGCAAGCTTGCGGGCGCCAACTTGACTCTTGTGGCGGTTCTTGTAGTTCTTGCAATCGTGTTCTTTGTAGTGTTCTGGAACGTAGAGGGCAAAAGCTCCGCTCCGCTTGTTTCTACAAAATACATGAGCCAGCGCCGCACTTGGGGCTTGCTTTCTTGCACGCTTCTTACAATGACGGGCGTTTTTGCAATCATGAATGGCGTTGTGCCTCAGCTTGCGCAAGACGCTAAGTCTGGAGCCGCAATGAGCGCAAGCGTGGTGAGCTTTGCAACTCTTACGCCGTACGCAATTATTGGCTTTGTGTTTGGCCCTGTTGCCGGCATGCTCGCCGCAAAGTTTGGATACCGACTCGTTTTGCGCGCTGGAATCCTTGTGAGCGTTCTTGGCGTTGTGTTTGGAATGTACGTCTCCGAGATGCCTTCTGTCTGCGGGCTTGTAGTGCTTTCTTTGTGGCTTGGAATTAGCTACGCAGGCGTTGCAAACATTATGCTTAACGGCCTTGGAATTGTGCTTTCCCCTAAAGATAATCCTGGATATTTGCCTGGCATGAATGCTGGTGCGTTTAACCTTGGAGCAGGATTGAGCTTTGCGATTCTCTACGCTGTTATGACCAATTTTGCGCAGAATGCTGGAGCAACCACTGGCTACGTTGCTTCGATGATTGCTGGAATCGTGCTGCTTGCGCTAGCGTTTGCATGCTCGTTCTTAATCCCTAAGCCAGAAGATTGCGAGTGATCTACTGATCAATCACAAGAAAATAACAGAATAAACTAAGACCGCAGTTTTTAGCTGCGGTCTTTTTATATTTGCCAGTCAGCACTCAAACGCGCTCATGAATGTTTTGCATTCGCTCCTCAACAAGTTCTGGCGTCATTGCCTCATGTACCGCCTCAACAGACTCAGTGTTCAGCGCCGCAGCTGCCACCGCAAATCGCCCTGTCTTGGAATTGTCAAAGTGGTTGTATCGCGCGTAAATCAAAGCGGCAGTGGCTGCATCGCTAGAACCATTGTCATTGCCAACCGCCTTAGCGCCTTCGGATCCGTTTCCTCTAGAAACAATCATCCTTTGTACGCGCTGCAAAGGCACAGGGTAAAACGCAATGCCTTCCCCAAGAATTCCATACGCAACGCCTTCACGCCCCGAATTAACAAACACGCGCTTAACTCCGCGCTTAAGCAGAGCCTTTGCACATTGCACGGCTGACCTTTCGTCTACAGCGCAAATTCCAGTAAGCGCTTGCGATTCTGCCGTGTCTAAAACAAGTGTATCAATGCAATTTAGGCGCGAAAGTATTCTCGGCGCTTTTGCATCCGTTATTGCGCGAACCATAATCGGCTTTCTGTAGTTATCGCACACCCATTCAAACGACTTTTGCGAGATGTTGGTGTCTAGTGCAACAATGTCTGCGTTTTCTATGATTGATATTCTTTCGCGCAAAAAGTCTGGCGTCATGTAGTCGTAGATGCTCATGTCGTCTAATGCCAAAAGCCTTTGCCCAGATGCGTCTCCAACATACATATAAGACGCTGTCATGGCGTCTGGCAGCTGCTTTGAGTAGCCTATGTCTAATCCGTTTATGGATGCGTCTATTTTAAACAGCTCGCCATTGTGGTCGCCTCCGTACACAGAGACCAAGCTTGCGCGCGTGTTCATCCTCTCTAAAGCAACTGCGATATTTCGCCCAACTCCGCCAAGCGCGTAACGCACCTTTGCAGCGTTCGACGTGTAGTCCATAAGATCTCCGCACGCGATTCCCAAAACATCCATGCTTATTCCGCCGATTACTGTTACGTAGCTTGGTGGCGTAACAATGTAACCTTTGCCTCTAAGGTACCCTTTGCGAATCAGATTGGAAATGTGCGCTGCCACGCCCGATCGCGTAATACCAGCTAAATCTGCAAGCTCCTGCTGACTAATCATAGGATTCTGCTGAATCCACGACAATATTTGTTGTTCGCGTTCAGTCATCTTTGCCTCGTCTCTCGCGTTTTTACCTTATACTTCTAGAATATTCAAAAATTGTCTTTTTCGCACGTAAATTGTAAAAAATTGTGCGATTTTCTTCTTAATTTTCTTCTAATTGCTCAAAATTGCCGTGCTGCTGCCGCGCGTAAAGTCTAAAACCGCCCCAGCAAGTTGCGTGTGGTTGCGCAAAGTCGGGTCGCTAGCAATAAGAGACATTGCGCATTGCCTTGCGTCTGCAATAATATGCGCGTCTTTAACAACTCGAAGCAGCTTTAAGCTTGATTTTCCGCCAGATTGACTGTCTCCTAAAACGTCTCCAGCGTTTCTAAGTTCCAAGTCTTTTTGCGCGATTACAAAGCCGTCTAGCGATTTTTCTACAACCTGCAAGCGCGCTGCCGCCAACTCGTTGTCTTGAACTGCAGATACCAAAAAGGCCCAGGATTGTGTGCCTGCTCTACCAACTCTGCCCCTAAGCTGATGAAGCTGCGCAAGGCCAAAGCGATCGGCGTTAAAAATCACTATGCAACTTGCTTTTGCAACATCTACGCCAACTTCGATTACGGTTGTAGAAACCAAAATTTGCACTTTGCCGCTTTCAAAATCGCGCATAATACTGCGCTTTTCCTCGTCGCTTGTGCGGCCTGTAAGCTCAGCAAAATTGACGCCACTAAATTGAGGAAGATTTTTAAGGCGGGCTAAAATTTGCGATACTGTGTGTATTGGTGCGTTGGGTTGTGCGTTAGATTGTGCGTTAGATTGTGCGTTGTTTAATGAATTAGATGAATACGCGGAAAAGTCGAAAGCCGCCGCAGAGTCGCCATTATCCCCATTATCGCCATTATCATCATCGTCTATTCGCGCACAAACAATGTACGCGCGCTCCCCCGCGTCAATTCTGGAGCGAATGTGGCTAAACATTGCGGCCATTTTTGCAAAGTCCAGCTCGTTTATAACAAACGTGCGAATCGGCTTGCGGCCGCCTGGAAGCTCCGTTAAGTAAGACGCGTCTAAATCGCCAAACCAAGTCATTGCAGCGCTCCTAGGGATCGGCGTGGCCGTCATAACAAGAAGATGAACATCCGCATTATTACTCATTTTGCGTATAAGCGAATCGCGCTGCTCAACGCCAAATCTGTGTTGCTCGTCGATTATAGCCAGCGCAAGGTTTGTGGGCTTAAAACTGGCGGAAAATGCGGCATGAGTGGCCACAATAATTGAAGGCTCGCCGCTTGCCACTTTTGCCAGCGCTCTTCTTCGATCCGCCAGCTTCATTCCGCCCGTCACAAGCGTAATTTCAACGCTTATGCCCGCGCGCTCAATCATTTTGCGAAGATTTTCGGCGTGCTGCTGGGCCAGAACTTGAGTCGGCGCAACAAGCACCGCTTGGTGGCCCGAACCAACAGCTTGAAGCATTGCGCTCATTGCCACAACCGTCTTTCCAGAGCCCACTTCTCCTTGCAAAAGACGACGCATTGGTTTTAATGGGGATTCGCTGGCTGCTGGCGATTCATCTTGCACATCTTGCATATCTTCCGTAATCTCGCTAATAACGTTTTTTTGGCCTTCCGTCAACGCAAATGGCAAGCTGGCTTCAAACTGCTGCCTTAAAGCGCCATTGTTGCATGCATAGGCGGATCCGTTAAGCGAGTTCTCGCGCGACTGCAAAACAGCGATTTGAGATATAAACGCTTCTTCAAAACGCATTGTGTTGATTGCGCGCGCAAAATCCTCTTTGGTTTGCGGATTGTGGATTGACTCAAACGCCGCCGCGCGGTGCATAAAGTTTCTGCTTGCGATTACGGATTGCGGGAGAATGTCTGGAATGGACTCGGGCAAAGACTCGGGCGCAAAATCGCCACTATCGCAGCTCTTAAAAAGTCGCAATAATCCTAAAATCGTCTCGTGAATGTGGTCGCTAGAAATGCGCGAATTTGCGTGGTAAATCGGCTGCGGAGCGCAAAGTCTTTCCATCGCTTCATCAACGCTTTGCGCAACAAAATCGCCAGACGCGCTAGACTTCTCATCGTTGATAGACTTCTCACCATCGCTAGACTTCTCACCATCGCTACCCGCCGCCAAAACGCTTATAACTTGCGGATGCGTAAATTGCAAAACGCCATTAAACGCGCCGCTCACCCCGCCCACAACAACGGTTTGACCAACGCTCATGCGGCTGCTAACCCATTGCGCGTATTGCCTGTTTTTTGAAAAATAGACGATTTGAGCGCGCGCCGCATCTTGCGCAACATTTACGTCTAAGCGATACCCTCTTCGCGCGGCCATTTGCACCAAGTTTATGGACTGTATAACCGCGCAAAACGCCACTTCTTGACCAGGCAAAATTTGGCTTAAATGCGCAGGTTTTAGCGGATTCGTGACTCTAAACGGGTAGTACGTTAGCGCGTCTTTTACCGTGACTACGCCTAGCGATTTTAGGGCAGAAACGCGGCGCTTGTTGCCTACTAAGGATGATATTGGTGTGTTTAGTGTTACGGATGCGGCCATACTTCGATTATAATCGTCGCGCTACCGCTTAAATTCATTCCGCGCTACAAGATTACATAGGCTACGCCAAGCTAGGTAGAGATTCGAGATTTTTCGCAGCGGATGAAGCGTTTCGTTCGCGCGGATTAGCCGCGCTCACGTCTTCGCTTGCGTTGAAAGCACACCGTGCTTTCAACCTGAGCAAGCTCAGCGAATCGAAGTGCATTCGCGCGCTACGCTCTAAGCGCTCATGCAAATCGATTCGCGCTTTTGTACCAAATTTGACCAAAAACACGTACAAAAAGCGGAAATGTCGCGCGCGCGGTCTAAGCGCTCATGCAAGTCAATTCGCTAACAAAAAAGCCCCGAGCACTGCTCAGGGCCTTACATTTAACACGCGATTCACGCCTCAACGCGCTGAACCTTGCCTGCCTTAATGCATTTTACGCACACACGAAGGCGAACGTTTTCGCCATCAATGGTGGTGCGAACCGGCTGAAGGTTCGGGCGGAAGGTGCGCTTATTGCGAATGTGCGAATGTGAAACGCTGAAACCGGTCTGCGGTCCCTTGCCACATACTGCGCAACGAGCTGCCATAATGGACTCCTATTTTCTTTGACTTGCAAGTCTTGCGTCGCTCACTCACGCCAATCCAAATGCAACTAACCAATGTTAAATCGCACAAACAAACAGGCATGCCTGAACGCACAACTACACAAGTATATCACTACGCCCGACATTACAGCGTGAACGAGTTGGTATAACGCTTAAAATTCCGCAAAGTGCGGTAGAGATTCGAGATTTTTCGCCGTGAACGAGGTGAGCCTCAGCGCCGAAGGTGGTGACTCGCCGAGAGAGCAAGAAAAATCGAGAATCTCAGGCGACTAAGCAATACGCAATTGTTCAAGCACGAAAGAGGGCTGGGTGATTCTTGGTCGAACAGTATAAGAGCGGCAGCCGATACCAAATAATCCAATGACTCACCCTACAAACAAACTTCAACCAAAAACAAAATCAAAGCCAAATCGGAACAACCGCAACAACAGACAACACGTAAGAGGCGAAGCGTTGTGAGACAAGAATTAGCCAGCCCTCCTACAACACCAAATAGGAAATCGCGCAACAATAAAGTTCAGTTACAGCGCGAACGGCTTGCCATCGATCAAGATGCGCGAATTTTTGCGCAAATCTGCAATATTTCTGCATCCAAGCAGCGCCATAATCACGCGAATCTGCGTCTTCCAATCCTCAATCTGCTCAACAAGCGCATCCATACCGCCGCAAGTGAGCGTATGCAAGAACTCGCCCGCAACTCCAACTGCGCTTGCCCCAAGCTTAAGCGCGCGCAGAACATCAAGCGGCGTGCGCACTCCTCCGCTTGCAAACACTTGCATTTGCGCAGAGTCGCAAGAATCGCCAGCGACCGCACAATCGCAAGAATCCGCTGAATCGCGCAAAATCTCATCGCATCGCGCTATATCCAGCAACGACTCAACAGTGGTAAGCCCCCAAGAATCAAGGAACTCGTAGCTGCGCCCGCCTCCGCGCCTTGCATTCTCAATCGCAACAAAATTCGTGCCGCCGCGCCCGCCAACGTCCACCGCGCGCACGCCAACATTTTGCAGGCGCAACACATCCCGCGCGCTCATTCCGCAGCCAGTTTCCTTAACAACAACTGGCACTTTCATTGAATCAAGCGCGCTCACAATGGCCTCAATATTGCTAAGCCACGCGCTAAAATCGCGGTCGCCTTCGCTCATAACCAGCTCCTGCGCCGCGTTAAGGTGGATTTGCAACGCGTTTGCCTGCAAAATTTCAACGGCTTTAATCGCCTGCTCAGCGGCGGCTCCCGCGCTCACATTCGCCATCACAAATCCGCGCGGATTAAAGCGTCTAATCACGCTAAATGTTCCCGCAAGCTGCGGATTTTTAAGCGCCGCGCTTAGCGACCCACACGCCATTGCCACACCAGTTTTTGCCGCCACTCTAGCTAGCGACGCGTTTATATTTTCGCCATTTTTGCTGCCGCCCGTCATTGCGTTAATGTACAGCGGAGCAGCCCATTTTTCGGCGGCACCAAGCACGCTCACGCTTGTATCTACGTCGCTTAACGCAAGCTGCGGCAACGCGTTTGGAATAAATCGCACTGCTTCAAACCCAGCATCCGCGCGCGATTTATATTGTTTGCACGCAAGTTTTATGTGATCGTTTTTGCGCTGCTCGATAAGCGATGAATCGCGATTTTCATCAAATTCCGCCACTTGCAACCCAAGCGCCTCAATCCCGTTTTTTTGCCATTCGCTTTTAATGCGATTAGCCACTGCATCAAAATCTTGCGAGCGCGCAATCGCGATTCCGCAATCTCCTCCGCCTGCGCCGCTTGTTTTTGCTGGCAATCCTGCGCAATTTGCAGCCTCTATTAGCCGCGTAAGTTTTGACGTTTCGATTAGCGTTCCCGTTATTTCGCCAAGATCTTTTAGCAGCGCTCGATTTTGCGCAAATCCGCTTAATAACGCGTTAAAATCCCCATTTTCTAGGCTTTTTGCGATTTTTTGCACGCATTTTTCGCTTTGCGCACAAAAATCTTCGTATGTTTTGGCATGTGTTTTAGCGTACTCACGCGCGGCTGAATCGCCATAATTTGCGCCAGACGCTGCGCCAGCCTTCACCCCAGCCTTCACGCTTCCAACAAGCTCCGCGCTGCTGGCAGGGCTTCCCGTCCACCCAACTAAAAGTCGCAAGCCACCGCCCACTTTTAATCGTTTTACAACAAACCGCGGCCATTTTTTTTGCAGCAACTCGTGTAGGCTTGAGTCGCCGCTTTCAATCATTTCCACTTCTGCTTTAAGCCATTCGCGATTGTACGCGCGGTATAATACCCACCCGCCGTATGCGCTTGCAGCCACATCTCCGCCGCTTCCTGACTTTTTTACTAGCGACGATGCGATTATGGCCAATTTGCACAGTTCTGGCGTTGCAATCGTCAACCCGTACCATTCGCACAGCGCGCGAACAGCCGCCACCGTTACGGCCGCCGAAGAACCGAGACCGTATTTTTTGCCCGTTTTTTTATCGTCCAAATCGCTTTCAATGCGTACGTTGTATTCGCGCGCGCCGCCCTTTAAGCCTTGCGCTCCCGCCGCGCCCAACACGCCCATCTCGCGCGCATATTCATCTACTACGTTCATTGCGGAAATCACATACGCGTAGTATTTTTTAATTTTTTCTACATTAGTTTGCGCTGGCAAATCGTTGGTTGCTGGCGATTCTTCCGCGGGCAAATCGCAAGCATCCGCGCGGGAATCAAAGCCGCGTCCGCAACTTTTATCTAAAATAAATTCCCTGCTGTTGCCGCCAAAACGCGCGCAGTCAAAACGCATGCCGTCAAAACGTGCTTCGTCAAACCTCCAATACAGCGGCTCAAAGTTTTTATCCTCACACGCAATTTTTCCGTAAAAATTCCTGCCGTAAAAATTCCTGCCGCAGTCGGCATCTTCAGAAAAATCGCAAGGAAAATCGCAAGCTCCAGCCGCGTCAACCGTAACTTTTACATAGCGATTCACGGCTGCAACAATCGCAGCTTTTCCATCTACAACAGCGTATTCGCCTGCAATATAAAGCTTTCCAGGAGCTTCCGCTTGAAATTTAGTCATGATTTTCTCCGTACGCCGTCACGCTAACCGCACCGCCCGCTCGCGCAATAACAAACTGCGGATTGGATTGCGCAGAGTCGGAACCCGCCGCCGCCAGCGAACCCCGCGATTGCGCAATCTCCTGCAAAACCCGCTGTCTTAACTCGTTTTTAACGCTCAAAGCCTTGCCCGCGCTAGTTAAAACCTTAACATTTGGCCCCGCGTCCATTGTAGCCCAAACAGGCCACCCCTCGCCGCGCATTTGCCGCACAACTCTAAGCACGGCGTGCGTTTCTTCGCTAAGGTAGTCAACGCTGGGATTGGCCGCGCGCATCGCCGCATGCATTCCCAAAGCATTTCGCTGCGAAACCTCGCCCAACGCCTCTAAATCGCAGTTTTTAATCGCTTGCAAAGCCGTTTTAAGGTCATCCTCGCAGCTTTTAATCCAACTTTTGTAAAGCGGCGATGTTTCAACAGTTTGCCGCATTGCTTTGCGGCTGGAAATCTTCTTTTTGTTGGGATTTAAAACAACGGCCACCATTGCAAGGCTCAAATCTTTTGGCAATTCGATTGGCTCCGCGTAGCTTGTTTCGCTACTCTCACCTGCGTTCCACAGCACCAATCCGCCATAAATCGACCTGCATGCCGAGCCCGACCCCTTGCGCGCCAAAATCGAAAGTTCGCGCGCGTTTAGCTTAAGACCATCCGCATACGACGCCGCCGCAGCCAGCGCCGCAAAACCTGAGGCGCTAGACGCAAGGCCCGCCGCCGTTGGAACCGTGTTTTTGCTTACGACTCGCGCTTTGTGGCTCGTTCCAGCCATTTTTCGCACCATGTCCAGCATTCTTACGATTCGCGCGCGTTCATTGCTTTGCAATAAATCGCCACTAAGCTCTACATCGTTTAAGCAAACGGAGTCGTCTGCTAGAGAATCGTCAAAGTGTACGCTGGTTTTCGTTGAAAATCCGCCCAAAGTCAAAGATAAGGAAGACGCATACGGCAAAATCAGCTGCTCATCGCGCTTTCCCCAATACTTGATTAGCGCAATGTTTGCGTTTGCTTCCGCGATTGCGCAATGCGTTTGCATCGACTCGTCAAACGCTATTTTTGGCTCAATCTCAACGTTTTCCACAATCACCTTTCTAACCGCCGATTTCTACAATCCACGTTTTAACAGCGCCCGCGCGCTCTAGCGCCAATTTTACTTTAAGCGCATCCTCGCAGCTTTGCGCAAGCGCGATAACGCAACCGCCTCCGCCGCCGCCAGTCAGCTTTGCCCCCAAAGCCCCGCCTTTGCACGCGGCCCTAACCAACGCGTCTAAAAGCGGCGTGCTCACGCCTAATTGCGCAAGAATCTCGTGCGCGCGGCTCATCTTAAGCCCAATTTCCAGCGGCCGCCCAAGCTCTAAATCGCCCTCAGCGCTAATGGCGATTTTTCCAAGCTGCTCTAAAAGCGCATCAACCTCATGCGGATTCAAATCGCGCTTTTTGCGCAAAGCTTCAACCGTGTTGCGCGTTTGCCCCTTGCACCCCGAATCGGCCAAAACAAGCCACGCGTGCATGCGTATATTTATGTTGCTAAATTCGCCGCCAAAAAATCGCACCGCGCGCGCCGCAGCCGTAGCCTTAGCGTCTAATCCCGATGCCTTTCCATGCGCAACATTTTCCGCCTCTTGCGTGAGTGCAAATAGCTCGTCCTCGCTGGCTTCAATCGAGTAAAAATCTAGAATCGCGCGGATTACGGCACCCGCTGCCGCAGCCGACGACCCCAATCCTCGCTCTGGCGGAAAATCGCAAGCAGTTTCCACCTGCAACGCTTCGCCGCGCCAATTTGCAAATTGCAAAGCCTTATAAATCGCGGTTTTAACGGAGTCCAAGCGCTTTGGCGCGTTTTGTAATGGCCCGCAAAAATCCAGTGCTTTAAGCGTTATGCTGTTTTTTTCATCCGCGATTGATGTGATTGATGTGATTGATGCGTTCGACGCGTTTGATGCGATTGGCGCGTTTGCTCTCTTGACTGTGGCACGCATCTTAAGATTCTTCAACGGAATAGCCACTGCGCTGTAGCCGTAAACCACCGAGTGCTCGCCAAAAAGAATCACTTTTGCGCAAGTTTCGCCAACGCCACTTGCTAAACTGCTGCACTCGCTCACTAATCCTCCTTTGCAATGCTCTACAGGCTCACTCGTTGCCACTGCAATCGTCGCCACTGCAATCGTTCGCCACTGCAATCGTTCGCGTTAGTCACATTTTCCCAACTTTTATAATTTAGTATCTAAAGCGATTTAACACCACGATTTGCCGCATACACACACAACACATTCACATTTACCGAAAATGTACCAAATTTGGCCTAAATCACGTACAAAACCCGTCAAACAACTCCGCACTTTGTACCAAATTTGACCTAAATCACGTACAAAACCCGGAAATATCGCTCGCGCAGATTAGCTGCGCCCACGTTTGTTCCCTTTTGCCCGCGTTTGTTCCCTTTTGCCCGCGTTTGTTCCCATTTTTGGTGTTTTGGGAAACAAACACAAGAACACTCCCCCACGTTTGTTTCTTTTTCCCCACGTTTGTTCCCATTTTTGGTGTTTTGGGAAACAAACACAAGAACACTCCCCCACGTTTGTTCCCATTTTGGCCAATTTTGGAAACGAAAAAAGCCCCGCGCAAGTCGCAGCAAATAAAACTCGCCACAACTCACGCAGAGCTAATGCTTAAGATCAATCCAAATGGATTGCCTCCCATCGCAAATTCCGCAAAATCACAAGCAAGAATTCACAAGCAAGACCCGCAAAACCCGCGTGGGAAGCTGGAACACGTTTAACTACTCAGCTACAACCTTAACAGTAAAGGAAGCAGTGATTTCTGGGTGAAGAGCCACAGTTGCTGGGAATTCGCCAGTGGTCTTGATTGCAGCAACGCTAATAGCGCGTGCTTCAACAGCGGCCTTTGGCGCCAAAGCGGCAGCAATCTTATCGGCGGAAACACCACCAAAGAGCTTGCCGGATTCGCTCACCTTAGCGGCGATTTCTACAACAGTGCCTTCAATTGCGGCCTTAGCTGCAACGGCCTCTTCGCGAGTGGCCACAGCCTTAGCCAAGCGTGCGCGACGCATAGCTTCAATCTGGGAAGCAGCGCCCTTATTCCACGCAAAGGCCAAGCCCTGTGGAATCAAGTAGTTACGTGCGTAACCAGCCTTAACAGTAATAACGTCACCCGAGTGACCCAAGTTTGCAACGGTCTTGGTGAGAATAACCTTGGTTTCTGCCATGTTCTATCCTCTCAATCAGCGACCAGTGGTGGCGTATGGGAGCAAAGCCATCTCGCGAGCGTTCTTAACGGCCTTCGCGATCTTGCGCTGTTCCTGTACGGTTACACCAGTAATACGGCGGGAACGAATCTTGCCGCGGTCCGAAACGAACTTGCGCAACAAAGCAACGTCCTTGTAATCAATTTCAGTAATCTTGGCAGCCTTTAAAGGATTTGGCTTCTTCTTAAAAGGCTTGACCGGTGGTTGCGGCCTCTTACGTGACATAGGATGTCCTCTCTTAAATGCGTTAAACGTTTGTTTATACGCTAAACTGATGTTTTTAATTGTAAAGTCGTATTTAGATTTTTGCCGATATTAGTTTTACAAACAATAAGCCATTTTGCTAAGCATATTTGCTAAGCTATCTGCCCTAAAGCAGCGGCGCCTAGACGCCATTAGCCCGCACAGCAAACTAGAATTCTGGCTCTTCGTCTGCTCCACCAAAATCGGAGCTAGCTCCAAACGTTGCAAATCCGCCGTTTGAAGGAGCCGAAGCGCTCCACGGGTCTTCAACGTTTACGCCCTGATTAGCGCCATTTTGCGCAGGCATTCCAGCGCCCATTCCAGCACCCGCACCAGCGGCCGCACTATTCGCATAATTCGCGCCGCCAGCATAACCACCAGTGTATCCACCAGCAGCCATTCCAGCGCCAGCGCCCATTGCCGCGCCCGCTCCAAAATCAGCACCCTGATTAAATCCGCCATTATTCCCAGCAAAACCGCCCTTCGAGCTCAAACGATTAACTTGAGCGGTGGCAAATCGCAAGGATGGCCCAATCTCATCAATCATCAAATCAATGCTGTATCGCTTTTCGTTGCTGTTTTTATCAACGTAGTTGTTTGCACGCAACCTACCCTGAACAATAACGCGCATTCCCTTTGTAAGTGTTTGCGCGCAATGCTCGGCCAAGTCGCCCCAAGCAACGCATCTAAGCGATAATGGCGTGCCGTTAACGTAGCTGTTTGTTCTTCGGTCAAAAGTAGAAGAATTAGAAACAATCGTAAAAGACGTTCTAACGCTACCGTTGGAACTGGTAGCAGTCTCTGGCTCTTTAGCCAAATTACCAATCACCGTTATAACAGTTTCTCCAGCCATCGTAGCCTCGTTTCTATTAAGACTTGGAACAATTTTTTGGAACAATTAGAGCAAATCCAAAATAATTTTGAATATCTTAGATTTTGACTTTTTGACTTTACTTTGCTTTATTTTGCTTTACTTTGCGTCCTTGCGAAGAATCTTCGTGCGGACTACGGATTCGTTAAGATTCAAAACACGGTCAAGCTCGTCGCTAAGGGCTGGCTCAGCAGTGTAATTCACTACAACGTAGTTACCTTCGTTCTTGCCATTAATCTCGTAAGCAAGCTTACGGCGACCCCAATAGTCGGTACCATCAACGGAACCGCCCTCTTTGGTGACAAGCTCAAGATACTGCTCGGTCAACTTCTTAAGACCACGCTCATCAAGCTCTGGATCGGCAATGAACATCAGTTCATACTTATGTGCAGACATCACCCACCTCCTTCGGACTATTCGGCTGCGGGCTTTCCACAGCAGGAGTGTGTTTGCAAAATCGTTCGTAAATCATGGTTATTACGCAATTTATTACGCACTAATCATGC
Organism: Gardnerella rara; assembly: GCF_055452355.1. Lineage (NCBI taxonomy): Bacteria > Bacillati > Actinomycetota > Actinomycetes > Bifidobacteriales > Bifidobacteriaceae > Gardnerella > Gardnerella rara. The sequence continues at coordinate 119,417 of NZ_JBVBJP010000003.1, forward strand.
AATAATCATGCAATATATTTTTGCATATTTAATTTTACGAACAACCTATTAATTCTACATCATGCTTGCGACTCACCGCCGCGCAGCTAATCAACAACACTAATGAGCGTAAATATTTCTATGCTTCATGTCTTCTGGAAGCGCGTTTCTAAGCGAAACAAGCGACCCAGACCTAAACACAGACCTAATTCCCGCAGCCAAAAGCGGCGCAATTGAAAGAACCGTCATGTTTTCTAAGCGCTTTTCTTCTGGAACAGGAACCGTATCCGTTAAAATAATTTCGCGCGCACCGCAACTCTTAAGTCGCTCTACCGCAGGCCCCGAAAGCAGCGCATGAGTGGCAACCAAGGTAACAGATTTTGCACCCGCCCCCTTAAGCGTGCGCACAGCTTCGCAAATCGTGCCAGCCGTGTCAATCATATCGTCTACAACAATGCAATCGCGGCCGCTAATATCGCCAATAATTCCGTGCGCTTCCGCATGATTTGGCCTTGTTGTATCGCGCGTTTTGTGAATAAACGCCAACGGCAATCCGCCGAGCTTTGCAGCCCACTGCTCCGAAACCTTGATTCGCCCAGCGTCTGGCGAAACAATCGTAGTGTTTTCTAGGCTCATTGTGTTGCGAACGTAGTCAATCAAAACTGGCATAGCCGTTAAGTGGTCCACAGGCCCGTCGAAGAACCCCTGCTCCTGAGCCGCGTGCATGTCTACCGTCAAAATTCTTGTGGCTCCAGCAGATCGGAACAAATCAAACATAAGTCGCGCTGTAATTGGCTCGCGACCCTGATGCTTTTTGTCTTGGCGCGAATACCCAAAGAAAGGCGCCACAACGTTTATGCTACGCGCGGATGCTCGCCTTAAAGAATCCACCATAAGCAGCTGTTCCATAATCCAATTGTTGATTGGATCGGTGTGTGCTTGCAAAACAAAAACGTCCGCGCCTCTAACTGGCTGCGTAAAACGCACGTACATCTCCCCGTTTGCAAAGTCATAGGCAGTTGTTTCCAGCACGTCTATGCCAAGGTAGCTTGCAGTTTCTTCCGCAAGCTGTGGGTACGCCCTACCCGTTACCAGCATCATTTGCTTTTTTGGAGTGCCTTCAAGAATTGTTGACATATCTGCCTTTCCATTGCAAAATCGGTAAAAAACGCATATGCATCTAGTCTATCAGCATACAGCGCCACTACTCAAACGCGCGAACCACCTGCTGCGCGCTGCCGTACGAGCTTTGCGCACCAAATCCCATTGCCGCATACGCCGAAACGTAGGTTGCCACTTGCGCGCTTTGCGCTAGGCTAAATCCAGCGGCGAGCGCTGCCAAAACGGTTCCCATAAACGCGTCTCCGCAGCCCGTGGTGTCTACTGCCTTAACGCGCTGAGGGCAAATGCGCACAACCTTTTTGCCATCTTGCGCCGCAAAGTCTAAAACAACCGAGCCTTTTGCACCAAGCGTTACAACCGCCTCGTCGAAGCCGTACTCGTGCATAACGCGCACCGCATTATCCCAGTCAAAATCGTCCCAATTTCCGTCTTCTGGCTCGCTAATTTTAAGCAGCTGCGCCATCTCGTGCTCGTTTACAAGAAGTATGCTTGCGTTTTCAATCAACTCGCGCGGAAGCTCGCTTACAAAAGGCGAATTGTTTAGCAAAACTTTTACGCCAGCCGCGTGCGCGATTTTTGCCGCCGCCGTTACGGTTTCCATTGGGCTTTCTAAGCAAAGTCCTAAAACGCTTGCGCCGCAAATCGCCTGCTTAACATCGTCTTGACTAATATATTCCACGCTCACTTTTGCGTTGGACCCTGGCGCGTAAACGATTGTATTTTCGCCGCCTTTGGCGTCTACTGTGATTACGGTTGCGCCGCTTTTTACGCCTTCTACGCGCAGGATTTTACACGTATCTACGCCAGCGGATTCCAGCGTGTTTAGCAGGAATTTTGCGTTTTCGTCGCTGCCTACCGCGCCAAACATTTGCACATTTGCGCCAATTTTTGCGGCAGAAACGGCCTGGTTGCCCGATTTTCCGCCTGGAAGAACGCGCAAATCGCTTCCGTTTACGGTTTCTCCAGGATTTGGCAGGCGGTCGGCAACTATTGTGTAGTCGGCGTTCATGGAGCCTACTACTGCAACGCGATTGCTTGATTCACCTATCTTTTCTAGCGCGCTAGCAAGCATTTCACTGCTTAGCGGCGTGGTCTGTTCCATAATGACTTCCTTTCGTAAATCATTATTAAATTGTGACTAAAGTCGTTATTTAAGTCGTTATTAAATCGTGACTTAAATCGTGACTTAAATCGTGACTTAATTCTTAAAGCTGTGCACAGGCGCTGGAATCCGCCCGCCGCGCGAAACAAACTCCTCGCAGCTTTCGGTGTTTACTGGCATAATCGGAGCGTACCCCATTAAACCGCCAAAATTGGCCATTTGCCCAACGCCTTTGCCTTCCACTGGGATTATGCGCACGGCAGTGGTTTTTTGATTTATCATGCCAATTGCCGCCTCGTCCGCAATCATTCCAGATATTGTTGCGGCGGTTGTGCTTCCAGGAATCGCAATCATATCTAGGCCTACCGAACATACGCACGTCATTGCTTCTAGCTTTTCTATTTTAAGGCAGCCAGACTTTGCAGCAGCAATCATGTTTGCGTCTTCCGAAACAGGTATAAACGCGCCAGAAAGCCCGCCAACGTAGCTGCTGGCCATTATTCCGCCCTTTTTAACTTGATCGTTAAGCATTGCAAGAGCGGCGGTTGTGCCAGGCGCGCCAACGGTGGAAAGCCCGATTTTCTCTAGGACTTCGCCTACGGAGTCTCCCACGGCTGGTGTTGGCGCAAGCGACAAGTCGATTATTCCAAACGGCACACCAAGCCTTCTAGACGCCTCTTGCGCAACCAGCTGGCCAACTCGCGTAATCTTAAAAGCCGTGCGCTTAATCGTCTCGCACAAGAACGCAAAATCCTTCCCGCGCGCCTCGTCTAGCGCGCGCGAAACCACGCCTGGCCCAGATACACCAACGTTTATTACAGCGTCTCCTTCGGTTACGCCGTGGAATCCGCCTGCCATAAACGGATTATCGTCTGGAGCGTTGCAAAATGCCACGAATTTTACGCATCCGTACGAGTCGCGGTCTGCCGTTGCATGCGCGATTTGCTTGACTACTCGCCCAAGCAGCTGAACGCAATCCATGTCGATTCCAGTGCGAGTGGACCCAACGTTTGCGCTCGAACACACAATATCCGTCTCGCTCAAGGCTTTTGGCAGCGATTCTATAAGCATGCGGTCGGCGGCGGTCATGGATTTTGCAGGCAGCGCGGAATAGCCGCCAATCAAGTCTACACCAACTTTTTTGGCCGCTTTATCTAGCGCGTGCGCAATCTGCACAAAGTCGTCTGGGCTTTTGCATGCGGCCGCACCAACAAGGCTTATTGGCGTTACGGTTATGCGCTTGTTTACAATCGGAATTCCGTAGTCACGCTCAATCGCGCAGCCCGTGCTGACTAAGTCTTTTGCAAGGCACGTAATCTTGTTGTATACGTTTTCGCACACTTTTTGCACGCTTGCGTCTGCACAGTCTAGCAGATTGATTCCCATTGTTATGGTTCTAACGTCGAGCTTTTCTTGCTCGATCATGGAGTTTGTTTCGCTCACTTCCATAATGTTTAGCATGGGCTTCTCCTACTAATCCCTAGATTCTGTGCATGTTTGTAAAGATTTCCGCGCGCTGGCAGTGTATGCTAACGCCAATTCCTTCGCCCAGCTTTGCCAGTTCTTCGGCCAGCTCGCCAAATTCTACGCTTATTTCGTTTACGTCTACAATCATCATCATGTTAAAGAATCCGTTGACGATTGTTTGAGATATATCTAAAATATTCGCCTTGCTATTTGCTAAATGAGTCGTGACTTTAGCTATGATTCCTACAGCGTCTTTGCCCACTACGGTGATTACGGCTTTGTTTTCATCATTATTAGTGGGATTAGTGGTGTTCATAATCACTCCTATTGGCTCTATTAGCTTTATTGGCTATATTGGCTTTATTGGCGATATTTCGGCGCGGCGGAGGGTCTATATGCTATACACCATACGACATTCGCGCGCGCTTTGCTCCTTATTTATACTATTGCCCGCCGCGTATAATCGACAATTCGTTGCGATTGGATGGCGCTTATGCGTGATGCAGCGTGATGCAACGCGATGCGAGTTGATTTACAATGCGAACAACTATGAATAAAAAAAAACGCGGCAAAATACCGCGAAAACAAACATATTGTGGGTGATATAGGAATCGAACCTATGACCCCTTCCGTGTGAAGGAAGTGCGCTAGCCGCTGCGCCAATCACCCAAAATTTTTTAATTATGCGTGAAAGGCAATCCTTTCGAGTGGGCGATACAAGGTTCGAACTTGTGACCCCTTCCGTGTCAGGGAAGTGCGCTACCACTGCGCCAACCGCCCAGGTTGTTTATTAAGCTAACACGCTCAATCGAGGTGGGTACGAGAGTCGAACTCATCTATACGGCTTTGCAGGCCGCTGCCTAACCGCTTGGCTAACCCACCACAGGCCGATAACTCACCAGACCTAGAGCGGACAACGGGACTCGAACCCGCGGTCTCAACCTTGGCAAGGTTGCGCTTTACCAACTAAGCTATGTCCGCAACGCATTCTCGCTAACTAATGCCAGCTCGAAGCACGAGTAACTACTATACCCTAAATATTTTCAAATGCAAGTCCTATCCATATTTGGCGTGTCGAGCAACATTCTCGATCATTTTTCCCGATTTTGTAGCTGATTTTGCCATTTTTAACAACATTCTCGGGAAAAACCTCCCGATTTTGTAGCTCAACATGCCAATTTGAACAACATTCTCGGGAAATTGCTCGCGCGGATTAGCTGCGCTCAGGCAGGTCGTCGCGTCCTTTTGTTGCCGATCTTTTACTCTTGCGCATTTCGTACAAATGTACTATACTCATATTTTCAAGGGTTTATAGAGTTGTATAGAGTTGTATATGGTCTTATAGAATTTTAGGAGGATTTATGGGAGATTTTGGAAATTTTAACGGCAATTACGCTGGCGATTTCGCACAAAACCCAACAATCGTAGACACGCAGGCCACTTATGTGCGCGAGCAGGCCGAGCGCGTGAGTGTGCGTCGCGTTTATGCAGAAATGACCGTTGGCTTAATTGTTACAACGCTTGTTGCAATGTTTACACAAAGCACGGGCGCGCTTTATTCGTACTTGTATGCTACGGGTCGGTTCGGCTTCTTCGGCATTGTTATTGCGCAGGTGGCGCTGGCTGTTGTGCTTGGAATGCGCATTATGAAGATGAGCGTTACGGCGGCGCGCGCGCTTTTCTACGCCTATGCAGCGCTTACAGGCTTTACGCTTAGTACGATTTTTACCGTGTTTAGCCTTGGCTCTATTGCAATGGTTTTGGCACTTACAGCGGGATTCTTCCTATGCCTTACAATGCTTGCGCTCACTACAAAAGTGAATATGCTTAAGGCTGGCCCAATTCTTATGGTGGCACTTATCGTGCTTGTAATTAGCCAAGTTATCTTTATGTTTGTTGCGCCAAGCGCTGGCACTATGCGATTTATTGCGGCAATTGCGGTGCTTATTTTTGCAGGTCTTACGGCTTACGATGCGCAGAAAACGCGTGCGATTTTTGAAGCGTACGCCAATCAGCCAGAGATGATTAAGCGCGTTTCAATTATTTGCGCGTTTAATCTTTATTTGGACTTTATCAACATGTTTGTTTACTTGTTGGAGTTGCTGGGAAATAGGCGCGACTAGGTATTTGTGCGCTCGTGCGGCTCGAGTATGATGCGCGACTCGTGCGGGCGCGACTCGTGCGGGCGCGCGCTTATCCCAATTTTTCCCAGGGATTATGGTAAAATGTGCGATTGTGCACTTTTTACGTTTATAGCGTAGCACGCACAACTGGATGGGTGTCCGAGCGGTCTAAGGAGACGGTCTTGAAAACCGTTGTAGGGAAACCTACCGCGAGTTCGAATCTCGCCTCATCCGCGAACGGGGTTTCTAGCAAATCGCTAGAAGCCCTTTTTTCGTCTCTTGCGTCTATAACAACAAAAAGCGTAAAAGTTGACGCATTTTGTACCAAATTTGGCCTAAATCACGTACAAAACGCGGAACACAACTCCGCACTTTGTACCACATTTGACCCAAATCGCGTACAAAACCCGTCAATCAACTCCGCACTTTGTACCAAATTTGACCCAAATCACGTACAAAAAGCGGAACACAACTCCGCACTTTGTACCACATTTGACCCAAATCACGTACAAAAAGCGGAAAAGATTAATCAAGAATGCTGTAAATCACGCAACGGCCACGGGAACACCTGCCGAAAGCAACTTCTTCTTAAATTCAATCGGATTCAAGATATCGCAATAATCAAATCGCACAATACTATCAACTCCGCATTCCATAAGCCACCGCTCTCTATTGCGTTCCCTCCTAACTGCATCGCGATTATATCTATATAAGTTATTTGTGCTGAAGTTGTTGATATTTTCCGCACTTCCATCAAAATCCTCAGCACGCAAATCGCCAGCAACCGAGCGGTTATTAAGCGAAGTCCTATCTTCAATCAAATATTTATCAGTACCATCCAGCTCGCCAACAATAATTTTTCCGTTAACTTTCCACATAAAATCTGCGCGATACGGACTCTGCGGGCAATTCGGATTCGGAAACTCGTGCTGCAATTGTGGCTCCACAAAACCAAGCTCAAGCATAACCGCACGCGCCAGCGACTCTCCACCGTTCTCGCTCTTAGGATTCGCATACTTTACCAAAGTCTCCATTCGCGACAAAACATCAAATTTATCAGTGTCACGAAAATTTGGATTGTTAATAGGCGAATAATTTACACCATAAAAATCCGTGTTTGTTGGATTCTGAACACTGTTCAAGAACTGCGGCGTATCGCTACAACAATCCATGGAGCCGTAAAATTTACGACAAACACGCAAAATTTTGTTAAGATCTTCACCCTTGCGAGCCGCAGAATCGAAAGTTGCTAGCGACTCAGCGAACGATCCCTTCCAAGCGCAAGCATATAGAACATTATAAATGCTGGCAACATGACTAATCGCAAGTTCTTCAGCAGTTGCAATATGACCAAATGACGATGACGACGATGACAATGACGATGACGATGACAATGACGCCGCCGACGCCGCCGACGCCGCATTTTTATATCTGTTTTTATTAAAATCATCAAGCCTTATGCCAAACTCATCCTCTATTATGTCTGGAAGTTTTAGTCGGCTATATTTGTGTCTAAATGCATCCCGCACCGACTTTTTCTTGTCCAAATCAGATTTTTTGCAATTCGAAGAAAATTTTTCCGCATAACTAGACGACACATATATTTCAGTAAGCGAATGATGTATGTAAGGCAAGTGAACCACATCCAGCCCCAAAAGCACGGCGGCAGTTTCGCCAGTAAAATTCCACTTTCTTATCTTTATCTTATTTGTAAGAGTGATTGCAATACGCTTGACTTTATCTTTGTACAGCAATTGATTCCAGTGATCGCGAATAGCGTAGAAGCCGTAATATGGCTCGACTAATTTTCCTGATTCTAAGCAGCGTCGCAAGTCTGTTCGAGAATTGCTTTGAGAAGCCATAAGACATGACTTAGAATTCTCTGACTCAATAAGTTTTTTAAATAATTTATCGGGTATGCCGTTAATATTTATTTTCTTTGACATATGTTGATAATAAATAACGTTGTTTTTGTATGTAAAGAATTTTTTATCAATGTGGTTAAAGGCTATAAACCGTTGAAAAAAGCGGAACACAACTCCGCACTTTGTACCAAATTTGACCTAAATCACGTACAAAAAGCGGAACACAACTCCGCACTTTGTACCACATTTGACCTAAATCACGTACAAAACGCGGAACACAACTCCGCACTTTGTACCAAATTTGGCCTAAATCACGTACAAAAAGCGGAAAAGATTGACGCACTTTGTTGCTCGTCGCGCGCCTACGACTCAGGCGCATCCTCCACACGCGGCGCACCATTAATATCGCGATGAATCCCCTGCATCTGCGCCTCAATGGCCTGCAAATTCTGCGCGCACTCAAGCAGCGTCTTGGAATGCTCCGCCAGCTTTGCATCCGGCAAATCCGCCTTATACCGCAACGCGTGCTCCAAACTGGCCCAGTAATCCATTGCAATCGTGCGGAATTGCACCTCCACCGGCGTGTAATGCGCGCCCGACGACAAAAACACCGGCACAGCGTAAATCACATGCAAACTGCGGTACCCATTCGGCTTTGGGTTTTTAATGTAGTCCTTAACCTGCAGCACCTGAATGTCCGTTTGCTTGGAAAGGTATTGCGCCACCGCGTACACGTCGTCGCGATAATTGCAAATCACGCGGATTCCAGCCACGTCAAACAGGTTGTCTCGAATCGAACGCGTTGATATGCTTAGATTTCTGCGGCGCAGCTTCTCAAAAATCGAGTGCACGGATTTTAGCCGCCGCTCCATGTGATGCACGGGGTTGTGCGAAAATCGCACCTGAAACTCGCCGTCCAAAATCTCCAGCTTCGTGCTAATTTCGTACATCGCGCCTTCGTACACTTGCATCATGTTTACGAATTCGTCCATTTGCTCGGGCGGAAGATGCGGCGTTTCGCTTTTTATAGATGATTTTTGCGCGGACTTTTCGTCGGCGGTTGCTTGCGACTTTTCCGCGGCTGGCGAATTTGTAGCAGCGGCGTCTTGCGCCCCACCATCGCCCGCCCCCTGCAGGCTGGCGTAAAGTTCGGCCAAATTTAAACGATTATGACGATCAAGTATCACGTTTTCTATTTTACTCGCAATCTTGCTATAAGTCTGATAATCACCTGGGAATATGCGTGCTCGAAGGTATGTCGTCGCGCCCGAAAATGTAGCTCAAAACCACAAAATCTGCAACAAAATCGGGAAAAAGTTACCGACTTTGTAGCTCAAAACGGCAAAATCAACAACATTCTCGGGAAAAACTTACAGACTTTGTAGCTCTAAACAGCGTATTGGACTACAAAATCGGGAAATAGCGCTAGCGCAGTTTAACCTCGCCACGCCCAACCCATAGTATGTGCTTGCCGCGAATATCCCACTTGCGCCGCCTCTTGCCAGCCGCCGCCGTAATCATCATGGAAAGAATCGCCAGCGAGAATATCATCGCTATAACAAACAGCGTCATCCAAAGCGGCCACTGCACATGGTCCTCCGGCGCCGCAACAGGGTCCGGCAGCACGCGGTAACCCGTCACCAGCAGCCTGTGCGAATTCACACCATACGGCGTGCACGTAAGCAGCGTTGCCAAATCGCGCCCAGGCTCGCGCTGCAGCAGGCTTATGTCGTGCGGATCCACCACGTTTATGCGAAACACCTTGTATCGCAAGGTCTCGCCTTGCACGTCTAGGTAAAAGTAGTCGCCCTTTTTAAGGTCGGTTAGCGAGTCGAACATGGTTGCGTTCGGCAGACCCGTGTGCGCGGTGATCACGGTGTGCCGCCCCTTGCCGCCCACTGGCAAATCCGTGCCGTACAAGTGCCCCGCGCCTCGCGCCAGCGTCTCCTGCAGCGTGCCGTGGTAAATCGGCAGCTTTACGCCAATCTTCGGAATCTTTACAATGCCAATAATGCCCATCGGCTCCTCAAGCGTTTTAAGGTATCGCTTGTAGCCAGGCGTGTTGGTTAGGTCTTCCTGACCGTCGCCGCCGTACGGGTCGCGCGTAAGCATGTCTTTGCGCGTTGTGTTGTATCGCCTTGCGGCGCGAATATGCGCGCGTCGCACGTCGCCCGCCTGGTCGTGGTTGTATTTATCGTACGCTGTGGAAATCTCCTTGGAAACGTGATTGTTCCACAGCGTTGAGCACACAGGATAGCTAAAGCACAGAATTCCTGCAAGAACCAGCACAATCGGCTCTATAATGCGCATCAGCGCGCTTTTCTTTTTAGTTATTTTTTTAGTTATTTTTTTAGTTTTAAGTGTATTTTGGTTTATATTTTGGCTTGAGTTTGGGCGTAATGTTTGGTCTTCGGCTGCTTGCGATTTTCCCGCAACAGCGCGCGCACGCAACGAGCGGCACAAATTGCTAATATCGGCTAGCTTCATAACTCCTCCAAGCTAAAGCTATTGAATGAAATAGCTCCGCATTTTGTACCAAATTTGGCCTAAATCACGTACAAAAAGCGGAAAAACTGACGCACTTTGTACCACATTTGACCCAAATCACGTACAAACTCGGGAAAGATTAGAGCACTTTGTACCAGAACACGCCAGCGTAGAAACAAAATGCTCAACGCATTTTGTTTTAAGCGCTGCAGCGTGTCTTCTGGTACAAAGTGCCTAAATCTTTTGCATGATTAAACCAAACGCCACCTAATCCAGCGTTGGCTAATCACACACAATCACGCAGCCTGCTCTTCTTCCTTCTTGCGATTCTTAAGGAATACGAACATACCAGAGCCAACGAGACCGAGGCCAATAAGCGCAAAGATAATCACGCCAGCAGCACCAGTCTTTGGAAGCTTGAACCAGTTATCGCCACCATCAGGACCACCGTTTGGAAGATCCTTAAAGGTGTAGGTATAAGTGGTATTGGTAGCTTCAGTAGATGGTATGTTTACCTTCTCAACCTTTGGAGACAAAACAAAGCCAGTTGGAGCCTTAGTTTCCACAACGTAGAAATCTTGACCAACCTTTGCCTTGAAAGCCTTGGTTAAACCAGTAGTTGCAACAGTTTCAGTTGTACTATCAAAGCCCTTAGCATAGTCAGCTACCTTGCAGTTTGCGTCAGTACGGCTTGCATCTTCTGCACATTTTTTTGCAGCCTCTTCAGTAGTAAAGATTGCAAACTTAGCACCCTTAAGACCTTCAGATTCATTAGCTCCATTAACCTTCTTAATCTGGAAGTCACGAACAGTTACCTCAGATTCTGGGTTTGGATTTGGATTAACAGGTACTGGTGGATTTTCACCCGTCCTATGTCCTCCTTGCATACCAAATTTGTTCACAATCTTGCCAGAAGTGACACCTTCCTTAAGAGTGAACTTAAGAGTTACATTGACTGTTATTGTTGGGTCTTTCGCGTAAGCAGCAGCAATCTTTGTGAGGCCAGCTTCGGTAAACTTAACCTTAATACGAGAGTAACCTACTTCGATACCATTCTTTCCAGTCTCAGTACCAGTACCAACTAAAGGATCTTCAACCTCATAATCTTTGCTAGTTCCAGTAGGTGTGAATGAATCATTACCTGTGGCATTGCTCAACGCAACCTTCTTCACAGCATCTTTTGCAGCATCAAACGCATTAGTTGGAACGTCATCCCAGATAGCAAATTCAAGTAAATCATCTTTAGTGAATTTATCAACTGGAGTCTGGCTGTTTGAAGATACCTTGGACTTAATTGTGTATGTTACATCATCCTTATCGCCAATAAAGTTTTTAGTATCCGCGTACTTATGAATAGCATCACCAGTGTAAAGATCCTTTGGCTCCACCGTTACAGCATACTTGTAGGAGTTAGTTTTACCATCCGTACTAGTAACTTCTGGAATAGTCATAAAGAATGGCTTAGAAAGCTTCTGATAATCATTTGGAGCTTCGACTTCTTCAATCTTGTACAAGCCAATTCCAAGATTATCTATTTTTGCTACACCATTCGAATCAGTCGCAAATAGAGTCTTATCAGTTTGCTCTGCAGGTGCATTAGGGTTTGTTACTGAGGCGTCAAAATCAATATTACTAGTAGTCTTAGGATCATTGTTAAGAGTTGTGACCTTAGCAGCAACCTTAAGCCATTCATCATATTTTGTAAGGTCAAGAGCTGAATTGTCAAGCGACTTAACCTTAGTCACCTTAAACTTAGCGCCTGCAACATGTGTTGTCTTAGACTGAGTAGTTTTGTCGCCTTGTTTTTTCGGCTCATCCTTCCACTTGGTGATGGTAATGGAACCAACGCAGTTTTTGGTTTGCGTTGCATCCCATGGTGCCTTAGTAGCCTCGCATGGAGTTTTGGCATCCTCAGCCCACGCGGAGCTGCCAGCAACCACGGCGCCAGCAACGCACAGCGTGCCAGCCATCGCGAGCGAGGCCACCGCGGCCACGCACTGCTTTGTTATCTTGTTCATATTTTCTCCTTGTTTGTTTTGTTCTTGCGAACACTTTGAGAGATATGTGTTATGTTTTGTTAGTTTATATTAGCTAGTTTCGTCAACCAACTTCCGCCAGCCAACCAGCGCCGCAAACGCGCCAGCCAGCCAGCATCCGCCAGCCAATTCACACCAGCTAATCCATTTAGTTATCATTTTCAGTTTTGATTGAGCACAATCATGCGCCCAAACCCTCCCGCAGGTTTTACGCTGCAGAAAATATCTTCATCAGCATCGCCACCTTTCGGTTATCCACCATTCGATGCGCAGCATTACGCCGCCGCACCGCTCGGCAGTTTTGCGGATAAAAGATTTGATTGCGGGGGCAGGTTCCGCGTGGTCGCAAGCCGCCGCGCCTACAGCGCGATTAGCCGCCGCTGCGAGCGAGGCTGGCGCCGTGCTGGCCGCTGTTGTGCGAGCCGTGCAATCCGCAGCCACCCCTTCAGCACCGCGCACCCCACCGCGCATCGCCTTACGCAGCATCGCCTTACGCAACAACGCCTCAAGCATCGCGCGCCCCCACTTGGTCTGATCAAGGAAGAACCCAGCCGCCATAGCGCCCGTGCCAAGCACGCACACAACGCTCATAAGCATGTTCCAGTTCACGCAATCTTCCCCGCCCGTCTTTGGCAGAGCGAATTTAGGCGGATCCATCACGTTCACATCAACAGCAATTCTGTTCCAGTCTTTTCCAACAGTTACGTCACTAAGCTGAACCGTTTTCATATCCCTAGACGAATACTTATTATTATCAATAAGACTTTCAGTAACAGTTTTATTAAACGCCGCCAGCGCATTCGGCTTCAACGCAAACACAGCGCACGTGTACATTCCAGCCTTTTGAGGTACGCCAACAATATCGTCTTCACTGCGAGACACAGCGCTTTCTATGCTGTTCTGCTGCCCCTTCGTGAAACCATACAGCAAGTTAGCCATGCAATTATTACTGTTCTCACTGCAAGACTTTCTCTGCGCAGCATTTGCAAAAGTCCACGGCTTCACATTTTCACCGTAATTCTGGTTTAAGTGCATATTGAGAGTATCTTCAAGCCCGCGGCTCCACTTTTGCTCGCCTTGCTTAGTGCACATCATGCGCAATGAAATATCGCTGCGATCTTTCAAGCTCCACGCGCGCACATACGGGTTATTAGTAAGGCTCATGCCGCTCATAACAGTAAGAGAGTGACTGCTATCAAGCGTGTCATGAACAGGATCAGCGTCTTTAGACCTTAGCAATGTCATCTTAAGATCCTTGTCGGCGCCACTTAAGCCTCTAACTGTAACTTTCGCATACACAGGCTTGCCGTTGTTACCAGAATCCGGGTTATCCGAAGTAGAGCCATCCGGGTAATGGATTACAATCTCTTTAAAGTACGCTTTAGGCGCAACAGATTGATCTGGGTGGAATGTCACTTTGCCGTAACGCGTGCCGTCGTCCTTGGCACTGTGCTTGCCATTGTGATTATTAGGATCTTTAGGATTGTCAGGCTTATTGCTCTGATCACCTGCCTTATCTGCGGCGTTACCAGCCCAATACGACCAGTCTAGAGAAACCTGCTTTCCCTTAGTTCCGTCAGCATTTACCTCAAAGCCGTGAGTAGCATCCTTAAACTCAAACCAAGTTCCGTCTGGAAGCGCACCAGCCTTCACAGCATCCTGGGATTTATCTGCACCGTTAGCACTCTTAACGCTTTGCGGCACAGCATTCTCAACCTTTTGACCAGCCGTAACGCTCACATCCAAGTACTTCGGGTTGTAGAAGTGGTTGTCGTTATGAATACGAATATCGAAAGAGCCAATCTTATAGCCTTTGCTGTCTTCACCGTATGGATACTTATTGTCCTTAGTCTTATCAAACAAACCAGCAGCTGGGTCTTTGGAAGTGCTCTTCTTTATATTAGCCTTAACAGCATTCGCAAACGCCTCAGACTTATCTTTGCCACTTATAACGTAGACCTTGCACTGGTAGTCGCCAGTCTTTTGAGCCTTTCCGCCAAAATATCCGCGCGTCTGCTCGGAAGCGCCGTCCCTGTCGTATAGGTAGTCTTTATCGCATTTCTTATCATCAAGACGGCACTGCTTCTGCTGCTCAAAGCTCGCATGATCCCATATTTTCTGACTCTTAAACCTTAAGCCGTCTTTTTCTATTTTTTCCTTCGACTTCGTGTTATTAACATGACCAGGCAGAGTGTTGTAAGTATAATCGCTATACTTGCCATCCTTACCCTTCTTGGAGCAGATTACGTGCTGATGCAACTTACCAACAGACTTAGTCATCCACGAGTCGAAGGTCGCATCGTTAGGTAACGAATCTCCTACTTTAAGGTCGTAGCCGTCGCCCATGCCCTTATCGTAGTAATGCTTATACAGGTTAAGATAAAGTTTATTATCCTTGTCGTCGCGCGTAACATTCACCTTTGCATACACAGGGTGCTTGTAGTTAATAGAGTCGTCATCGCTTGAAGCAGAGCCGTCTGGGTAGTGCACAACAACCTCAGCCCAGTACTGACCAGCGTCTTTCCACTTATCTGGACGGAATGTGACGGAGCCGTATTCGCGACCAGTTTCATTTAAAGGAACGACTTTGCCTTTTTCCATAACAGGCTTGCCGCTATTATCGCGCTTAACGTTGTCTTCGCCGCCCTCAAAGTTAGACCAAAGTTCCTTCTCGGATGGGAACTTGTCAGGTTGCGTTTTATCAACCTTCTTAACAAGCTTCTTAATCTCAAACCACGTGCCTGGTGGAAGAGCTTTGCCATCTTCAACGCCGCCCAAGTCATCATCTGGAACACCGTTAGCGTTTACCTGCTTGCCATTCACCGTAATCTTCGTGTGGCTCTTTGGCTGACCGGAGCTATTAGCCTCCTTATTAGCAAACGTACCAGCTTGAATCGTTGGAATCGTCTTATAAGTCGGATTATACTTTTGGCTGTCTTTGAGCTTGATTTTAAAGTAGAAGTTGCCAGAAACCCACTCTTTGCCCCTACTGGATGCAAAAGCACCAGTATCAAAAGCAAAGACAAAACCTGCGCCGTTGTCTTTAGCTAACTGATCAAACTTTGTGAGCGCACCGTTATGCTGCGTACCTTTACCATCGTGAGCCTGGTGGAACGCGAACACCTTACACTCGTACTCGCCGCCTTCCTTAGGCTTGCCGCCAATCAGCGCGCGCGAACGCTCCATAGTGTCTTTGTTGTATTCGCCAGGATGAAGATAGTGGTTATCGTCACTGCAATTCGCGCCCTTTACCTTACATTTCTTGTCGTTATCGCGAATCCATTGGCGGAATTCTTCAAACTGCAAGCCATTAATGTCCCCACTAGCCTTACTATTGCCCTCGGCAGGCTTAAGCAGCTTATACTTAGTGTCATTCTTCTTATGGCACACTGCGCGGAAGGTAATAGGACCTTTGGCGTTATTGGACCACGAATCCAGCACAATACCGTTGTTTTTGTTCTCTTTTGGCCCACCTATTTTCGTGGTCTTAGAAAGCTCTTTAGGATTATTTGCATCTCCAAAGCTCCAGCCACTAAACTGACCATTATTTATTTGCGTACCGTCGTAAAGGTTAAGATGCAAATCGCCGTCTGTAACAGGCAACTCTTGCACTTTAACAGGAGCATATACAACCTTGTCATAATTACCTGCGTCACTATCTTTAGACGTAGAACCATCCGGATACGTAACAAGTACAGGGGTCTTATCACTTGTACCAGCTTCTGTTTTAGACGGGCTAAACGTCACTTTACCGTTTCCTGTATTTTTTGAATCAATCTTAGACCAATCAAGCACAGGAGAAGTGTATTGAGTGTACTGCTCTAGCTTAAAGGTAGAACCACTAGGCAGTGGGCCTTCCCTAACCCACGGCTTTTTGCTGTCTTTTACGCTCTTAGGCTCTTTGCTATCAGTAGGATTAAACCTATTATTCTTCGTATCGTAGCTAACAGTGGTTTCATCGTAATGCGGGTTGTACAGTGACGCATTAGAAAGTACTTTTATTTTTACAGGTACATTTTCCTCTACCCATGCCTGACCCTTATTTTTATCAGAATTATACGGGTAGATATTAGGATTTATGTGTGTAACCTTTACCTTAAACTCCAAGCCATCTGGATATTTCTTCCAATCGTCTTTGCGAGGGCGATAAGTTATGTATCCAGTTTTCGGGTCAATCTTTACGCAGCCATCTTTAGTGTTTGTATCGCAACCTTGCCAATTATTGTTTGTAACACCATTATCTGGAACACCAGTAATCGCATAGCTCATGTTCAAATATGCAGTATTCTCCGCACCAGGCAAATCTATTGCATGATGCAAATCAGTAGAAGTCGCATTAGTGCCATCAGCGTTTTTATCTTGATGGAACAGATTTGGATCAAATGTATTACTTACCCACGTACCAACATTTACAAATGGCTTAACAGTAATAGGCTCTTTATATGTTGTAACTGGTACGTTATCTGTACCGCCATAGTCTGTTGGATTCTTTGCGCCTCTCTTCGGGTAATCACTGAGCATTTTAGACTTATACACAGGATACAGAATGTTGGTCTTTTTGGTTGGATCAGTTCCAAGATAGAACTCAGACAAATCTGGAATTCCGTCGCCATCTGTATCGTACGGACCTATGAAGGACCATTTGCTCTGCCATTCGTCTTTTTTACCTGGGAAAGGATCACCGTAATTACCTTTTGTTTTATTAGAATTCCATCCTGCTATAAGCGGCAAAAGCTCTGGGTTTTTAATACTCTCGTCGTAATCGCCAGTAATCTTCCATTCCATAGCTAAGGAATAATCATTCTTTTCCCAAGAAGCAAGAACAACCTGAAACTTACTTTTCCACTGTTTAATCTCAGCTAAGCTATAACCTCTACAAGACTCTCCTATGCACTCGCCAGAACCAAGTCTTTTTTCACCTAACGCCTCATTCCAAAAGGTATCAAAACCGTCTCCACTGTCATAGTGCGCGCCGTTATATTTATTCCAATTACTAGGACCAGCGAATGAAGCAATTGACTGATTATAGTCTATTTTTCCATTTTGACAACTCCAACTACTCTTTTTTACGCCATTATTTTTAATTAGAGTAAGCTTTCTCCAAGATTCTTCCCAAGACTCATTTAAAAATTCTTGAGTTTTTCTATCTCGTTCAGCAGGATCTTTACATTCATATCCATCGCTGCACTGGATTAACTTATCTGCTACAACATCTTCTGGATAGGTTTTGTACCACTTTTTAAGATCTTTACCACCTTTACCATATTCATATGGCCAACGAGCAAACTTGCCGTTACCTCCAAGAGCATCTCGACCAGTACGCCTACGATCAATATTAACGTTATTAATTCCTTTAGGAAGAAATACCATAAAAAGCGGTTTGGAGCCAGAAAAACCTGCACCTTCTGGAGGAACATCACTATGGCCTGCGTAAGATGAGTGTGGTTCTATAACAAGGTTTTTGTATCCATTTTTATCTTTAACTCTTAAAGTGCCTCCTCTAATATGAGCAAGCAAATAAGAATTCTTATTAAAGGTAACTGTCCAGGTAATCTTCTTTTTACCATCTTGACCAGTCCACAAACGTGGGTAACTAATGTTCAAATCTCGTGTAGAATCAGCCCAATCAAAACCCTTACCAGAAATATAGCCAGTTCCGCCATAATCCCAACGAGCACCCTCATCAGCAAAAGCCCTATTTACTGGCGGCAAGATGAGCATTGCGAGGAGCGTGGCGGCGGCTACGAGCATTGCTAGAAGCGCGCGGCGAAGAGTGTGGGATGGGTGTGCTGTGCATGCTGCGGTGGACGCGGTGGCAGCGGCGATGCTTTCGGAAGTGGCAGAAGCGGCAGCAGAAGCGGCGGCGCAAGACTCGGCGCCCTCCTTATTCCAAGCAAAAGCGCGCAACGCAAGACGCCCCACGCGTGATGCGAATCCACGTAACCCTGCTGGTAACATAGTCTACTCACCTTTCCTGGCACCGCGAATATCGTGGCAAACCCCAACACACTGCATGGACCCACTCCATGCGGCTTGTTCCTCTTTATTCTTAGTTACTCTGTTGCACTTCGCTCTTGCTTGTGTTACGCATTTGCGCACAACGCCCAAAACGGGTAGAGTACCAGACAAATCCAATACTCAAAGGGCGTTAAGCACAATGTGCCGAGCGTTCCAACCAGTACCCGTACAAAGCGGGGACTCCCACTGCCCAACACAGCATAAACGTTCAGCAATCGCTCAACGCGGCGCTAGACGCGCGATTAACTCGGGGCTAACCCAACGATTAACCCAGCGATTAACTCGCACGCAAAAACAAGATAGCAAAGCGCAGCTTTAACCGAAGCCATTAATATTTATACCCCCCCCCCAGAACGAATTGCAAGTTGCAACCCAACATAATTGCGCAGAGCGTAAAAGTTTTTATAATGATTGGATTTTGCAAAAAAATCTATTGAATATGCGATAATAACCGAATAGTTTTATGTAGTAGGCGGAGTGTCTTGCAAAACCCGCGTGTCGCAAAACCACAATATGTTGTGGTTTGGGTGCGCGCGAACCACAAGCGCATGCAAATCGTAAGGCTAAAGCCCGTGCCCGAGCGCAAAAATCGCAGCTAATCCGCGTTAGCGATTTTCCGCACTTTGTACCAAATTCAACCCAAATCACGTACAAAATGCGGAACAACCTTCCGCACTTTGTAGCTCTAGACAGCGCTCTGCTTGCGTTATATTTGTCTCATCAATGATGCAAATATAACGAATTTTGGCCAAAAAGTGTTACAAATGCCTCACCGCCAAGACAAACGTAACAAAAATCAGCCAAAAAACGTTACAAATGTCTCACCGCTGAGACAAATATAACGAATCTTGAGCAAAGCGCTCAGGTGGGTCGTGCCGTTCGCACGCTACGCTTTAAGCGCAAAGGTAGGTCGGAGCGCACGCGGTCTATAAAATGCTCTCGTTATACAACCCAACATCATTTAACATTTGCAACGCTTCAATCATATAAGCATACGCCAATGGATTAGTGTTTCGAATACTACTAATCTTTTTCATACCACTTATTTTCAAACACACATCTCTGTATTCATCTGGATTTGTAATACGTTTGAAAACAGTTTTGCCAGTTAAAATACACGCAGCAAGATACATTACTTCGCTGGCATAAATACAAGCATTTTCTCCATTGATTCTTTCAGAAAAAACATGACCCTTAATAGCATTTATACCTAAAGAAAAACTCTCATAGTCATTTGAATTTACAGAACCTCTGCCCATAATACAAATGCAACTATCAATAGTATCTTTTAAGCAATCCAATGAACTAATACTAAGATTCCTATACTCAAGCTCAATCTGAGAAACTCTGTTATAAGATCTAACTACTAAGTTGTAATCGTCCATTTCTTGTATAAGAGTCCAACAGTCAAACAATTGCTTTATAACCTCTAACTCCTTGCCATCACCTAAAAGAATGCCAGTAGTATGAGGTGCAAACGCAGTGAGTTTATCTCCTAAAATACAATTTTTATTAGGAACATTTACAATAAGATTGTTATCATCGCTTAAAAGGAACTTATTCTTAATTGGATATTTAACTATATCTTCGTATGGATTATTTTCAAACAAGACATCCAACAGCACATTAATATCTTTACCAGTTCTTGGAGAAAGAAAATGGAATCTAAAATGACGCTTTTCTATGTTACGAGAGCTTTCTCGAATATTCTCTTCTACACTTATAAACGGGAATATTTTCCCAGCTTTTTCAATATAAGCATCAATATCTGTATTCGGATTAACAATAATATCAATATCAGTGCTTAAACGCTTTGGAGAATTAAGCATAACTAAAAGAGAGGTTCCGCCCTTAAATATAAAGGGAAGACCAACTTTAGCAATCGCCTCAAGCAAACCAAAAGCAAAAACAGTTCTCTCTAATATAGAAGGATCAGATTTCGTTTCAGACCTAAGCCTAGAGATGTGTTCTGCTGTAAAATTTTCTTTAAGAAACATAACCACCCTCTATCCTTCCAGGTACTTTACGAGCATATTCCTGCGATTACGCCTTGCTGCGTATCTAAGCATTCTCACTTTATCGAGAAGATATACACTTTTAGCCTGCGCAATAACATCACTAAATTCAGCGATACTATAAGTTGTAGATATTAATTTATCTGATAACATATCAACGAGAATTTTCTCTAAGGTTATTGAATGAAAATCAGTTGACAAATAAGAATCCACTGCAAAAACTGGAGATTCAGATATCATATCTGTTACAACAATACAATCTTTTGACCAATACAAATCAAATTCTTTTTTACTAGGATTATACATAACATTTTTATATCCAGCTTCTTGAAGAAATCGAAAAACATATATACTGCTTTCTTTCTCCACTTGCAAAAAAATTGTATTTTGCGCAACCAAATGATTCAAAAAATCATTCATTAAAGCTGTTTCGAACACAGTAAAAAGGACGTGTGGATATTTTTTAGAAATAACCTTTATCAATTTAATGGACTTATTGGAATAATCTGGATAATACTGTTTTTTATGCGAAGCTTCGGGCAGACTATACGAATCATACCCAAGTTTAAGCAATTTTCCATTGCTGACTAAAGATGATATAGACCAATGATAAGTACTATTTGACATATTAGACTTCAACGATTTAAGCTTGCTCACTAATTCCCCATGAGAATAAGTTCTGCCTGCACTAATTTCGTCAAGCACTTCTTCGTACCACTTCATGTATTTTATTGCCCTCTTCCCTCTTATAAAAACACCATAACGCACATCGGCAAATCCTATAGATTTTTGCCGATATCTAGTTCCTATTTATCTAGTATTCCATCTATTAATCATAAAGTCAATATTCAAATGTAAATACCATATAAAACCATATAGGGTGCGAAAATAATAGCAAAATATAAAAAGACAGCACTTGCTAAAGCCAATACCCGAGCGCAAGCATCGCATCTAATCAGCGCTAGCGATTTCCCGCGTTTGTTCCCTTTCCACCGCGTTTGTTCCCATTTCGGCCAATTTTGGAAACATTCTCGGGAAAAACCTCCCGAAAATGTAGCTCAAAACCACAAAATCTGCAACAAAAAGCGGAAATGTCGGTCGTCGCACCCGCGTTACCGAAAATCATCAACAATTGCTTGCATAATTAATGATATTTACGTTACATCATATATAATTATCGTATACATTTATGCAAAAGTATAAAATTCTCCACAAAAGCATAAGAGTAGGAACCAAGATGAATACAGTAACAACAGACATAGTAAACGTAAACTTTCGCGCAAAGAAAGAAGACAAACTCAACGCAGAACGAGTTTGCAAAGAACTCGGAATCTCTATGAGCGCCGCGCTGAACGTGTTTATCAAAACGATTGGTCGTGAAAAGAGAATACCGTTAGATTTTTCGCTAGACCCATTTTACTCGCCGTCAAATCAGGCATATTTAAAATCGCAGATTGATGGCGTTAAAAATGGCACCATAAAGCTCGAAGAGCACAATTTAATCATGGATTAGATTAAACATTAGGATTCAAACAATGAGAAAAATTGCTTGGACTCCAGACGCTTGGAGTGACTATCTCTATTGGGAAAGCGATAATAAAACTCGTAAAAAGCTTAACAATATTATTAAAGAAATTATGCGGAATCCAATCGACGGAAAAGGAAAACCCGAACCACTTAAAGGAAACTATTCTGGTTGTTGGAGTAGACGAGTGAGCGACAAAGATAGAATCGTATACTCGTTTACAGATGACACGATTATAATTTATGCATGCAAAGGTCACTACGACGATAAATAACGCGGAAGGCGGCGGCACGATTAGCTTAATTAGGCGGCAGATTCTGCCAGAGTTTATACCAGTTGGCGCGCGGATTGTGGTGCGAACGTACAAAATTGCGCAATTAGGCGACGGCGAAAGATTGCAAACCGATGGCAGATCGCAAGAAACCGACGGCAGCGCACAAAAAATCGAGTATCACGACGCGATTGGTCACGTAATCAGCTGGGACGGCGAAACATTGCATCTTATGCGCGACGCGGCCGCAAACGGGAGCCGACCCGAGCAAGAAATGTTCATCGACGCGCGCACAATCGTAAGGCTAAAGCCAATACCCGAGCGCAAGCATCGCATCTAATCCGCGCGAGCGATTCTCCGCACTTTGTAGCTCTAACCAGCACGCAGAACAACAAAAAGCGTCAAACAACTCCGCACTTTGTACCAAAATCGACCTAAATCACGTACAAAACACGGAAAGTAGTTCGCGCGCTACGCTTTAAGCGAAAAGGCAGGTCGTCGCGCATCTGTCGCCTTGCGGCACTAGGCTAGAAGTCATGCTTGATATCCAATTTATTCGTGAACATGCCGACATAGTTAAGGAGTCGCAGCGCAAGCGTGGCGAGTCTGTGGAACTAGTCGATGAAGTGCTTCGCGCAGATGATTTGCGCCGCACAAGTTTAAAGGCGTTTGAGGCAGCCCGAGCCGATCAAAAAGCAATCGGAAAGAAGGTTGCAGCCGCACAAGATAGCGAAAAAGCAACACTCATAGCCCAAACAAAAGAGCTAGCGCAAAAGGTTGCAGAGTTTAAGGCTCAGTCCGAGCAAGCTACGGCAGACTACACAACCGCAATGTGGAAGCTTTCTAACATTGTAGAAGACGAAGCCCCAGAAGGCGGAGAAGACGACTACGTAGTTGTTAAAAAGGTTGGAACTCCTCGCGACTTTGCCGCGGAAGGGTTTGAGCCAAAGGACCACTTAACTCTTGGAACTGGCGTTGCTGGAATCGATATGCGCAGAGGCGTAAAGGTTGCGGGTTCGCGCTTCTACTTCTTGCGTGGAGCTGTGGCACGCTTGCAGATTGCAATGCTTACAATGGCTGTAGACCAGGCAGAAGAGCACGGTTTTACGCTTGCCATTACGCCAACGCTTGTTCGCCCAGAAGTTATGCGCGGAACGGGATTCTTAAATTCGCACGCAGACGAGATTTATCGCCTGCGCGAACCAGATGACCAATACCTAGTTGGCACTTCTGAGGTTGCACTAGCTGGCATGCACGAAGATGAGATTCTTGACCTTAGCAATGGCGCTTTGCGCTACTGCGGTTGGTCTAGCTGTTACCGCCGAGAAGCTGGCGCTGCTGGAAAAGACACGTCTGGCATTATTCGCGTGCATCAATTCGATAAAGTAGAGATGTTTGTTTACTGCAAGCAGGAAGATTCTCGCGCCGAGCATCAAAAGCTGCTTGGAATGGAACAAGAAATGCTTGCAAAAGTGGAAGTTCCTTACAGAATCATTGATACCGCCGCTGGCGACCTCGGTTCTTCTGCCGCGCGCAAGTTTGACTGCGAAGCCTGGGTTCCAACTCAGGACCGCTACCGCGAGTTGACGTCTACGTCTAACTGCACGGAGTATCAGGCTCGTCGCCTAAACGTTCGCGAGCGCATGGAAGATGGCGGGACTCGCCCAGTTAGCACGCTTAATGGCACTTTGGCTACTACTCGTTGGCTTGTGGCGATTTTGGAAAATCATCAGCACGAGGATGGTTCGATTGATATTCCAAAGGCTATGCAAGCGTACATGGGTGGCAAAGAGGTTATTGAGCCTACTAAGTGGGAAGCCTAGAAAACTAGGAAACTAAGAGCCTAGAAGCCTAAAAATAGCTTTAAGCCATTAATGTGATTTGATTGATTAATCAAATCGATTGGAAAAGCATAAGGGTGCAAATCAGTTTTGGTTTGCACCTTTTTTATTTGCATAACGCCGCATTTTGTTGCAGATTTTGCCGTTCCGAACAACATTTTCGGGAAAAATTGACGCATTTTGTACGTGATTTAGGTCAAATATGGTACAAAGTCGGGAAAAATTGACGCATTTTGTACGTGATTTAGGCCAAACATGGTACAAAGTCGGGAAAAATTGACGCATTTTGTACGTGATTTAGGCCAAACATGGTACAAAATCGGGAAAAATTGACGCATTTTGTACGTGATTTAGGCCAAACATGGTACAAAATCGGGAAAAATTAACGCATTTTGTACGTGATTTAGGCCAAACATGGTACAAAGTCGGGAAAAATTGACGCATTTTGTAGCTCAACACGCCAATTTGAGCAACGCGCCACTACTTTGTAGGCAGCGCCTGCGCAGAACACCCATGCAAAACAGACGCCATACTCTGCTTTTCCGCGCTGGTAACGCTAAGCCCATACTTGTACTTAACAGCAATTTGCCTAGCCACATAATCGCATCTAAACGTCTTATTAGACGGCAGCCAATAAGCCGCAGAAGCAGAGCCTTTTTCTTGATTCGCAGCCCCCTGCACAGCAAGAAGATTTAGCATATCGTTGCCAAACTTAAGCCGCTTAGCACGACTCCACTTCCACGCCCCAGATTGCCAAGCATTTTCTAGCGCCACAACATGGTCGATTTGAACAAGCGCACTGGTTTTGCGCCCGCGCACAAAGTTGATGTTTAGCCCCGTGTATGGATCGCGCAAAAGCCCAGACACCACTTTGCAAGAGCCAGCATATTTAAAGCGAACATGCATCAAATCGCGCGCAAGCACGTCTTCTCTAACATCGCATCCGTTTTTATCTTCGTCGGTGGTTCTATAGCCAAAAACGCTTCTGTTGTAGCCCGACGCGTGCGATTTGCCTACCTTTAGCTGGCTAAGTTTTTGCGCAGCATCCCCAATTGCAACGTATTCGCCCGTAATATTTCCAACATTTTGGTTGATTTTTGGCAAAATTAAGCCAATAGCAATGCCCACCAGAACAGCAAGCAACACAAGCCACATAAAAGCCGTAACGCTTCTAGATACTGGTGCGCTGCTATAACGCGCGCCCACTACACCACGCGACCCACGCGGCCCACGCACGCCACGCAACTCACGCCCCCTACGATTGCGCAGCATGATTAATATCCACAACCCAAGGAATACGCCTAATAACAACGTCTAGAACCTGCTGGATAAGGCTAATAAGAATAATAATTGCCATAACCGCATACACAACGTTCCACTGCGGATTCTTAGTAACAAGCGGATGAATGGTGTTGGAAACCAGCATTATTGCGTTGGCGATGCCAATAAGCGCAACAGACATAAGAATTGCCTGCATTCTGCCCACTTTGCGCGATAATCTAACGCGCTGCTGAGCCAGCTTTTTCATTGAATCAACAACTCGCTTAACGCAATGGTCTCCCTGACGGAACGCCAGCACTTCTTCTAGGCCAAGCTCCACGTCGTCCACTTCTAGCTCAACCATTTTTTGGTCTAGATGAACCTTGTTAATAAAGTTTTTAAGACTGAGCCTAAACAACCCTGGGATTATAAACACGATTAGCGAGCAAATTACAGCCGCAAAAATCGCGATTTGCGCGTTAAAGTAGCATAGCAAAACGATTGCTGGAACAATCGAAAGAACCATACCAACGCTCATACTAAAGCCAGCCTTATGCAGATGAGCGTGATGCAAATCCAGCCCCGCAAAAGACGCCACAAGCGTTATGCACCTAAGGCACGCACAAATAACTAACACAAGAACGTAGTCTTTAACAGCTAGCCCAAAAAGCGGCCTGCTGGCAATTGCAAACATTGCGGCGATTGCACAAACGGGAATAAGCACTGCGCAAACAATGTTGATTGCGGTTGAAAATGCGCTAAGAATGGCAAATAATGCCCTCTTTAAAGCCGACACGTTTGACTTTTTGCCATTATTATGAGCAATATTTTCGACTTTACCAGAGGTATTACTTGCGATGTTACTTGCGATATTACTTGCGACTTGCGCACCCGCACCACTTGCCGCATCTCCCGAAACGCCAGCCGCACCACCAGCCACGCCAGCCGCACCAGCCGCCGCGCGCGAACCGTTAAACA
Organism: Gardnerella rara; assembly: GCF_055452355.1. NCBI lineage: Bacteria > Bacillati > Actinomycetota > Actinomycetes > Bifidobacteriales > Bifidobacteriaceae > Gardnerella > Gardnerella rara. The sequence continues at coordinate 145,506 of NZ_JBVBJP010000003.1, forward strand.
CACTAACCTTAACCAAATTATCTGCGCTAGTTGCATAGCTATCGCTTGGAAGAAACACAAGAATCGTAGCTTTTCTAGCGATTTTGCGCAAAGTATCGCACAGGTTTTTAGCCTCTTTAGCACTAATATCTTGGGAAGAATAGTCAAAAATATACACTGGCGTTCGGCGAATAAGCGCACGCGCCATAACAAGTCGCCTAAAAACGTCTTGCTTATTTTCCACATTAATATTGCTAACGCGCAAGTCTAAACCGTTGTAATCCGCGTAAACAACGCCATCCACGCGTGCAGCCCCCAGCGCCTGCCACATAGACGTAGTGGTGGCATTTTTAGAGGCCATTAGCAGGTTTTCGCGCAAAGTGGCGGAAAACAGGTGACTATTCTTGCGCACAATTGTTACAAGATCCGCCAGCGCACCAGGTTCCGCGTTATTAAGCGTTATGTAAGAAGAATTGCCCGAAATATCGCCAAAATCCGACGCCACAAACGGCGATTGCGAACCTAAATCAGGCAGAGCGTAGCTATCGTTATACGACAACGCAACGTCGGATTTAGAGCTAAAAGTAACACCATTAAGCACGTTGTTTGCTACCAAATCGTAATACTCTTTTGGCATTATGTTTAGTTTTCCGCTAGAAACGTTAAACGATGCTCGCAAAGGCTGATTATTCTTAACAAAATTGCAACGAACGTGCAGCGAAACATTGCTAGCACCATCTGGAATGCTTAATGTTGTTTTGCTGTCTAATTCTTCTAATAAAGACTCTGAATCAAAAGAATAATCTTCACTGTTTGCAACGCTTTTAAACAAATCACCAATATTATTTAGACCCAAAGCGGCACGATTTTTAATGTGCATGCAATTGGCAACTCGGCGAATTGGATCCACGCTTAGCATAAGAAGCGGCAAAGTTAGCATTGCAGCAGGAAGACCAACAGAACGCACAGAAAGAAGCCACACGGTACAAACAACAGCAACAGCAAGCATAAAATAGGCCAAAAACGCGCATAAACAGCGCAGAGAGGCGCGAACGTTATAAAGCGCGCTAGCAAGAGCCAGCGCAGAAAAAACGGCCGCAAACAGGCAAATAGTTGCCAAATAGGTGTTGATTGAAAACAGCGCAATGCTAACCGCAAAAGGCATAGGGAAAGCGGCAAGAATCTGAGGCAAAAGCAAGCCAGCCCAACGCTGAACCCAAGCAATATCGTCATTTACGCAAATCGAAGAATACGCGCTAGAGCTAAGACGATTGGAAGCACTAAGAGAAATCATAGAGCGCAACATTTTAGGCTTAAGCTTAATAGCTACGCGAGTGCCGATTTCGGTGGAAATAATACACGACTGATGAAAAGCAATGTATTTTACAATCAAAATACCAACAAGGGAGATTAAGTAAGACGTTAACTCAACGGAGCTAAGCAAAGATTTACCAGTGTATTTTGCTGGAATCAAAATAGGCGAAAGAATGCCAACGCAAACATACACAAAGCCAATGTTTGCAAGAGAAGATATAGCAAGACACGCCGCTCTTAAGGCAACCAGATGCTTAACACCTGGAACAAAAGCAAAGAAACGACTAATCATTTAACTATCCTTTTCTTGTTAATAAAACCCATCAAAGAACTACAATTTGCAAATCGATAAATCATCTAAAAACCATCTAAAATCAACGCAATCACAATCAACACAATCACACATCAAAACAACTCTAAGCAGCACACAAAATTCTTAAAACACTCTTTAAAAACTTAATCTCTAACAAATTGCAATTACACTTTATAACACACAAGATTACGCTAAACGCCAGGCATCAACACGCCGAACGAGGCGAGCGCAAACTGACAAATCGCCGCTCAGGCGCTACCCCAAATCGCCGCCAAAACGCAGCCAAATCGCCGCTTAAGCCTACCCCAAATGCCAGCTTAAACGGTGTAAATCACTAGCGCCGTGCTGTAAAATCGCAGCACGATGCGCCTTAGAACCGTAGCCCTTGTTACTAGCCCAATCGTAAGCAGCGTACTTAGGATTTTGCGCTAAATCAATCATAAGCGAATCTCGAGTAACCTTAGCAATAACGGAGGCCGCAGAAACACTCGCACACTTTTGATCTGCCTTAACCAAAGTGTTAACTTTTACAGAAAACTGCATACTAGGAGCATCAAAAGTGCCTAAAACCTTGCCAATGTAGTTAAAAGGACCGTCCAAAATCGCAGCAATCCGCGCATCTTTAAGGCTAGAGCGCATGCGATTTTGAACATCGTTAATCGCGCGAATAGCAGCCACACCAAGAGCGTAGCTAATGCCCCACTCGTCAATCTCTTTATTTGAGCAAGACCCAACAGCAAAAGAATCACACCAATTTTCAAGCGGCTCCAGCAAACCCTCTCGCTTATGCGCGTTAAGAAGCTTGGAATCCGCTAAACCCTGCGGAAAATACCCAGACTCAATCTTTTTCGCACTAAAAAGCGCAGCGCCAACCATAACTGGGCCAGCAAGGCTACCGCGACCAACTTCGTCTAAGCCAATAACCCAATCGAAGCCACTTTGCAAAAGATTTTTTTCAAAGTCAAAAGATGGAATAACTGACGACACTTGCCCACCGCTACTTATTTGCAGACTTGGCTTTTACATCATCAAAAGCGTCGCTATGATTTTCAAAAATGCCCATACGATTGAACGGCCAAACTCGCATAAACGCCACGCCTTCAATCTTAGAAATCGGCACAAGGCCATCGTCGCCATCGTTTTTATGATACCTAGAATCCGCGGAATTAGCGCGATTGTCTCCAAGAACAAAAACGTGGCCTGGCTTAACTTTAACTTTAAACGGAAAAGCACTCGGGCTTACTCCTGGCCTAATGTAGGCAGACTCTAAAACAGGAACGCCATTAACCAAAATAGGGTCGCCGTCCCCCTTACACTCAACCGTGTCTCCAGGAAGCCCAATAAGGCGCTTAATTAAGTCTCTGCCAGCAAGAATGCCACCTCTGCTGCTTTCGCCATTTAACCAATTAGCTGGGTCTTCAAACACAACAATATCGCCGCGATTTAGCGAAAAAACCTTAGGAGTCAACTTAGACGTAACAACGTAATCGCCTATATGAATTGTGTCTAGCATAGATCCAGACGGTATAAAATACACGCCCAGAATAAAGATTCGCAAAAGAATCACCACAATAATAGGCAAAACGTACCAGGCAACAAGCTCTTTCCAAGAAGTTTTAAAAAGCTTTACAGTTTTTGCTTTATTGCCATTGCTAGAAACGTGATTTCCCCTGATTTTGCAACGATTAGAGCCAAATTTAAAAGCGCTCATAACACCAGAGCCAGAAGCAAGATTACGCTCAACTTCTGGCTCGGGTGGAACAGGAGAAGGATTTAAGCCGTGACCTGCCACATTAACAATATGATTATCGCTATTTTGCAAGTCTTCGGAATGCATATTAATCCTTATGTAAATCCTTAACCTAAATAAATTTACTTAGCAGCGCTGTTGTCACGACGCTCGGCAATACGAGCAGCCTTGCCACGCAAAGCGCGCAAGTAGTAAAGCTTAGCGCGACGAACGCGACCACTACGAACCAGCTTAATCGAATCGATAGCTGGGGAATGAAGTGGGAAGCGACGCTCAACACCAGTACCGAAGCTAACCTTACGAACAACAAAAGTCTCGCGAACGCCAGCACCCTTACGCGCAATAACTACGCCAGTAAAGGTCTGAATACGAGTGTTGTTGCCTTCCTGAATCTTAACGTTAACGTCAACGGTATCTCCAGGGCGGAAGGCTGGGATTTCTTCGGCAGCCTTAAGATGCTTAGCATCAAATGCTTCTACAGCATTCACCATAATAATTCCTCCATCGCCGCCGCATATCAGCGCAAGTTTAACCAAAACAGGGATTTTGCAATAATTTTTGCACTTTTTTACCCGTTTTGATAATCCATCCCGAAAAGTTTGCTTAACGGGAGCTTCCATCTGCCAATCTTTAAAAGCTGACTAGACTACTAATAAGCAGACTATGCGGCATCCGCTTATTGAAAGCATACGAACATAAATTTAGGCTCCATAATGGACATTTAGCGGCCAGCTTGCCACAGATTTATGCAATGCGATTTTGCCGAAAACACTACCGAAAACACTAGCGAAACACTAGCACGCAACATTATCGTGCAACGCTGTTAAGTGGCGCTGTTTCAACGGTACGAGTTAACTCATCGTCGTCAGCATCGTAGTCAAAAAGCTCACCATAACGACCCCAGCTAATCGCAATATCAAACTGCTGACGAGCCAACGCGTCTGTATGCTTGCTGCGAAGCAAATCCAAAATCAACTCACCGCGAAGCTTTCCGTTGCGGTTTCGGCTCAAAGCCTGATCAATCGCATGAACAAGAGGCGCGTGCTCAATCGCAAGTCGCGCAAACACCTGCTTGCTGTGCAGAATGTCGGCGTTATGCCACTCTTGGCCAGCTGGCGTAATCGTAATATGGCCGTTTTCTGCCGTAAGCAAATCAAGCATTGTTCCAGCATCCACAAGTGGGAACAAATCATCGATTTCAAACGACAAATCCGCAGCCAAATCGGCCAAATCAATGCCATCTGGAGTTTCCGAAATCACGTCTAGCAAACCGGCCATACCGCCTGGAGTTGCGTTTGGAAGCAATCGAACAGCCACTGGCTCTGGCTTTGCCTCGCCAGATTCCGCCTGTTCTTCGTTTTGCTTAGCTTCCACTTCTGCGTCGTGATGCTTTTGAATAAGCATGTCGGCGATTGCTGCGGCCTCGGTTTCTTCCGCATCCGTTTGCTCTGCAGGCACAGAGTCGGCAGCCGCGCTAGACGAATCGCTAGCAGCTGCAGATTCCGCGTTTTCTGCCTCCACATCTCCTTCGGGATTCGAGCCAGTCAAAATTGCGTAAAGCTTATCGACCATAGCCTCAAATTCCGCGCTGTGCTTGTCCCTCGGGCGAGGCAAATCAACCTGCACGTCTGCAATCAAATGACCTGGATGCGAGCCCAAAACAACCACGCGATCCGCCATTTGCACAGCTTCTTCAATGTTGTGCGTAACGATTACAACCGACTTAATATCGCGCTCTTCGCTAGACCAAAGCTTAAGCACTTCTTGACGAAGATTTTCTGCCGTAAGAACGTCGAGAGCCGAAAATGGCTCGTCCATAAACAGAGCGTCTGGGCGCAAAACCAGTGCACGCGCAATGCCTACGCGCTGGCGCATACCGCCCGAAAGTTCCTTTGGGTACGCGGTTTCAAAGCCGTCCAAACCAATTGCATCGATTGCTGCAAGAGCAAGCTCCGTGCGCTTTTCTTTACTAACGCCTCTAGCACGCAAACCAAGCTCCACATTGTCTTGAACCGTAAGCCATGGCATAAGAGCAAAGGTTTGGAACACGATTGCAACCCCTGGGTTTGGCCCTGTAAGCTCGCGTCCGCGATACTTAACCGTTCCCTCTGTAGGCTGAATCAGGCCTGCCATTGTTCTTAAGAAGGTTGACTTTCCCGCGCCCGAACGCCCTAGAATTGCTACGATTTCTCCCTCTTGCAGAGTGAAGGAAATATCGTGCAACACGTGCTGAGTGGTGCCACTATCCGATGTAAAACTCTGACTTATGTGCTTTGCGTCAATAATGTCGCTTGTAATCGAAGACTGCGAAGCCAAATTCTGTGAAGCCAAATTCTGTGCATTCAATTCAGCGTTTTTGTTTAAAGTGTTCATAATATTTGCCAATCTTTTTAATTCAATTAATTCAACACGTATCTTTTTGCGGAGTACCTTTGCAAAGGCGCCCAGAACAGTCGATTACTTAACACCACTATTAAGCTCATAACTGTTACTCCAACAAGAGTTTTTACAGAATCACCCACAGTTGTTGCGTTTGTAATATACGCACCCAAACCTTGAGTGGCCATTCGGTTCTTGCCGTATTCTACGATTTCTGCCACAATCGAAGCGTTCCATGCGCCGCCAGCGGCCGTAATTCCGCCCGTGCACCAAGATCCAAAAATCGCAGGCAAAATAAGAGTCTTCCACTTAAGCACGCGGCTTAATCTAAAGCTTCTTGCCATCTCGCGCAAATCGTCTGGAATTGCACTAGCACCCGCAATAACGTTAAACAGAATGTACCATTGCGTGCCAAGTGCCATCAAAATAATACTTCCCCAGCCAAGGTCAATGTGCCAAGCCATAAACCACATAATTGCAAACGGGAATATAAAGTTTGCTGGGAAGCTAGCCAGGATTTGTACAACAGGCTGCATAATGCGCGAAATCTTAGGATTTACGCCAATATACACGCCTATTGGCACCCAAATCAGCGAGCTAACAAAAATCAGCACAGCAACGCGCGCAAAAGTGAGAATGCCCAGCACTCCAGCCGTGGCGAACTCTTGCAAACCCGTGCGCGTGGCCACAAAGTAGAGCATTTGCGCGGCAGCCGCAAGGATTAAAACAATAGTTACAATGTTGAAAACTAAATCGCCAAGCTTGCGGGCAGACGCTTTACGAGGCCATTTTGCGCCCGTACGGCCGAATGGACGAGTAATCACTTCCAACCACTCGCGAACTGGCAAAAACAGCTTGCTAATAACTTCGTCCGCATGCGAATGACGGATTAACGTTAAAATCGCGCTTTTGCGCTCTTCGTCCGATGCGCTTTGCGTTATGCGGAATCGCTCCGACCAAGCGGTAAGCGGCTTCCAAAGGAAGAAGTCGATTGCAAGCACAACAACAATCATGGATAAAATGGCCCACCAAATGTTTCCAAGCTTGTTTTCTGCGGCGGATTGCGCCACAAAGCTACCAACGCCAGGCAGTGCGTAAGTGTGATTGTTTACGGAAATCATCTCGGAAGCGGTAAGGAAGAACCAGCCGCCGCCAACGCTCATCATGCAGTTCCAAAGCAGCGGAATCATTGCGTTTGGCATATCCAGCACCCAGAATCGCTGCCAATGCGTAAGCTGCAGGCTGCGCACGGCCTCGTCTAACTCCTTTGGCTCGCTTAAAAGCGAACGGTGGAACGAGAAAGTCATATTCCAAGCCTGGCTTGTAAAAATCGCAAAAATCGAAGCGGCTTCAACGCCCATCATCGACCCTGGGAAAATCACCAGCCAAATCGTTACTGTAGCCGAAAGAAAACCAAGAATTGGAACGGATTGCAAAATATCCAGCAGCGGCATAAGCACCTTGCCTAGGCGGCGGCTGCGGGCTGCAAGAGACCCGTAAACAATAGTAAAAATCAGCGATGCTATAAGCGCAAGCATCATGCGAAACACGGATCTAAGCGTGTAATATGGCAGATTAATAAGGTCGGTAGAAACCGCGGAAGGTATACCACTAGGGCCAATTGGCTGATTAATGCGCTGCAAAAGAAAAGCGCTTACGCCAAAAAGCGCGATTATGCCTACGCACACAATAATGTCGGACCAAAAACGAGTGTTTTCGTCCACTTGCGCGCTGGCACCGTTTTTTCCAGATGTTGTAAATATTGTCATGATAAGTCCTCTAGGAACGTGTATTTTCTTCGAGAGCCGCTTATCACCACTATTTTGCGCTTGTGTTTATTTTGCGGTTATTTTGTGTTTATTCTGCGGTTATTCTGCGGTTATTCTGCGGTTACTTTGTGCAAGCACAATAAACCCAATAAGCCCAATAAACCTAGTAAGCCTAATAAACTAATCCATAAACGCAAGCGTTTTGGCGGCGATTGCTGGCTTTTTTATATTCAGGAGGAACGTCCGTACTACTACTAACACTGTCTGAATCGTCACTAACAGCGTTAACGGTATTAGCAGTATTAGCACTTTGATTACAACCCGTACTGTCATGTTTCACAGCAATCACCTCCTTAAGTTCGTGCTAATTATAAAATATCGCCAATCTTGTGTCAAGCAACAAGAGCCGTCATCTTTCCCCGACTTTGTTGCTAATTTTGACGTTTCGAACAACATTCTCGGGAAAAACTTACCGAGTTTGTTGCTAATTTTGACGTTTCGAACAACATTCTCGGGAAAAACTTACCGAGTTTGTTGCTAATTTTGCCGATTTGAACAACATTCTCGGGAAAAATCTCCCGATTTTGTTGCGATTTTTGTCGATTTAAGCAACAAAAAGCCTCTTGACGCATATACGCCAAGAGGCTTTTCAACAATCAAATAAGATTGCTACACGCTCACTTACTTGCGATGAGCGCGGTAGAAGCGAATCAAGCTCTGCGTAGAAGCATCCTGAGCCGCCAAAGCGCTATCATCCTTAGAGATTGCAGGAGTAATCTGCTTTGCAAGCTGCTTGCCAAGCTCCACACCCCACTGATCGTAAGAATCCAAGCCCCAAACGGTGCCTTCAACAAAAGTGATGTGCTCGTAGAGAGCAATCAACTCACCCAAGCTAAATGGGGTCAAAGCATCGCCAAAGATGGAAGTGGTTGGACGGTTGCCGCTAAATACGCGAGCTGGAACAATCTCCTCTGGAGTGCCTTCAGCGCGAACCTCGTCTGCCGTCTTTCCAAAAGCAAGAGCCTTAGTCTGTGCAAGATAGTTGCCCAAGAACAACTCGTGAACATCTTGATCGCCATCTTTAGTAGGATTTGGCGTGTTTACAAAGGCAATAAAATCAGCTGGAATAAGCTGAGTGCCCTGGTGAATCAACTGGTAGAAAGCGTGCTGGCCATTGGTGCCTGGCTCGCCCCAGAAGATTTCGCCAGTTTCGCTGGTTACAGGAGTGCCGTCCCAGCGAACCGACTTGCCGTTGGATTCCATAGTGAGCTGCTGCAAATACGCTGGGAAGCGATGCAAGTACTGATCGTATGGAAGAACAGCGTGGGAAGCAACCTTGTAGAAGTTGCGGTACCAAACGTTGAGCATACCAAGAAGAACCACAACATTCTTCTCGAATGGAGTCTCAGCAAAGTAGGTATCGATTGCGTGGAAGCCCTTCAAGAACTCCTCAAAGCGCTCTGGGCCAAGAACAACGGCCAAAGAAGTGCCAACAGCGGAATCAACGGAGTAACGGCCGCCAACCCAGTTCCAGAAGCCAAAGGCGTTGGTTGGGTTAATGCCGAACTCTTCAACCTTCTCGAGGTTGGTAGAAACAGCTACGAAGTGCTTTGCAACAGCTTCTGCCTTCTTTGCATCGCTGCCGTCGATTGCGCCGCTCTCCTGAAGCTTGTTAAGCAACCATGTGCGAGCGCTGCGAGCGTTAGTCAAAGTTTCCAAAGTGGTGAAAGTCTTGGAAACGATGATGAAAAGCGTGGTTTCTGGATCCAAATCCTTGGTCTTTTCGGCCATATCGTTTGGATCAATGTTAGAAACGTAGCGAGCGCTAATGCCAGCGTCGGCGTATGGCTTCAAAGCCTCGTAAACCATGACTGGACCCAAATCGGAGCCGCCGATGCCAATGTTTACAACGGTCTTAATGTTCTTGCCAGTAACGCCCTTCCAAGCGCCAGAACGAACTTCGTTAGCAAAATCGTAAATGCGACCCAAAACCTCGCGAACGTCGGCAACGGTATCTTGGCCGTCTACAATAAACTTGCCAGCGTCTTCGGCTGGGCGGCGCAAAGCGGTGTGCAAAACTGCGCGGTCTTCGGTGTTGTTAATGTGCACGCCAGTGTACATTGCCTTAGTGCGCTCGTCGAGCTTAACAGCCTTAGCAAGGTCTGCAAAAAGCTTAAGCGTTTCTGGCTTAATCAAATTCTTAGAAAGATCGAAGTGGAGGTCTCCAGCTTCGAAGCTCAACTTATCCACGCGATTTGCATCTTCGGCAAACCACTTCTTCAGGCTCACGCCTTCGGATTGCAACTCATCATAGTGCTTTTGCAATGCAGCCCATTCTGGGGTCTTGACGGCGTCAACTGGTGGATTGATGGCCATTTCTAGGTCCTTTCATCTTTATAATAAACGATGTAATGCCGTTTATAATTTTAAAATTCAGCGCAATCTTGAGCGCACAAAAACACGCTAAGCAAAGGCGCTTGCATCACATCTTCCAATTGACAAGATACTCACAAAAGCGGACAGAAATACACGACTACTCGCACTCAAGCGAACATTACGGCGCGGCGCACTAGACAAAATCGAGATATTCATATATAGTATTTGATTTGTGCGCGAGTCGCGAATGCTTCTCGGGCAGCTGCCACTTTAGCTCAGTCGGTAGAGCGTCTCACTCGTAATGAGAAGGTCGACAGTTCGATTCTGTCAAGTGGCTCTTAAAAACCCATTTTTTGCCTATTTTAGGCGATTTTGCGCGAGTGGCGGAATGGTAGACGCGCAGGATTTAGGTTCCTGTGTCTTACGACGTGTGGGTTCAAGTCCCATCTCGCGCACATTTTGTAATCGCAAGTTTAAATCGCAAGATAAGTCGCAAGTTTTAGTCGCAACTATTTACTCTTTACTCAATAAACATCGCTTTTAACTCTGGCAAAAGTGCCCTCAAAGCGCTGCCGCGGTGCGAAATCGCATTCTTTTCTTGCTGACTAAGTTGCGCGCTAGTTAAATCGTGCATTTGAACACCATCCCTAACGGGCTGATCATTTGGCACAAAAAGCGGATCGTAGCCAAAACCGTTGCAACCTCTAGGCTCGCGAATCAAGCGCCCAACCATCTCTCCCACGCGAACAGTCTCAAAACCGTTGTCTTTCCACATTGTGTTTTCCAGATCCGCATCAACGCAGCCTTTAGGAACAGCAAGAGCAGCCGCGCATCTAAATCGCGCCGTTCGGCATTCGTCTGGAATATCTTCCAGCTGCTTAAGCAAAAGCGCGTTATTGGCCTTGTCGTCTCCATGAACCCCGCTCCAGCGCGCAGAAAGTATGCCTGGAGCCGCGCCCAAAACGTCTACAATCAAGCCCGAATCGTCTGCAACCGCAGGCAATCCAGTTCTTTGTGCAACGTCTCTAGCCTTAATCAGCGCGTTTTGCTCAAAAGTCACGCCTGTTTCCACTGGGTCTGGAAGCCCCAAAGAGCCAGCCGTCACAAGCTCAATATGCTCCGATATTTCCGCAAACTCTTCGTTAAGAATCCGCTTAATTTCAACGAGTTTACCCTCATTATGCGTTGCCACAACAAGTTTCACGCTCGCCACTCCTTAGTAATTTTGACTTAAAGCTGCGCGCTGAGCCGCTTGAAGCTCGCGATTTCCCTTAGCTGCCAAATCAAGCAAAACGTTAAGCTCGTCGCGATTAAACGGGCGATGCTCCGCCGTGCCTTGAATCTCAATAAAATTGCCCGAACCAGTCATAGCAACGTTCATATCGGTCATAGCCTGGCTGTCTTCTACGTAAGGCAAATCAAGCATTGGAGTGCCATTAATCACGCCCACCGAAACGGCGGAAACGGAGTCCTTAATTACGTTTTTAGCGCTGCGAATATGCTTGTGCTTTTCGGCCCAATTTAGCGCGTCTACAAGAGCCACGTATGCGCCAGTGATCGAAGCTGTACGCGTGCCGCCATCTGCTTGAAGAACATCGCAATCAATTTGAATAAGGCACTCGCCCATTGCCTTGGTATCTATAACACCCCTAAGGCAGCGGCCAATAAGGCGACTAATCTCGTGCGTGCGGCCGCCGATTTTGCCCTTAACAGACTCGCGATCGGTGCGCTCGGCGGTGGCCCTTGGAAGCATTGAATACTCGGCTGTAACCCAACCTAAACCAGTGTCTCGCCTCCAGCGCGGAACTCCAACCGTAAAGGTGGCAGTGCACATAACGCGCGTGTTTCCGCACTCAATAAGCACGGAGCCTTCTGGCACGTTTGTAAAATTACGAGTGATTTTTACTGGGCGTAACTCGTCCACTTCTCTGCCATCAAAGCGAATAGGTTTTACAGATTCCAACATATCCTTAATTTGAGCCATAATTCAACAATTTAGCACGCGGCATTAATCTTGAGCAAAATCGCCGATTTTTGGGGATTTTGTGGATTTTGGCATTTTGTACTAGATTTGCTCGCTAAGCGAAAGCCACTCTTCTTCTAACGCGCTCGACTCGCTCTGATTTGCCTGCAACTGCTCGTTAAGCTCTTGCAAACCAACAAAATCGCTAGGATCGTGGCTGGCCATTTTTTGCTCAAGCGCGCTTTTATCTTCCTCAAGCTTTTCTAGCTTGCGCTCTATTGCGGCAACTCTTCTTACGGCTTCGTGGTACGCTTTGCCAGTTAATTTTTGATCTGACTTTTGATTGGATTTTTGATCTGATTTTTCCGCAGAACCAGCAGATGACGAATCGCAAGCCGCCGCCGAATCGCCAGCCGCCAACTCTTGCATATTTGCGCGCTCGTAGTCTTCCATAATCTTTAAATACTCGTCAACTCCGCCTGGAAGATGGCGAATCTTGCCGTCAATCAACGCAAACTGCTGATCCGTTACGCGCTCAAGCAGGTATCTATCGTGCGAGACAACAATCAAAGTGCCTGGCCACGTGTCTAGTAAATCTTCCATAACGGCAAGCATGTCGGTGTCTAGATCGTTTCCAGGCTCGTCCATTATTAGCACATTTGGCTCGTTTAGAAGAATCAAAAGCAATTGCATGCGGCGTTTTTGGCCGCCCGAAAGGTCTGCAATCGGCGTCATAAGCTGCTCTGGCTTAAAGCCAAGCCTCTCCATAAGCTGGCCAGGAGTCACTTCTTTGCCGTCGATTACGTAACTTGGCTTGTATCGGCTCAAAACCTCTTTAACCTTATATTTTCCAAGCTTTTCCAGCTCTTCTAAGCGCTGAGAAAGCACGGCAAATTTTACGGTTTTGCCAATGTTTACGTGCCCTTTAGTTGGATGCAAAGAGCCGTCGATTATGCCTAAAAGCGTTGATTTTCCAGCGCCATTGGCTCCCACTATGCCGAATCGGTCTCCTGGCCCGATTAGCCAAGTTTGATTGTCTAAAATCATGCGGCCGCTAATCGTTTTTTGTACGGCGGCGCACGTTTCTTTTAATGACGATTCTGCTGGCGATTCTTGTGGAGATTCTTGTGGAGATTCTGCTTGCAAATCTGCGGCTGCTTGCGATTCTGCTTGCAATTCTTCTACAGAAATCGTAACGCTTCCATTATGAGTAGGCTGCGAAAATGGCGATTTTACAATATCCGCATCTGCCCCAACAGGCTTTAGCGAATCCGCAAAAATCTGCGTAACGTCAATCAAATCAACAACCTGCTTACCAAGGCGGGATGTGGCCATTCGCTTTAACTCAAGCGTGTCTCGCATTGGCGGAACGTCTGCTATAAGCTCGCGAGCCTGCTTAACGTGGAACTTCTGCTTTGTAGAACGCGCGCGGGCACCTCTAGAAAGCCAGGCAAGCTCCTTGCGCGCCAAATTCCGCCTGCGTTCCTCGCGAACATCCGCCTGGCGTTCGCGCTCAACGCGCTGCATCATGTACGCGCTGTAGCCGCCTTCAAACGGGTCGATTGCGCCATCGTGAACCTCCCACATAGAAGAGCAGACTTCGTCTAAAAACCACCTGTCGTGCGTAACCAGCAAAAGAGCGCCCTGGCCATCTTGCCACCTGTGCAAAAGATGCTCCGCAAGCCAATGAATTGTAAGCACATCAAGATGATTCGTAGGCTCGTCCAAAGCCAAAATATCCCAATCGTGCAGCAAAAGCCGTGCCAAATCCGCGCGCCTGCGCTGGCCGCCAGAAAGCGTGCAAACCTTAGCTTCCAGGTTGATTCCGCCCAAAAGGGCCTCCACGATTTCTCGCTGCTTTGAATCTGCGGCCCACTCGTAATCCTGGCGATTTTCTAGCGCGGCCTGGCGAACTGTGGCGTTATCGTCTAGCGGATCGCGCTGGCTTAAAATGCCAAAAGTTAGGCCATTTCTGCGCGTGACTCTGCCCGAATCTGGGCTAATCGCGCCTTGGAGGAGCTTTAAAAGAGTGGATTTTCCGTCTCCGTTTTTGCCTACGATTCCTATGCGATCGCCTTCAAAAACGCCTTGAGTTACGTCTTTGAAAATCGTTTTTGTTGCAAATTCAAGGGAAACGTGTTCTAGTCCCAAATCATAAGTAGGCATAACTCACAAATTATAGCTGCGCGACTATACCAAGCGCAACGTGAACGCTGGCAAGTCGTTGCGCCCGATTTTGTTGTTAATTTTGCGGTTTTGAACAACATTTTCGGTAAAACTTTCCCGACTTTGTAGCTCAAAATGCCAATTTGAACAACATTCTCGGTAAAACTTTCCCGACTTTGTAGCTCAACACACCGATTTAAACAACATTTTCGGGAAAATCTTCCCGACTTTGTAGTCCGAAACGCCAATTTGAACAACATTCTCGGGAAAAACAAAAGCCTCGCTCGGCAAAAACCAAACGAGGCTTATGAGTATATATGCTGTAAGCACCAGCAAAGCTAATCAGCTATCAGTAAAACACTAATAAAGCTAATCAGCTATCAGTAAAACACTAATAAGGCTAATCAGCTTACAACTAAACGCTAGTCGCGATTAGCGTGCATTGAGCGCACGCGTCGAGTTGCAAACGCCCCACCGATTGCAGCAAGCATAGTTGCCATCAATCCTGCAGTAGCAACGTCTGCGCCAGTAGCAATGCCAGCGCCTCCGCGAGAACGCATGTTCTTTATAACGCGGTTGCGAACAGCTGCACGCACGTTGGCTGCGTTAGCTTTAGCGTCCGCAAGCGCCTTACGAGCATCTGCGAGTCTGCGTGCCGCAGCGTCCACCTGAGCCTGCGTTGCGTGCGGATCTGCAGCAACACGCTTAGCCTGCGCCAGAGCATCGTCTAGCGCAGCCGCCGCCTGCTTAACGGCCGCATCCGCCTGCTTAACTTCTGGGGCGTTTTCAACGGCGTTGTTTACAGCCTTGTTGTCTACGCCTGCAGGGGCTGCGCCAGTAGTTCCTGCGCCAGCACCGGCGCCTGCAGACGCACCTGCACCACCCTGGGCGTTTGGAGCTGAGCCAGCGTTACCTGCGCCAGCGTTACCAGCGTTACCAGCGTTTGCGTTACCAGCGTTTGCATTACCATTGCCAGCACCATCTCCAGCATTGCCAGGCTTAGAATCGGCTTCAGCACTATCAATCTGAATGTTCAACTCGCCCTTATCCACAGTAGTAGGCGCATTATCGTTCACACCAAAGCCAGCGCCACCAGGGACTGGGCTTGGAAGTGGGCTTGGCATTGGAAGCGGGTTCACATCATTATCAACAGAACCATAACCACTCAAAGCCGCAGCAGCAGCACGCAAAGCCGCAGCAGCAGCATTCACCTGCTCCTGAGTTGCATTAGGATCACCGTAAACGCGACGAGCTTCAGCCAAAGCCTCATTATAAGCATTCTGCTTATCCGAAGATGAAATCAGATAAGAAATATAACGCTCTAAAGTATCCGCCTTAGAAAGCTCTGCAGCCAAATCCGTCTTATCAACATCAGCAGGAGTTGGGGTCGGCGTTGGAGTTGGCTCCTTACCGTTAAGAGCCTCTTCAGCTGCCTTAAGATTTGCAAGAGCTTCATTCAGAGCCTTCTGCTTAGCTTCCTTTGTGCTAAGATCTGGCTTCTGAGCGCCAGGCTGCTGACCGCCTTGACCGCCAGGTTGTTGCTGATCAGTTCCAGTCAACTGTGCAATGAGCTTCTTAGCAGCCTCAAGCGCCTTATTGTACGCCTGCTTCTTATCTTCAGAAGCCTTTGTGTACCTTACAGACTTCTTAATATCTGCATCTTTAGCGATTTGTTGCTCAAGCGGCTTGGTATCAACGCCATCCAAAGCAAGGCGAGCCTTAATAAGCTTGTCAAGAGCTTCATCAACAGCCTTCTGAGCTTTAGATTCCTCATCTGCACTCATCTTCTTGGCATCAGGCTCCTTAGTCTTTTCAGCATCTTGCAAAGCCTTTTCAGCATCCTTCAACGCTTGATCAAACGCATCCTTCTTATCCTTAGAAGCAGTTGTATAAACAGAATCACCTGGAGTCTTAGGGTCAGCTTGATCATTTGGCTTCAAGTTCTTATCAGACTCAATCTCTTTGCTTAGAGCATCGGTGTTAACGCCAGCACCCTTAGCTTTGTCGTCAATGGCCTGCATTGCCTTAAGAAGGTCATTGTACAGATCATTAACCTGATCCGCATTCTTGGCATCGCCATTAGCTTTGTTAAGCACTTCTTCGGCAGCCTTAAGAGCATTATCAAATGCAGTCTTCTTTTTAGAATCAACACCATTTCCAGTGTACTTGTCAGTTCCCTTAAGAGTTTCTGCCTTCTTCTTCAACTCGTCAAGACGACCCATGGCGGTATCGGTGTTAGTGGCATTTGCGAGCGCATCGTCGATATCATCTACGCCAAGATCCTTACCATCAGCATCCTTGTGATTACCAGCATCAGTGCCATTGATGATGTCTTCATACGCTTTCTTCTGCGCATCGTTCAAATGCTCAAGCTTGCCGATAGCATCAAGCGCATCCGCAATCTTCTTAGCCTTCAGCGCGCGATCCGCAATACCCGTTGGGTCGCCAAGCTTAGTGGCAGCATTGATATCATCAATGGCCTTCTGCTTGTCTTCTTTAGAAAGACCGCTATTGTTGATGCGCGTAATCTGCTTTTCTTTTTCTTGCTTGAGAGCGTTCTGGTCATCGTTGGTGTTGCCAGTCGTATCGCGCGTGCCTTTAGCATCTGTAATTGCCTTGTTTGCGGCATCAAACGAAGTTTTCACGCCTTCAAGAGCCTTCTTAATGTCAGAAGGCTTGGTTGCGCTGTTAACAGTATCCTTAGCGCCATTGATTGCAGTAATAGCAGCATTGTACTTTTCTTTAGCTGACTTCTTTTGATCCTCAGTCAAAGCGTTGTAGGCATTATCAAGCGCATCTTTCTTCTCGGTAAGTTGCTTGTTAGCAGCGTCTTTTGCTTTTTGCTCAGCGCGCGCATTAGCCTGCTTTGCAGCGGTTACTGCCTTGTTAAGTTCATCGGCAGTAGCTGCAGGATTCGTCTTTGCAAGTGCAGTTTCCAAAGCTGTAAGGGTAGCGTCCTTGCCAGTTGATCCTAGCAATTCTTTCAAGGCAGCATCATCGGCGTGAGTAGCCTCACTCTTCTTATCATCACTTGCATTACCGTGATCAAGGAACGGAAGAGCGCCCTTGGTAATGTCATTCTGCAACGCACCCTTAGCATCGTTAATCGCCTTGGCCTTGTCAAGAATCTTCTGCACTGCATCAGATGTCGTTGCGCCATTCGGATTTGCAGGTGTATTGTCACCATTAATCTCATTTTTGAGATTATCCTTTTCGTCTTTAGTCAGATTATCGAGCTTATCGATGTCATTAGATGCGTTGGTCTTATCGGTTTGAAGCTGTTGTTCTTGCTTCTTGTCGCGCTCCTTCTTATCCTTCTCTTTTTGCTCCTTTTCGCGCTTTTCCTTTTCTTTATTTGCTACATCATTAGGTTTTATAGTGCTACTAGACGTTTGAGAAGCGATCTTCTTAAGAACATCCTTAACATCTTGTTCAGTTTTAGCGTTATCAATCTCACTACTTAAGGTCTTTTTCTGCTCATCTGTAAGCTTAGGATTGCGATTGATAATTTCCTTCGCCTTCTCCCTCATCTTCTCCAGATTGCTCTTCTCACCAGGCTTTAAAGTTTCCTTCTTCTTATAAGTTACCTTAACGGAGAACAAATCATTATTAGCAGAATCCTGGAACACAAGTGTTGTAAAATCACTATTCTTGTATGTAACCTTTGCAATGCCATTAGCATTAGAAGTTGAGTTGAGCTCCATCTTAACTGTATCTGTTTTTGGCGTGAGAGCCGATGGAATCGCATACGGAGCTTTATCGCCAGTTATATCTGCATTTCCATCGTAATTTGCTTTAATAAATGCCTTTACAGCCTTTTTAAAGTCAGCTTCGGTTGGGGTTGTTGGATTGTCAACTTCAATCTCAGAAATTGAATTATACTTGCGCTCTGCTGGCTTCGGTTTTGTATAATCAGCAATCTTCTTGATAAGATCACGAAGATCTTTCTCATTATCTATTTTATTAATATCATTATCTTCAGCCTTAAGAGACTTGATAGCAGCATCATCTATTTCGTTAGCAGCCTTACGTTTGTCGCGCAAATCCTTGGCTTGCTGCTTCAAATCTGAAATTGTGTGGTCAACACCAGTACCAACCTTCTTAACATACAACTTTTTAGCTGGAACAGTGAAAAGGGTCTTAATATTACTATTACCCTTTTCATAGCCTTGAATTACTAAGCTACCGCCTTCTGAACTACTAATACTTACAACACCAGCATTATCATTTTGTCCATTAACATAGCATTGTAAGCCTTTAGTACCTTCAACAGGCTTATCTGTAGTTTTTAGAGTATAGCTTCCCAGAGAAGCATTAGTGTCATTTGTTAAATCAGTTCCATAATTAGACTTAACAAAATCTTTTAGAGCCTGAATCTGCTGCTGAGGAGTTGGCTCACTACCCGTATACTCTATTGGAGTTACCTTATACTTATAGATTCCACTTGTATTCTCAGTTTCCTTAGGCTTCTGCTTTTGTGGATTTTGCTTAAAGAATACACCCATTGGGTAAGTTACAGATTCATACCCAGGCGCCTTAAAAGTTACAGTTCCAGCGCCTTTTGCATCAACGCCATATTCAACACTAAGATTATCTACTGTAGTGTTTTTAGCAGCATCTTTTACATAACCCTTTAATGTATCTACAAGATTATCTAAAGCGCTCTTTGTTGATCCTGCTTTATTAACATCATCACTTGTTAATTTAAATGGATTAAACTGCACGGTCGAAGGTTTCTCTGGGAGCGTGACAGTAAAGTGATTTTGAGGAATAGGAGCTGGCTCTGGCTCAGTATTATGTTCTTGAGTTTGAGTTTTCTTCTTTAAATACAGATAGCCTGGGATTTCGGTTGTAGAACCATCCTTCCAGGTGATAGTTGCTGTGCCATCCTTTGAAATACTTACAGGAGAGTTATTATCTTTCTTTGCCTCAGCATAAATATTCAAATCCTTGTTGGCGTCGTCAAACTTTTTAATGAGATCAGTAATTTCCGCATCTTTCAGCGACTCAGGATTATCAACCTCCGTATAATCAGGCACAGTGTAAGGAGCCCAGTCGGCGATAGTTGCTCCCTGATACACGAGTTCGGACGCAGGAATTGTAAACTTGGAGTCATCCTTGTATGTGACTTCCACGGAACCATTATCATTAACCTTAAATTCGTACTGGTTACTAGTTTGCTTCACATGCTTCAAGAACTCGTTTGGAGTTCCCTTACCATTGGCATCAATAATCGCTTGACGAACTTTAGTCTTTTCACCAGGTGTAAGATTATTCAAATTCACTACAGGCGTGCGCTCAGGCATGGTTGGCTTGTACTTGTCTTTGTCTTCTTCATTCTTAACAACAAGCAAAGCGGCAGGAATCGTGCGCTTAGTGTTGTCCTTAAAGGTAATAGTAGCCACACCCTTATTTGACACTTCCACTTTATCCACTAATTCCGAGTAGTGTTTAGTATCCTTATTAGCTGTTGCAATTTTTTCTTTAATCGTCTTTTGCTCGTCGGTACTTACATTTTTGAGATCCTTCACAGGTGTAACCTCTGGATACACAAGCTTTAAATGGTCCGCAATCTTTGGCGTATTGTGCTTTTGACCAACGGCATAGTGCCAGTTACCTGCAAAACGATAAACGCCTGCCGCAAAACGAAGCGGATTCGTATCGCGCTCTTTCCATGCAGTGTCCGTCATCTCGCCAACGTAAGTCATATCATAGAAGCGCTGCCCTGCCGACTCCCAATCTACAAAAATACCTTGCAAGCCGTCGGTTTCATCCTTATAACCGTCCCACTGCTTTTCAGTATTACCGACAGTGTCGTATTTGCCACCATTAAGGCCAAGCAGCTGCTTCCAACCCTTGCTGGCAAGCACGTCTTTTTTATCAAAGTAGAAGTTGGAAATATTACTCCACTCTTCTGGCTTATTGTATTTCTTCTGCGACACCTGGCCGTAGCCTTTAGTATCTGTAAATGTAAACTGCGATTCGCCTGCTGGCACAAACGGATGATTACCGCGCACATCAGTCATTTTTTCAACGCGCGTGTACAC
Source organism: Gardnerella rara (assembly GCF_055452355.1). Classification (NCBI taxonomy): domain Bacteria; kingdom Bacillati; phylum Actinomycetota; class Actinomycetes; order Bifidobacteriales; family Bifidobacteriaceae; genus Gardnerella; species Gardnerella rara. The sequence continues at coordinate 165,562 of NZ_JBVBJP010000003.1, forward strand.
AATATTTTGCACATTCTGCAAGCCCTTTGGAACACCAAACCACCACATTGGGCGGAATCGCCAGTCATCGGCCGTGCCGTCCTTTTTGGCACAATTAGAAAGATAATGAACGCGAACAAACTTGCCAAGCGGGTCTTTGCCTGTGGTTCCGCCCACCTGAGCATGCTCAAGAGTATCGTAATAATCCACCTCAATGTGGAAACGAGCTTCGCTATAACTTGCGTCTGTTTTATAACCGTAATAAATGTTGTTGCCAGTGCCGTCTACATAACCGTCAGCATAGGCAGGCGAGGAAACGAATACCCCCCCCCCTAGAACCATTGCGCCAGCCAACATTGCCGCGCAAACGCTCTTTGAAAGAACTGGCTGAGAGTCTGCCCCAACACCAGCGCCAACGCCAGAATAATGCTTAACTACACGAATTTTCTTAGACATACTCTTACTCCATTATCTTTTTCTTTGGATTAATGCGCCAACCAGACCGCAAAATCCATATAACTATGCAAGGCATATTTTACTCATTGTTTTATACAATTTAAGATTAATTCGTATGATGAATTTTATGTGATTTACACACTCAATCCGTGCGAACGATCTCCCCGCGTTTGTTCCCATTTGCCCGCGTTTGTTCCCATTTTGGTCGATTTTGGAAACAAACGCAGGAAAAAAGAAACAAAAGCAAGAACGCCACCCGCGCGCTACGCTTTAAGCGAAAAGGCAGGTCGTCGCGCAAACACGTAAAACAAAAGCGACTAGCCACAAAAACATGCAACTAGTCGCAAAAGCGTTATTAGAGCTAAATATTACTCCGACCTAGCGGATGCGCCATCAGCCTCACTCTTAGAAGCATCAGCTTTAGTCTCTGGCAAATCAGCTCACCTGCCAACAAACTTCTTGTACGCGTCTTGGTCAACAACAACGTCTAAATCACCAATCCAAACGCATGGCTCATCCGCCTTGCAGAATCCATACTTAAAGAAGTAAAGACCATCGTCCATATTTAGTGAGTAAGTGCCGCCCATATTAAATTTCTTTAAATCAAGCTTTTTAGCAAACTGAATCAAATTCCAAATGCAAATATAGCCTGGGCTAATCTTTCCGCGCATAGTCTGAGTTGCGCCGTAAATGTACCACAAAGTGTCTTTATACGGAAAAGCAATCATGCTTGCAATAGGCTCGCCCTCATACTCGCAAGTGCAAATCTCAATTTGAGGGAAAGCGTCTAACAAACGCTCAAAATATTCCTTAGGCCTATATGTTATACCATGCCTATTTGCCATAATTTCTGTAAGAGCATAAAAAGTGTCTAAATCTTCTTTGCTTCTGCTCCACCTTGTAGAAACACCTGCTTTAATGGCGGCCCTAATATGCCTTCTTGTCATTGAACTAAAGCCAGCCATCAAATCTTCTTCAGACTTTCCTTCAACAGTCAGCATAATCTCGTAACGTGGATTCGAGAACGAGTGAATATTTTCGCCATCGCTTCTAAAAGTAAAGCCTTGATCTCTGTACTTTTTTACAAGATCTTGATCATTTTGAACGCAAGGATCCAATCTAAGCAAAAATGCATTGTACTTTTCAAAAAGTGGCTTTGCTTCGTTGATTAGCTTTTTAGTAGTTTCAACGTTGTAAAAGTCGCAAACTGGTCCTCTAGGAGCGTAAAGGAACATCTTATCGTCTATTGCTTTAATTCCTAAAACAGACATTGCAGCACAAATTTTGCCATTGTCTTCCAGATAAACGTATTCGCTAATCCAATTATTTTTGACTTTCGCCCAATTCATATCTTGCATTGCGTGCGCATATTGTGAATTTTTTACAAAGTCCTCGTATTCTTTAACTTTAGCAGAATCATTTTTATCTAGTATTGGCATTTGCACTCCTTTTTTGCTCAATACACGATTTTAGCGCGACTACCGTTTAAGATATTTGCTTTAGCGTTTTACAAGGTGATTTAGGCTATTTGCGACTTGCCGCAACAACAGCTTGCAACTTGTGCTTGCAGCTTGCGACTAGCGACTAACAACTATCGACTAGCGACTAACAACTAGCGACTAACGACTAACAACTTGCGATTAGTCGCCAGCCGCCATCAGCCAGCCGCAACAGCTTGCGATTAGCGCGTAAGCTTTCTATGCAAGCGATGCGGACGAGCAGCTTCCTCACCAAGGCGCGCAATCTTGTTTTCTTCGTACGCCTGGAAGTTTCCTTCAAACCAGTACCAATTTGCAGGATTCTCGTCTGTGCCCTCCCAAGCAAGAATATGCGTTGCAACGCGGTCTAAGAACCAGCGATCGTGCGAAACAACCACAGCGCATCCTGGGAAGTCAAGCAAAGCGTTCTCTAAGCTTTCAAGAGTTTCAACATCTAAATCGTTAGTAGGCTCATCAAGCAGAAGCAAGTTGCCGCCCTGCTTAAGAGTCAAAGCCAAATTCAAGCGGTTACGCTCGCCGCCAGAAAGCACGCCCGTAAGCTTTTGCTGATCCGAACCCTTAAAACCAAAGCTTGCAACGTATGCGCGAGTAGGAATCTCAACGCCTGCAACCTCAATAAAATCAAGGCCTCCCGAAACAGCTTCCCACAAGTTCTTATTTGGATCCAAGCCTGCGCGATTCTGATCTACGTACGAAATCTTTACAGTGTCTCCAACAGTAAGCTCGCCGCCAGAAAGTGGCTCCAAGCCCACAATCGTCTTGAAAAGCGTAGATTTACCAACACCATTCGGGCCAATCACGCCAACAATGCCGTTACGAGGCAACGTAAACGACAAGTCGTCGATTAACACGCGGTCGCCAAAAGCCTTGTGAATATGCTTCGCTTCCAAAACTTGCGATCCCAAGCGTGGACCTGCTGGAATTTGAATCTCCGAAAAATCAAGCTTCTTGGAATTGCGTGCCTCTTGCTCCATCTGGTCGTAACGCTCCAAACGAGCCTTATTCTTGGCCTGACGAGCCTTTGGCGAGCTACGCACCCAGTCAAGCTCATTCTTTAAGCGCTTAGCAAGCTTTGCGTCCTTAGCGCCCTGAATCTCCATACGCTTGGCCTTGGTTTCCAAGTAAGTGGTGTAATTGCCCTTGTATGGGTAAAGCTGGCCGCGATCCACCTCGCAAATCCACTCTGCAACATTATCCATAAAGTAACGATCGTGCGTTACAGCAATAACGGCGCCTTCGTACTTGTGCAAGAACTGTTCCAGCCAAAGAATCGACTCCGCATCCAAGTGGTTTGTAGGCTCGTCCAGCAACAGCAAATCTGGGGCTTCAAGCAAAAGCTTGCACAGTGCCACTCGTCGCCTTTCGCCACCAGAGCACACAGAAACAGGCGAATCTGGGTCTGGGCATTGCAAAGCGTCCATTGCCTGCTCAAGCTGCGAATCCAAATCCCAGCCGTTAGCCGCATCAATCTGAGTTTGCAGCTTGCCCATTTCTTCCATCAATGCATCAAAGTCGGCATCTGGATTTGCCATCTCTTCGCCGATTTTGTTGAATCGATCAACCTTTTGAGCAATATCACCAAAAGCCATCTTAATGTTTTCGCCAACGGTTTTAGTCTCGTCCAGCGGCGGCTCCTGCTGCAAAATGCCAACGGTGTAGCCTGGAGTAATCGAAGCTTCGCCGTTAGAAACATTTTCCAATCCAGCCATAATCTTTAGCAACGTTGATTTACCCATGCCGTTAGGCCCAACAACGCCGATTTTTGCGCCTGGCAAGAAGCTTAAGGTAACGTCGTCTAGAATTACGCGATCTCCGTAAGACTTGCGTGCCTTAATCATTTGGTAAATAAATTCAGCCAAAGTAGTACCTTTCTTAAAATTGTTAAAACTCTATTAAACCGCCGCCGCCTGCTGCGCTCGATCTGCAGACTCGCTATCCGCATCCGCTCCATCTTCTGGAGGAATCTGACACATCCATTCGCCAACAATGCCAATAATCATGTCTATAATGCACACGATTCCAGCAATAACACATTCGCGAATAACGTTGGAATAAAGCGGAATATCCGCGTGCGGCCAGCAAACAAAAATCTGACCTGCATACCAGCCCGTTAAAATAGCACCAGCCATTCCAAGCGATTTTGCAAGCATTAACGCCGAAACTGCCATTTGCATGTTAAAAGGCTTGCGCTCTTTTGGCTTAGAAGTGGCGTACTGATGCGTTTGCCAAGCAAGAACAAACGTGACTATTCCGCCGATTATCATAACGGCCAAAACAATCCAAGGAGCGCCCGAAAGCGATATTGCACTAGATTCTGTAATCGAGACCAAAAACGCGCCGAATACAAATCCGAACAATAGTCCAAGCGCAAAATACCACCAAGGCGTACGGTAAGCTTTCATCAGCACTCCCCAATAATCCAGCGCTCAGAATAAACGCCAACTTGCGAAGCATCCTGCAAAAGCGCAAGTTTGTAAGAGACTGGCTCGCCATCAATTGCAGCGTCTGGCTCAACTTGCATCCACGGCTCCAACTGCGCTGCGCTTAGGTGCAAAGGATTGCTGGAATCCATTGACTTTGTAGCCGCGCTATCTAAGCCGTATTCTCTTGTTCCAACAACGTTTAAGCGCAAATCCAAAGAGTTGCCAGAATCGCCAGAATCGCCATCAATTTGATCGCGTTGCATTTGCTCGATTCTTTGCGCAAATTCCTGATTGCTCATTGTTGTAGACGCCACTACAACCGCGCAAAAATCTTCACCGTTTGCATTGCTTGCCTGGTAAAGCGCCGAAACGCCTTCAACTTGAGTTACGCTACGCGAATCCTTAAGCTCAAGGCCGCTTAACACGTTTAGCATTGCGTGCATTGTGGAATCGCTCTTTTTGCCTTGCATAGAAACCACTGCGGTTGTTTGCATTGGACTATTTAGGGCATTTGTAGGATTTGTAGTATTTGAGTTATAGGAAGACTCGTGCGATTCTTGCACTTCTGCGGTTGCTTGCACTTCTGCGGTTGCTTGCGACTTTTGCGCTGCAGAATCCGCTGCAGCATCCGCCTTAGAAGCATTAGAATCCAAATCCTTATCGCTCTTCTCTAAACTCGCACCTGCAACATTCCTCTTTAAGCTTTCTGGAATCTCTACAGGAGGGATTGGCGAATCTGGGCGATCCGCATTAGAAAGCCACAAATCGCGCTCTGGCGCCTTACGAATCTTAGAGAAGATCTGCTCAAGCTCCTTCTCGTTAAGCGTCTCCTTAACCAGCAGCTTGCTAACAAGCTCATCCAAAATATCGCGATTATTGTTAATAATCTGCCAAGCCTCGGTATGAGCCGTTTCAATAAGCTTGTGAACTTCTTCGTCAATCACTTCCGCAGTCTTATTAGAGAACTTACGCGATTGCAAAGAATCCAAAGAACCAGAAGAATCCTGATCCGCATCCATCCACTTTACAGCGCCAAGCTTAGACGAGAAGCCATATTCAACAACCATCTTGCGAGCGATTGCTGTAGCCTTTTCAATGTCGTTAGAAGCGCCAGTAGTTGGATCATGGAACACAACCTCTTCCGCAGTACGGCCGCCCATAGCATACGCCATTTGATCTAGCAGCTGATTTCGCGACTGAGAATAGCGGTCGCTAGTTGGCATAACCGCCGTGTATCCAAGAGCGCGGCCGCGAGGCAAAATCGTAACCTTAGTAACAGGATCCGTGTGGTGCAAAGCAGCAGCAACAAGCGCGTGACCACCTTCGTGATAAGCCGTGTTGCGCAACTCGTCCAAAGCCATGCCCTTAGACTTCTTTCTAGGACCAGCCTGAACGCGGTCAATCGCCTCGTCAATAGCGCGATTATCGATAAGCTGAGCGCCAGAGCGAGCGCAAAGCAAAGCCGCTTCGTTAAGCACATTAGCCAAATCCGCGCCCGTAAATCCAGGAGTTCTAACAGCAACCATATGAAGATCCACGTCTGGAACAAAAGGCTTGCCTTTAGCGTGAACCTTAAGAATCGCCTCGCGACCTTCCAAATCTGGGGCTTCTACAGCCACCTGGCGATCGAATCGGCCTGGGCGCAAAAGCGCAGAATCAAGCACGTCTGGGCGGTTTGTGGCGGCAATAATAATCAAATTAGTGTCGTTATCGAAGCCATCCATCTCTACAAGCAGCTGATTAAGTGTTTGCTCACGCTCATCGTGGCCGCCTGTCATGCCACTTCCGCGGCGGCGTCCAACAGCGTCAATCTCGTCAATAAAGATGATTGCTGGAGCGTTCTTTTTAGCCTCGTCAAACAGCTCGCGTACGCGAGATGCGCCAAGGCCAACAAACATCTCAACAAAGTCCGATCCAGCCATGGCGTAGAACGGAACGCCAGCTTCGCCTGCAATTGCACGCGCAAGAAGGGTTTTACCAGTTCCTGGAGGGCCGTAAAGCAACACGCCACGCGGAATGCGCGCACCCAAAGCCTTGTAGCGAGAAGGATCCTTAAGGAATTCCTTAATCTCCTCAACTTCTTCTACAGCAGACTGCTCGCCTGCAACATCGGAGAACTTAGTCTTAGGCGTCTGGCCTTCCAAAAGCTTTCCACGACCGCGGCCGCCACCCATGCCAAGCATTCCGCCGCCTGCGCTTGCCATCTTGCCAAACATAAACCAAACAAGTCCAAGCAGAATCAAAATCGGCAGCATAGACGTAATCAAGTACGAGAAAATGCTAGAAGTTTGTATGCTAACAGTCCAACCGTTTGCTGGCTTAGCCTTTTGAATCTTTTGCACAACTGTCTTGCTTTGAGCAATCGTGTAGTAGAACTGAACGTCTTTTCCGTAATCGTGCTTTTGCTTATCGCGCTTATCTAACTTAACGTATTTATTGTTTAGAGTAAGCTTAACAAGCTGCTTATTGTCTATAACCTCAACGTAATTTGCGCTACGATTATCAAGCAACTCTAGGCCGTCTTGAGTGTCGATTGTTTGCGAACCATTATGCACAAACATTTGGAATGCGGCCACGGAAAGCAAAACTAAAAGAACAATCCAAGTCCAAGGAGACTTAAAGAACTTGCGGCTAGAATCGGAATTATTGCCATCCTTTGGATCGGCGTTATTCTTATTGCCGTTATTGTTCTTATTCTTGTTCTTATTTGAATTGTTTCCAAAATTAGGAGGCAAGAACGGATTGTTGCCGTTTCCTCCCATAGGACTTTTCATAGGTCCACCCATAGGTCCGCGAGGCGACATTGGAGAAGCGCCCATACAATCAGACTCCTTTCAGGATTCTAACTAACAACACTCGTCTAAACACGTAATCACTAATCGCAAGCAACCAAAGCGCAATCGCTGTAATCGCTGTAATTAATCGCTTGAATTAATCCCTGTAATTAATCGCTAAATAAATAGCATGTAATCAATCAAGATTACTCAATTGCAGCCAGCTAATCAAGAGCGCTAATCAAGACTCGTATACAGAAGGCTTAAGAACCGCAATGGAATTAAGATTCCTGTACTTTTCGTCGTAGTCCATGCCAAAACCGACTACAAACGCATCTGGAATCTCAAAACCAGTGTACGCAATATCTACTTCCACTTCTCGGCGAGCTGGCTTTGTTAAAAGCGCAAACACCTTTACACTTGCAGCTCCCCTGCCCTTAAGCTCTCTAACAAGCCAGTCCAAAGTCTTGCCAGAATCAACAATATCTTCTACAATCAGCACATCTCGACCGCGAACATCTGTAGTTAAGTCCTCGCGAACCGTAATCTGGCCACTAGTTTTAGTGCCACTGCCGTAGCTAGAAAGACTCATAAAGTCCATCGGCGCGTTAAGGCTAAGCTCCTGCGAGAAAACAGCAAGCGTGTTTACTGCGCCTTTAAGCACAGCAACAAGCAAAATGTCGCGGTTTTCGTAGTCTTTGCTAACCTGAGCGGCGACCTCACGAATGCGCTTCATAAGCTCTTCGTGGCTGATCAATTCGTAATCAATATCATCTCTTATATCTGCAACTTGCATGCTAACTATAATTGCATAAGAGAATGACGGACATGTTACAACTTACGCATTAGGATTTAGACTATAAGCATGGTGTACTCATCTTGTTGGCGCAAAGGAATCGGCCAAGTAAAACGTTGCTTTAATAATATTGGGTTAGGCGTGCAAGACCCGCAATTCTTGCAACACGGCGAGCATGCAACTTTGCCATCCGCTCCAATCGTATTAATCGCCTGCTCTGGCGGTCGCGATTCACTTGCGCTAACGGCGCTTGCGTCAAAAGTGTGTGCAAGCAGAGGGATTCAATGCGCTGCAATAATCGTAAATCATAATCTTCAAAAAGACTCCAGCAAAGTGGCGCTTAATGCTGCTAAAACTGTTGCAAAACTTGGAGTAGCCGAGTCGCTTGTATTCGTTAAATCCGTGCAAGTTAAAGACAGCGAAAAGGGAGAAGAAAGCGCAGCCAGGGATGCTAGATACGCTGCGATTATTGAAGTTGCAAAAGACTTGCGCGCGTCGGCGGTTCTTTTAGCACACACAGCAAACGACCAAGCAGAAACGGTTTTAATGGGATTGCGCGATTCGGCTGGCTTGGAGGCTGTGGCTGGAATGAAAGACGTTACGGTTAGGGAGAATGTGCTATTTGCGCGGCCGCTGATTAATCTTACGCGGCTTGAAACCACGCAGATTTGCAAGGATTTGGGCGTTGAATGGTGGGACGATCCAACAAACGGCGATTCATCGCCAATCGATGTTGAGCTGCCAAAATCCTACCCGCTGCGCTCGCGAGTTAGGCATACCCTTATGCCGTATATTTCGCGATTTTTTGAGTCAGATATGACTTTGCTGCTTGCAAAGGGAGCGAAATTTGCTCAAGACGACTTAGACTACATAAACTCGCAAGTAAATCTTGTAGAAAAAGAGGCGATTGTAAAAGAGGATTGCAAAGTCAAAATCAAACTTGCGACTCTAGCAAATAGCCACATCTCGATTAGGCGGCGAATCGTGGCTCGCGCGTTAAGTGCTGCGGGAATACGCTTTTCGTCAAATCACATAGAATCAATCGACGAGTTAATAACAAACTGGCATGGTCAAAAGCCGATTGCGCTTCCAGGAGGATATTCAGCAAGCAGAAAATCGCAGACTATAACGATTTCGTAGCGCGCGAACGGTTTTTCCGCATTTTGTACCAAAATCCACCCAAAACACGTACAAAACACGGAACACAACTCCGCATTTTGTACCAAATTCAACCCAAAACACGTACAAAATCGGGAAAATCGAAGTAGATTCGCGCGGCGAAGACGTGAGCGCGGCGAACGAGGCTAAAGATTAGTCAGCTCCGCCATCATCTTATTAACGCCAACGTAAGTGTAGTTAACATCTCCAGGCGGATTAACAACAACCGCAAAGGTTAGCGCGCCTCCCGCCTTTCTAGAAACGTTGCCAACCATAGACGAAACATCGCCCAAATACCCCGTTTTAACGCGCATTAATCCCGCAGCAGACTTATCAGCAAGACGCTTTCTAGCCGAAGTACACCAAACGCCTGGCAAAGCCAAGCCTTCTGCGGCAGCGGCTCCAAGCCCCTCCTTAAGATTCTGCGCTTGAACCTGAATCAAAGTAACCGCGCGAACAGAGGATTTAGGTGAAAGTCCCGAGCAATCCGACATGTGCAATCCGTTTATATCAATACCTAAATTGCGCAAAACTTCTTGCACAGCCAAAGTTGCACCCTTTGGAGAATTTGACTTGCGCATAGCGAGCGCAGTTAAGCGCCCAAACTCTTCGGCAAGGGAATTGTCGGAATGCCTAAGCATATACGCCATTATCTCGCCTAGCGGAGCAGAACAAACGCGCGCAATCGGGCTAAAATCGGCGGAAATCAGCGGTTTTTTGTAGCTAACATACATGGAATCTGCGCTAGACACCTTAGCTGCCTTAGTAATTTTTGCAGAATCACCATTCCATGCGCGAACATCAATGCCAGCCTTTTGCAGCAGATTTGCAAAAATCAAACCCGCGCTAACTGCTGGATGCCTGTCTAAAAGCGGATAATCGTCGGTATCGTCTGCGTCGTTTCCGTACGAAACCCACGCCGCAAAATCGCGGTTGCGCCCCTCATCTACTGCAACAGACGAAGTTGGAGCGTAGAATCTACCTTCTTCATCATTCTCGTTAATAAGCGCAGGGTATCTTTTTGCACCAAACAGCGAATCGTCAACAGCAAACTGAACAATCTTGATGCCCCGCTTTTTAAGAGCGGCCGCCGTTTTATTTGCAAGCGTCTCTAAGCCCGCTCTGCCGTTTACGTGGTTTGGGTCGCTTTGCCCAGCCCCAAGCAGCATGTCTCCGCCGCCGCGCAAAACCAAACGCGCAAAACTCCCACTATCGTCGCAGCTTGCATAAACCAGCGTGTCTAGCGTTGAAGCCATGTCTAAAGTATGCGATGCAGCTAGTGCTGTAAGCGTTTTCATTGTAGACGCTGGCTGCAAAGCAAGGTCTGGGTTTTTGGCAGCAATAATTTTCCCGTTTGCATCCGCTATAACAGCCGCCGCATTTGGCCCAAGAGCTGGGTAATCAAGGAATGTTTGCAAAACCTTTTCCGCAGCAGCTTTGTCAACTGGCTTGTTTTTATCTAATTGCTTTATTAAAGACGCGTAATGCGCTATTTTCTTAGGTTTTGGACTGCTTAGCTCTTGCAAAGATTTATTGTTTTTAATTGCCATTCGCGACTGAATAAAATCGCGATTTTGCAAAAGATCTTTGCTATCAAACAGAATATAACCGCACATTAAAGAGACAACGCTTGCAGCTGCGATTAAACACACAACAGCGCGATTACGCGACTTTAGCGGCTTTTGCGCGCCTAAGCTAGACGTAAATCCAGCTTTTTCTCTTGATTCTTTAGACGTAAAAGCATCTTCTGGAATCTCGATTATATTATCTGGATTCTTAACGTTTTCATCGTCTTGCATGCGCACGCCGCCTGTTTTACCGATTAATTGCAACTCTGTATAACTATACAAGCCATGCAGACTATATAAGAACTACATAAGAATTATATAAGAACTACATAAAGGCTACATAAGCTATACGCTTGCACACATAAATCGCAGCTCTTACGTGCGCATTAATACTCAAGCAGTAATCGAGGCAAATCTGCGCAAGTTTTCTACAATGCGAATCATGCGCTTATCCATCACTTTGCCACCAATAATTACGCCAACAGCCAGCACAATTGCTCCGTTAACTACGAACAGAATGCATGCAATCCACAGCAGTTGCGGCGCAAGAATAATAAACGCAATCACAGCCGCAACCGAAGGAATCATGCAAACTACAGAAAGAAGCATAAAGCCGATAGCTGCAAAACTTCGCCCGCCAGCACTTCCTTGCGGCCTAGAAAATGGCTTTTCGATTGACGCTACAGGGTACATTGCAATGCACGAAGAAATTAAGCCAATGCCTATGGTCGCAAAAGCTACTCCGATTGGAGAAAGAGTTTGGAACATAACTGCATTCATATTTTGCTGAACATTTGCTACAAAGAAAAGGAAAGCGTAAACCCCTATTCCAAGAATTGCAAAGTACACAGCGCAAATCACGGACCAAACTATTGCGTGCGCTAAACGATCGTGCAAACCTTTTACGCCAATAATCGCATGCATAGTAAAAGCTGTTCCATCGTATGCAATATTGTTTCCAACAACCATTCCCATAAGCGTCGCAGCATATATCATCCAGCCAGAAACACCTATGTCCTGTGCTATAGAACCAAATCCTTTAGCGTTAAAACTAGTTCCTCCTGCAACTACCAGCATAAAAAGCGGCGCAATAAGCAAAAACAGTTGACGCATATCTCTTCTCATAACGCTAACAATTCGAGCAATAATCGCACCAACTATGTTGTCTGGAACTGCTGCAAAGAAGCCGATTCCTTTAGTTTTAACAACTGTTTTTTGCTCACCGCGAAGTAGCTTAGGCTCTAATTTTGCGCAAAATACAGAGATTGCAAAGCAAGCAGCAATCGTTACAACGCAAATAAGGAAGCGAATAACAAGCGCAAGCCAATTGCCATTAATGACGTCAAGAGGCAAAGCCATAGCAGCGCTTAATGGAGTAAAAGCGGAAACAGCGCAGAAACTTGTACCTAGCGAAATTACAATTGACGAGGGGCTATGCGTATTCATTGACGCAACAAAAAGCATATACGCCACAAAAATAACAAAGTAAAAAATGTTTCTTGAACGCTTGTTTATTAAAATAGTGTCCAAAAGCTCAATAAGCATTTTGCTTAAAGACACGATTGTGGCAACGTAAAGCGGAGCTGCAATTACGCTTACTAAAACCGGCACAATTCCAAAGTTTCGGTACGCTAAAGACCACAAAGCAAGCGCGATTGTGCAGCTTATTGAAATCGCTCCAAAAAGGGAGCCAAGAAGCATGCCAGCTTGCTGCTTTACGTAAGGAATGCCGTAAAGCGCAAAACTACGCGATTTTAGCGTTGTGTCGCTGCCTAACATAAACAGGTTTATAAACAGCGTAAAAATTGACACAATCGACGCAATCATTATTGGAATCAATTGGAATTCCTGCCAATCTTTAGCGTCTGCAAGCATTCCTGGATTAAGATACTTTCCTGCTTCCCAGCCTGCAAAACCAAGAGCGCATATAATCGCAAGTCCAAAAACAATTGATATACCAAAGCCGATTTTTTGCCAAATTGACTTTCGCATAACAGAAAAAGTAAGCGCCCAGCGAAGGCGAACCATTGTAAAAATCATAGACATGATTACTTACCGCCTTTCGCTCACGCGTTGTGGTTGCTTGCGATTGGCGTTGCGTTATAAGACTCGCCGCCATTAAGCCAATCAATGCGCGCAGCAGAATGACGTCCACCAACAAGCTCCATAAAGCGATCTTCAAGATCTTTGCCTTGAGCAACTTCTTCAAGAGTGCCAGAAGCTGCAACATGACCTTCGTTAATAATCGCCACGTGCGAGCACATTTTTTCAACCAATTCCATAACGTGCGAAGAAATAATCACAGTTCCGCCAGTGGAAACATACTCGGCTAGAATATCCTTCAAATTTGCGCTAGAAACAGGGTCAACTGCCTCAAAAGGCTCGTCCAACACAAGCACGCGCGGGCTGTGAATCATAGCTGTTGCAAGGCAAATCTTCTTAGTCATACCAGTTGAATAGTCCGAAACCATAGTGTTTGCAGCTTCTGTTAAGTCGAAAGCAGAAAGCAAGTCGTTTGCACGCTTTACGGATTCCGCACGACTCATCTCGCGAAGCATGCCAGCGTATGTTAAAAGCTGAAGGCCAGTAATCGTCTTAAAAATCTCATCTGCTTGAGGCATTAAACCGATTGCGCGCTTAGCGCTATTTACATCGCTCCAAACATCGTTGCCAAAAATCGAAGCCGAGCCAGCATCTGGCATAAGCAAGCCCGTAAGCATCTTAATCGTGGTGGTTTTGCCAGCACCATTAGGGCCTACTAATCCATAGAAGGATCCTGCTGGAATATCTAGCGAAAGATTATCTACAGCAACTTTCTTGCCAAAAGTCTTAACAAATCCGCGAATAGAAACCGCTGGAACATCTGCATTGCCATCACTCGCATTGCTCGAATAAGCGTTTGCACCAAAGACTGGAACAGAATCCACCATAAAAACCTCACAACATACAGATAAACGCACGTTTACGCCACATTAATTGCGCAATCGCACGTTTACACCAAGGATTCCATTATCTCACATCTTGCGTATAAACACACTACGAGATTGTGTAAACTACGCTAAGTGCGGTAGAGATTCGAGATTTTTCGCCCTGAATGAGATGTATCGTTAGCGCGGTCTAAGCGCACCCGCGTTTGTTCCCTTTTACCCACGTTTGTTCCCTTTTTGACCCATTTCGTAAACAAACTCGGGCACACTTCCCCGCGTTTGTTCCCATTTCGGCCCATTTCGTAAACAAACGCAGGAGAAAAGAAACAAAAGCAGGAGAAAGTAAACAAAAACAAGGAAATCGCCCTCGCGCAACAACAAACAAGGAAATATCGCTCGCTCGCTCCGATTTACCGCCCCGTGTGATGAATCGGCTTCCACTCGCTCTTAGAGAACACAGCCTGGAAGGCAATCGGTACATACGAAAGCATAAAAATCGGGAAGCTGAGCGCGTACGCAAAAAGCTCTTTGTTGGTGGCTCCAAGCTTATCGTGCTCTACAAGAATGGTAAGCGAAACAAACACCATCATGCCCAAAACGCTTGTAACAGTAGTGGTTATAAAGTTAAGCGTTGAATAAATCTGACTTGCCCACGTAACAAATCCAAATGCTGCAAAGATAAATCCGAGTATAAGGCGAATAATCGCAAGCACCATAAACGGGCAAAGCATAAGCGTAAAATCAACCGACGAAAAATCGCGCTCGCGAATTCCGTGGCGTATAAGAGCCGCCCCGTAATATCTAAACACTTGCAAAAAGCCCTTGCTCCAGCGCAGCCTTTGCCTCCAGCTTTGCCTAAACGATACAGGCTGCTCGTCGTAAAGAACCGCTGATCCGCAATAGCCCACTTTGTCGCCATGCAAAATCGAGTCCATTGTAAACTCAAGATCTTCGGTAAGCAGATGGAACTTCCACCCACGATTTCTGTGCATAATCTCGCGCGAAAACATGAATCCCGTTCCGCCTGCGTGGCAGCTGGAGCCAAAAAGCATGCGCGAATTGTTGGTAAATCGCGATTCGCGTATAAACCACAATGCCGACCCCGAAGACACCCAATTATCCGATAGGTTAACGGAGTTTCTGTAGCTTGTTAAAATCTGGTACCCAGCATGGAATCCCTTGTTCATCTCTTCAAAATAGTGCAAATCCAGCTTATTGTCTGCGTCAAAAACAAAGTACGCGTCGTAATCTTCGTCTTTTCCAAGCTCCATTATGTGGTCCAAAAGGTAGCTAAGCGCGTAGCCTTTGCCAATGTGCTGCTTATCGAAACGCTCTATAACATTGCACCCGTACTTTCGCCCAACTTGCGCCGTGCTATCCGTGCAATTATCGGCCACCAACCAAATATCTATTAGCTGTTGGTTATAAGTTTGATGCTGTATGCACTCTATAAGATTCCCGATTACAGCTTCCTCGTTTCGTGCAGATATTAAAACCGCGTAATGCTTGTCCATTGGAGCATTCGGAAACACCACTGGCTTTGCAACAAGCGACGCAACTGCGCAAACGCCTTGGTAAATAACGCTGCTCACGCCGATTATGATTACTAAAACGTCGAAAATAGACAAAAGAATCATTTATTCCACCCGCTTCGTGGATTTGTGTTTGTGTTCGATTTTTTAATATCGCGATTAACCGCGTCTAGAACATCGCGCGAAATCGCCATTGTTTCAATGTATCCAGAATCTTCTTTAGAATTTTGACTTTCGCCAGAATCACTAGAAGCAGCACCAGAATCACTAGAAGAAACATAGGCCTGCTTATACCAGTACATAATATCTTCATTAATCGAGACCCTAGAAGACGAGCCCTTCATAACTCGAAGAACCTTGTCTTTAACAGGCTTTACAAAACTATTACCAATCGCTTCAACACTTGTAACCATAATCGACTTGCGATTAGGCTTTGGATCGTTCATTAATGGAGAATCAACAAGCTTGTATTGCTTTGTACAAACCTTAAGAATGGCCTGCAAGCTGGCGGTAACAGGAAGCGCCAAAAATGCGCCGAGCGCCCCAAAAACAGCACCCATTACCAACACCGACAAAAATGCTACAGCAGGATTTAAGTCCATTGTTTTTTCGGAAATCTTAGGAGAAATCACCATGTTTTCAATCTGCTGATAGATGGTAACAAAAATAAGAACAGCCAATGCCGCCGCAAAACCGTTGGATCCCCAGGCAAACACGATTGGTAAAGCTCCGCCCAAATACGTACCAATCGTTGGCACAAATTGCGAAACAATTCCGCAGAACAGCGCAAGCGGCAGCCAATACGGAACCTTCATAAATATTAGGAAAATCGCAGTACCCGTGGCGTTAATCGCAGCCAAAATTGTGCGCGAGAATAAGAAGCTCGATATCTGCTCTTGAACAACCGACCATATAAACAAAAATCGCCTTTGCGACTTAGGATTTAGCAAACGGCAAACACTTCTACGCATTGCAGGACCTGCAGCCGAAATATAATAAGTAACCATAAGAATGGTAAGCAAATCAAGCAAAGCAGCCATCAAACCCCAGGTTGTGTTAAGTGCAAAACCGCCAAAATCCACAACCCACGATGTTTGAATGTTGCGCAAAATCTCCATTCCAAGCTGCTCAATATTCGGCATCTTAAATCCAGTGGAATTTAACACAAAATGCGCAAACTGATTGTATAAATCTGGCAAACCAAGAACCATGGAAACGGCCTGTTGCACAAAAAGATTGCCAAAAAGAACAAGCAGCAAAATAATAACCGCAAGCAGCCCAACCAAGCTTGCCAAAGACGCAAAAGCCCTACTCCAACCGTGTTTTATAAGGCGCACAACAAGCGGCTCTATTGCCAACGCTATAAAAATGGAGATTACAACGTCAAAAACTATAAAAGCTATACTTCCCCAAGCAAACCAAACAAAAATCGCAACAAACGCTGCGATTACCGCATACATAAGCGCGCGGCTAAGCCAATCAGGAGGCCTGCGATTATCTCCCTTAGCTGGAAAAATCGAAGCTAAGTCGATTTTGGCGCTTGTGCCGTTGCTGTCCGTACGGCTTTCGTAGTTTTCTTTATTCGTCATAAACTCTATTGTACTTTACAAAGCGTGTAACACAATCAACAAAGCGTGTAACACAATCGTAACCAGATAGTCGAGTCGCTGAAATCCAAAATCATATACAACAATCTAAACTATTTACTGAGATTTTCATGAAAGGATTGTGGCATGACCACTTTGCAAACTAAAGAAGATGCCGAGGCTTTGATTAAGCAAGAAGGCATTGAGTACGTATCTGTTCGATTTACCGATTTGATTGGCGTTCAGCAGCATTTTACTGTGCCTGCAAGCGAGTTCTTAAACAGCGCGTTTACGGATGGAATGGCCTTCGACGGCTCTTCTATGCAAGGATTCCAGGCTATTAACGAATCCGACATGAAGCTTATTCCAGACGTAGACACCGCCTACATTGACCCATTCCGCAAGCACAAGACTTTGAACGTTGCTTTTTCGATTGTGGATCCTGTAACAGACGAGCCTTATTCTAGGGATCCTCGCCAAGTTGCGATTAAAGCCGAAGCCTACTTAAAGTCCACTGGCATTGCCGATACCGCAAGCTTTGCTCCAGAAGCCGAGTTCTTTATTTTCGACAAGGTGCGTTTTGCAAACGACATGCAGCGCTCCTTCTACGAGGTGGATTCTAACGAAGCTCCATGGAATTCTGGCATCGACACCGAAGACGATGGCAGCAACAACATTGGTTTTAAGAATCGCGTAAAGCACGGCTACTTCCCTGTTCCACCTGTTGACCACAACCAAGACTTGCGCGACGACATGGTTTACAATCTTCAAAAGGTTGGTTTGATTCTTGAGCGTTCCCACCACGAGGTTGGTGGCGCAGGCCAGCAGGAGATTAACTACCGTTACAATACCCTTGTTCACGCTGGCGACGACTTAATGAAGTACAAGTACGTTGTTCACGAGACTGCTGCTTTGGCTGGCAAGGCTGCAACGTTTATGCCAAAGCCAATTGCTGGAGATAACGGCACTGGCATGCACTGCCATCAGTCGCTTTGGAAGGATGGCAAGCCATTGTTCTATGCGGAAACTGGTTATGCTCAGCTTTCCGATATTGCACGCTGGTACATTGGCGGCTTGATTAAGCACGCGTCTTCTGTGCTTGCTTTTACAAATCCTTCGCTTAACTCTTACCACCGCCTTGTTCCAGGATACGAGGCTCCAGTCAACTTGGTTTACTCGGCTCGTAACCGTTCTGCAGCTATTCGTATTCCTCTTGCTGGCGAGTCTCCTGCTGCTAAGCGTATTGAGTTCCGCGCGCCAGATCCTTCGTGCAACCCGTTCTTGGCGTTCTCTGCTCAGCTTATGGCTGGCTTAGACGGCATTATGAACCACATTGAGCCTCCTGCTCCTGTGGACAAGGATTTGTACGAGCTTCCTCCAGAAGAGCACGACGGCATTAAGCAGGTTCCTTCTTCGCTTGGTGAGGCTTTGCAAGCTTTGGAAGAAGATCACGACTTCCTTATGCAAGGAGATGTTTTTACTAGCGATTTGATTGAAACTTGGCTTAATCTAAAGCACGAAGAGATGGATATGGCTCGTTTGGCTCCAACGCCACTTGAGTACGAGCTTTACTTCCACATCTGATATTTGTGATTAATAAAATCCCCCGCAAGAAAACTTGTGGGGGATTTTATTTTGCATTCGTCTTTTATTTTAAATCGCAAAGCCTAGTGTTCTAGCAGCGTTTACAGGGACGGCCTCATCTGCCCAATAATCCTCAAGATTTTCGTCGCTAGAAAGCGAGCGCATTTCTGCGCGATCAATGTAAAGCTCACCGCGTAAATGATCTGTCTCGTGCTGGAAGATTCGCGCTGGCCAACCGTGCAAACGCTGCGAATGCTGCTTTCCATCCTCGTCTTGCCAAGTGGCTTGAATGTCTAGCCAGCGCTGACGAACAGCTTGATACCCTGCAACGCTTAAGCAGCCCTCGTAGAAGCTGCGCGTTTGCGTGCCAATTGGCTCATAGTGTGGGTTAATAATCGCCCTAAATGGCAATTCTGCAATATCTCTAGGGTCGTCTTCGTCATCCCTAACGTGGTCTTCTACAACCGCAATCGCTAAGCCAAGCCCGATTTGCGGAGCGGCCAAACCAACTCCTGGGGCGTCTAACATAGTGCTGTGCATAAGCGAAATAAGCTTGTTAAGCGTTGCGCGCGTAAGCTGACCATCGTAAGCAACCGTGCGCTGCCTTAAAACAGGCTCCCCTGCTTGAACAATCGACAAAACGCCATCTTCTGTAGCGGAATCCAAAAGGCGCTCTACTGCGCGGCTAAGCTTAGTGTCGACACTTGCGTGATGCGTAAACATAGGACTCCTTTACCAGGCGATTCAGCAAAACTCTAACTCTATAAGTCTAACTTTGACTATTGTTGATAAAACACGTACATCAACAACAATACCAAAAGAATCAGTATATCAAGATTATCCGCGTTTTGTAGCTCTATACGGCGTGTCTAACAACAAAAAGCGCGAAGGCATGTCGTGTCATTACGTAGGTTACGCCAAGCTAGGTAGAGATTCGAGATTTTTCGCAGCGGATGAAGCGAACCTCAGCATGAAATGGTGATTCGCTGAAGCAGCAAGAAAAATCGAGAATCTCGGCGATGAAAGCCACGCAAAAGTCCTAGATATCCAGAAGGTTTGATGTATTTCTCTACGAGCAATAAATAGCGCCGTACTAAAACCTAAAACCCTAGAATATTAACATTCATAAACTATACGCAAAAGTGCGCGTCACTTGCGAGGAGAGAAATACTCAAACCTCGCGCAATACCGAATAAGGAGAATGTCGTTCGCGCGGTACAGCGCGGAAAACTACAACTTAAGATTATCCGTTACAACTTGTGCAAGGCGCGCGCAAACCTCATCTGCCTGCTCCTGCGTTGCAGCTTCGCACATAACGCGCACAAGTGGCTCCGTTCCGCTTGGTCTAAGAAGAACGCGACCCGTGTCTCCCAAAAGCGCGCTCTCTTTTTCTACGGCATTAAGAACGGCAGCATTTGTCTTAGCAGCCATCTTATCTACATTCGGCACATTTACCAGGCATTGCGGAAGTTGCGGGAAGTCGGCAG
The DNA here is from genome assembly GCF_055452355.1 of Gardnerella rara. Lineage (NCBI taxonomy): Bacteria > Bacillati > Actinomycetota > Actinomycetes > Bifidobacteriales > Bifidobacteriaceae > Gardnerella > Gardnerella rara. Next base: position 185,331 of record NZ_JBVBJP010000003.1, read on the forward strand.
CCATTTGCGAAAGCTTCTTGCCTTCGCGCACAACCTCTCGGCACAACGTAAGCGCTGTAAGAGTGCCATCTCCCGTGGTTGCAAACTCGCGATTAATCACATGCCCAGACTGCTCGCCGCCAAGAGAATAATCGCCTCTAAGCATCTCTTCTAGAACGTAGCGATCTCCAACGCTTGTTTGAACGGTAGAAATACCCATGTCTTTTAGCGCAAGCTTTAATCCAAGATTGCTCATTACAGTAACAACAAGAGTATTATGATTCAGCTTGCCTTCGGCCTTCTTAGAACGAGCAAGAATGCCCATAATTTGGTCGCCATTAACCATGTTTCCATTTTCGTCTACGGCAAGGCAGCGATCCGCATCTCCGTCGAAAGCCACTCCTAAATCGGCCTTAGACGCCTTAACCATGGCTTGCAACTGCTCTGGATGCGTGGAACCCGCATGATCGTTAATGTTGTAGCCGTCTGGAGACGCGTTAATAACAATCACTTCTGCGCCAGCCCTGCGCAATGCCTCTGGAGCTACTACAGACGTTGCACCGTTTGCGCAATCCGCCACTACTCTAAGGCCAGCAAGAGGCTTAGGGCGAGTAGAAGACTCACTACTTAAAGGCGCTACAGAAGAAACAAGATGATCAATATAAAGATTTGTAGCTGTAGTAGTATCGTGGCTGATTCGCCCAACACCGCTTCCCGTAGGACGCTGCCAATCCTTGCCTAAAACCGCCTCAATCTCGTCTTCTTTACTATCTGGAAGCTTAAAACCGCCGCGCGCAAAGAACTTGATTCCGTTATCTGGCATTGGATTATGCGAGGCAGATATTACGGCACCCATTTCTACGTTGAGAACAGAAGTTAAAAAGGCCACACCAGGAGTTGGGATTATGCCAGCGTCTATAACGTCAAAACCGCCTGCACTCATGCCTGCCGCCAAAGCAGACGCTAGAAAATCGCCAGAAACGCGAGTATCGCGACCAACCAGCGCCCTTCGTCTAGCGTGCATTTTCTTCCCTGTATCTTCGCTATTTGACTCGCTGCTATGCGTTGCTTCTCCTAAAACACGAACGGCAGCATCGCCTAAATCTAGCGCTAATTGCGCGGTTAAATCGCGATTGGCCAATCCCCTAACACCATCGGTACCGAACATATTTGGCATAATCAGCCTCTTTCGCTTAGATTTCTAAAAACACACTATTTTCTATTTTACTCTGCAATGCGCTAGACGCGCCACACTAGCAAACTACGACTTGCGCGTAACAATTAAGATTGCTTAAAAAGCCTAAAAACAAAAATCTAAAATCTAAAGCCTAAAATCTAAAAACAAAAGCCCGCCTAAAAAGACGGGCTCAATGCTTAATGCTTATTAAATCGCCTAAATCAAATTTAAAGCGATAAAACTAAAATCAGGCTTCTACTGGAGCATTAACATCTGCTGGCAAAGCAGCCTTAGCAGCTTCAACGATTGCCTTAAAGGTCTCAACGTCGCTAACAGCAAGCTCGGCCAAAGCGCGGCGATCCAATTCGATGCCAGCTAAGCGCAAGCCCTGAATAAAGCGGTTGTAGGTGATTCCTTCTGCGCGAACAGCAGCGTTAATACGCTGAATCCACAACTTGCGGAAGTCGCCCTTGCGAGCCTTGCGGTCGCGGAAGTTATAAGTAAATGAGTGAAGCAGCTGTTCCTTTGCCTTGCGATAAAGGCGGGAGCGCTGGCCGCGATAACCCGAAGCCCTATCAAGAACAACGCGACGCTTCTTGTGAGCATTAACTGCGCGTTTTACTCGTGCCATAAGTATTCCTCAGCTTTCTTAAAAATTTTAATTGCGTCTTTGTTTTACTGCACTTACTTAGCCAGCAAGCCCTTTAAATTCTTGCTCTGAGCTGTAGCCAAAACCTTATCTGCAGACAAAGCACGACGCTTACGAGCAGACTTATGCTCCAAGTTGTGGCGCATTGCGCTTCCATCGTGCATTACCTTACCGGTGCCGGTGAGGCGAACGCGCTTGGACGCTGCGGAATTAGTTTTCATCTTCGGCATTGCTGCCCTCCTTATGATTCTGATCAGATTCTACAGAAGCTTTTGCGGACACATCGGCCGCTGCCTGAGCCCCTTGCTTTGCCGCAAGTCGCGCTGCCTGACGAGCTTGACGCTCTGCACGCGATTCAGCGCCTCTACGACGCTGCTCAGACTGAGTATGAATCTTTTTACCCTTAGGCGCGAGAGTCATTATTATGTTACGACCCTCTTGCTTAGGGGCAAACTCCACGGTTCCACTTTCGGAAACCTCATCTGCAAGCCTACGCAATAACTCAACTCCGCCTACAGGCCTCGACTGTTCGCGGCCGCGCAGCATAATGGTGACTTTTACTTTGTCTCCACCATTTAGGAATCGAAGAACATGACCCTTCTTAACGTCGAAATCGTGATCGTCAATCTTAAGTCGGAAACGAATTTCCTTAATCTCAGCTGTGCTTTGATTACGACGCGCTTCACGAGCCTTAATCTTCTCGTTGTACTTGTACTTACCGTAGTCAATAAGCTTGGCTACAGGAGGCTTAGCAGTAGGTGCCACCTCTACAAGATCGAGGTTCGCTTCCTTTGCAAGGTTCAACGCTACCGAGGTTGCAATAACCCCCACTTGCTCGCCTTTCGGACCGATAAGGCGCACTTGGGAGACGCGAATCTCTTCGTTAATGCGTGGTTCGTCGCTAATGATGACTCCAATCCTTGTTAAAACAGTGGAACAGCGCACCAAAAGGTCAAAGATAAATTCAAGTTCAAACATCAATCAAATGCGCTTAAGAACAGCGCTGTAGCAAGCATATTGCTACGTGACCGAAGTCATGAACCCGAAACCCTTTAGGCTTCCAGGTGGGATATACCACTTTCTTGATTACTCAAGCCAAACGTCTATTATACTTGGCGCCTTGACAATGCTTTATATCAAATTCCACATATTAAATTCCACACGCGCGATATTATATGTTTATGGAGCCTTTAAAGCGCTGCGTTGTTTTAGCAGCTGGAGATTATTACGACCATACGCGCGAACATGTTCCTGATCGCGCTTTAACTATTGCAGCCGATGGCGGCTGGGATCATGCATGCAAGCTTGGTTTGCACGTTGATGCGCTTATTGGCGACTTTGACTCTGTGCGATTAAAACTCCCAACAGACGCTGCGATTACGCGACTTCCCGCAGAAAAAGACGACCCCGATTTGCTTTCTGCTCTTAAAGTTGGCTGGGCTAAAGGCTCTAGAGAATTCCATATTTTTGGCGGCTTAGGCGGCCGCGTGGATCACACTATTTCCAATATTCAGCTTATGGTTCGACTTGCAGTTAGAGGCGGAATTGGATTCTTGTATGGAGACGGCACGATTGTTACCGCAATTCACAACGGTTCCCTTGACTTTCCAGCGTCTAATGGCCCCGAAGGCCGCATGGTTTCCGTATTCTCGCACACGCCTGTTTCTAGCGATGTAAACGAGATTGGGCTTAAATATCAACTTCAGCACGCAACTATGTACGGCGATGCTGTTCAAGGCCTAAGCAACGAGCTATTAAACAACACTCCTGCGCATATTGATGTTCACGAAGGCACTCTTGTAATCACATTCCCTATAGACGCTCCACTGCCGCAAGTTAGCTGGTTTAAGCGGCCAGTTGGCGATTTGGGAGAAGTAAACGCTAGTGTTTCGAGCGCTCTCGCCGTTTCGCCAAAGTAGCTTTTGACTTACGTTTTATTGGGCTACATCTCAATTCCAGGAATCATGCTGCTGTTTTCCGATATACTTTTGGCTAATTTTTCTACAGTATTTTCTAAAACGTGATTAATCTTATTGCTATTAACAGTTGTAATAGTTTTTATTAAATCGTTGTAAAAATCTTTATCTCCAGTAAAAGATTCCCAAAATTCTTGGCCAATTTTTACAGTATAGCCTTCGGCTTCAATCCTCTTATAATTCGCCGATAAATCTTCCCTAGAACCATACAAAATACCAACTACGCAATCAGTTAATGGATTTATATCTTTAGACCCATTTGTTTTAGCCAATCTTGCTAAATCTTTAAAATGGTCGCATATTGTTTTTACATCATCTTTATTGATTGTTTCTGGACCAGATTTTAACTGACAATAAATATGACGATTTGTAAAACTATCTTTATATTCAATATCTATTCCAGATGTTGTAGACGCAAATCCACTCAAAACTTGAGAACTTAACTTTTGGATTGCAGAACCAAAAGATGTAGAAATAGAAGTTCCAAGAACTCTAGGATATAAAATTGCCTTAGCAATTGAACGCGGCGAGGCATCACCAAAAGCAAATCTAGAAAGATATGCTATTAAGAATGGATTAAAGCTGATTTTCTTTATATCAACAAGTTTTTCGGTGTTTTTTACATGATTTTCTATTACTTGCTTATCAAAAAAAGATGAAATCTGGCTTAAAATATTCTCTCTTTCAATATCTGAAAACATAAAATCTCCCTTGACTATTACTAAAACAAACAGACTAACAAATCGAATTTTGTATTAGAAAATTATAACATAGATAAGGCCTGAGATTTTAATTCATCGGCAGTTATATTCGATAAATCAACAGGCTTAATATCTCTAAACAACTCTCTATTTTCGCCACTTAGCATAGCGATTATTGCTCTACCAACATGATAAGCAAGATTGCAAGGAACAGCATTGCCTATCTGCTTATATTTGCTTGCCATACTACCTTCAAATTTCCAACTATCTGGAAAAGATTGAATGCGAGCATATTCTCTTACCGTTAATGGTCGAGTTTCTGCTGGATGACATCTTTCTGTTTGTCTTTGTGCTGGAGAACATGTGAGAGTTAGTGACGGCTCATTCCAAGAAAGTCGCCTTGCCATCCCAGTTTTTCCGCCTGGCAAATTGAACGAACCCTTCATGTAATCTTTTTGAACATCCAAAGGAAGATCACGCCAATAGCCTCCAGGAGGTACTAGGTCTAAAACCTTCTTCTTGCTTTCTGGATACGTTGCACCCTCGGATTTTGGGCACTCTCCTATTGCATCCCATAATGTAAGAACATCACTGTTTTCTTTAGGGAATAAAATCGGAATATCTAAATCTTTTCTAACTCCGATTATGACTAATCGTTCGCGCTTTTGAGCAACGTCAAGGAATTGAGCACGCAAAACTTTTAAAGCAACTTTATAGCCCAAGCTATCCAAAGTATTTAGCATAACCATAATGGTTTTTCCAGAATCGTGAGTAAGCAATCCTCGAACATTTTCCATCATCAATACTTTTGGCTTAACTTGTTTAATAGCCCGCGCAAACTCAAAGAAAAGTGTTCCTCTTGAATCTTCAAATCCTTTAGATAAACCTGCATACGAAAACGCTTGGCAAGGAACACCACCTTGCAACAAGTCAACTTTGCCGCTGTATTTAGAAAAATCAATATTGTGAATATCGTCTTCTACAACATTCCATTCAGGCTTATTTTGGCGCAAAGTCGCACACGCATATTTGTCTACCTCATTTAACATTAAATGATTAAAACCAGCATTACTCATTCCGAGTGCAGTTCCACCAGCGCCAGCAAATAATTCAATTGATGTAAACTGAGTTTTATTGTTTTTTAACACAAAAAAATGCGATTTTTTATTTTCAGCATGATTTTCGTAACGATTTTTAATACGTTCCAAATCTGAAATTTTGAAAAGTCGTTTGTTGTTTGAATCCCTAACACATATTAAAAGCCCCAATTTTGCCCAACGTCGTATAGTATCTATAGAAACTCCGATAATACGCGATGCTTGCCCAGCGGTTACATTTGAATCTTTGCTAGGGATAGTATTGGCAGTGACTTTAGCTTTATGCTCTAGACCTTCTAAAACTTGCGTACTTTTCTTCATAAAAACAGCATATCACAATTCTTGTAACCTTTGCATATGCAATGGTTATGATTCTATAAAATACGAAATACACATAGTTAGACACACATAAGTAGTTTAGAAACACAAAAAGGCAGCAAAGAAGGCCAAAATGCTACGCAAGTGTAGTACAAAATGATGCACTAGCGTAGTACATACCGCACATTAAAATGGACACGTTAGTTTAATAACGAAGACCAAAAACGTATTGTTAAGAATCGCGAAAAATCGCAAAAACCGTGCGTTAAGGTTTCACTCAAGGGAGATCCCAAATGACAGTCAAGATTGGTATTAACGGCTTTGGACGTATCGGCCGTTTGGCATTCCGTCGTATTTTTGAGCTTCAGGCTCGTGGCGGTCAAGCTGGCGATATCGAAGTCGCAGCCATCAACGATTTGACCACTCCTTCAATGCTTGCTTACTTGCTTAAGTACGACAGCACTCATGGCACTTTCCGCCACGACGATGGCACTCCAGTCGAGGTTACCTCCACCGAAGACGCAATCGTTGTAGACGGCAAGACCTACAAGGTTTACGCCGAAAAAGACGCAAACAACATTCCATGGGTTAAGAACGATGGCGTTGAGTTCGTGCTCGAATGCACCGGCTTCTACACTTCTGCAGAAAAGTCCCAGGCTCACTTGAACGCTGGCGCTAAGAAGGTTCTTATCTCCGCTCCTGCTAAAGATGAAACCACTCCAACCGTTGTGTTCGGTGTAAACCAAGAGATCTTAAAGCCAACCGATAACATTGTTTCCGCTGGCTCCTGCACCACCAACTCCATGGCTGCAATGGTTAAGCTTTTGCAAGATAACTGGGGAATTAAGTCTGGCTTTATGACCACTATCCACGCTTACACTGGCACCCAGATGATTCTTGACGGCCCACGCGGCTCCAAGCCACGTAACAACCGTTCTGCTGCTTGCAACACAATCGAGCACTCCACTGGTGCTGCTAAGGCAATCGGCAAGGTTGTTCCAGAGGTTAACGGCAAGCTTCAGGGTCACGCTCAGCGTATTCAGGTTCCAGATGGATCTGTTACCGAGTTAACCACCGTTCTCGAGAAGCCAGCAACCACCGAAGAAATCAACGAAGCCTTTAAGAAGGCATTCGAAAACTGCGATTACTTTGGCTACAACGCCGATAGCATTGTGTCTTCCGACATTATTGGCGACACCCACGGTGGCGTTTTCGATCCAACTCAGACCGATGTTAACACTGTTGACGGCGTAACCTTGGCTCGTACCGTTACCTTCTACGACAACGAGTACGGCTTTACCGCTAACATGATTCGTACCTTGCTCTACTTTGCTGAGATTTCTGAGTGAAGTTAGCGAGATACAATAAAGCTAATAGCTAAATAAGGCGAAATAAGCCTAAAAGGCTACAAACCCCTTGCGGTGCTTCATCGCAGGGGGTTTTCGCAAAGCATTTGCATAGGGGATTTAGATGAGTAAAAAGCATGCTGCAACAGGAAAAGCAACGCCAGCAATAGCACAGTTAGAAAACGCTGGAATCACATTCCGCGTTGTTGACTACGAGCACGATGCAGACCACATGGATGACGGCTACGGCATGGAAGCAGCGCAAAAATTAGGCGTAAACGCAGAGCAAGTTTGCAAAACACTTATGGTAGATACGGGAGAAAAGCGCGTAGTTGGTATTGTGCCAGTAAATGGCCGCTTAAGCATGAAGGCAATTGCGAGCGCAGTAAATGCAAAGAAAGCCAGCATGACAAGCCCAGACGTAGCTCAGCGCGAAAGCGGATACGTGGTTGGCGGAATCAGCCCATTTGGCCAGCGCACGCACCACGAAACTGTGTTGGACGCTAGCGTTATGCACTTTGATGAAATCCTTGTTTCTGGCGGAAAACGCGGTCTTGACGTTGTCTTAAATCCAAATGACCTTGTTAACTTGCTTAATGCAACTGTGGCAAACATTCTAGCCTAAAGCTAGTAAACGTCGCGGCAACGTGCGATAATCCCTAAGGTTGTTCATTTTAATTGTTAGGAGTTTATTATGGGTATGCGTGGACGCAAGCGCAAGGCTCGCCGCAAAAAGGCAGCAAATCACGGCAAAAGGCCAAATGCTTAATGCAGACGCTTAATGCGAACGCTTAATGCAAATGCTTAATACGTTTGATTTGCGTATAAATTTGTAACTAAAAACCCACGGATTTATTGCCGTGGGTTTTGTTTTATCAACACTTAAATAACATCAAATATAAATAACATCAAATAACTCTTAAGGGGTCTGCGCTGCATTCTAGGATTATTGCATGGCAAAGAACATAGATGAGTTGCTAGAAGCACTAGAAAAAGCACCGCAGCAAGATTCAAACACAACACTGTGCAAATCAATGCTGCTTGGTTTCGACACAGAAACAACGGGCGCGATTGTTGGCAGCGATTCAATCTGCTCCGCAACGCTTGTTCTTAGAGACCCAGCGCTCGGGCATAACAATGACGTTATTGCAACGTGGCTTGTAAACCCGCATAAGCCAATCAACCCTAAAGCAAGCGAAGTAAACGGCTTTACAGACGAGTTTTTGCAAGAAAACGGAGGAGATCCAACGCAAGAGATTGAGTTGCTTGGAAGTGCCATTAGCCTTGCGCAAAGCAAAAATATTCCACTTCTTGCATACAACGCTCCTTTTGACGTTAAAATGTTAAGTCATGATTTACAAAGGTGGAGTCTTGAGCCTTTGCAAAATCGCCAAAAAAGCACGGTTAACGGCGGCGAAATGCTTGTTGTAGACCCGCTTGTTATAGACCGCGCTGTTTCTAAGCGCACAGGTAAACGCACTCTTACGTACACAACGCAGTTTTACGCAGTGGAGCCGATTGGCGATTTTCACGACGCTACAGCCGACACTGTTGCTGCCGTGGATCTAATTAAACCAATAAGCGAGCTGCACGAAAATGTTGCAAATCTTAAGCTATGCGAGATTATGGCCTGGCAGCGGGAAGCTTACGCAAAATGGAAAATAAGCTTTGATAACTGGCTTAAGTCTAAAGGAAGACCAGCTGGCGAAGGAAGCTGGCTGTAATTACTAGCGATACGCGACTAAACAACATCACTAAACAACACGGAAAATCAACACGGAAAATCAAAATGCCTTTACAAAAATTATCTCTAGACGAAGCAAGCAATATTTTATTGAATCAAAATCTTTTGCGCGAAATAATACAAAATAAAAGCACACAAAAACATGACGATTTAACGCACGAACACGACCAAACTTGGTCAATAGATGCTAGAGATTTTGATAACCACACAAATCCGTACAGCCACATAACGTACGATTCGCGCGATATTAAGCCAAACACGCTGCTTTTTATTAAGGGCAATTTTAAGCCAGAATATCTTAAAGACGCGGATAAAAACGGCTTAACTGCTTATGTTTCACAAGATTGCTACTCGGATTACACCAATGCAGTTGGGCTGATTGTAACAGACGTTCGAAAAGCAATGAGCGTGCTTTCGGCAGCATTCTTTGGCAACCCGCAAGAAAAGCTTACGACTATTGGAATTACGGGAACAAAAGGCAAAACAACCACAGCATACTTTACTCATGCTATTTTGAACGCACATTCTAATGGCAAAGCGGCGCTATTCTCTTCGGTAGACAATTGCTTAGACGGTAAAACATATGTTGAGTCGGACTTGACTACGCCAGAAAGCCTAGACGCGTTTAGAATGATGAGCCAGGCCGTAGAAAATGGCATGAAATACCTTGTTATGGAAGTTTCTTCGCAGGCGTACAAAGTTAACCGCGTGCATGGATTGCACTTTAATGTTGCGGCATTTTTGAACATTAGCCCAGACCACATAAGCCCAATCGAACACCCAACTTTTGAAGATTATTTGTATTGCAAGCGTCAAATCGTAAAAAATACGGATGCACTTGTGCTTAATGCGGATTGCGCACATGCGGATTTGATTATTCAAGATGCAGATCAAAATGGCGTAAAAGTCACAACTTTTTCAAGAATCCACAGAGAAGAAATAGACGAAAACACTTGCGATTGCCCAGAATGCAGCAATCATTGCGATATTCACCCTTACGAAAACAGCGCAAAGTACCCTGAGCTTGTTTTGCCAAAGTATATAGCGGTACCAGAATTGCAAGAATCGCAAGGTGCGCAAAGTACGCAAAATACGCAAAATACGTCAGAACATTGTATTGCGGTTTTGGGAGGCGATATTACCAATTTCAAAGATCAAGATATTCCTGAATACAACACAATAGACAGATTCAACCTAAAAATCGCAGGCGACTTTAACTACGAAAATGCACTTGCGGCAATTGCAATCGCACAAAACGCGCAAACAGATTTAATCAACAATATTGACGCATTGCACGCGATTGAAAACGTTGAAATTCCAGGACGCATGGAGATTTTTGAGGATCCAAAATCCAACACAATCGCAATAGTTGACTACGCGCATAATTACGTTTCTGTAAAGGCGCTACTGGACTTTGTTGAAGAAAAATACGCAAGCCAGAGTTTATACACTACTCTTGTTACGGGGTCTGCTGGAAACAAAGCTTACGATAGACGCAAAGAGATTGTTCAAGCTGCGCAAAATCGAATCGACGAGTTTGTGTTTACAATCGAAGACACAAACACCGAAGATCCAATGGATATTTGCAACGACATGAAATCTTGCATAACAAACCCAGGCGTTAAATCGCAAATAATAATCGATAGAACGCAGGCGATTGAGCACAGCGTAAACGAAGCTAGAAAGCGCGGCGAGCAAAGCAAACGCGATGAAGATAGCGATTTATTAAACGTAATCCTCATTATTGGAAAGGGCGATGAGCGCTGGATTAAGCACAACAACAAGCACGTTCCTTACGAAAGCGATTCGCTTGTTATTAAGCGCCTCTTTAGCTAACGCCTCTTTGGCTAAAGTCAATTTGTGCTAAAGTCAATCCGCAGCTAAAGTCTAAAGTCATTCCGCAAGATTTGGATGAATGTTAGCGCGTTGATCTTTTGGCTTCTTTAAGTCTGGATTAACGCGCTCAATCAGCATGGTGCGCGCATCACCTGCGGTAACAAAGCTGCCGCAAATCAGCACTCCGTGACCATACCCCACTCCAAGCTCATCGTCTTCATCAACAAGATTCACTGCCGTTTGAATAGCGTCTGGAAGATCGTCAACGCGAATCACGCGATCTTTACCAAACACGCCAATCGCAATCTTCTCTAGGTCTTTAGGGTCCATAACGCGGTCTCGCCAAGAGTTACGCGTAACAATAATCTTAGTTAAAATCGGCTCAAGCACACCCAAGTATTCTTCAACTTGCTTATCTGCCATCATTGCCACAACGCCAATAAGCTGCTCAAAATTATAGTTTTCTTCGATTGTTTTACGGAGCGACTCGGCAGCGTTAACATTGTGACCGCCGTCAATAATAATCGTTGGAGAAGTACGAACTTGCTCAATGCGGCCCGGAACCTTAACTTGGCTCAAAGCCTCGGCAACCAAATCGCCGTCTAAAGCGCCATTTACAGGCAGAACAACCTCCGCAGCAGCAAGCGCCGCCAACGCATTATGCGACTGATGCACACCAAACTTGTCAATCGGAACATCCGTATAAACGCCATTTGGAGTTCGCAAAGTGGCCACTTGCCCGCCAACAGCTGGCATGCGCGAAACAACCTCTAACTCGCCACTGCCGTCACTAAAGTCGCGTAAAAGCTTGGCATTATTGCGATTTGCCACCTCTTGAATAATCGGCAAAACTTGCGATTCGTGTGGCTGCGGCCCCAAAATCACAGTGCAATTTGGCTTAATAATGCCAGCCTTTGTGCGCGCAATCTCTTCAACCGTGTTGCCAAGCCATTGCATGTGATCCATGTCTACAGGGCCAATAATCGCAGCATCCGCGTTCACAACATTAGTGGCGTCCCATTCGCCACCCATGCCAACTTCCATCACGGCAACATCTACAGGAGCGTCGGCAAAAGCCCAAATCGCCATAGCCGTAAGCACTTCAAAAAAGCTCATGCGCGGCTTGCCCTCGGCGTCCATGCGAGCGTCAACCATGTCTATAATGTCTTTCATTTGATCAAACACATCAACAAACTGGTCATCGCTAATTTCTTGGCCGTCAATCATAATTCGCTCGTTTACGCGTTGCAAATGCGGCGAAGTGTAAAGACCTGTGCGCAAACCGTACGCGCGGCAAATCGCCTCCGCCATGCGCGCCGTGGAACCTTTGCCATTAGTGCCAGTAATGTGAATCACATGCATCGACTGCTCTGGATGCCCCAAAATATCAAGGATTAAGCGCATTCTATCTAAATCAAGATTCGTTTTATTATGCTCTGGAGCGCGGCTCATAATATCTCGCTCAACGTCAACAATTCGCTCATTGCTGCGATTTGGATGTTCCATCGACATTTTGGCTCCCCTATTTTTGATTTACGTTTTCGGATTTACGTTTTCGCTCATTTTTCCAACTATCTAGATTAATAACCGTAGTGTTTTGTACCTGATTTACGGCGTGTCGTGGTACAAAATGCGGAAATAGCGTTTGCGTTGAATAATCGGTTTTATAGCGCGTTATAAATTTCTGCAATAGTCAAAAATGCTACAAATCACACAAAATTTGCGCAAAAAAGGCGTGTTTATGGCTCTTAGATGGTAAAGTACACGTTGGCGTTTCTGCCCAGGCTGCGTAGGTCGAGGAACGCTTAAAGAAATTACAATGCGCAGCAATCAACAGTTAGGAACACTAATGAGTGATATTCTAGACAACGAGTCCGAAAGCAATACAACAACCCCAATAACCGATAAGGCCCGCGAAAACGCGGATCCTGCCCCAACAACAATCGCAAGCCTTAAATGGCGCGTTGCAGACATATCTCTCGGCGCTGCTCTGGCTGCCTTGTTTGGCGTAATCTACTGGGGCTTTACAATCATATTCTTCTCTCAAATCTCCCCTATTTTGCGCACAATTTTGCCTGGTTTTGGCAGCATTTTGCACGGCGTTTGGTACCTTTCTGGCCCACTTGCGCTGCTTTTAATCCGCAAGCCTGGTGCTGCGATTTACGTAAACGTTGTTGGCGCCGTGTTTGAGAACATTCTTGGCCAGCAATTCTCCGCGTTTATGGTTTTGGCTTCTGCTGCATTGCAAGCCGTGTTTAGCGAGATTCCTTTTGCCATCGCTCGCTACAAAAAGTACAATCTTACTTTAAGCGTAATTTCTGGCACACTTACCGCGCTGGAATATGGTATTTACCTAATGTTTGTGGTTTACCAGGGCAAGAGCGCAAACTATCTTACAATTCACATGATTTGCGAGCTTATAAGCGGCTTTGTGATTGCAGGCATTGTTCCTTGGCTTTTGTTCGTTGCTGTTCGTAAGACTGGAGTTTTGAGCAATTTTGCCTCTGGAAGAGACCAAGAAGTAGTGGCGTAAGTTTTGCTCTAAAGCTGCTTGCGACTTGCCTTGCATACACCCATGCACTTTGCGCGCTAAACAGAGCGCTAAACATCTAGCTAATCGTAGCGTGTTAAACGTTTATGGGTGTGTGCTAATCTGGTCGTTGCTAACTTTGTTAGCGTGGGGCTTTAGCTCAGTCGGTTAGAGCAACGGACTCATAATCCGTCGGTCCAGGGTTCAAGCCCCTGAGGCCCCACAAAGCAATCGCCTTAATGACGTACAAAAAAGCTTCAACTCGTTTGATTCTAGGAATTACCTAATTCATCTTACAAGTTGAAGCTTTTTGTTTATATTCTTTGCATACCGCGGTAGAAAGTATCTCGAATAACTTGACTGCGATTAATTCCTAATTTCTTAGCTTGTTCATCAATCCAATCAGTCCATGATTGAGGGAATCGTGCATTAATCGCAACAGTCTGTTCTCGTTTTTCCTCTACTCTCGGCCTTCCAGCTCTTAGGAGCCTCACAGCAGTATCAATGTCTGGCGCATCATCTGCTGCGCGCATAAACATTGCTTGAATCATCTGCTTGGATTCTTTGCCATCATAATGCTTAGCCTTATTATCGTCCCAAACAAAATCAGTCATGAGCATACCTTTCTACAGCCCCGCTTTAGAAAGATAGTCTGGGATTTCGCTCGGGTACTCTGGCCACGCGCCCGCCTGAGTGCAAACGTACGCAGCAGTGTTGATTGCAGCACGATGCGCGTCTTTAAGCGAATCGCCAGCCAAAATCCTTGCAGCAAAAGTGCCAGAGAATGAATCGCCAGCGCCAACCGTATCGTTAACTTCCACATGAGGAGTTGGATAGGTAGAGCTTTCGCCATCCTTAGTAAAGATTGCGCTAAAAGTAGATCCGCCAGTCAAAATCACGTAATCTAAACCGTAGCGCGCCTGGAACCATTTGCAAGCCTCATTGTCGGAAGTTTCGCGAATATTAAACATATCTCTAAGAAGAAGCAGCTCGGAATCGTTAAGCTTAAAAACAGTTGCCTCTTTAAGAAGAGCGTCAATCAAATCCTTTGAATAATGATCGCTACGAATGTTTATATCGAAGAACTTCATGGCGTTTGGCTTGGTGTGCTTTAAAAGCTCCAAAACAGTATCGTGCGTTTCTTGCGATCTTAAGCTAAGCGTGCCAAAGCAAATCGCGTCTGCTTTGCTAACAAGGTCCACAAGTTCACGCGTATAAACAATATGATCCCACGCAATGTTTCGCACAATCGTGTACTCTGGAATGCCATTTCTAAGCGAAACATCTACCGTACTAGTTGGCCAAGCATTGCGCTGAATAACGTGCTCAATCCCTGCTTTTTCAACTTCTTCAACAAGTTCATTGCCAAGAGAATCTTCTCCAACAGCACTAATAACGTAGCTTTCTGCACCATTGCACTGCGCATGGTACGCAAAGTTTGCTGGAGCACCTCCAACTCGTTTTCCTTGGGGAAGCAAATCCCACAGTAATTCTCCAAGTGAAAGAACGATTGGCTTAGTCATTGTATTCCTTTCGAGAGTATCGATGATTTTGGCTGCGACTCGTTAATCAACATCTTTATTGCAACAAGTCACATAAATGCATAAAACACATAAATGTATAAAACGCATGAAACATATAGAGCATATGTAGCACATAAGCCACATAAACCGCAATAAAGTAATGTTGTTATAACAACTAAGTGCTATAACAACATTATTGCGTAAAGATTAGATAATTAATTTAGATAGTCTTAGATGATTCTAAATAATCCTAAATAATCCTAGATAATACTAAATGATTCTAGATAATCCGTTTAGATAGCAGCACACTACTTAGCAGCGCGCTGAGCCATCCAAGCTTCAACATCTTCGATTTGCTTAGGAATATCAATAGAAAGCCATTCAGGACCATTCTCCGTCATCAAAACATCGTCTTCAATACGGATTCCGATTCCGCGCATTTCTGGCGGAAGCATAAGATCATTGGCAGCAAAGTACAGGCCAGGCTCGATTGTAAAAATCATTCCTGGAGTAATCTTCGCACCCTGATACGCCTCGTAGCGAGCTTGAGCGCAATCGTGAACATCTAGACCCAAGTGGTGAGCAACACCGCAAGCATGCCAACGGCGATGCTGCTGACCTTGCGGCGAAAGCGATTCTTCAACGCTAACCTTTAGAATACCCCACTCGTGCAAATGCTCCGCAAGTACGCGCATGCAAGCGTGATGAATGTCGCTGTAAGTGGCGCCTGGCTTAGCCGCCTCAAAACCAGCCTGCTGAGCATCGAGAACGCACTGGTAAAGCTTCTTTTGCAAATCCGTAAACTTGCCATTGGTTGGGAAAGTTCGCGTAATATCTGCCGTGTAAAGGCTATTGACTTCTACGCCTGCATCAATCAAAAGAAGATCACCGCTAGAAACCACACCCGTGTTGCGCATCCAGTGCAAAATTGGAGCGTGCTTGCCAGAAGCAACAATTGTATCGTAGCCAACTTCGTTGCCAACTTCACGCGCAACGGAATTAAAAGCGCCTTCAATCATGCGCTCAGAATGCTCCTTACCCAAAGCTTGAGGCAAACGCGTAAGCATGCGGTCAAAGCCTAACTTTGTAGCAGCAATAGCCTTGCGCATTTCGCCAATCTCGTAAGCATCTTTAAGCATTCGCGCTTCGGCGGCCACTTCGTGCAGCTTGTCGTCGGCAGCAATGTTTGCATCTTCGTCGCTAAATCCGCTTGCTTCCCTTAGCGCATCTACGCGCGCTGTTAAATCGGCATCCGACTCGCGCACAATTCGCACGCGCACGCTTTCGGCAGCGCTATTATCGTCGCTAACGTTTTTTGCAAGCGCGTCGTCAAGCTCCGCAATGTCTCGCGTTTCAATGCCAGTCATAGCCTTAAGCTCTTTGAGTCCTGCGCGAGGGCCAACCCAGTATTCGCCGTAGTGCGGATCTTTGTAGAACGCAGCAGTGCTATTGTCTGCGCGAGGGGCCACAAAAAGCTGCGGAACATGAGTTTTGCCAGCTGCTTCCTCGTCGCTACCTGGTTGCACTGGCTCAAGCACAAGCACCGCGCCAGCCTCGTAATCCTGACCCAAGCCAGTGTAATATGCAAAAGTCGTATCTGGCCTAAAAGCGTAGTCGCAATCATTATTGCGCACTTTTGGCTGGCCTGCTGGAATAACAAGGCGTTCGCCTGGGAATCGCTTGCCAAGCGCCTCTAGACGCGCTGGCGTGTATTTCGAAGATTCAAGCGGTTCGATTTGAGGCTCCTGATTATCCCAGCCGCTAGTCATAAACTCTTTAAAGGAATCGCTGTTTGGGCGCAAAGATCGATTGTTTACGCGGTCTTGCGCTTTTTGCGTGCCATCCGCGTTTAGTTGCTCGCCATGTATTGTTGGCGTTGATTGATGCATATCTTCTGCCATCTTGCGACTCCTTGATTTTAATCTTTAATCAACTTAATCTTAATCAACCTAGATTCAGTTTACATTTCCCTATTTTCTTATTAGGAATGTACATTAAAAATCGCTATTGAATTTCTACGCTGCACATGGTTTTAGTATTTTTTAAAATAAACACGCTGCATAAAAATTAATCCATAGTTATTTGGTAAGATTGCTAAAAAACTTGATACCCCCCCCCGTAGCAGATTATAATAATCCGAAGAAGCAAGGTTAAAGAGAAAATCGCAATGACAGCGAGACGCTTAATCGCAAAACATTGCGGTATTCAACAATTCTTGCAAACACTAAAAACTGCGATTCACCACCAACAAGAGGAGAAGCTAATCATGAACGCTAAACTCGCAGCAGCAATATCTTTAGGCGCTAGTTCCCTTGCATTATTCGCAATGGCGGGCGTTGCAAACGCGCAAACCACTGAGACGACACCAACGCAGCCAACGACGACGCCTGTTGTTAAGCCAGCTGGTGGTCAGAGCGGTCAGGGAGGCACTTCTCAGCCGGATTCAGCAGATAATAAGATTGACGATAGCAACTTTACATCCGATCAAAAGAAAGCAAATGCTAGCGCTCAGCAAGCACTTGAAGATGCCAATAAACAGGCAGAGGATGCAGCTACAACTGTAAAAGAAGCGCATGATGCTGTTGGACGAGCTCAAATTGATGCTGATGATGCTAAAAAAGATGCAACAAAAGCAAATGATGAGTACACGAACGCTACAGGTAAAGAAAAGCAGGCTCAAACCGCTAAAGACCAGGCGGAGCAAGACGTTGCCACTGAGCAAGGCAAACTAGATGAAGCCAACAAAGATGTTGACAAAAAGAAGGCTGCTTTAGAAAAAGAACAAGCCGAGAAGCAAGCTGCCGACGACGCTAAAGGTCAGGCAGAAAAAGATAAGACCAAAGCTGAGCAAGATAAAAAGGATGCTCAAGGCGAAGTTGAAAAAGATAAGCAAACTCTAGAAAATGCCGAAAATAAAGTAACAACAGAAACTGACAATCAAAAAGCCGCCGAAGAAAAGCTAAAAGCCGAACAGGGCAAGCTTGCACAAGCTGAGATTGATAAAAAACAGCTAGAAGAACAAGCAAAACAAGCCGAGCAGGCTCAGACAGCGGCAAATGAGGCTGTAAAAAATAAGCAGGACGAGATAAACCAAAAGGAAGCCGCTAAAAAGGCTCTTGAACAACCAGGAACCGCTGCAACAAATGAGCAGCTGCAGGCGCTTAAGACTGCCGCAACTAAGGCTAAAGAGACTGCAGAAAAAGCCAAGACTGAGTCAGATAATGCAGCTGCTGAAGCTAGCTCCAAAAACACTGTTGCAACGAATAAGGAGAAGGCGTTAACAGCAGCAGAAGACGCTCTTCATAATAACGAGTCTTATAAAAAGAACATTAAATTGCTTGACGACGCTGCTGGAAACGCAAGCAAAAATTACGAGCAAGCATACACAGATAGGCTCGACCCAGATGTTGAGAGGGGCTTTGAAGGCTTCTTGGAGTATGTAATTGAAACAGAAACCGCAAAAGGAAATGAAGGTAACGCCGACCTTATTGCAGACGCTAAGCGCGCTCAAGATATAATTAAAGGTAAAACTTTTACTCCTACAGAAAGAATAATTGAAGTTGAGAACCACAAATATAGTTCAGGAACAGAACCAGCAAAGGCTCCTATTTGGGCGGCTTACTTAAAGAAACTGCATCGCGTTGGAGGGCCTGATTCCTTGCAAAATCTTAAAGAAGCGGCTACATATTATGCAGCTCTTAATAGGGTTCGCTCAGAAGAAAATGCTGGTCTTCCTACTGTTGGAGTTCGCTTAAGCCTTATTGCAGAGAGCATAATTCACTCCTTCTATTCTTCTACGATTCAAGATCACGCGGCTAATTTTGATTGGGAGCATGGCGTAGACAAGAACTCTAAAGATCAGCTAAAGTCTCACGCATATTCTGATTCAGACGAAAACCTTGCGTGGGGTGAATTCGACGGAGATAATCCTAATAGAGCAAGGGGCGACGGCAGCTTTAGCATAGAATCTAACACAGATTCTAATAAACCAATACACGCTACAAGTAAGTTTAACGCTATGGATGGCTGGTATTATGCAGAAAAAGATATATACGACAATGCCATTAAAAATGGTTCCTGGACTTATAAAAACACGACATATACTTTAACCAATGCCGGTAAAACGTTCTTGCAGAATCACAGGTATGATTTTACTAATTACACTGGCACTACTAAACCCGATGACACTAGTAACGCTCCTCAATTATTCGAAAATGACTCTAATAACAAAGTTCGGGAGGCATTTGGTGAAGTCGTTGGCCACTATCTGAATTTTATTGCTAGAGACAATACGGCTGCAGGCTTTGCAGAAGCAGATACAGCCATAGATGTAGACAACACAAGGCTTATTTACGATGTTGCTGTGTGGCATGGCAACTCCGAAAAGAGCATTAGTGCAAAAGACTATAACAAGCTTTTAACCGATTACATAGCTAAGGTTACAGATGATGGCGCAAAGAAACTGGAGCCAAGCAATGCTCGCGATTTAGCTGATTTAGCAGCCGCAGAGAACAAAGCAGATAAAGCTTTATTCCAAAAAACTTACGAGGTTATTACAGAAGAAAGCAAGACTGATACTCTTGCAGAAAACAGCGTAACCAAGTTAAGCCAAAAGGTTCTTGAAGCTCAGATGGAGTTTAACAATGCTAAAGATGAACTTCGAAAAGCAAACAAGACTAAGCATGAGGCTCTAGAAAAATACCACGACTTGGACAACAAGGCGACTGAGGCTCAGCAGAAGTATGAGCAGGAGAACGCTAAGGTTCAGCAGGCACAGACCCAGAGCGATGAGCAAAAACGAGCAAAGATTGCTGAGCTTAATAAAGAGCTGCAGAATCTTAAAACTGAGCTAGATGGTCTTCAAACTACCGCACAGCAGAAGCAGACCGAAGCTACGCAGGTGCGACAGAATGCCACCAATAAGCAAACTGAGATTAATACCACTTTGGCTGATGCTGTTAAGAACGCTGATGCTAATGTAAAGTCAACAACTGAGGCGGTTCAAAAGGCAGAAGCAGCTAAGAAACAAGCAGATGAAGCGCTTAAGGCTGCGCAGAAGAATGTTGAGAATCTTAATGCTAAGATTGCTGACTTAGATAAAACAATCAAGTCTGAAGCTCAAAAGTCTGCAGATGCTCAGACTAAGATTGACGATGCTCAAGGCAAGTTTGACGAGGCAACCAAAAAGCAGACTCAAATTAGCAAAGATCTTGAAAAAGCTCGGCAAACAGCATCTGAAAGAGCTACTGAATTAAATAAAGCTAAAGCTGCTGTTTCCGAAAAGATTGAGGCTGTTAAGGCAGCCAAAAAGACTGTTAAGGCTGCTCAGGCTAATGTTGAGAAAGCACAGCAGACTCTTAAAGCCGCCAAAGCTAAGGTTGAAGCAGTACAAAAGACTGTTAAGGCTGTTGAAACTAAGTTTAACGAGATAATCAAGAAGCTGCCTAAAGAGACTCAGAAAACATACAGTGCCAAGTTCCTTGCTGCAACTAAGCGATTCCAGACTATGCAGGAGGAATTAAACGGATACGTAACTACTCTTAATGAGTCAGTTTCAGCATTGAATACTGCTGCTAGTACGCTTCCCGCTTTTCCAGAGCCAGCTCCAGAACCACCAGCTCCAGCTCCAGAGCCAGCCCCATCTCCTGCTCCAAGCATCGAAGACACAACGCCTGGCTCTGGCTCTGCGTCTGTTGAAGAGCCTGGCGAAGCATCTGGCAGCGACTACGTTGGCAGCTCGGACTACAGCAGCAGCAACTGGTACAGCAAGTATCTTGCAGGATACGCAAACAACTTGTTCGGCAGCGAGCAACTCGGATTCCACGCTGCTGTTCCAGCTGCACAATCGCAGAGTGCAAACGGTGCTAACGGCGCTAACGCTCAGAATGCTAATGGCGTTGCGGCAAATAATGTTGCAGGCGGCGCGCACGCTAACACTCTTAGCGCATCTAGCGCCAATCGCATCGCTGCGGCACTAGTGGCGGGAGCTAAGGCTGCAGCCAAGAACGCTGCCAAGGCAGACGAGGCTAAGAAGGATGACGCTAAGAGCGAGTCCTCTAAGAATGCTGCTAAAGATTCCGCAAAGAGCAAGTCTAAGGATGAGTCCAAGGATGAGTCCAAGAGCGCTCAGGCGGCAGACGGCGCACAAAACGGAGCACAAAGCGCATCCAACAGCGTTACGCTTAAGGTTGTTGCGGCTCTAGCGACTGTTGTTGCAGGAATCGCAGTAATCGGAGGCGGCACCTACTTAGCTCGCCATCGTCGCGCGTAATCAAAACTAAATAACAAATAAAAACCGCGGTTGACCAGTCTTCACCGACTCGTCTGCCGCGGTTTTTGTATCTATCAACAACAAAACCCGTCAACCATCTCCGCATTTTGTACCAAATTACGCCTAAATCACGTACAAAACCCGTCAAACAACTCCGCACTTTGTAGCTCAACACGCCGATTAGAGCTACATTTTCGGGAAAATCGCTCGCGCGGATTAGCCGCGCTCACATCTTCGCAGCGCAGAAGCAGTGCTTCTGCTTTGAGCTGCTCAGCGCCCCAAATTGCCTTCTCGCGCTACGCTCTAAGCTCGAAGGCAGGTCGTCGCGCCCGCGCATTTTGTACCAAATTACACCTAAATCACGTACAAAACCCGTCAAACAACTCCGCACTTTGTACCAAATTTGAGCCAAATCACGTACAAAACCCGTCAATCTTTTCCGCACTTTGTAGCTAAACACGACGATTAGAGCTACAAACGCGGCTAATCCGCGCGAACGCAGAATTAGCCAGCCCTCCTACAACACCAAGCGAGGAAAATCGTTCGCGCGATTTAAGCGCGCTACACTTGCGTTATATTTGTCTCATCAAAGATGCAAATGTAACGAAAATCAGCCAAAAACAACAAAAACCGCGGCAAGGAAAAATCCAAACCGCGGTTTTAATTCTTTACTTCAAACAGTAACAAGCAAAAAACTAAAGCGAAGCGTTGTAATGCTGCACTTTAAGCGTGCGGCGAGAAGAATCCAGCTTGCCAAGCACCATGCGGCGCAAAGCCTGATCCGCATCCTTATGCTCATCAAGCCAGCGCTGCCCACTCTCAACCAACTCGTCTACATTTGCATAATTTGGATACAAGCCTTCAATCAAAGTTTCTGCCATGTGGAATGTGCGATTCTTCCAAATCCACTCAACTTCCGCAAAGTAGCGCTTAACGTAAGGCTTAACCAAATCGCCTTTAGCGGTGCTTGCAAATCCAGCAACAACAGCACCCATCTGCATATTAGTCAAATCGAGATTACGCAAAGCCTGTTCAAAAGCCCAATCCTTAGCTTCTGCAGTTGCACGAGCCGCGCGAGCCTGGTAAGCATATTCGCGATTCTCGGTAGTGTCGCGCTTGGCGAGTTCCGCATCGATTCCAGCTTCGTCCAAAGCATTCACGCCTGCGAGCGCAATCAAAATGCTCCAACGCAAGTCGTTGTCGATTTCCAAGCCTTCTAAGCGCACAGAACCGTCAAGAAGTCCGTTAGCGATTTGCACAAACTCGCTATCTCCAACTTCGCCGTAACCAAGATAAGCCTTTAGCAGCTGGAACTGTTCGTCCGAGCCAGCGTTAGCCGCCAAAGCCAACTGCCAGAGTTCGTGAGCCACATGCTTTGCAACTTGCGCTTGGCGCTCAGGAACCACGTAGTGGCTTGCAGTCACCTTTACTTGACCAAGAGCATAGCGGAAAGTCGTAGATTCGCGCTCTGTTGCCAAGGCCTTAAGGCTAAGTTCCACAAATCGTTCTGCTGGGAATTCTGCGTCGCGAGTCATATCCCACAATGCGAGCCAAATAAGCGAGCGCGTCAAAGAATCCTTAAAGCGATAAAGATTTTCTGCAGCAAACTCAAGCGACTTTGCGTCAAATCGCAGCTTTGTGTACGTTAAATCGTCGTCGTTTACAAGAATAAGCGCAGGCCTTTTTAATCCACGCGCTTCCGCAACTTCCGTCACTTCGCCGTCAACATCTAGTTCGATTCGCTTTGTGCGCACAATTTCGCCAGTTGCTTCGTCCACATTGTAGAATCCAACAGCCAAGCGATGCGCACGCAAAACAGGATGCTCAACTGGGGCGCTTTGACGCAAACGCAAAGAAGCAATCGTACCAGTGCCGTCGCCAGCCTCTTCGACTTCTGTGCTAATCGTGTTAATTCCAGCTTTTTCAAGCCACTGAGCGCTCCAAGCCTTAAGATCGCGACCGCTTGTAAGCTCTAACTCGTGCAACAAATCGGCCAAAGTTGCGTTGCTATAAGCGTGCTTGCTCAAGTAGTTGTGAATTCCTTCAAAGAACTTTTCTCGGCCAACATACGCCACAAGTTGCTTCAAAACGGAAGCGCCCTTTGCGTAGGTAATGCCGTCGAAGTTGACGGAGGTGTCGTTCAAATCGTTGATTGGAGCCACGATTGGGTGCGTTGTTGGAAGCTGATCTTGATTAAGCGCCCAGCTTTTTTCGCCAGAGTTAAACGTGCTCCAAGCGTCGTGCCATTCGGTTGCTTCAGCCGTTGCAAGCGTAGACGTAAACTCAGCAAAAGACTCGTTAAGCCACAAGTCGTTCCACCACTTCATGGTTACGTAGTCGCCAAACCACATGTGCGCAAGCTCGTGCAAAACTGTTACAACGCGGCGTTCAGCGTATGCGTCCGTAACTTTGGATTCAAACACGTACTGGTCTCGAATTGTAACCATACCAATGTTTTCCATAGCTCCAGCGTTATATTCTGGCACGTAAATCTGATCGTACTTTGCGTACGGATATGGCACTCCCCAAGTCTTAGCGTAGAAGGCAAACCCCTTCTTTGTAATGTCAAATAAGTAGTCAACGTCTTTTGCAAACGCGTCTTTAAGTGCTTGGCGGCAGTACATTGCCATTGGAACTACGCGGCCGTCTTCGTTGTTGTAAGACGTGTGCCACTCGGCGTAAGGGCCTGCGCAAATCGCAGTTAAGTAGGAGCTCATTTTTGGAGTTGACTCAAACACCCAGCGCTTCATGCCTTCTACAGCGCCATTTTCCAAAGTGCCATCTTCCGTCTTGCGGCCTTCAATCGCAGTTTCGCTGACTACTGGCATGTTGGAAGTTACAATCCAACTTTCTGGAGCGTCTACACTAAAGTCAAAAACAGCCTTCAAATCTGGCTGGTCAAACACTGCGTAAACACGGCGAGCATCTGGCACCTCAAATTGCGTGTAAAGGTAAACGTTGCCGTCGGAAGGATCCACGCTTCTGTGCAAGCCTTCGCCCGTGTTGGAATACTGGCAATTTGCTACGACTTCTACTGTGTTTTGCGCGTTTAAATTGGCAAGCTCGATGCGACTATCTGCAAAAACCTTAGAAACGTCAAGAGAAACGCCATTAAGCACCACGGATTCAACGCTGTTTGCAATCAAATCGAGGAAGCTTGTTCCACCATCTTTTGCACCAAACTCAATCTTTGTGTGCGACTTAAAATCACGGCCGCCCTTGCCTAAATCAAGTGCAACAGTGTAGTGAATTGGCATTTGGATAGCGCTAAAACGCTCCGCAGCTTCTACGCGAGTCAGATTTGCTCCTGGCATATTAACTTCCTTATATCTTCTTATATTTTTTCTTATATTTTTTTATATTTTTGACTATTTTGCTGATTCTTGATTAGTTTTGACTAATCGCAGACTAATCGCAGACTAATCGCTTGACTAATCCTTTTGCGCAAGATCCGCAACAACTGGCACAATCATTGGCTTCCTACGCAGCGCGCGCGCAATCCAACTTCCAAGCGTTCTTCGCATAATCTGCTGAAGCTTGTGCGTGTCTTTCTCGCCGTGCATCATGGCATCTTGAAGCTGGAAAACAATCTGAGATCGAACTTTTTCAAAATCAGACTCATCTTCTGCAACAGCATTCAAGTAAATCTTTGGCCCCGTTACAACGTCTGCGCTATCGGTATTTACCACTACAAAGCTAGACACAAAGCCTTCCGTGCCAAGGATTCTGCGCTTTTCCAGCTCTTCGTCGGTAAGCTCGCCAACGGAATCGCCGTCAACATACACGTATCCGCATGGAACAGAGCCAACAACAGCGGCGTTTCCGTGGTACAAGTCCACAACATCGCCATCTTCTGCCAAAACAACATTCTTAGGATCCACGCCCGTTTTAACAGCAATTAAACCGTTTGCAACAAGATGCCTGTGTTCTCCGTGGATTGGCATAGCGCACTTTGGCTTAACAATGTTGTACAAGTAAAGCAACTCGCCCTCGTTGCAATGACCAGATACGTGAATCGCAGCATTGTCTTTGTTGATTACGCGAGCGCCCATCTGCACAAGCTTGTTAATAACCTTGTAAACTTCGTGCTCGTTTCCTGGAATTAAAGAGCTTGCAAGAATAACGGTATCAAACTCGTTTACCGTAATATCTTTGTGTATTCCGTCTGCGATTCGCCCAAGTGCTGC
The DNA here is from genome assembly GCF_055452355.1 of Gardnerella rara. Taxonomy (NCBI): domain Bacteria; kingdom Bacillati; phylum Actinomycetota; class Actinomycetes; order Bifidobacteriales; family Bifidobacteriaceae; genus Gardnerella; species Gardnerella rara. The sequence goes on from NZ_JBVBJP010000003.1 coordinate 210,665, forward strand.
CATCGGCTCGCCTTGAGATCCTGTGCACATATACACAAGCTTGTCGTCTTGAATATCTTTTGCTTGCTTTAAATCTACAACAGTATTTTCTGGAATATGCAAGTAGCCAAGATCGGCCGCAATAGACATATTTCTGACCATTGAGCGCCCAACAAACACCACTTTTCTGCCATACTTGTGTGCAGCATCCACCACTTGCTGAACGCGGTGAACGTGGCTGGAGAAGCTTGCTACGATTATCTTGCGAGATGCGTTAGCAAACGCCTGATCCAAAGCTGGGCCAATCGAAGTTTCTGGCTTAACAAAACCTGGAACCTCGGCGTTAGTAGAATCTGCCATTAATAGGTCAATCCCCTGCTCGCCAAGCTTTCCAAATTCAACCAAGTCTGTGATTCTATGGTCTAATGGAAGCTGATCTAGCTTAATATCTCCCGTGTCTATAATCGTTCCAGCTGGCGTTTTTACACACACTGCAAGAGCGTCTGGAATCGAGTGCGTTACGCTAATAAACTCCAGATTGTACGGGCCAACTTTTAGCTTTGCGCGGCCTTCTACCTGAATTGTTTTTGGCTTAATCTTGTGTTCTTCGCACTTTGCTTCAACAAACGCAAGAGTAAGCTTAGAGCCGATTAGCGGAATATCTGGGCGCATTTTAAGCAAATATGGCACGCCGCCAATGTGGTCTTCGTGGCCGTGAGTTAAAACTAGCGCATCTACTTTGTCTAGTCTGTTTTGAATGTAGTGGAAGTCTGGAAGAATCAGGTCTACGCCTGGCTGCTCTTCTTCTGGGAACAAAACACCACAATCTATAAGCAAAATATGACCATTATATTCAATAACGTTCATATTTCGGCCAATTTCACCCAAACCACCAAGCGGAACGATTCGCATTGACCCCTTGCGATACTTTGGAGGCGCAACAAGCGCGCCCTCTCGCTGATCATTTACCACTGGTGGAAGCGCATTGTAAGTAGTCTTAGAACTTTTAACCGCTTTAAACCCCTTAGATGCCCTACTCACCTTATGCAATTCAGCGTCTTTAGTTTTTTTAGTTTTTGTATTTTTATTCGTAGTTTTATTTTCTTTTTTCACAGTTTTTGTTGACTTTTTATTGTTTATCTCTGCGGATTGAGGAATTTTTACAGAGTCTACAATCTCTGCAAGAATCTCATCCGTCAATTGCGTCGTTGTATCACTCATCTACTTTATTGTATCGTTAAGCCTCAACGGAATCACACAAAAACTGCGACTTGCGCGCGTGCAATAAAAATTTAATGACGAATAATTAACAGCTAATGTTTAACAGCAAACATTTATCTGTAACGGCAAATATTTATCTTTTATCCGTAAATATCTAACAGAAAATATCTAGCAGAAAGTGTCTAACAGAAAGTGCTAGTGAAAAATATTAGTGAAATATTAGTGGAAATATTAGGCTGATTTTAGTGCTTGCCGTATTTTTTCCAAATTTTAATTCCAAGACCAATAAGAACTACCACGATTGCAAAAATCAAGGAGCCAACTATTGCAGAACCAGATTGAATACTCGCCAATCCCGAAGCTGAATAAATAAGTGAACCAAACATTGATTTGCCTTCCCGTTTTATTTGAAATCTATAAATCAATTCTACAATACTTTTTGTCAAAAGATAATCGCAAAAAATAATCTTAAAAAAACAATCACATTGCAATAACGCAACTAATTCGCGCTCGCGACGACCTGTCTTCGCTCGCGCGTTACAAGATTACGTAGGTTACGCCAAGCTAGGTAGAGATTCGAGATTTTTCGCAGCGGATGAAGCGAACCTCAGCGCCGAAGGTGGTGATTCGCTGAAGTAGCAAGAAAAATCGAGAATCTCGGCGATAAAAACCACGCAATTGTTCTAGATATCCAGAAGGTTTGATGTATTTCTCTACGAGCAATAAATAGCGCCATCCTAAAACCTAAAACCCTAGAATATTAACATTCATAAACTATCCGCAAAAGTGCGCGTCACTTGCGAGGAGAGAAATACTCAAACCTCGCGCAACAACAAATAGAGAAAATCACTCGCGCGGTCTAAGCTCGGCAATAATTAGCCCAATTTACGTACATTTCCAGGCAAAACAAAACAACATCGGCAAACTTTGACGCCATACTGTAAACTGGAAAGACACTCAAAAACAATCATATTAAAAACGTTAAACGGTATAAATTTTAAGGGAAGTGAATATGTCATCGCAATCGGCGCAGCCAAAGTCTTCGCCTATGTCAAACTACGTAAGATTGTTCTCATTTGAAGGAACACGAGCGTTTTGCATATCTGGAGCAATAGCAAGGCTGCCTATTTCGATGATGGGCCTAGGAATTGTTCTAGCTTTAAACCACATTTACAACAATTGGACGATTGCGGGCACAATGAGCGCCGCATACGTGCTATCGCAAGCAGCCGTAACGCCATTATACGCAAAGCTTTTTGACAGATTCGGCCAGCGAAAAGTGGGTGTAATCGCCCTAAGTGCGCAAGTTATATGCATGCTGTCTTTTGCAACAGCCGCACTTTTTCACATACCACTGCCAATACTGTTTGCGCTTGCAATTTTAATGGGCGTTACGCAGTTTGCATTCGGCGCGCTTGTTAGAACGCGCTGGGCATACACGCTTAAAAATCAAAGCGACGACACGCTGCTAAATGTTGCATACGCGCTGGAATCTGGAATAGACGAGATTGTGTTTATTTTCGGGCCAATTCTTGCGGCATGGCTTGCCACTAGCGTTCACCCTGTATCGCAGCTTTTTGTGCCAGTTCTAGCAAGCGGACTAGGCGGAGCATGGTTCTTGTCGCTTAAAAACACGCAGCCAGCGGTTGTTAAAATCGTACAAGTAGAAACAGCTCCCGCAAGCGACGAAGACGTTCAAAATGCAATAAGCGATCAAAGCGAAGATGTACAGAAAAGCAATAACGCAACAAAGCTTATCGACAAACTTTCACTAAAACAGCTAAGGAACACAAATCGCAAAAACAAGCCAAAAAACGTGCTTCTTTACCGCGGAATCATACCGCTTGTTATTATGTTCCTTGTTTTTAACATGAGTTTTAGCGCTTTTGACGTATCCGTTACGGCAGCAATGCGCGCGCAAGGATTAGACACTTTAATTGGTTTGCAACTTGCACTATTCGCATGCGGGTCTTTAGTTGGAGCCGTTATTTTTGGCTCGCATAAATTCCGCGGATCTAACTGGTCGCACCTAATCGTGTTTCTAAGCCTGCTTACTGTTGGCTTTATTCTTATGAACATTAACATAGATAGACTTGTGCTTCTAAGCATTTTTGAGCTTTTAAGCGGACTATGCGTTTCTCCTATTTTTGCAACTGGAAATCTTATTGTTAAAGACACAATTCCAGAGCATTCGCTTACCGAAGGATTATCTTGGCTGCCAACAGCATCTGCAGTCGGAGCTTCTCTTGGATCAATGGTTGCAGGCTTTGCGATTGACGCGTGGAGTTCGCATGGCGGAATGATGGTTCCGTGGATTTCTACGCTTATTGCTATTCCAATCGCGTCAATTGGATGGATTATTGTAACGCGCAAGCGCGATTAATAGCGCAAACTAGGTAGAGATTCGAGATTTTTCGCAGCGGATGAAGCGAACCTCAGCATGAAATGGTGATTCGCTGAAGCAGCAAGAAAAATCGAGAATCTCAGGCGACTAGCGATACGCAATTGTTCAAGCATGCAAGAGGGCTGGGTGATTCTTGGTCGAACAGTATAAGAGCGGCAGCCGATACCAAATAATCCAATGATTCACCCTACAAACAAACTTCAACCAAAAACAAAATCAAAGCCAAATCGGAACAACCGCAACAACAGACTACACGTAATAGGCGGAGCGTTGTGAGACAAGAATTAGCCAGCCCTCCTAAAACAGTAAACCAAGAAAACAATCAACGCGACTGATGCGTGCGTCTTGTGCGGTTTACAAACGGCTCTCCCGAGTATATGTACAAATCCTCAACAAGGTCTTTTACGCGATCCGCATACTTTTCGTGATCTTTTTTAGCCCACGTAGCATCTCGCCTAAGCCCGTGATAATCGTAGAAACTAACATCGCAAGCTGTATCTGTGTGCAAAAAGTAGCGGTTCACTCCGCGGCTGCGCAAATGTTGCATTGTGCGCTTCCACAATCCGCCGCCAACTCCGTGCCCGCGAGCATCTGGAGAAACAATAAAAAGCTCCAACTCTGCCTGAGTCAAGTCGTTAATATGGCTCATCGCCTCTAACTTGCGCTCAATCTGCCCCATGCCAATCGCAGAATCCAACGCTTTTGCATGCAAAGAATCGCCTTTGCTGGCCATCTTTGCCTCTTGCTCTTCTAGCATCTTCTGCACTTGCTTAAACAGCACTTTATCTCCATGCACGCGCGCAAGCAGCAGCCCCATAAATTTGCCGTTTATTGTTGCAACAGTTCCAAACGTGGAAGGCTCCAAATAGTGAAGCACAAATCGCCTAGAAAGATTGCGCGAAGCGTCTGCTCCAACAGCGTGCGCAATCCCCCATGTGCGCTCGTATTCTTCTACGATTGCGTCAATGTCGTTAATTTTAACTGGCCGAAACTCAACCGTCATTTTGTCCTTCTTTTACTTTTACCAATTACCAACTTAAATCGGCTATGTTCTACTTTTAGATTATCAAAAACGCTGATTTTAAAAAGACGCTTCACTCAAAATCTCGTCGCGCGTTTTACACAACGCGTGTATCTCGCGATTTTCCGCACGCGCCTCACTAACGTAGTAAAGAGTGGCGTCAATGCAGCTTAAATCAACGTTTGTAGCGCGCGCAAGCAGCAGCCTATACCAGTCAAGCTGTTCCAGTTTTAGCTGAATATCTTCCGCGCTTTTTGGCCGCTTTCCCGTCTTCCAATCAACGATTGTGTAGAGTTTCGATTCGTCGTTAGCGTCTAATCCTCCTGCAAAAACAGCATCCAAAGTTCCGTTGATTATTCTATTTTCAAACTGCGTATTATCGATATTATCGATATTATCGATTTGCATTAAAATCGGCATTTCTGCAGCAAGCGGCACTCGTTTTGCCCAACGCGATTCTACAAGCCGCTGCTTCCACTTGTCTAGTTGAGCGTCTTGAGATTTAACCAAACCCTTAGCAAAGTCCGCATTCTTGCGACTTTGATTAAACTCGTAAAGCAAATCTTTGCGATCTTGAGGAACAAATTGCTCATCTAACAAAGTTCCGTTTTTTACAATTGACTGCCAATTAGCACACTCGGATGCACTAGAAGGCACTGCAGAGTCTACAAATTGTTGCGCCCAAGCGTGGAACATGGTTCCTAAGGATGCATCAATCGATTGCGTTGAAGGGATTGGGCGAATGCACGCCAACAGATTGTTGTAAACTCGATTGTTTGCGCGCGCGCTAGCGTTTGCGTTTGCGGAATTTGCAGCAGGCTCAACTCTACTTATTTTTTGCAACGACGTTACGTTAAGCCTAGATCCGTTGGAAATCTTTTCCACCTTTTTGGCCAAATCTTCTAGGGAATAATCGCCAGCGGTTTGCGCGGTTAAATCGGCATCTTGAACAAATGCTTTTGCGCGGTAGTAAAGGGATTTTTGATGTGATATTAATGAAGATTCGCCACTAAAATCGCCATTTAAATCGCCAGAATCACCTGCAAAATCGCCATTAAGCACTTCGCTTTCAACAAGTTTGGCAGATTCTCTAAGAGCGTTCTGCACATTTTCGCTCGAGGCACAAGGCCATTCAAGCACGGGTTCTTTAGCGCACGAATCGCCTGGAGCGGCGACTTTTCCAAACTCCCCCGCAAAATCCCCTGCAAAATCGCCTGCAATAAAGCCAAAAGCGTCTTCATCAGAATCACCAGAATCCGCAGAATCCGCAGAATCACCAGCATTTTCCGCCTTGCATCTTTTAACTTCAATCGCACCGTTAAGCGACTTTACAGCCTCCATCGACTCCTTAAGAAACACCGAAGCCGCGCGCTTTCGCCCATTTTCGCCCGAATCTCCCGAAGTTGCCGAGCCAGTTAAAAGCGCTGCAAACTTTGCGCGCGTAAGAGCCACGTACATAAGGTGACGCTCGTCCATGTGAAGCTGGATTCCGCGCTCCTCGCTTTGCGAAAACGGCATAGAATCAACGCTTTGCTGGGATTTATACGCATTATACACACGGCGCGTTTCTTCGCTCAAAAAATCGCCAGCATCCGCAGAATCGCCAGCATCCGCCTCTTGAACAGCCTGCGCAAAATCGCGCAAAGCCTTGATTCTATTGGGCTTAACCTCGTCAAAGATCTTTTGCACACTATCCAAATCTTGCATTGCTTTTGCTGGGTGCATTGCCTCGCCGCGCGTTACTGTATGCGGAAAATGCGGCAAAATGTTGGCATCCACGCGCAAAGCCGTAGGCACGCTTGCTGCAAACTCAATCGGTATGCGAGCGCTGGCCTGCCCATTATCATCAATCTTTAAAGAATCGCCTTGATTGCTTGGAAAAGCACCCTCGTTTAGCCCAACTACAGCAACGGCTGGCCACTGCAAACCCTTTGATTGATGAACCGTCATTAAAACAACTTGCGCGCTATCGGCATCCGCCCCCAATCCAGATGCTACAGAGCCAGAGCCCGCCTGCGAATCCAGATTTTTTGCCGAATCAATCCAGCTGATTAGTCCACGCAAGCTAACGTCTTGCCAGTCGCCCATTTCTTGCACATACGTTTCTACAATCGTGTTTAGCGAATCAAGTACGCTGTGCATATCGTTAAGCATTGTTTGATTGCTAAAATCCTTGTATTTTAAGGCCGCACCAACAGCAGTGTCAATGTCTACGTTAAGAGCCTCCACAGCCGATTGCATAACGCTTGTTAGCGAATTTCTTTGCACACGATCAACTTTATTTAGGATTTTGCTAAGACGACTTACGGCGGCAAATGCGGGAGCGCTCAACTTTTCGCGCATCTGACGAACCCAATAATCGCCAGAATCGCCAGCAACCGAAGAATCGCCAGCAACCGCAGACTTACCGGAATCGCCACTCGCGCCAAAATCGCGCATAATCAAATCCGCTAAATAAAATCCGCCATAAATATTTATAACCTGCCCAGATATTTCCCCACTATTTGCCTTGTTTCTAAGATTTCGAACGGCCAAATCCCACTGGCTTCTAGGCAATCCCGCCTCAACTAGACCAGCCGCCGCATAAACGTTGTAAAGATATTCCGTATTCGCACTATTTGCGATTGCTGCCAACGCGCTCAAATCCGCAGTAGATAGCGCAAAACGCGCAGTGGCAAGAAGGCGCATAAGCGAATTGGAATCGCTGTGGTCTTGAACCACTCTTAGCAAACTCAAAACATCTTTAACGGCAGGCTTTTCAATAAGCGAAGAGTAGCCCACTATGCTTGTGCGAATCCCTGCAGCCTCTAGTTTTTCCGCATATTTTGGCATGTTTGCTTTACTTCTAAACAAAATTGCAAGCTGCGGTTCGAGCGGATTTTCGCCATATTTTTCAACGATTTTTTTAGCAAATCGCACAACTGCGTCAATCTCTTCGCCCTGACTTGGCATAAACAGCGCGCAAACAGTTCCATTTGGCGCATCATCTTTTGGCTTTAAAGTTTCCACTTGCACTTCGTGGTCGTCAATGCTGCTAAATCGTTGACTTGCGATTTGCGTTGAATTATCGCCATTTTCCGCACGCATCGGCTCGGTTAGCGCGTTTGCAACTTTTAGTATAAACAGCGAATTTCTGCGCGTAACAGTTAGCGAATACTTGTTTTGCGCGCTTATGCTAAAGTCTTGTTCAAACTTGCAAAAAGCTCCAGTCGAAGCGCCTCTAAACGAGTAGATTGCTTGGAACGGGTCGCCTACAGCCATAACGCGCGTGCGCTTTGCCGCTATCGAAGCATCGCCATAAAACAGCGTATTTATAAGCATTGCTTGCGTTGTGGAAGTATCTTGATACTCGTCTAAAAGAACTTGCGAATATTGATTCCTGTATTGCGCGCAAATCGAAGGAAAATGCGTAACCAAATAATAAGCTGCAATCGTAAAATCGCTAAATTGCGCCATGTTTACACGCTTTTTTTCGGCGTCAAATTGCAAAACAAGGTCTAGCAGAATGTCTCGTTTTAGGCACGCGTTGTATAGATTTATGCAAAATTGCAAGCACGAATCATCCCAATATTTTTCGTAATTTTTGCACGCAGTCTTAAACTTTTCCGCAGACACTTTCTCCACGTCTTGCTCACTCATTCCAGCCGTTTTTTTGACTTTTTTGTATTTTGGAATCGCTGGAGCCTTTGCGCTTAGTGGCGATTCTACTTTTTTATCTCCAATAACATTTTCTAAGTGTTTTGCAAACTCGTTATTCCACTCGCGAATCTTTTTAACAGCTTGAGGCACGCTTGAGCACGTTGCGCCTTCGCTATCTACGCCAATCATCGAACACGATATTTCGGCGCAAAGATTAATAACATCTGCACACAAAGTGTCAAAATCATACAACTTGCTTAAATTTTTAGCGTGATTTTGAGGATTATCCAAATATTTTCCGATTATACTTTTTATGATTTCCATCGCGCCAGCATCGCTTAATGGCATTGTGCTTTGATTAAAGCCAACCAAAAGCCCATATCTTCTTACGATTGATTGAAAGAACGCGTCGTACGTCATAACTTCTGGCTTTAAGAATGACTTTGCGCCGCTTGCGCTAACCTCCGCCGAAACGCGACTTAGCAATTCTGCCGCCGCCTTGTTTGTAAAAGTTAATCCCAGTATGGATTCTGGCGGAACTTTGCTTTTAATTAAGTGTATTACGCGACGAGTCATGGTGTATGTTTTGCCGCTACCAGCTCCCGCAACTATAAGCACGTCTTGATTAATCGGAGCTTCTATAACGTTTTTTTGCTCTAAACTTGGAGCGCTGCTAGACGCAGATTTTACGGCCGCTGTGTTCTCATTGCTCATTTTTACCCTCAATCATCTCGTAAACCGTATCAACCTTTCCAGCGCAACCAGGGCAAATGTTTAAACACCTGCAATAGCTCTTATGATCCGCCTTTGGCTCAACAGCAAAACTGGTTGATTTAACAGCAGCTGCAGCAAAAAACACGCGTGAAATCATCATAAGTGACCATTTTGCGCGCATTGGCAAGCTTACAAAATCCGCCCACGCAGATTGACTTACGCCTTGCGCAGGATTTTGAGCATCAATATTTGGAAGATCGTAAAGGCGATTATTGCTGGCATACTTGTAGCGGCTTGTAATCTCACTAGCGCTTAGCGCCCCATTAGCGTCGAAGAGCGAAGGCTGGCAAATGTTTTCTGCAACGCCATTATCTTGTGCAGGAGAATCCTTGTAAACAACGTGGAACAACGCGCTACGCTCAATCTTTGTGTGCTTAAACTTTAGAAGCTGCTTAACTTCTTCAGCGTTTTCGGAGCAAAAAACAATTCCAAGCTGATAGCAAATAAGCTGCAAATCATTAAAAACTTGCTGTGTTTTAGGAACTTTTCCTGTTTTATAGTCGATTAGGCGAATTTGTTGCGTGTTGTCGTTTAACTTTCTAACTTCCATGCGGTCGATTCGCCCCTGGATTCTAACGCGCAAATCGCATGAGCCGCCATTAGGCCATCCGCCTACCAAAAATCCCATTATTGAATAAAGATCTTCCACGCTTATTTGCGATTTAGTCGCGCGATTGTAGGCGTTTAGAATATCGCCAAAGCCAAAAGTGGCGTTTATTGGGCACTCGCAATAAGCTTCCTCGAGGCTTCCCAAAGGAACGTCTGCAATAGTCGGCTTTGCCGTTTTTGACTTTTCTGGTGCAGGCAGAATCTTTGTTACAACACCATCTTCGTCTTTTTGCGCCAAAATCGGGTAATTTTGACCAGTCAGCGATCCTACAAAATATTGAGCAATCGTGTAAAGCGCGCGACGAACATTTAAATCGTTTTTTATAAAACGATAGCGGTCTTTTACGCTAGAAATACTAGAGTCGCTTGGGCAAATCGAATAATAATGCTCAATCATTTTGTTTGCAACGTCTTCAATCGCATTTTTTTGCAAAGCACTAAAGGAGTCAAACGAAAAATCAAAGTCCTTAAATTCCGCAAATTCCGCTGTGTGTGCGCTAACAAACCCGCTAACAAACCCGCTAACAAACGCCTGAAGCTGTGGGTATTTTTTGCGCAAATACTCGTTGTCTAAATGCTCGTCTTGACTTGCCCATCTGGCGGTTTCGTGAATAAGTGTTCCGAATTTCGCAGCTGTGCTACCTACGGTAGGGCCAGCAAATTTGCGTTCCAAAAGGCAGCATACTGGGCAGGACCAAAGACTATCTACCATTGATGGAGATAGCGTTACAAGGTTTTGATTAGTGGAGGTTTTTCTGGAGGATTGCGCGGTTGCTTGCGATTCTTCTGGCGATGCAGAATCAGCAGAATCAGCCACAGAATCGTAATTTTTCCGCATAAAATCCCAATTATCTGGATTTGCCGCATCAACTCCATTGTTTTTTAAAAGATTCAACGCTGCTAATGCATCTTTAACCGCAGGATTTTCCGCCAAATTACCGCTGTTTTGCAATCCACACACAGCCTGAGCAAGTGTGATTCTAGACGCGCAAACAAGACCTCTTGCGTCTGCATCAACCGCTGCAAAATCGCCAGCAGCCTCGCCAGCAGAATCGCCACAAAAATCGGTGTAATCACAGCTTCCGTCTTGATTTCTCCAATAAATCTCTGGCAAATAATAGTACAAAAAGTCCGAAGGAACGCAATCTTCGCTATTCACAGCGCTAATGCAAAGATGCTTTCTAGCGCGCGTAATGGCCATTAACAGGCTTCGCTGTTCGCCAGCAAAAATCGCCTGCTTATCGCTTACACAAATACCATTAGGATTTTTATCAGACGAATCTAAAACGTACGCCATATCGCTAATATCGCAGCTTTCAGATTTACCTCTGCTATCGCCAGCATCGCCAGCATCGCCAGTTTCGCCACTTAGAATCCTGCTATTTAACACAATGTCAACCAGTGTTTCCGCACCAAACATAGTGCTTCTAGCGGCCGTATTTGGCCAAACTCGCTGCTGAACCGCAGGAATCCACACGTAATCCCACGTTCTTCCAACCGAGCCAGAAGGTGTTGTAAGAGTAACGGCATCTGGAAGAGGAGCCACGCTTGCAAGCGAATCCGCTTCGATTTCCATTTGACGAACCTGATCAATAAACTCGGCAATCGTCGGAGCGGCCGAGACTCCATTAGGCGTCTGCTGGCCTTGCGCGCTTGTAGACAAAAACGAGTTCGCATACTCAAAAAGCCTCATTGCAGCATCTAGCCTATCGTTTGCAGCGCGGCCCTCGTCATTGTTGCTAAGCGCTTGAATTTGCCACTTTTTAGCGCAATTGCAAAGGTTCCAAGCCTTGCCTAAAACGTAGCTAGCCTGATTTTCTCCACTATTTTTAACTTTTGCAAGGTTACGTTTTAGGTCTTTAGAAAGTCTTAGCACAATATTAAACACGCGCATCAACGCACGCATATGAACACTGTTTGGCGTCATTTTTTGCAAAACAGAAAAAATTTCTGCAGATTTTGCGGCTTCAGTCTCTTCGCTTTCTAAATCGCCAGAATCCGCAGAATCGCCAGAATCCGCAGAGCAGCCGTCAATAAGCGCCTTAAGAATCAAAATGTAGCACGACTCAACGCTAAATTGCGTACTGTTTGCGTTTGGTTGCGCATTAAAAACGCGATTATCAACCGTAAAATCAGCTCCAGCATTCACAGCCTTTTCGCCGCTGGCACTTAAAAGTCGATTACTAAGCGCTTGCCACTGCTCTATAAGACCGCGTAATGGAGAATTTGCACCATTTGCGTTTTCGCCTAAAATCACTTCACTAAGAGAGCAGATTGAGCGCATAAGAGAATCAATAGCCGCCAAATCCGCGCAATTGTAATCGCCAGAATCCACAAGCGGGCTTTCCATTACGGTTTTTATTCTAGAGCGAACAAAATGCGCAATCGAGTAAAGCGTATAATCCCCCAAAATCACGCTTTTTGCTAAGTCGTCAACGCTTTTTTGGCTAAATTGCGCCAACTCAATAATCGCAAATAGCGCTTTTACAAACGGCTCGTCTCTAAGCGCGCGCGTAACGGATGAATATTTAACTGGCACGCCGTCTTTTCTAAGCCGCTCGCCAAATGCGCGAACTGTTGCGTTATCGTGCGCAATTACGGCCATATTTTTCCAAGGAATTTTGTTGTCTAGATGAGCGCGTTTTATTTGCCAAATAACGCAATCCATCTCTTGGCTAGGAGTTCTGTACAAATCGCCAGAAACCGAAGAATTTTCTGTTTTTTGCGAATTTAATTCGATTTTTTCTATAGGAAAAGCCCCTTGAATATTGGCCATTTTCCAAGCCCTGCGGGCCATTGGAGTTTGCGTTGGCATAAGCGAAGCAATCGAAAGCGAAACGCGTGCAGAAAAAAGATTTAGCGCAATTGAGCGATTGGAATGGTTTAGAAAATCAGGGAGATTGCGCGATTCTTGGCACTTTACATCTTGCGACGCCTGTTTTGCAAAATCTTCGCCAAATCCTTCGACTTTATAATTGCAAATCTTAGAAACAGCAGCTTGCATAACGCCATTTTGCGCTGATTCAACAACGTAATCTGGGTACGATCCGCGGAAGGATTGAACGGATTCGTCGGGATTTGCCGTTAAAACAATCCGCACACCCAAGCGCGCTAGCGACTCAAGAAAAGCCAAGCCAGCAAGCGTTACGTCGTGAAAATCGTCAACAACCAGCATGTGCGGAAGGAAGAGTTTAAGAGCATAAAACTCAAGGGAAGAATCGCAAGCCACCGAAGATTCATTAGCACTATTGCAATGTAAATTATTAAAAATATTGTTTAAAATTTGAACGCCACTTGCCAAAAGCCTAGAAGAATCAAGCCTAAAAGCGTTTGGATACTTTTTGTGTACACAATCGGCGTACTCGCGGCGAAGAGCAAAAGCCAAATTCCATTGAGTTCTAAGGCGGGCCACAATGCTGGAAGATACAAAATCCGACTGAACATTAAGACACGAGTCCAAGCTGTTCAGCATATTTTTTTCCGCAAAATCGCTTACAATGCCCATCTCATCTAAGCGCGCAAGCATATCTCGAAGCTGGTGGATAAAAGCGCTATTTACCAAAAAATCGTTAGAATTAGGCGATTCCTCGCTATTTTGTGCGTCTTGTAATTTAGAAATTGTGTAAATCCAAGAATCTTTGGATGCAGAATCCAGTGAAGAATCTTTAGATAGAGAATCTTTAGATAGAGAATCTTTAGAATAGTCGCTAGCAAAATACTCGCTAAAAAGAGCGCAAACCTTGCAATTGCCACTATCGCCTTGCAAAACGTGACTAACGTGTACACGCACAACTTCGCGAAGAAGCGCGTCTTGCTCAGCGCCATTAAGCAACTTAGGCAAAGGCATGCCAAAAAGCTTGTTCCGCGCGGAAATCAAACTAAACGCAAGCGCAGAAAGTGTGGCGACTGGGCGCGACTGATGAGAAACACCCAAGTTCTGAATCACGTAATCCGACATACGCGCGGCGGTGGTGCGATTTTGGGCGGCGGCAACGGCAATATCACTGCGAATGGCGTTTTTTAGCAAAAGCTGCGCAGCGCGATTATTGAGCGAGCAAGGCGAACCAGCTGCCGCGCTCCAATCAAAACGCAAACCCAAAAGCAACGCGTTAAGCGCAAAGCTTGACTTGCCAGCGTTTGGCGCTCCAAAAACAAGCAAAACATTAGTGTTGCGTCCATGCGCGTTTTTAAGAGTGCCATTTAGCAACGACTGAACGGCAGCCAGCGCAGATTCTTCCGTACACATAAACACAATTCTATCAACTAGCTTGCGTTTGTATGTAATCTCGTAGTGCGATTGCTTCTTCTTCCCCACGTTTGTTGCTCAACACGCTGATTCGAACAACATTTTCGGGAAAATCTTCCCGACTTTGTAGCTCAACACGCCGATTTTAGCAACATTCTCGGTAAAATCTTCCCGATTTTGTAGCTCAACACGCTGATTCGAGCAACATTCTCGGGCGCTCATGATTGTTGATTAGAAAGTCGCTTAGCGCGAGCGTTTTTAATCGCAAGAAATGCTATTCCAATGCCAATAAAAATCAGCGTAAAAATCACAAGCAAATAAACAACACCCACTCCAAGCGTTGTGGAATTAAACGTATTTGGCGCAAAACCAAACCACCCAGCAGGAGCCTTGTAGTTCAAAAAATTGTACGGCGCTGCCATAGCATGATCCCCCCAACGCAATCCCAAAAACTCGCTTAAAGCAACAGCATACGCAACGTAGCTAAGCGGCGGAATCGTAGCAAAATAAACGTGAGCGCGGCTGGACTTGTACTTGTAATCAAAAAGAACAAAGTCAAAAATCGCAAGCAACGGCGTTATAAAATGCACGCATAAGCTTGAGCACCCATTGTTCATGTACGCGCCAACAAATCCGAGCTTGTTTGTAGGAGCCAAAAAGCACAGGTACAGCGTAAAAGTGACGGCGATTGAAATCGTCATCATAAATTTAAAAACGTACCATGCGTTTGGCTTTGAATCTACCCAGCCGCCAGTGCGCTCAGCATGCACACCCTGCTCAGCATTCTCAGCCTGCTCACCCTGCTCATCGCTTTTAGACTTAAGCGCACTTCGCGTGTCTAAAATCAGCGAGCCAAGCAGCGCCGCACAAATCATCAAGTTAGAAAGATTCGTAAAATACGTTAGCGCCATTGAATCCCAAGACATTGCCATTCCGTAAATGGACGAAACTATTGCAATAACTCGAATTATGGTTCTTGTAACGTAATCTTTGCGCGTTAGGACTAGTGTTTCGCTCATTCTTATCTCGCTTTCAAATAAGTTTTAATTCTTATTTTAATTCTCATCTATGCTCTTCAACGTTTTACATAAATAAGATTTACATAAATAAGATTTACTATACTTGACTCCGATCTAGGAATAGCAAAACGTGCAAAATTCAATGGCGATTTTTGTATATAAAGCCAAACAATCTGCCGCATCGCAAGGATTCAGCCGAAACGTTGCAATGCTTGCTGTATGTTAGCTCGCCACTAAATCCGTTGCCGCTTAGCAAAGATGTTAGCCATCCGCGCCTGCCAAACGCGCCAGATGCTATAAACATTGCAAGTAGCACGCCGAACATAAACGTGTATATAACAGCAGCTTGTCCACCAGTAAATGGCAGAGGAATTGGCGACACGTTGATGCCAGTAATCTTTATGTAGCCGATGATTGCCGTCTTATCATCTTTTCCAGCATTATAGTGTTCGCTCTCATTGTCTGATTTATCTTTTGTCTGCGCGTATACTGCGTAAACAGCCGTATTGCCACGAGAGATAAGCATCCGCTGCAGTTTGTCAGCATCTACACTTTTATCGTCCTTCAAAATAGGCGTGCAATCTGTATCTTGAGGCATGTTATTGTTCATCCAACGCACGCATACTTGAAGATTCTTGTCAACTACATCTTTAGAATCAAAATCATCGCTAGCATCTACTAACAATTCTTTGCCATTCACTTTGCCGTTATTATCTGGATTACCCGTGAAAGTGAACTTAATATCGTTAGCAGTAACCTCGTAAGGCTTATCCATAGTCGAAGATTTAAGTGGACCTTTAGAGATCGCTTCAGGCTTCACATTATCTACAGGCACAACATACACTGGAATAATCGACTGCGCTCCAGCAATATCACTAAAGTCAGATTTTGCTTCATACCCGTATAAGTCCACTAAACTGTTTCTAGCGTATTTATTGGAAAGCGAAAGTACGTAACGCGGCGAAGAATGATTTGTATCGTTTACAAATTTTATTCCATCAACACCACCCAAAGCATTATCGATCGTAAATGCAGATGAGTACACATTTTTATTACCCCATTTTTCAAACTCTGCTGGTTTAGGAGCCATTTTTGCATACTTATCTCCAAGCACAGTACTACTCATTCCATTACCTGTGTAGCCTATTTGCCTGCTATTTCCACCACCATAATTTCCGTTTGCTGCAACCAAATCTGGCACATTCGTAAACTCATCTTTTAGAGTAAAACAATCAGAAAGCTTAAAATCATTTCTTCTACTTTCTGCATCTTCCTTATCTGTACCCTTAATTTCGCGCAACGTTGGCTGCTTTTCGCGGAAAGCCTTTTCCACAGCAGCAAGACTTTCTCCGCTCTTGTTTTTAGACTCTTTTTTAAGATCTACTGGAACAAAACTTAAAGCATTTTGCAAAGCTCCAAGCCCAATTGTTCCCTTGCTGCTAGCATTGTATCGGTACACAAGCGATTGATGACCAGGCTCGCCAACAAGCGCAAATCCTGGGTCGTCTTTTCTATTAAGAACGTATGGCTTAGCTGTATCCCATGTAATCTCGTAGTCCGCTTTAACGTCAATACTCTTACCAGCTTTATTCTTGGCTTTAGCTTCACGAAGAGCAGCAAACCTTGTTACATGATAATACCTTGGAGCTGGAGTTACTTTTCGGCTTCTCCATCCTCGCGTTAGAACAAACGAATCCTGCTTATTCCCCGCTTTGTAATCAGGTTTTTTATCTTCTGGATTTGCACTAGAAAGATATGCAGATCTAATCCACGTAACTTTGGCTTGATTGTAGCCCAATCGTTCTAGATTGTCTTCGTTTGAAACATCCTCATCTTGCTGCGTTCTGGCGAACAAAACATTATTTTCTTCCGACTCTATGGAATCTTCGCTGCTAGACTCGTCGTTCCATATTGGTATAGAGTTTGCTTCGCGAAGAACTTTTCGCACAGCACTTTTTTCTGGATTTGTTAGCAAAAGTGGATGTGCTTGCACTACCTTGCGATTAACGTTTACTGAGAAGAATACGCAATCCGAAGGAGCGTTCCTTCTTGTGTCTCCGCTCTTTTCACCGCATACAGTAGAACGATCAACTTTTGGATCACTGATTACAGAAATAACGTTTTGCAAGTCGTCTTCTTTTAATACATCAGCTTCTGTTTTTGCACTTGGACTAATCGCATTAGCAGCCTGCGCGCCATTTTTTACAAAATATTTTCCAAATTCAGTGTCTTTATCTTCTGGGAAGCTATCAAAATCAAACTCTTTATTGTTATTTTGACTATTATTATTTTGACTATTATTTGCAGATCCACCAGAATTTCCGCCATTACTAGCCGCACCACGATTAGATCTAAATGAAGCATCTACGTTAATAATTCCAGGCATAGTAGTCCACTCGCCATACTTGTAACGACTGCGAGCGCGAACCACACTTCCCGGCGCTAATTGATTCTGCTTAAATTTAACTTCACCTGTTTTAGCGTCTATTTTTTCAACTTCTTTAGGCAAATTGGAATTACGCTCACCCGATTCGTAGCCTTCACAAACCTTCCACGATCCATTATTTTTTCCACCTGCACTCTTGCATATAGCAAAAACATGACCGAACTGCTTAACTTTTGCGTTAGGCTTTAAATCATCTAAAGTATTGTAGTAAATTGCAGTACGAGACGCGGATGGATCCGTTTTAACAACAACCGAATTATTGTAATTATTGTT
The DNA here is from genome assembly GCF_055452355.1 of Gardnerella rara. Lineage (NCBI taxonomy): Bacteria > Bacillati > Actinomycetota > Actinomycetes > Bifidobacteriales > Bifidobacteriaceae > Gardnerella > Gardnerella rara. Next base: position 228,296 of record NZ_JBVBJP010000003.1, read on the forward strand.
AGAATCTGTAACCGCGCTCGCGCTATCGTGCAGCCACACGTTTTCACCAGATACTCTATTTTCATGATTTCCGTCGTATGCTATAACTTTCGGAGCTACAGCAGGCTGCCATTTAATCTTAAAGCAGCCCACAGCAGTTTCGTCACTTTTATTACCAGACTCGTCTTCGATTTGCGCAATCAGTTTAAATGTTGTTGCAGTCGCAGCATTTTTGCCACGATACTTTTGAATAAATTGCATAAGTAAGTTATTCTTAACAACGCCATTTTTTACAAACTGCGCACGAATTGGCTTATTATTACTATCTTTTAGCCCTTCTGCCTCAACATATATAGACAGTGTTCTTTTAAGAACATCGTTGTTTTCGCCGTTAGACTTATTAAAATCGTCGTCAAACTTCAACAATTCAGCAATATTAAATAAGCCATTACTATTTTTAAAATCTTTACCATCTTCATCGAGTGTTACTGGATTAGCGCATGAAGAGCCATTGCATTTACCAAGCCACGTTTTGTTAGACTTTGGTGAAATGGTTGGCTTATTCAAATCCACTGGTACGAAGATAACGTTAATAACGTTTCGAGTGTTGTTTTTATCACCCTCGCCACGTATTTCAAGATCCTTGTTGATTTCGCCATTTACAACGTATATCTGCGATTCAAATGGGTATTGAATATACTTATTATCTTTAGTTTTACTTACGATTCCAGAATAGTGCTTCTTCTTATCTAAGCTAATGTTTACATCTTCTCCAGCTATTCGATCATTATATCCTTCGCCGCCAGCAATAAGATAAGACTGTTTTTGCACAGAATAATCTTTACTTGTAATTGGTTCATCTGGCGAAACTCGCTGTCCACCGCCTAAATCAACTAAACGAACAAGATCTGCTATATTTACCCATTCGCCATTTTTTAGCTTATATCCTTTGCCATCTCCACGATTAGGCAAACTACCGTAGCCACCATTATCGCGTTCTACGTTAGTCTTCAAAATCGCTTCTTGCCCTAAATTATTGCCTAATGGTCTAATAGAAGGCTGCGGATTATTGGCATCTACACCTTTTGGCTTTCCTTGCAATAAGTCAAGAGCCTTATTTAAATGAACATTTTGATTATTAGCAGAATTAATATTCCAACGATAAACAAAATATTGATTTCCTTGTTCAGCACTGCCTCGCATTTCGAAACCAGGATCCATATTTCTGTCTTGTAGCTTATTACTAGACCACTTCCAGTCATAATCCCTACGTATATCTACAAAACGCGTAATTTTCTTCTGTTTAGGGTCTAGTACTGTTGTAAGCGTTTGATCATCACTTGTATCTGCACCAGTTCCTGTTTTCTTTATGGCTGTAAGCTGTTTTTCTGTGCTCTTTCCATCCGCGTTATTTTTTCCATACGGATTTAGAGTTAAGCAAATCTTGTATTGCTTGTCTGAATCTTGATTGCAAGAATATTTGCCATTAGGGTCGTTTTTGCCATCCGTATAGCCATTATTCTTACCATCATTTACGAAACCAATCTCATCGCCTCGCCACTTTAAACGCTCATTTGCCAAGCGAATCCTTTGTACTAAAGCATGACGTTCGGAAGGATTAAGCTCATACGGGTTTGCTTGCACCAATCCATTTGGCCATTTTATTTCTAATGGCAGAGGGTCTGATTTTGTTCCATCTTGCGTTAAAGAACCCGTTGAGGAGCCATTTGCAATATCAACATATATTCTTGAGCCGATTTCCGCCAAATTTTCTGGTATTGTTATTTCCAAACCGCCATTCTTTTCTTCAAAACTTATGCCGCTTAATGGCGCAATCATATTTTTAAAGAATGGATTCCCATCGTTATTAACTTGCTTCCATAATTTACCTTTAGCATCTGGAACATCATTTTTAGTTAAAATAATGCCGTTGCAGAATCCAGATGTTGGGCATTTTGTATTAATGGCACTGTACTTATTGCCACTATCGTCAACAGGCTTTTTATCTCCGCGCTTCCAAATGCGCACAAACACCATCTTTACGCTTTTTGCAGAAGGCAAAAGCCTGACTTTACCATCATAGTGACCATTATCTTGTTTTTGCCACCAAACAGTTGGTTTATCGAAGCCGTCTCGAGTAACCTTTAGTTTAATTGTTTTTGACACTTCATTACCAGCATCATCCCAAGCATGGAATGTAAATTCGGGAGTTTTGCCAACGTCAGCAAGCCCTAAAGTTGCGTTTGCAGGCGTTGTATTTATATAACCCGACTGATCTGTGCGAGTGTTTTTATGATTTGTTTGGTCAAAATCACTGCTAAAGCTTATTGTTGTAAAAGCTTTGTTTAATTCTGCTATATCGTCATATTTACTACCTATACGGCCGTTTTGCTTTTTAACACCCAAAGAAACATGACGATCATCGTGACCTTGTACAAAAAACTTAATATTGCTTCCAAAAGGAACGTTTAATCCTTTTTCTGGAACGCTTTGCGCGCTACCATTGTCAATACTAACCTTAACGTCAATAGTTGGCTTTTCATCATCAATCCTAGTAAAAACAACTGGCATTAATGCTTTAGAATCATCGTAATAGATTATTTTCGCGTATTTAACGCCAACAACCATAGGCAAAACTTGAATACTATTTTCTCCACCCCTTTGAAGCATCATATACTCAACGTTGTGGTCTCCCTTACGTTCAAACGTCTTATAGCGTACAATTCCGTTTGACACAGAATCAACATAGTCATTTTTTGCTCGTTGCAAAAATCGGCTTTTTTCAACCTCTGTTAAATCGTCACCAATTCGTTTGCTATTAGAAGGAACATCGTAGAATCGCCATATATATCGCTCTGTTCCTTCAACTGGGTACGAAGAACATAGATTACTGCTATTCCCATTATTATTACTATTACTATTTCTAGTGTTCTTGCTTTTACGATCATGATTACAAGCGTTGTATGCGTCTACAACTGGCAATCTAACAGCGATTTTTGCTACAGCATCTCGCAATGTTTTAGAAGCAACGCTACCATCTTCTTTTGCCCAAGAAACATCGTATATTGCTCTAGTTTTAATGTCGTTATTAACAGCACCATTATTATCTTTAAACTTCTCAGACAATGGGTAGTAATTGTTTTTTACAGAACCATAGTCTTTTTTATTTGGGTCTGGCATCCACAATCGCGGAAAACGAGCTTTAGCTTGCTTATAAATAATGGACTTTTTGTCTGGAAAATTCACAAAATCAAAAGCTTTAAACTCTTTGCTAGTGGAATAATATTTATCAACTTGATTTGGCTGCCACTCTTGTGTTTCAAGAGGCTTAAAAACGTCTGACTGACCAATAATCTGGTAAGGAACAGGAACAGACTGACCCATTTGAAGCTTATTATTAAAATATTCCAAATTAGCGGATTGATCACCAAAAGCCGAATCTTCTGTATTAACTTTGTCTAAACCTTGATTATTGCGCCACCATAAGTTACCACGCTTATTACCGCCATTTTTGCCAATCGCAGGAGTAATAGACAGCTCAGTTCTAGCATGTATATTTGAATCAGTAGGACAATCTGTATTGTGATATTCAGAACACACTTTTTGCTCAATTGGATTTAGCAACAAGCTTCTAACTCGCAAACCATTTTTAGCTAATTCTTGACCATTATCACTGTTGAATGGGCCAGTTCCAGTTCCACGTAAGAATGAATATTTTGTCATGAACATATCAATAATGTTCGAAACGCCATACCACTGGTTGTTTAACATTCGATATCTTCGAATACCTCTAACATTTAGATTTGTTTTGTTGTATGGATCCGCTGGGCTAGCTTGGCCAGAATTATAACGATTGCCAAAATATGATCCTGCTCCATAAAATGGGTTTTTATTTTCTGAATTAGTCACATTAGATGTTGTAAAGTGAATATGATACCCGTATGGAATTCGCGTATTGCTATACACATTGTTATAAAAAGCAAATATAAGACTAGATCTATCTCTTACGGAATTTTTAAGATTGTTTATTAAAAGTGCATACGCATTATTTATACCTGGAACATCAAAATTAGGTATTTGAGGGCCATTAGTACGCTGAAAATCATTAAGAGCGCCCCATCTTGTGCTATTAACGCAATCAAAACCGTACTCTCCAGAGCAACTCGCAAAATTAATATTAGATCTTGTTTGCGCACCACCCTTATATACGCCTGTATACGAATCTCGTCCTAAGAAAAACCCTTTATCTCTTTTTGCAAAGCTAGACCACTCATTTTCAAGAGTTTGACCATCACTAATAGATCTAGTTTCAACGTTTGCACAGAAACCATTAGGATTAACCCAATCAGCTTTGCAACCTTTTATACTTTTATCATTAAATTGATAACGTCTTATATATTGATTGTATTCTCCAGTAACGGGATCTTTTTTAGAAACATCGAGTTTTTGCGTATCTGGTACCGTAAAGTAATTCCAAGCGTCTGCAGCGCCATGAATTCTAGCACCCATATTAAAAAGAACATCCCAGATGTATCCACTTCCATCTGGCTTTGGTTCTTTGCGCATAAAAACATAATCATGAACTTCGTCTACAGGAAGCGTATTAGGGCTTTGACCTTTGGCACCTACCCAGCTTCCGTTATAAGTTCCGTGGATTAAACCATCCATTGAACGCATTAAATAAGTGCCTTTAGGGTAGGGAGTAAAGTTATTGTTGTTTTCGTAATTGCCTTTAGGAACGTTCCAACGTGAAGTAATATGCCATGCGTTTTGCACATCCATATCGTAATCGTGACCAGATGATGCGCGATGACCTTGTAAATCTCCAGGAGCTGTAAAACATTCTGTACGCGCTTTATCTGCATAGCAGCCTGGACGAAATTCGCGCTTATTGCCAAATCTAGAATCATTGTTTGACGAACGGTAAGAAGGCTTTACAGAATCACGCAATGATATATTTTGTGCAGAAGAATCTTGCGCAGAAGCATATTGTGCAGATCGCAATAAATTGTTATTCAACATTTTATCCGCAATATCTTTTGCACTATTAGTAAGAATATCGTCCAAAATGTTACTAGAACGCTTGTTTAATGCAGAATGTGAGCGCGCATTTATTGAATTACGCGCAAAATCACCAATATTGTTAATCCTAGAAAACACATTGCTAGAACCGTCAACATAGTGAACGTTAGAAGAAAATGGATGCGTAAAAGACGAATCAGATGAATTAGATGAAGATGAATTAGATGAAGATAATGCTTTTGGAGCACGATTAGAATCTAAATCAGAATCATGCTTATTCTTTAATGCGCGAGGTGTGGAATTGTGCGCAGGCGTTTCCTGAGCTGCAGCAGTATTAGCTGTTAAAAGCGTTGTAAGAACAATTGATGCAGTAAGAATAAACACTAGTACGCTTTTTACAAAAGATTTAAGAGTACTACTAAACGTACTACTATCGCTAATAACTTTCATTTTCCACCTACTCGCGCACTAACGGAAGTTGCGAAGCTTTAACTTAAAATGCCCCAATTCAAAGCCAATTCCGTTAACACTATTCCTATAAATCAAATCTTTTTAAAGTTGAATCTTTTTCTTTTTCTTTTTAACTGGCAAACCAGCCCACCAAATGTAGCAAGCAACTAAGCACAAGCTAACTATGGCCCCAACTACCCACCACGGAAATCGCGGAACATCTGGCTTTTTACCAAGTAAAGACTTATCTGCAGCAGGTGTCGGCAACACTCGCTCCCCCGTAACAAGAATCCTCTGCGTGTTGATTCCAAGCGGAGTGCAAGTAATCAAAGTAGCAAGATCTTTGCCAGGCACTGCAGCAATCTTCTTTGTCTCATCTGGGTTTACAACAATTTTTTCTGTCACCTTGTAAGTTAGAATCTCGCCAAAAACCTCAAAAGTAAAAGTGTCGCCTTTGTTGATTTCGTCTAGCCTAGTGAACATCTCTGCACTAGCCAAGCCACGATGACCCGTAACAACGGACCTTGTTCCAGGACCGCCAACTGGAAGAGACGTTCCGCGCAAATGACCAAGACCTTTAAGAAGCGTAGAATCCTCAGTGCCGTGGTACACAGGCAAATCTAGATCTATCTTCTTTATTCGCAAGCGAGCCATAAGCCCATCATTATTTGCTTTTAGCTGCTGCCAATAATCTTGCCTATTATCTGAAGTATCTCCATGAGACGTTGGAATATTAGTATTCGCTTCGTAAATTGCACCCACCGAAAGCTTGCGATTATAGTCGCGAGCGCGTGCAAGCTGCTCGTGTGGAGCTGGCACGGCGTTGGTTATTAGCTTTGCATATTGCGCAGCCACTTCCGACATGTGGTATTGGCTTAGCCACATTGCAGCATGCGGATATAAAAGCGAAGCAAACGACGCGGTTAGCAAAATAGATGGAATTATAGAAGCTCTTGAAAACTTCCATCCGCGCTTATCTCGCCGCTTGTGCTTAATTGCAATAATGCGATTTACGAATAAAACACTAGACATATATTGTTTGTAAGTCGGTTATAAGTTGTTTGTAAGTTGTTTAGACAAATCTGCAAATCCGTAAAGATGTGAATCTGCTAATCTGCACTAATTAAAAATAATCGAGATTTAACAAGATTAGTGCAAGCATTCACAAACTATGCGATTTAACTCACGTAATTCGTGAATACTTACACGATTAATCACAAAAACAAAGACAAATCTAGGATTTATGCCTCTTCTTGCTCCTTGCGGCGGCGAGTGATGATGTAGAACATCGTGCCACCCAAGCCAACAATGCCGCAAGCTGTAAGAAGAACCAGGCCGCGAGCACCGGTCATTGGCAGTGCGCCTATAATCTGGTCGAGACCTGTTGCCTTTGCGTTTGTAATTTCCTTAGTGTTATTAGTATCTGCTTGATCTGCGGTATCCGCTTTTAAAGCAACACATTGAGGAGTTGAATTAAGCAAATAACCAGCAGGAGCCTCAGTTTCAACTAAGCAATAAAGCTTAGTAGTTACAGCCTTATTGGTTTCGTTAGAATTGTAAACAAACAATCTTACTGAATCGGAACCATGTGAATTTCCACTGGTCTTTGTTTCCAAAGTTGAATTAATCTTTGTGCTGGCAATTTCTGTATTGCCATCGCCCTTAAGCGTAAATATGCCATTGTCTTTTTTCTCAGCAGACTTAATATCGTCAACATTTTTGTTGTCTGCCGTAACCTCATACACATCAAACTTAGCGTTATTCAACGGTTTCTTATTGGCACCTTGGCCATCAGAGAACTTTTTAACTGTTAAAGTACCAAAATGGGCAGTATCTTTAGTCTTATTAGTTTGGCACTCAGGGCGTTGATCTGTTGAAGTACATGGGTTATTATCGTCACCTTTACCAGTTGTCGAATCGTCAACAAAAGTATTAGCAACATTAGTTATATCTTTAACATCTTTTGCAACTTTTGTCTTAAGCTTGACCTCAAGTTTAACAATCTTTTTATCAGTTAGATGCTTACTATACTCAGCATAAGCCTTAGCAAGGCCACCAGTTGTTTCAGTATCTGTTAGCTTAAAATAAACCAATCCATCATTATGCGTTTCGGTATAGTGAGTGTTTAAATCTAATTTAACGTCTGTAACAGTAGTGTCTTTTTGGCCATTATCTTTATAAGTTACGAGATTTGCACTTTCAATACTATCGTATGTCAAACCAGTTTCTAGCTTATCTTTAAAACCAATCTTTTCATACTTACCGCCATTCTTAGGAGCGGAAAGAGGAATCGAAATAGTCCAAGTAATAGTTGTGTTATCTGTTAAATCATTAGTACTTGGCTTGCTGGCTGTTTTAGTTGGAAGTTCATTGCTCGTATCATTCTTTGGATATACATTCACATTATAAATCCAAGAATTATCAGATTCTTTAGGAAGAGGTGTTGTTACAAAGAATGGAGCAACACGCTTGGTAATGGAAACTTTTTGATTTTCAACAGTTGCACCATTTACATCAGTTTCTTCAATGTAGTAAAGACCCATTTGGAGGTTCTCAAACTTTGCCTCGCCCTGGTCGCTGGTAGTTTTTTCTTGTTTAGTAGTTTCATCTACCTCAAACTTTTTATTACTGCCGCTTATAAATTCAGAAGCTGTATGTTTATCGCCAGCAGAAACATCACTAAGTTTCTCAAGATCTTTAATCTTTAACCAATCTTCTGGTTTTGTAAGATCAATCTCTTTTGCAGCGCCACCATCAGCAGCCTTTTGCTTTACTCTCCATAGAGTAAACTTAACGCCTTTAATAGGCTTTCTTCCTTGAAGATCAGCTACTTTTTCACCATTGCCACGCGTAGTACCTGCAGGATTATTTTCATACTTGTGAATAGTAATAGACGTTTTACCATTTTCATTAGTATCAATATTCGCAGTATTGGCTCCATCATTCTGCGCCCATGCCGCCGTGCCTGCTACGCAACAAGCACCGAGTGTGCATACAGCAGCAAACACTGCTACAGTGCGTTTTAACGAGTTCGTATTTAAACGCATACTATTCCTCTCTTTTAAAGACAATATTCCATTGCCTTTTACTGGTATGTATTGTTTATAAAAGCGAGTCACAAGTGTGTGTCGTAGCAAACCGCATACAACGCTCTACAAAATCCACAACACTTAGCTTTTAGCGCACACCAACGCGCACCAAAACCTTAAACGCTCAGATGATATTACCATAGAAAATATTGCTAAAAGTTCACTTTTTATCTAATGAAAAGCTTAATACACTAAACTCCTGATACCCCCCCCCAGGTATTAAAGCAATATCAACGTTTTTATATATTAAGATTTTTAATGCATGAAATTTTTTGTTAAAAATATCACAAAAAATTATTTATAAATCGGCGTGTCATACCCTACCTGTGTACCCTATTTTTCCTTGGAATAGAGCCTAAAAAAAAATAAGATTGGGCAAAAATAAACAAACGCAGGCAAATCAAATCAAATCGCATTTTGATAGCAAAAATGTCGATTCTGCAATAAATCATCAAAATAAAATTGTCGATTTTGCAAAGAATGGCGGAATTCTTGTAATTTGCTCACGTCTTCGCTTTGTCGCTCAGGCAGGTCGTCGCGCCCGCGTTTGTTCCCTTTCACCCACGTTTGTTCCCAAAATCGTCAAATACGTAAACAAACACGGGCAAAAATAAACAAACACAAGAAAGTATTCCCGCGTTTGTTCCCTTTCACCCACGTTTGTTCCCAAAATTGGCAAAAACGTAAACAAACACGGGCAAAAATAAACAAACACGGGCAAAAATAAACAAACGCAGGCAAATCGAGAATAAACACCAAGCCAAATAAAGCCAAATAAAGCCAAATAAATCAAAATTACATCCACACAAAATCAATTTTGTCAAGTCATATAAAAGAATGTGCATAAAGCATAGGCTTTAACCACATTGTAAAAAATATCTTGCAATAATAATTTCATAAAAATAACATCGTCAGCATGAATAACAGTAAATTATTATCTGACATTTTAAATGCTGAAAGTCACAACTCATGCTTGATGGCTTCATACACCAAGTGTCGTAAAAGTTTAAGAACATACTTAAAGTCCAACGATTTAGTTGAACCATATCGCGGACTTTATGCTCTAAGCAACTATTGGCAGCGACTCTCATACAAGGACAAGGTTATGCACATAGCCATCCCACTTACTCAAAAAATAAAAATTAAAGAATGGAAGTTCACTGGAGAAACTGCCGCCGCACTAAAGGGGTTTGAAGTCATCAAGCTATATAACAATCAGCCAAAGTCAATAAGCATACACGTATCTTGCGCATATGCTGACAAAAATTTGACCAATACTAGCGAAAAGTCTGCAAAAAAGATAGCTAGACGGCAGCTCAAACGCATACATCTTCCAGATATTGTTGAGGATGAGAATGGCATTAGGCTTGAAGAATGTTACAAAAGATGCAAGAAACAAAATTCACCAAAGACTTGTGATTTAAATGTAAAAACGTGCAAGCACACAAATGAAAGGAAAACCTCCACGTTCGGTCACATTAAAACAATGGAGGAAGACGCAATGTCCCATGTCGCGAGTATTTACAACACGCTATTTGTTGAAGCATGGACTAAGCCATTTAGAATCGCACTACCAACCTTTGATTCCGCTTCTCAAAAAGGCGAGAATCTAGAGAAAATTTACAACGTATGTAGTGAGTTTTACGGCTTTGCGCGCTATCAGTGTAATGCGTCACAATTGCAAGACGACCCGTATCTTAGAAAAATCTACAACCCTTATTTTTCAAACATTGATTACACTGACGCCTTATCTCGATTGAAACTTTTATGCAATTTTGCATCAGATAAAAGCGAAAATGCAGGCGAATCTTTGGCTCGAGCAACAATTATTGAACTTGGGTTTATTGTGCCTCAAATCCAATATGAATTCCCGAACAATAAAAACCCAAATTACCCATTACGCGCAGATTTTGCATGGAATGTCAATGGAAATCTTATAGTCGGAGAATTTGATGGTACCGATAAGTATTTGATTGAATGTGGGAAAAGTTCTGTTTGCAATATTAGTCAAGAATCTTCTAAAAATACTATTATCACTGACCTTCATGAAAAAAATATGCTGCTTCAATACGACCGCGATGCCGTACGAAAAGAACGCGATAGGGAGAGATACCTATATGACTGCGGAGTAAACAAAATCGTTCGATTCGACTTTGCGGAAGTCATTAATCCACAAAAACTCGAGCAGAAGCTAGCTTCGGCAGGAATTCCCAAGGCTTATAAATAAGATAAATAAGAGTGTACTTGCGCAGTAACCGTTTTAAGCGCTACTGCAAATCAATTCCCCGCGTTTGTTCCCTTTTACCCGCGTTTGTTCCCAAAATAGGCCAAAACGTAAACAAACACGGGCAAAAATAAACAAACACAAGAAAGTGTTCCCGCGTTTGTTTACCAAAACACCAAAAATGGGAACAAACACGGGCAAAAATAAACAAACACAGGAAAATAAAACGTACTCAAAAACAAAAAGCCGCTGCAAGATGCGTAAACAACTTGCAACGGCTAATCGAAGCGGATTTGCTTGATTAAGCAATCACATGATTAAGCAATCACACAATCAAGCAATCACATGATTACTCAATCACCCGATTACTCAATGTCATCGTCGTAATCACTCTGACCACCCTGATCATCAAGGTAATCATCTGGGTTAAATTCATCGCCGAGCTTCATATCTCCAAAATCAATGTTGGAGAAGTCAACATCCGCCATGTCGCTTTCACCGAAGTTCGATGGAGTGCTATTTGCCCCAGTCATAGCCAGGTTTGGATACATAGCATCACGAACTTCTGGATCCGCAAACACGTCCGCATTACGGTAACGCGCCAAACCAGTACCAGCTGGGATGAGCTTACCAATAATCACGTTCTCCTTTAGACCCTTAAGATCATCTTCCTTCTGGCTCAAGGCGGCCTCGGTAAGAACTCGAGTGGTCTCCTGGAAGGATGCGGCCGAAAGCCAAGAATCCGTAGCCAAAGAAGCCTTGGTAATACCCATAAGTTCTGGTCGGCCAGCAGCAGGCTTGCCACCATTCTTAACGGCAGCCAAGTTTGCCTCACGGAACTTTGCCTGATCCACAAGCTCGCCTGGAAGAAGCTCAGTGTCTCCAGAATCAATCACCGTAATACGGCGAAGCATCTGGTGAACAATAACCTCAATGTGCTTGTCGTGAATATCAACGCCCTGAGAGCGGTAAACGTTGTGAACTTCTTCCACAATATTCACCTGAGCAGCACGCGGACCAAGGATTCGCAAAATCTTCTTAGGATCCACAGAACCCTCAATAAGCTGCGTGCCAACCTCAACATGGTCGCCATCTTTAACAAGCATTGGAGCGCGGCGAGTTACTGGGTAAACAATCGGCTCAACGGTTGTATCGTCTGGAGTCAAAGTGACCTGACGACCATGATCCGTATCTTCTACCTTTACAACGCCTGGGAACTCTGCGATTGGAGCCTCGCCCTTAGGTGTACGAGCCTCAAAAAGCTCGGTAACACGAGGAAGACCCTGCGTAATATCGCTTGCAGAAGCAACGCCACCAGAGTGGAAGGAACGAAGCGTAAGCTGCGTACCAGGCTCACCAATGGACTGTGCTGCAACAATACCAACAGCCTCACCAACATCCACGAGTCGGCTTGTAGCCAAAGACCAGCCATAGCACTTTGCGCAAACGCCGCGCTTAGATTCGCAAGTAAGCACAGAGCGAGCCTTAACTTCTTCAACGCCGTGCGCAACCAAGCTACGCAAAACGTCCATAGAAAGCGCGTCTCCACACTTTGCCAAAACGGTAGTGCCGTCTGCTGGATCCAGCACGTCTGCGGCAAGCAATCGCGAGTATGGGCCACCATCGGCAGCCTTAACAAGCGTCAAATTGCCATTTTCGTCGCGGTCTGCAATCTTCATAACAAGGCCACGCTTTGTGCCGCAATCTTCTTCGCGAACAATAACTTCCTGCGAAACGTCCACAAGACGACGAGTCAAGTAACCAGATTCTGCCGTACGAAGTGCGGTATCGGCCAAACCCTTACGAGCGCCGTGCTGCGAGATGAAGTACTCCAACACGGAAAGGCCATCGCGGTAGTTTGACTTAACAGGACGAGGAATAATCTCACCCTTAGGATTTGCCACCAAGCCTCGCATACCAGCAATCTGACGAATCTGCATCCAGTTACCACGCGCGCCAGACTGAACCATAATGTTCACGTTGTTGTCGTCGTGGAAGTTCTCGCGCATTGCGTCTGCAACCTTATCGGTGCATTCGGTCCACAAGTTAATCAACTCTTGACGACGCTCTTCGTCTGTAAGAAGACCCATATCGTACTGGGAGTTGATCTTTGCAGCCTGATCTTCGTAATCTTGCGCAATCTGCTCGCGATTTGGAGGAAGCACAATATCCGAGAATGCCATTGTAACGCCCGACCAAGGTGCGCGCGTAAAGCCAAGATCCTTCAAAGCATCGAGGCTTGCGGCAACCTGAGCGGTGGAATAGCGCGTAGCAATGTCGTCAACAATCTTAGAAAGAACACCCTTTGGAACCTGCTGGTTTACAAACGGATAATCCTCTGGAAGAGTGCTATTAAACAGCACGCGACCGCAAGACGTTGCAAACAGAACAGTTCCATCCTTAAAGCGCTCTTCGCGGACAACATCTGGGCTGCCTGGCTCTGGGTCTACAACCTTAAGATCGCTAGGCTGCCAATCCTTTGGCAAAACAAAGTCTTCTGGCACGCGGATTAACACCTTTGCCTGCATGTCAATCTCATGCTTGTCGAGCGCCATTTGCGCCTCAGCAAGCGAGGAGAAGATTCGGCCTTGACCCTTTGCGCCGTCAATTACGGTAGACAAGTAGTACAAGCCCAAAATCATATCCTGAGATGGCATTGTAACGGTGTGACCATCTGCTGGCTTTAGGATGTTGTCGGATGCCATCATCAAGCTGCGAGCTTCTGCCTGAGCTTCGGCGGAAAGTGGCAGATGCACTGCCATCTGGTCACCATCGAAGTCGGCGTTAAACGCGGCGCAAGCAAGTGGCGGCAAATGAATTGCCTTACCTTCAACCAAAATTGGCTCAAATGCCTGAATACCCAAGCGGTGAAGCGTAGGTGCGCGGTTAAGAAGAACAGGATGCTCGGAAATGACTTCCTCGAGCACGCCCCAAACCTCGGAATCTCCGCGATCCACAAGGCGCTTGGCGCTCTTCATATTCTGCGCAAATCCCTGATCCACCAAACGCTTAATAACGAATGGCTTAAACAGCTCCAACGCCATTGGCTTAGGCAAACCGCACTGATGCATGCGAAGGCTTGGGCCAACAACGATTACGGAACGGCCAGAATAATCAACTCGCTTACCGAGCAAGTTCTGGCGGAATCGACCCTGCTTACCCTTAAGCATGTCGGAAAGCGACTTTAATGGCCTGTTGGATGCGCCAGTTACTGGGCGGCCACGGCGACCGTTGTCGAAGAGCGAATCAACAGCTTCCTGAAGCATGCGCTTTTCGTTATTAAGCATGATTTCAGGAGCACCAAGCTCAATCAACCTCTTCAAACGATTATTACGGTTGATTACGCGGCGATACAAATCGTTTAAATCGGATGTTGCAAAGCGGCCACCATCAAGCTGAACCATTGGTCGCAAGTCTGGTGGAATTACTGGAATAACGTCCAAAACCATTGCTTCTGGCTTGTTTCCAGTAGTCAAGAACGCGTTCACAACCTTAAGTCGCTTCAAAGCGCGCGCCTTGCGCTGACCAGTACCATTGTCGATTTCTTCGCGAAGTTCTACAGCAGCAGACTTAAGATCGAAGTCTTGCAAGCGCTTCTTGATTGCTTCCGCGCCCATGCAGCCTTCAAAGTAGTCGCCATAGCGATCTTCCATCTCTCGCCAAAGATCAACGTCGCCTTCCATATCTCCTGCGCGCAAGCTCTTAAAGCGATCGAACACTGCGTTCAAACGCTGAATCTGCTCATCGTAGCGGGTGCGGATAGCGGCCATTTCGCGCTCAGCGCCAGCACGCAACTTAGACTTTGCGTTGCCCTTTGCCTCGCCCGATTCTTCTAGCTCGTGAAGATCTTCTTCTACCTTCTTTGCGCGCGCGTCAATCTCGTTGTCGCGGCGCTTGCGAAGATTGCCGATTTCGGTATCAAACTCGTCTTGCAAGTCTGGAAGATCCTGGTGACGCTGCTCTTCATCTACCTTAGTAACCATGTAGGCTGCAAAGTAAATAACCTTTTCCAAGTCTTTTGGAGCAATGTCGAGCAAATATCCCAAGCGGCTTGGCACACCCTTGAAGAACCAAATGTGTGTTACAGGAGCCGCAAGCTCAATATGACCCATGCGTTCGCGGCGAACGCGGCTGCGTGTAACTTCCACGCCGCATCGCTCGCACACGATTCCCTTAAAGCGCACGCGCTTATACTTGCCGCACGCACACTCCCAATCGCGAGTAGGACCAAAAATCTGCTCACCGAACAGACCATCCTTCTCTGGCTTAAGGGTACGGTAATTAATGGTTTCTGGCTTCTTAACTTCGCCGTGGCTCCAGCTACGGATGTCTTCGGCGGTGGCCAGTCCAATCCTCAGTTTGTCAAATGCGTTGACGTCCAGCACTATTATCGTCCTGTCTCATGAAATTGTTTTTCTAAGTTTCTTAAAGTGATTAGTGATTAGTGATTAGTGATTAAAACACTTGTAACACTTGTATCACTGGTATTCAGGTTCTTGAATAACTTGGTCTTCTTTGGCAGACGAATCTGGTCGCGCACCAATATTAAAGCCCAAATTTTCAGAAGACGACACCGGATCATCATCTTCATCCTTCATGTCGATTGCAACTCCTTCGGAGTTAAGCACCTCAACATTTAAGGAGAGCGACTGCATTTCCTTGAGCAACACCTTAAAGGACTCAGGAATACCAGCAGGTGGAAGATTATCGCCCTTAACAATAGCGCCATACACGCGCACGCGACCGTCAACGTCATCAGACTTTGTGGTCATCATTTCGTGCAATGTGTACGCAGCACCATAAGCCTCAAGGGCCCACACTTCCATCTCACCAAAGCGCTGGCCGCCGAACTGAGCCTTACCACCCAACGGCTGCTGGGTAATCATGGAGTAAGGACCAGTGGAACGAGCGTGAATCTTATCATCAACCAAGTGATGCAGCTTCAAGATGTACATGTAGCCAACGGAAATTGGCTTAGGGAATGGCTCACCAGTGCGGCCGTCAAACAGCGTTGCCTTACCGTCGGAACCAACAAGCTTGTTGCCGTCGCGGTCTGCAAGCGTAGTGCTCAAAAGACCCTTCAAGGTCTCTGGGCGCACGCCGTCGAACACTGGAGTTGCAACAGGAGTGCATGGATCGCCATGCTCGGCGCCTTCTGGCACGTACTTCTTCCAAGCGGCCTCAAGGTCTGGATCCAAATTAATATCCCAACCAGCGTGAGCAATCCAACCCAAGTGAAGCTCGAGCACCTGGCCCAAGTTCATTCGAGAAGGCACACCCAACGGGTTAAGCATAATGTCTACTGGAGTACCATCAGCCAAGAATGGCATATCTTCTTCTGGCAAAATGCGGGAAATAACACCCTTGTTGCCGTGACGACCAGAAAGCTTATCGCCCTGCGTAATCTTGCGATGCTGAGCAATGTACACGCGAATCATCTGGTTTACGCCGTTTGGAAGCTCATCGCCATCGTCTTCAGCGTCTTCACGAGTGATTTCCTTAACAGCAATCACGGTACCAGTTTCGCCGTGAGGTACACGAAGCGAAGTGTCTCGAACTTCGCGGCTCTTTTCGCCAAAGATTGCACGAAGCAAGCGCTCTTCTGGAGTAAGCTCGGTCTCACCCTTAGGTGTTACCTTACCAACCAAAATGTCGCCAGCTTCTACCTCGGCACCAATGCGAATAATACCGCGCTCATCGAGGTTTGCAATAGCGTCTTCACCAACGTTTGGAAGGTCGCGAGTAATCTCTTCGGCACCAAGCTTGGTCTCTCGTGCATCAATCTCGTACTCTTCAATGTGAATCGAAGAAAGCGTATCGTCTTGCACGAGTCGCTGAGAGATAATCACAGCATCCTCGTAGTTGTAGCCGTTCCAAGGCATAAACGCAACGAGCAAATTCTTGCCGAGTGCAAGCTCGCCCTTGTCTGTTGCAGGGCCATCAGCCAAAACAGTTCCTGCTTCCACGCGCTCACCATCTTTAATAAGCGGCACCTGGTTGTAGCAAGTAGTCTGGTTGGAACGCTGGAACTTAGAAAGCTTGTAGCTAGACTGAGTTCCGTCATCGTTCATAACGCGAATAATATCCGCAGAAACGTAGGTTGCAACGCCTGGCTTTTCGGAAAGAATCACGTCTCCAGAATCAACTGCAGCACGCCATTCGGAACCCGTACCAACAAGTGGACGCTCCGACTTAATAAGAGGCACGGCCTGGCGCTGCATGTTGGTACCCATCAAAGCACGGTGACCTTCATCGTGCTCCAAGAATGGAATCAAGCTTGCGCCGAGGGAAACCATCTGACGTGGAGAAACATCCATGTAGTCAACAGTGCTTACAGGCACATCGACTGCTTCTTCTTCGTCAACACGAGCAAGAGCCTGAGTGCCAACAAAGTTGCCATTTTCGTCGAGTTCCTGGTTTGCCTGAGCAATAACGTGCTCGGCTTCGCGATCTGCAGTCATGTATTCGACTTCGTTAGTCACATGACCATTAACAACCTTGCGATAAGGCGTTTCAATAAAGCCGAATGGGTTGATGCGACCAAAGGTTGCAAGCGAACCGATAAGACCAATGTTTGGACCTTCTGGGGATTCGATTGGGCACATACGACCAAAGTGGGATGGGTGCACGTCTCGAACTTCCATAGATGCGCGGTCTCTAGAAAGACCACCAGGACCAAGAGCCGAAAGACGACGCTTGTTTGTAACGCCTGCCAAAGGATTGTTTTGATCCATAAACTGGCTAAGCTGGGAAGTTCCGAAGAACTCCTTAATCGTAGCGTTAACTGGTCGAATGTTAATCAACGACTGTGGTGTAATCGCCTCAGCGTCTTGCGTTGTCATGCGCTCGCGCACAACGCGCTCCATGCGGCTTAAGCCAGTACGAATCTGATTCTGTACAAGCTCGCCAACCTGGCGGATTCGGCGGTTTCCAAAGTGATCAATATCGTCCACATCTACACGCAACTGCACATCTTCACCATCGCGCTTGCCTGGGAAGGTCTTCTCTCCCGAGTGCAAAGTGACCAAATACTTGATTGTGGCGATAATATCTTCGCGATTCAAGCTGCGATCGTTGTAATCCGCTTCCAAACCAAGCTTGCGATTAATCTTGTAGCGACCAACACGTGCCAAATCGTAGCGCTTTGTGTTGAAGTAGAAGGATTCAAGCAAATTGCGACCCGCGTCGGCAGTTGCGGTATCTGCTGGGCGAATCTTTCTGTACAAATCTGTAAGAGCATCGTCTTGAGTATCGATTGGCTCTTTTTCTAGAGCGTCGAGAACAAGAGGATATCCCTGGAATGCTTCGGCAATTTCTGGCTTAGTCATGCCGATTGCCATTAAGAATACGATTGCAGACTGCTTGCGCTTGCGATCTACGCGCACGCCAAGAACATCGCGCTTATCAATCTCGAACTCAAGCCACGCGCCGCGACTTGGAATGATTTTTGCGCCAAAAACGTCTTTATCGGAAGTGCGATCTTGCGTGCGATCGAAGTACACGCCTGGGGAACGCACAAGCTGAGACACGATTACGCGCTCAGTGCCGCCAATAATGAATGTGCCGTGCGGGGTTTGCAGCGGAAAATCACCCATAAAAACAGTCTGGCTCTTAATCTCGCCAGTTTCGCCGTTTTCAAACTCTGCATTTACATACAAAGGAGCGGAATATGTGTAATCCTTCTCTTTGCACTCAAGCACAGTGTGACGTGGCTCTTCAAAATATGGATCCGAGAATGTGAGGCTCATTGTCTCAGCAAAATTCTCGATTGGAGAAATCTCTTGGAACACTTCTTCTAGACCAGAGACGTGTGGCACAGTGTGAGTGCCATTTGCCTCATCTTCTTCGACGCGCTTCTTCCAACGCTCGGAGCCGATCAGCCAGTCAAAGCTGTCGGTTTGCACACCGAGGAGGTATGGCACATCGATTGGCTCACAAATGGAGCCGAAATTCACACGATCCGACGCTTTGTGCAACTTAATGCTGTGCTCGTCGGCACGTGCGATGACTTTGGTGGTGTTCGTCGTAGCTTGTTCAGCAGCCAATGGACGTTCCTTTATCGCTAGCTAGTTTTCTTAATCCTTGGGAGCTTTAGAAAATCGCGGCAAACGCGCTTAAAATCAACGATTTTGGGTTTGCGGGCGCCTTCTTCGGTTCCTTGAGTATGCCCGCTATATGACACACCGTGTACAAAGAGTTAATTTTACCCCTCTGCTTCGACTTTTTATCGCCATTTATGCAGGCACTAGCGAACAGAAATAACCACGGGATTGCTTTGCAACCCTGCTACATCTTCATGCTCGATTTGCGCAACATACGTTCCGCGCGAAACCTTAGGCAAATCGGCGTCATCTAGGCAATTTTGGCCAGTAGGAGTGCCAATCGTAGCGTTAGCGTTCCAAATAAACTTTTTATCGTACGAATCACCTTTTGCCATCAGTAACGGCTTGAGCGGTATTTCGCACACGTCTGAACGCCATTGCGGATCCACTTTTTGAGGCAGCTTTTTTTCATTAGACTTATTTGTCTTATTTGACTTATCCGACTTATCTGTCTTCTCCGACTTATCCGACTTTTTGTCGCCAGAAGAATGGCCATTTTGCGCAACATCGCGCGCAGCGCTATCTCCAATGGTCAACACCATTCTTCCACTCGAAGCGTCAATCCTGCACGAATCGTCGCCTTCGTAAACAACGTGAGCGTTAAACTCTAAAGTTCCACCCATAGGAACCGCCTGAGATGCAGCAGATAGCTCAATTCTAACGTCTTTTGCGCTGCATTTTTTTATGATTCCAACAGGCCTTGGGTCTGGCACAAGTTGTTTAGATAGCGTAACGTCTGAATGCTTGTTTATAGCGGTTCCGATTGCGCTGATGCCTTTAAAAATGCTGACTATACAAAAGATGCAGAATGCTAAAACAGCCAGCAGCCCCACGCAAACTACGATTCTACGGCGAATGTACATGCGGCGTCGCGCAGCACTAATCCTCCGCTTCGGTTTACGTTTTAACACAGGCATATTAACCATTGTAATGCATGAGTAGTTTTAAGACTATTTTTGGCTATTTTTTGCCATTTTTGTCTACTTTTGACTACTTTCCGCCCTCAAATCCAAGCTGACGCCACGCCTCATAAATGGCGATTGACGCGCAATTTGTAAGATTTAAGCTTCTAAGCGAAGGTCGCATTGGCAAGCGAACCTGTTCCGCCACATGCGGTCCTGCCATAATATCCATTGGATCTGGAATATCTCCTGGCTCTGGCCCAAAAAGCAAAATATCGTTCGGCTTATACTCAATATCTGTGTAAAGTTTTGTGGCGTTTGCAGTAAACGCGATTATGCGAGAATTTGGCATTGACTCAACAAGGTTTTCAAAATTCGGGTGCATAACAACGTGTGCCATATCGTGATAATCAAGACCTGCGCGGCGAAGCTTTGTATCTTGAAGATTAAATCCAAGCGGCTCTACAAGATGCAAAATGGTGCCCGTTACCGCGCAAAGGCGAATCGCAGAGCCTGTGTTTCCTGGGATTCTAGGCGAATAGAAGCACAAGTGCGGAGTTTGAGTTTGCGCAGTGCTTGCATCTTGCGCGCTTAGCATGGCATCCATAACGCTGATTGGATTTCCGTGCGCGTCTGTTACAAGCTCGTCTGGGCCGTAGTTTGACTTTCGATAGCCGTACTCATACATCTGCTCTACGCGATTGACTGGGTTTTGTGCATCTGGGTTTTGTGCATCTTGCATACTTTTATCTTCTTTACTTGCATCTTGCATATTCGTCATAATCACCTCAATAAAATCATCATAATAAAAATAAGCGCAAATCCTGCAAAATCAGCCCACGAGAACACAGCTCCTGTAAAAATAACTGCTGTAATGGCCGCCATAACAGGCTCGCTTGCGCCCAAAAGCGTTCCGCGCACAGATCCAACTCGCATAACGCCAGCTAGAAACATCCAATACGCTCCAAAGGTGCCGCCAACAATCGTAAAAGTAAACAGCAAATACGCACGCAGATCCAAAGGTGGCATTGTTTGCCATGGCTTCACAAATGGCAGCATAATAAGACCTGCGATTATAAACGTGATTCCGTTTACAGTAAGATTTCCCCATTTTGCAATCAATTTGACTGGCATAATCGCAAGCGCCGCCGTACTTGCAGCATCTGCCAATCCCCACAAAAGTCCCATCAAAGGCAGCGAAAGCGAGCTAAAATTGCCCCCCGTTGCCATAAGCGCGGTTCCTGCAAATGCAAGCAAAACGCCAATGTTTTCGCGCAAAGTCGGAGTTCTTTTTGACCGCAAACACACGTAAACAAGCACAAAAAGTAGATTGAGGCTTTGAAGAACTGTAGCTGTTCCAGAATTGGTCCAGTCGATTGTAAAAAGATAGGCCACTTGCGTTAAAAGCACGCACACAATACCTGTTACGACTAGCATTGGCCATGATTTTTTTGTGCTTAATGCGCCAACGAGTTGCTTGCGATTAACAATTGCGGCAACGATTACAAAAAGCACGCCTGCAGCAAGCTGACGAACGCACGCGATTTGCAATGGGCTTACAAGGTATTGCGACATTAGAATCTTAGAAACAGTGGCATTTGTGCCCCAAAGTGCGCCGCCAAGTATTGTGAGGATTATGCCAATCGTCATTGTGCGCGGGCTATGATCAACCGCAGGATTTGGTTTTTTAGGTTTTATTTTTTGGATATTCTTTACAAAACCAACATCCATGCTAAACACCTTCTAATAATCCCGTATTCGCTACAATCCCATATTTGCGCACAACTGCAGCAATTTACGCAAATCAACATGCGTGAATCAACATGCGTGAATTAACATGCGCAAATCAACATGCGTAAATCAACATGCGTAAATCGCTTCCCATATGAAAAATCTACACTATCACATAATCAACAACACGCACATAATCAACAACACGCACATAATCAACAACACGCAATCGCAAAAACGTTACAAATGTCGCTCGCGCACTACGCTTCTCAAGCGAAAAGGCAGATCGGAGCGCACGCGTTTGTTCCCTTTATCCCACGTTTGTTCCCTTTTTGGTCAATTTGGGAAACAAAAGCAAGAAAAAAGAAACAAAAGCAAGGAGATTGCTCGCGCGCTACGCTTTAAGCGAAAAGGCAGATCGGAGCGCACGCGTTTGTTCCCTTTATCCCACGTTTGTTCCCTTTTCAGCCAATTTGGGAAACAAAAGCAAGAAAAAAGAAACAAAAGCAAGAACGCCGCCCACGCACTACGCTTCTCAAGCGAAAAGGCAGGTCCTATCGTTCGCGCGGTATAAGCGCGCTAACGTCTTCGCCGCACGTAAAGTCCACTGGACTTTACGTTTGAGCGGCTCAGCGAATCGAGGTGATTTCTCGCGCATTATGCAGCTCGAAATCGTCGATTCGCGCAACGCGCGATTTGGCATTATCCGCACACTATGTTATCTTATTTAAGTTGTCTTTCGTTATGCGCTTTAGCACAATGATTGACGTGGAGAATTCGCCTAGTGGTCTATGGCGCACGCTTGGAAAGCGTGTTGGTGTAACAGCCTCACGAGTTCGAATCTCGTATTCTCCGCGCTTAGGGTTTCTAGCCAATCGCTAGGAACCCTTTTTTCATGCCGATTACCCCGATTACCCCGAAAACACCCGCATCTCAATGCCCAGAAGCGGCGTAATGCTGCTCAACCTGGTTTTTTATTGGCTCCCACAAATCAACGTTTGCAGCATACCAGTCAATTGTCTCTTGTAAATTCTGCCTCATATCTAAGTGCTTAGCGCTCCACCCAAGTTGCGTGCGTATTTTAGACGCATCAAGCGCATAACGCTTATCTTCCCCAGGTCGCTCATTAACATTCATTATGCACGACTCAGTCTTACCCATTATTGTTAGCAACATTTTTAACAGACTTATATTATTCATCTCGCACTGCGCTCCAATAATGTATGTTTCACAAATTGTTCCACGAACCAGCACTTGCCAAATCGCATCGCAATTATCTTCAACATAAATCCAATCTCGCACAGAATCGCCTTTACCATAAAGTTTTACAGGCATATTGCAGATTATGTTTGTAATTTGACGAGGAATAAACTTTTCAATATGCTGACGAGGGCCATAATTATTGCCACTGTTAGAAATAGTTGCTCTCAATCCATACGTTCTGCACCATGCGCGAACTAAATGATCACTAGCTGCTTTACTTGCAGAATATGGACTTGATGGCCTGTACGGACTATTTTCGTTAAAACGCTCGCGACTATTTAGCGGCAAATCTCCATACACTTCGTCTGTGCTTACATGATGAAAACGAATATCATATTTTCGAGCAGAATTAAGCAACACATATGTGCCATAAATGTTTGTGCTCATAAAAGGATCAAAGTATTCAATCGCATTATCGTTGTGTGATTCTGCAGCAAAATGCACAATCGCATCTATTGCAGGCAAAGCATTACCTGAATCAGTTTTATGCAAAGAACAAGGATTAAGCAATTGATCAACTAAATTAGAATCACGAACATCGCCATGAATAAAAGCATAACGATTGTTTTTAAAATCACTAGGCAGCCCGCGCAAATTATTTATATTGCCAGCATATGTAAGTGAATCAAGCACACTAACAGCAACATCTGGATGATATTTTGCAATATAATGCACAAAATTTGATCCCATAAATCCAGCACCGCCTGTAACCAGTATGTGCGACGGGCAAAATTCATTATGCTCTTTACTGTTGGCACACATTTCCACAACACCTTTTGACCAAATTTAAACTTTAAATCAACAATAAGCCTAATAAAATCACCTTTTATTATTACAGTAAATACACCACGCAGCTAAAGTAATCCCATCGTCGATTTTGTTATTCTTAATCATATTTACAATCTCATCGAAAGAAAACCAGCATAAATTACTTAGTTCCCAATCGGTTTCAAAGTTTTTTTCGGCGTCTATTTTCGCACCTTCTTCAGTACCTTCTTCAACATCTTCTTTAGCGCAGGGAATTGAAATATCCGCAACGGCAATATCTCCACAAATAATTCCCGTATCGGCATAAATTTTCTGCAAAATAGTAACATGTGAATAATTTTTTATACCCGTTTCTTCACGCAATTCACGCAATGCAGTTTCCACAGGATTTTCGCCCAACATTCCCATTCCACGAGGAAATTCCCAATGCCATTTTTTTGTGCTAATACGCCAATGACGCGCAAGCAGATATTCATTATTGTTTATTAAACCATTGCGCACACTTTGATTGACGCCACTAGAATTTTGTAAAACATCATTACACGTAGAACATCTATCTTTGGATTTTCTGCTAACAATACAAACCGCACCAGTAGCTTTATTAGCCGTAGAAACAGTATACATGCAAAGCTTTTTGCCATCTTTGCGCACAGTTACATTTTGGCAATTAACTGTAAAATCGGCACTTTTTTCATCTTGATATATAACTTTTTGATCGCCTTCTAGTATAAGCGGAGGCTCATCGTCAATAATATTTTTACCATTAATTAACGAGTCAATATTCTCACTCATATTTATCACCAACTAATTGATAATTACTTTCTTATTTTTCTAGCAGCATATATAAACCACGTACAATACAAAATTCGATTCCACTAGAGCATAATCATTAGGACGCAAAGAACACAATTGTTTTACACGCTGTATGAGTACGCTTTATCCAACTAAACATATTTAACGCTTCTGGAAGGATTGAAACAATCCAGCTAATCAAAATAATAAAATACACTGGAATTGAACTATCGTTAAACAAAGCCTTGTCGCATAATACAGATATAAAAGCAAACAAAACAACGCCGATAAAGCCTTTAAAAATGTCTTTTCTATCTTTTTCAATATCATCATCTTCTTTAGCTTTATCAACTAAATAAGCAATGTTTAATCCATATTTCTTCTGTTTTTTAAATGATGTTTGCGGGCCGCATGCGCGCCACTTTTTTATAGCAGTTTGCGACCTATAGCAAAAATTAGCAAATACAGAATTAGGCATTCCGCCTATAACAGACGTAATTTCTCCAGCTAACGCAATTGATTCTTTTGGATTACATTTGCAATAAAAATTAAAAATTGATTTATTGCTATCCGCTAATTTTTTACCGCTATTGGCATCATATTTGTATGCAACTTGAGCATATGAATTTTCTTTAGCATTTACAGTTGTCATATATGCATCAAGCGTCATTGATATTGCTCTTAAATAAACAAACTGATACCAATCTTTAAGCATTTTTTGAGTGCAATATTTATTCGTTTTGGAATTAGAATCCAATGATTCATCTTCCACCGCATTATTTTTAGAAGTAGATTCAAGTATGACTTTATTAAAATCTTCTAATCTTTTACTTTCTTCATCAATAAAATTAAAAGCTTTTGAACGACCACAGTATTCAGAATCTGCAAGTTTTAAAATAATATCTTCAAAAGACTTATACTGCTCCATTAAGGTATTACTATTTTTAGAATGAACTTTATTCGCACTAATCTTTTGCAATGCACTAAGCCTTATGGCTTCTTCTTTACATGCGTTTAATATGATTTTTGAATTTTTTTCAGCAAGAGATACAAAAATACCTTTAAATTTTTCAAAATTTTCGTTCTTCTCGTATTTTACTAAGCCATTTTCACAAGCCTCAATCCACTCATACCATCTTTGCGCAAGAAAATCATATTTACCGCAGGATTTTGATCCATCTTTACCTAAATCATGTTTTTCAAAAATTTCCTCAAACGCATCCGCTACTGATTGCACTTGTTTTTTAACACAATCTAAAGAAACATCACCTTTAGCAATATTTAGATTACGGGTTAGTTTTTTACAAATATCTGGATTATTTTCTACAGTCTCTTTTGATAATGTTTTACCAAAAATGCAATATTTTAACGGTCTTAGACTATAAGAACTTTCACCATTTTCCAAACCATTTTCTGCTTTAACATTTTTAACAGTGAAAAAACTGAGGAATGATTCAAATACATTACTTCCTCTTCCTCGAATTATTATTGAAGGATTACGGCTGTACGAAAATGAATCATTAAACACACTAGACTCGTTAGAATCATCTTGCTCTACTACATTAGTCAACATATCTGCAATATCTTTTGGACCAAAGAGTAGGAAAAATATTCCATCAAAAAGCTCTGCGTCAGTAATTAGAATATGCGGAGAATATAAATAAGCAGTGCGAATTATTCCAGCAAAATAATTACGTATTTTAGGGTATCTGTGTAAAAGTGAATGTACTTTGTAGTTAGTTTTGCCAATCCACAAATTGTCAAAACTAACTACATTATTTTTAGATTCACTAATATCTTTATTATTCCAAGAATCAGAATTAATCTGTTTTACAATATCGCTCCACACAACTGCTTGTTCTGTGGAATCAAAATTAGAAACAGTTGTCATACGAGCTTTTTGTACTAGTTCTTTAGACTCATCTGCTTTCTTAGAATCATGTAACATATTCCTATTATAAAAACGAATATTACAAATTGGCAGAAGAATCAAGCAAAGGCGCAACTTGCGATTCGTAAGCGTTTAACGCCATGTCAATTACGTTGTGCATGTCGTAGTAGCTGTATGTACCAAGCCTTCCGCCAAAAACAGTGCGAGGCTCCTCCGCCGCAAGCTGTGCATAGCGCGCATACAAGGCTTTATCTTCCTCGGTGTTTACAGGATAATAAGGCTCATCCTCGCGAGTTGCAGCGCGAGAATACTCCTGCCAAACAACAGTTTCCCCAGCTTTAACGCTTTTGCCTGGCACAAAATCAGCTTCACCACTAGTCTCGCCAACATCGCAGCCAGCATCCACGCCAACTTCCCCACGCTCTGGATTAAAGTTCTTAAACTCAATCGCGCGCGTAAACGGAACATCTGCATCTGAATAATTCATAACTGGGCAGCCAAAATGATCGCTCTCTTTGTAGCGCACTTCTTTAAAATCAACGGTACGCCACTTTAACTCGCCAAGCGCGTAGTCAAAATACCTATCAACCGGCCCCGTATAAACCACTGGCACTCCAGCTTCCGCCAGCGCGCGCTTGTTAAACGGCTGCGATTCGTTGAAAAAGTCCACGCCAAGCGAAACATGAATTAGCGGATTATCAATCATTCGCTGCATCCAAGCTGTATATCCGTCTGTAGGCAAGCCTTCCCAAGTGTCTTTAAAATAGCGATTATTGTAGTTAAATCGCACAGGCAAGCGCTTAATAATTCCAGCAGGCAGCTTAGAAGGATCCGTTTGCCACTGTTTTGCCGTGTAATTCTTAATAAACGCCTCGTAAAGCGGACGCCCAATTAGGCTAATACCCTTATCGTTTAGATTTTGCGGGTCTTTGCCAGCCAGCTCACCCGCCTGGCTTTCAATAAGCGCCTTTGCTTCTTCTGGCGTGTAGTGAGCGTGGAAGAACTGATTAATTGTACCCAAGTTGATTGGCAGCGGGTAAACTTCGCCGTCATGCGTTGCATAAACGCGATGCACGTAGTTAGTAAAAGACGTAAAACGATTCACATAATCCCACACGCGCTTGTTGCTGGTGTGGAAAAGATGCGCGCCGTACTTGTGAATTTCAATTCCCGTTTGCTCGTCAAAATACGAGTAAGCGTTGCCGCCAATGTGATTACGCACATCAATAATTTCAACGCGAGCGCCAGCGCGTTCTGCCGCCTGCTGCGCCACGGTTAGGCCAAATAAGCCTGCACCAACCACCACTAAATCTGGGTATTCTTGCGACTTTGCATTAGACTTTGCATTATTATTTTCGCTCATTTTGCTTTCCTGTACGTTGCTTTCCTGTAATACGTTGCTTTCCTGTAATACGTTTTACTTGGATTGTTTATTCTGCTTACTTGGCTTGTTTATTTTGCGGGAAATCCACTTTTGGATTAAAACTGATTGCTTTAAGCATTTGCTTAATCATTCTAATCTTAAGATTGCGCTCTACACGGCCACGCCTCATTTGCCTAATCACATTTGCACAGAACAGCAAATACTTTGCTTTGCCTTCGTGGTGAAGTCTGTAAGACGCCTGATTTCGCACTCCGTAGGCAAATTTCCATGCGTTTTTTTGATCAATCATGGTAAAGTTTACGCCTTTGTTTGCTCCCATATCGTGTACAATCACGCTATCTAGCACTTGCACGCCTGGGCATACGCGAGTTATACGCAAAGTATATTCAGCATCATCAAACCAAATAAAATACTCTTTAAATGGCAATCCATACTTTTCCATAACCCAACGAGGTATAAGAACGGAAACAAACGAGCAACTTGTTACCATAACAAGATTATTAAAGCCCTTAGCAATAAGCCTACCCCAATCCCAAGTTGGAACAGGATTGTTCATTTCGCAGATTGATCCATCCACAAACTTAACCATTGAGCAGGCGTATGGAACATCTGGGCCAAGCTGATCAACCGCACTGTTAAAGCCATTAAGTAAATTCTCTAGAGCTTTAGGCTGTGGGTAGCCATCATCGTCAAAAATCCAAACAAAATCGGCGCCCAACTCATAGCCCTTGCGCATTCCTGCAGAAAATCCACCCGCTCCACCAACGTTTTCTGGCAGAGTAACAACATTAAGATTAATCCTATCTTTCATAGAAAAATCGCGAGCAAATTCTTCCAAATATTTTGCAGTTCCGTCTGTAGAAGCATTGTTAACAATAATCAACTGATCTGGAACACGCGTTTGAGACTGCAACGACTCTAATACCGTTTTTAATTTTTCTAACCTGTTAAAAGTCACTACAACAGCCGCAACATTAATGCTATCTTTTGTTTTGCTGGCGTCCAACATTACTTGCTCCATTCTTCAAATAACTTAGTGAATAACGTTTCGGCAGATTCGAGTTTTGCAAACAGACTCAAATTATTAACTTCTTCCTTCCACAATAGTGAACGATACGAATCGTCTTCTAGTATTTTGCACAATTCTTTTACAGATGCTTTAACAAAACTAGACGTCATTCTTGGCAATAGAGCGCAAGGCGGAATAACAGTTTTTTGCGAACCAACATCTGTTGAAAGAACTGGAACTCCGCAAGACAAAGCCTCAATGGTTGTAAGAGTAATTCCTTCGTTTACCGAACTTATTAAAAGCACGTCGGCATCATCGTAAGTTTTTTGCGCTGGAATACTCATAGACCTACGCTCAATAACATTTTCAAGATGATATCTAGATATAAGCTCTGTTACAAAAGTATCTAAATCGCCATCTCCATGCAAAATAAAGTGGAATTTTCCTGGATACTTTTTGTTTAAAGCTTTTGCAACAAGAACGAATGCCTCAGGGCGCTTTTGCCTTGCGACTCTTCCCACAAACGCAACGTTTATAATATTCTTATTTTTTCTAGACGATACGCAACTGCAGCTCTTGCTTGTAGTAAGACCAATAAGAGGAGCGTCTATAATCTTGGATGATTCAATTCCATGCACATTATGCAGCCAATTTTCTAGCTGCGGAGAAATAACATGATGCAAGTCAATCCAATTATCGTGAGTTAAAGCCTCATGTGGATAACCACCTCTATTTATGTATTCAACAATATGAAGAGAATCAACAATATGCGTATTTGGGAAGAATTTTTTAACCCACCAAATGTGGTCATAAAGCCACTGGCAATGGTGGATTGCAATACCCCTAATATCAAATTGTTCAAATAATGATCTTAAAAGCGGAACATCTCCCCAACATTCTTTAGCAGGAGGAGTAAGCGGCAAAACAAGAGCATCATCACAAAAATCTTTTGTAATCCACGGCTGGTGACTATCTCGATCAGCAATCACAATCGGCAAAAAACCAGCTTTTTTGGCTATTCTTATTGTTTCTACAGCCCATCTTTCTGCTCCTCCAGCCTGAAGCCAGTGAATGCCAATAATAATAGCCTTTCTAGCACCTTCAACTCTTTTAGCAGGCGAAACACACTCTAGCAAATTAGGAACACCATTAGTTTTGCTAGCATTCTTTAGATTTTTAGAGCAAACCTTTCCACTCTTAGCAGCATTTCGCTGACTACTATTTGCAATTCCTTCAAACAGCTTTTGATTCCAAGGATTGTACGCTAAAACAGGCTTTTTTGAATCATACTCACGCTTTCTTCGCAGCACTTCTCTAACAATGTCAAAGGCTGAAGGCGCGTAAAGCTCACACTCTTTATAAATCCTCTGCTTTAAAGTATCGGATTTGCAATAATTCATAACGTCGTCGTCTGTTGCGTCATCTGGAGTTAGCAAAAGATACCTAATGTCATTATCTTGTATAAGTTTTCCTTCATTCCAGATTTCTTTTGTATATTCGCTTTGCGTTGTAACAGTTGACTGAGCGCTAAAAGTAAAAATCGGCTTTAATCCAGCGCTTTTTGTGCAAACGCCATTAAAAACTGAAAAATCAGCCAATCGCGGATACTGCCATTTTTGACCCATGTAAACTTGATATTGCAAAGTTCTAGACGGTGCAGTTAGTGAATGATAGTTTATAGCGCCCACAATAAGCCTGCGTTGACGCTCGCTTAAAGAGTCTATAAACTGCTTTGCTTTTTCATCTACTTTAAAAAGATTCATTCCCAAATACCCTTAATTTTAGCTTGTTTTTTGTTATAAGTCTTTGTTAAACACGTGTAAGCTAACTACAAATAAGGCTAACATTTATAATGCTTTAAGCAAGTGAAAGTCATAGCATTGTCATTTAAGAGCGCATACTCACGGTTTCGACTATCTCTTACAGCAAACATGCACGAATTATTGTCGTTAGTAAACGCAATCATGTCGGTGTCGTCTGGATCCGTCGCGCTCCTTGTGCGCAAGGAGGCTACGAGCTTAAATTCGCCATTATTTAAGATTTTAAGCGGCACTTCAAATTCAGCACGCTGACGACCTTCACCTTCTAACTCAATGGTGTCTCCACCAGTGTCATACGCAATTCCACCACGCTTTATATCGTGCATTGCCACAGCTATAAAGTATTTTCCAGGTTCGTTGAACTCGTATTCTACAGCAAAACGGAATGTTTCATTACAGTTGAGCAGCTGCTTGCTAATTGGCACAATGCGCATAAACGGTACACGCTTGTTTAAGCCGATAGGATATCCGTCAGCACTATTGTTGTTCTTTTTGTTGGAAAGATTTTCCAGAGTATAACGATTTGCAACGTCGTCTTTATCTCCGCTAACAATAACTTCGCCATCTTTAATAAGAACTGCTTTATTGCAATATTTCTTTACAGCATTCATATCGTGAGTAACAAGAATAACTGTTTTGTTAGCATCTTTTTTGACTTTTGCAAAATACGCATCGCACTTGCGCTGGAAAGCCTCATCTCCAACTGCAAGAACTTCGTCTAGAACAAGAATATCTCCCTGAGCTTGAATTGCTACAGAGAAAGCTAAACGCACCTGCATGCCCGAAGAATAGTTTTTAAGCTTTTGATCCATAAACTCTTCGAGTTCTGCAAAACGAACAATATCGTCATACATGTTTTCAATTTGCGCGCTTGTAAATCCCAGCAATGCGCCGTTTAAAAACACGTTTTCGCGACCAGTTAATTCTGGATTAAACCCCACTCCAAGCTCAATAAATGGCACTAATTTGCCATTTACGCTTATTCTGCCAGAATCTGGAACATAGATTCCAGAAATAAGCTTAAGCAAAGTGGACTTTCCACTTCCATTGCGGCCAACTATGCCAAAGAAGTCGCCTTTGCGCACTTTAAAATTAATATCGCGCAGAACATGCTGTTCTTTGTATCCTTTAATTCCGCGCGTCCAATTAATAAACGCCTGCTTTAGTCCACTTGCCTGCTCGGTTGGTAGTTTAAAATATTTGCCTACGTGTTCTACTGAAAGTACGACTGGTTGTAACTCTTCTTTTTCAATATTTGTCAACTCAATCTCGCTCATTACATCACCTCAGCAAACTTACGATTGCACTTGCGGAACGTGTATACGCCAAGTACGCACAAAAGCACAGTTAGCACTACTGGAACCATCATTAATAACGGGGATCCAACAAGACTCCAAACAGTAGGCTGAGTTAAAGGAGCTACAAGATTGTGGCGCAAATCTTGAATACATTGTGCAATAGGGTTAAGTAATTGCACTTTTGCAATAACCGTTCCCCACTTTCCTAAAGAATTATTACCAATCACCATGCTTAGAGGGTAAATAATTGGCATTGAGTAAAACAGCACTTGTTGAACAACATCCCACAAATGTGCAATATCTCTAAAATACACGTACATTGTAGAAAGAAGCAGGGTTATTCCTAGCGCAAGCACGTAAAGTTGAATACAATTAAGCGGCACTAGCAGCAGCCACCATGTAAATTGCACACCCGAGCAGATTGCAAAAATAATAACAACAACAAGATTTATTGCAAAACTTATTAATGCTCCAACGGTTGCCGAAACCACCACAATGTAGTTAGGAAAATGGATTTTACGCAGCAAATCTCCACGGTCTACCACCGCACGCAAACCAATCGAAGTGGCCTCGCCAAAGAACTGCCATGCGCTAATGCCAAGCAAAAGCACAACTGGATAGGTGGGCGTGCCATCCGACATTCGCAAAAACTTTGCAAACACTGCATACATTACGCAAAACAGCATGAGTGGGCGCAAAACCGACCATGCAACGCCCAAGAAGGAGCCTTGGTAGCGCAACTTAAAGTCTGTTTTTACTAATTCTTTAAGAACCACCCACGAATAGTGGTATCTTGCGCGCAACTTATCTACAATGTTTTTCACAAGATATATATTTTATCAGTTAGTTACTCCATTTTGGATTGCGAATCCGTTTTGTACACAGAACATACGCAATTGGCGACATGCTCCAACGTTAGCGCAATTCTGTTAGAAAGTGGTTTAATAACGAGATCTATTACAACTGCCACAACTGAAAGTGCTGCATACGTACAAATTAAAGTAATCGCGTAAAGTAGCACTATGAGTGCGCTTGAGGAAGTTGTAGGAAGCATCCACGCCACAAACGTCCACAACGCTACAAAAATAAACATGTGCTCGTGAAGAAGGTATACTCCGAAAGTTGCTTTGGAAACGCGCAAAATTACGGTTCTTGCTAGTCCTTTAATTCGCAGCATATTTATTCGGTGTACGAGAATGAAAATACACATTGCAATAATCATTGGCAGTATTCCAATGCCGCCGTGGACCTGCTGATTCCACGTAAGAACTCGCACAAACTTATTCCCGGACGAAGCAATGTAGTCGAAAGCAAGCATAAGAACAGTAGATATTGCTACGCACGCACAAAGTCGCTTTGTAGTAAGTTTTTTTATTCCGCTACCGTACTGCGCAATAAAAGCTCCGGCTAAATATCCAAAAATTGCGTAAATAATGTCATTCCAAGTATAATTTTTGCCAAAATATAGCGGAATAAGTGAGATTGACGCAAGAAGTACCAGCAACATAGCATGATCGCGCTGAGTCATATGACTTATAAGAATGTTGATAAAAGGCATGAACATAAGCATGATTAAGTACGCACTCATGAACCAGTAGCTTCGATAGGTAAATGGCGTCACGTTCCACAACAGCGTGTAGGCAAGTTCTTTTCCGTGAAGTAAGTTGCTTAAATTTTCTGGAAGTAAGCCAAAGCAGTCCGCTATGAAGGTTACTGCCAGCACGATAATGCAGTATAAGAACATTTGCGCCCACGCTGCAAAAACGCGTCGGTAGCGGAAGGTTTTGCGACATAAAAAGTAGCCGGAAATAATAAAGAAGATTGAGACACCAACTTGACCATATTGTACGACTAAGAATTTAAGTGCTGAACGCAAGCCTGGAGCTGGCAAAAGTTCCATATTGAAACTGTGCGCGCGAATGTTCAAATGTATGATCATGTGGCAGGCCACAATCATAAGCATTGCAATAATTCGCAAGACTTCAACTTGCAGGTCTTTTTGCGCGCCATTTTGCGCGCCATTTTGCAGATTTTTGCTAGATTGTAATGCCTCTTGAGCTTGCGTTTCCGCTTGAGCTTGTGCAGAAGACGCTACTTCTTGCACTGGTTGTTTTTGTTCTACTACCATATTTTCTTCTTCAAAATTTTCTTCTTCAAATTATTTGAATTGTAATTTACCAATAATAACCAAATTGCAACTTATTCGTTTTTTACATAAGTGGCGAGAACCAGGATTCAATACTTCTGTATATGCTCGGCCTAGTGCCTTGAAGGTCCGAGTATCGTCCGTTGGCAAGTAGGTTTAATGAACACAAGCCAACGCTGGAAATCACCAAAATAATCAATACTTTATGCATTAATTTAAAGTTGGTTTGCGAAGTAAACTCCTCGTCTGGTTCGTCGACACAACCAGAAGGAATGTCAACCATGTGTACGCAAGACGAAACTTTGTCTACAAGACTTGCAATCACCATAATTGCGCACAACGCTAGCAGCCATCCAAAATCACTAAAGTACCTGCTTGAAATTCCTACTACTTCCGCGTCTAATACCATAAGCAGTATCGCTAACGTTAAGCCGAGCGTAAAGAATCCTGCAAGCTGCTTTTTACGTAATTGTTGCTTTACTGCTGGGTACAACACTACGGCTGCACATACAGGAGAGTAAGCGAGTAAGCCGCCAAAGAATGGCTCCATAATTATTTGCCCGTGGAACATTGATGGCAGCACGGATTGTTCCATAAACGGAAATACTGGCGTAATAGTAATCGGTTGGAACAGATACATCCATACTCCCCATGGGATTCGCGCCCAAGAGTAGGAACGGTGAACCATGTCAAAACCTGTGAGATTGTAGGTTGCACCAAAATCTAGTGGAGAGCCGAAACGCGCGTAGTTATACCAGCAGGCGACTAAGCCTATAAGAATCATTGGTGCTATTACGCATATAGTATTGATTACACTACTTCGTTTGAAAGCAAAAAATAGACGATACTTTACGATTTCTTCCTTAAAAATTACGAAAGCAAACAGCGACGACAGAATAAATTGCGGCCTACACCCTAGGTTTAGTGCAATACATACTGCTCCCAGAATGAGTAGTGACTTTCGTAAGTACGGGTTTTCAGAGAGAGTATCTTTAGTAGTTCGCGCTTGTAGCCACAATCCCAGTCCTAAGCAGGTGAAACACAATGATGAGAGCATAGGAAGCGAATAGATTTGCGGCAGATACGCCTGAATTAGAACTCCGCTGGACATGAGCATAATGAGATGCGACAGCACTAGGAAGCCGAAAGATCGCTTTGGGAAGAAGCGTCGAAGTAGCTGAACTATAAGATACAGTGAAGCAATTGCGAAAGCTACAGCAAAAAAGGCGACGGCATAATCTGTGCGCAAATCGTGGCCAGTAAACACTTTGAACGGCACAAAAAGTAACAATGCCGGAAGTGCGCCGAAGTAAGTAAAGTAGTGGCTTCCGTGGAACGCATAGTCCCAGTAGGTTGGTTGACCAGTTTTTATCGACATAGCATAGCGCGCGCCTGCGTCGTAAGGGTTGCTCATATTTGGCAGCCAGTCAGGAACTGGCAGATCCAAGTAAAGGTGACCTTTGATCAGGCTGTTGGCGAGGTGATTGTATTGGTTGGCATCACATATAAAGCCTCCGTTATTACACGCACCCGCAGTAAACATGTGTTGAGTACCAGTAATTTTCGTTACTCCAACAAGTATTGCGCACTGCACTAGCACTAACGCAACAAGCCACAACTGCTGTTTGCGCACGCGCAAATCAAGCGCTTCTTTATAAATGCGCGAACGCGGAGCCAACACGTATATAACGTAAGCGATTAGCAACAAAATCACTACGCGAACAAGTGAAATATGTAACGGTCTACGCTGATTCAACGCAAGGTTAGCAATTGTAAAAGAATCACCTTTTTGAAGCTTCGTGCTTAAACGCAAACCCGCAACTTTATCAACCGCATGCACTCGCACATACTTCGTATCGTTCACATTAGACGTAACTGGCTGAGACGCAACTTGAATATAGGAAGTACTGTTGCCGCCATCCAACACATACACAGCAATATCGAGCGTGCGAGTATGAGGCGAGCGCATATCGACGTAAATGTTATTTATTTGAGAAGGCTGAGCGTAATGCAATTGTATGTATTGATCGTTTTTGCCAGTAACTGTGTACACGTCGCCATGACGAATCAAACCAGCACCGGTTGAAACGCTCTGAACAGGAGTTGAGTTGAATCGTGCTGATTCGATTGCTGGAAAGTTGAACCATACAAGCTCCAGTAGAAGCACAATAATAAGCGGCATAATTAGCGATATACGTCGTAAAATGGAACGCACAGCTCGAGCAAAATCGCAACCATACTGTAGCACACTGCTTATTACACTGCTTATTACACTGCTTATTGCACTACCAGCCATCGTTACGTTTCTTTCTGCCATTACACTATTTGCAGAAGTTGCATTACCGTTACTATTGCTTGTATCGCCCATATGCACACCTGTTGATTCCTTCGTACTATTGCCATTCTTAACGTTACCATTTTGTAGTGTTACATAACTCACTCAAGTCTGCCACAATCGACAACATACGGATTTGAACAAATATCCTGTTTGATTACATCGTCAATATGACTGTTATGCAATGATTCACAGTCAACATGACGGAAGTGCGTAATAATATCCGACGGCAGCTGATAAATATCACCATACACGCGTTCCAGAATATTTTCCGACAACTGCGGTATAGCAACAGAAAAATCTTCAAAAGTTGCCATTTTTACTGGAAACATTTCGGCACATTGTGCAATATACAAATTCTCAGCATCAACATTATCCAAACCGTACACCACGTTGCTCGCGCAAGACTTACTCACAACAAGCCCCTGGTTTACAGCCTTCTTTTGGAAACTATGAAAAATCTGTTCAATCTCAGCAGTGTATTCGCCACCCTGCTCAACATAACCGCGGTCAAGCCATGTGTTGAAAAAAGTCTGCGAACGCAACTCTTGCTGCAAATCCTTACGCAAAGACACAAAACTCTGCTGCTGTTCAGACGTCAAATCAGGCGCGTAATCGTAGAAGAAAATATCCAAAAAACAAGGATTACTATTATTCGCGTAACGGAACCGCAACTGACGGCAGCACACGTACGGATCGTACACGAGCACCGCACGGTAGCGCGCGCGCAACGCAGCATCTTCGCGCAACATTGTCAGCAGCTTATCGATATCCTCTCGCATCATACCCAAGTCAACATCGTCATCCCAAGGAATAAACCCACGATGACGCACGCAACCGAGCAGCGTACCAAAATCAGCCCAATACTGAAGATTATGCTGCTGCGCAATCTGCGCAAACTCGCTCAGCAGCGACGCACAACCCCGTTGTATAACGCGCATAGAACCTGTAGCTTTCGGCAAACTAAGGAAGAAACGCTTATGCGCATCCACACTACTTTCGCCATCTTTCCTATAGTTTGACCAAGCCATAATCGAAGACTGCTCGCGATTCGTCAAAATCTCCGTGCGCAACGACTTCTCAACATTACGCTGCTCAACTTCAAGATGAGCGCAGCGAGCGTCGACACATTCTTGCAATCGAGAAATTTGCGTTTGAATAGCGCTCAGTTGCTCTCGCACTTCCACAATAGAGCGTTTTGACGAAGGGAGTCTGCCTATTATCCAACTCACTATGCGACGTAACGGCGAAACCATAAGTTCACTACTCCCTCATTATTTAAAAACATACTTGCTATAGCGTACTGCTATAAACTGTTGCCACAATGCAATACAGGTTTATCATACTCCGTTGCGATTATTTTTCGGAAGCCACCACTACCGTACCCGCAATTATCACCACGCAACAAGCCCACGCAATAAGCGGAGGAATCGTTTGAGAAAGCAACGCTGCCGCAATCATGCTCCACACCGCGTACGTAATATTTCCAGCCATAGCGCGCGTCGCACCAACCTGAGCAATACCACGGTAATAGCACAAGTAGGAAGCAGTACCAAGTAACGCTATAAATATAGCTAACGCAATAAAGCTGGCTGATTGCATAATCTTTACGCTAAAAACCGGCAGTATCGTACACAACGGCACAATGAGCAAGGCGTACGACAACGCGGAAACAGTTTCGCGCACGTGCAGCATCACTTCGTCATCCACGCTTTGCTTTCTGGTAGCCCACGCGCAAGCAACGGCTTCACTCCCCCAACCGATAACGCTAAAAACAGCCGCAATCAAACCTAAGACTATACTGCCCGTAGAGAAGACAGTTGCGGTTGAAGATTCCGCGCAAGAACAGTAGCCAAGCACTCCTACCGCAATAAGTGTTACAGCAAAAGCACAGTATTTCAACGCACTTAAGCGTTCTCGTAACACAATAGAAGAAAGTACTATGCCAAAAGCTGGATACAATGCGGAAATCGCAGCAGCGTAACCAGCGCCAATATTACTTGCCGCAATAGCATAACCAGTCATACCTATTGGGCCTCCAAGAAGCGAACTCAAAACAATAGGCACAATCAATTTCACGCGCTTACAAAGAGCAACAGTTTCGCGCAACTTTGAACGACAAGCCATATAAATCCACAATATTACAGCACACACAACGTCGTGAACGCAAGCACCAACAACACCCACATACCATACTGCAGAAGGCGTTAAGCCGTGTACGGATAACGCAACCAATACCGCAAGCAAAGCAGTATCAAGTCCCCAAAACAGTCCGCTTATTAAGGAATATTTCATAAAATCACACCTTTTCTACAGAGCCTGAGGATTCGGCAGAACTGGCAAATCTGGCACCGTATTCGCTCGAAGCGCGATTAATGTAACGTTTCGCATAACGGTAATACAAATAACGACAGTCACCTACGGGCTCCCCCTCAGCCTCTTTTACCAGCGACCACAAATACCAACACCACCCCGCAAAACCAACGTATGCTATGCAATGACGACGCTCATCGCAAGTAGGATTGCGCCCAAAATACTCCACTAAAACCGCGTCAAACTCCTGCTCATTAAGTTCGTCAGACACGCACAACGTACCCAAATCCTGTGCATAATCCGACATCCCCGCATACTCCCAATCAATCAGATGGTAGCATCCAGCAACATCCACAAGCACATTCGCACCCAACACATCGTTGTGTGCCAAGCAAATTTTTTGACAAGCATCTTTACTCACACACTCATACAACCAATTGACCTTATTAAGCAAGGCGTCAGCACCCTCAGGCAATGCAACACTACGAGCGCACAAATCGCGCAAATAACGCTGAGACTCCTTATAAAAATCGAACCGTCTACTCACCGTAGCGCCACTGTTGTGAAGCTTACGAATCAGACGCATACCTTCGCGCAAATCGCCAGAATCGTGAAAATCAGCAATACGACAGTCTTTCAAAAAATGCGAGATTTTCCAACCACACTTCGGATCAGCCGCAACCAACGTACCATCCAAACCGAGGCGCTGCGCCGCATGCAAAGCCTCATACTCAGCCTTGCGATTCACCAACACATCCGTACCAACCCCTGGATGACGGTACACATACTCGCTAGAGCCAACCGTAAAATGACAAGAAAGATTCGTCAAACCATTTTTCAACGGGTAAACGTCGCGAATATCCGTCTTCTTACAACCGAGCACCTTAACGATGCGGTCAAAAACTTCACTGTCAACATTTTCCAAAAACAGCGGATCAAACTCGCGAAGCTCATCTAACGAATCGAACTCGTGAATAATCGGCGGATCGTAGCGGCGCATGCGCATATCAAGCTCATCTAAATGCTCAATCAAAATGTCTTCCCACAGCTTGCCAGCAGTCTGCGGCAAATCATATTCCGCACGCAAAATTCGCACAAACTTAGCCGAAAATTCGCTGTCAAAATACACGTGACCAATCATGTACCACGCATCGCTGCCACCAATAGTTACCGAAGTAATGCGATCGTGCGCGCCAACACTCATACACCACTCTTTAGTGCGGCCCTGCTGATATTGCGCAGAGTAGTAAGCCTTCCACACGTATGGTTCAAAAGGATTTTCGTCGAAATAATTGTCGGAAGAACAAATATACGTGTTACTTAAAAGATGAGCAACAGCCATGATTGAACTGTTGTTGTTGCGCTCACGATATTCCTTATTTGGCACGATTTTTACGCAAAAATCGCCTTTAGTAAACTTGTCTTCCAAATAGAAGAAACGTTCCTGCTTGTAGCCAACCACCACGCTAATATCTTTAATTCCCACCGCTTGCAATTGGCGAATTTGACGCTCAATAAGCACCTCCCCACGCACGGTAATAAGACCTTTGGGAAGCTCGTACGAAATCGGAGAAAAACGTGATGAAAGCCCTGCTGCCATAATAACAGCATTGTGTACACGATATGGTTCAAGTACTGTAAGACCTTTTGCTGTAACTTCACCATTAACAACGAACCCATGCTGAATAGCATCGCGTAACGCACTATTGACTGTGCCTAATGAAAGCTTCGTACGCTCAGCTATAGTACGTTGATTACTTCCTGGCAAACGTTGCAATGCTGATATTACAGCAAATTCATTATGAGTTAATGCTGAATATGCTTCCATAACAGTGTCTCCATGCACTAGTCGAGGTGCATACTGATGGCTCTATACATTTTGTTGCATTGGTATAGCATGCACAAAGGTGTTCAAAAATAATTATTATTAGTTTATTTTGAACATTTGACACTTTTTGCAGCATGCAACTTTTGTAAACAAGCGCACAATCCACAATAATGAGTAAAATAACATTGACGTGCCAGTAACTAAAAAGGTTGTTTAAAACCCAAAGCACACGCCATTTACCGTTATGAAGGGATATATTATGACTTCTGTCGCAGTGTTGCTGCCGTGCTATAACGAGGCAATCACCATTGAAAAAGTTGTTAAAGACTTTAAGGCGGCACTTCCAGAAGCAACAATATACGTATACGACAATAATTCAACAGACGAAACTGCTAGCATTGCCACAAAAGCAGGAGCGGTGGTTCGTAAAGAGCCAAGACAAGGCAAAGGCAATGTTATACGCGCAATGTTCCAAGACATAGACGCAGACGTATACGTA
Source organism: Gardnerella rara (assembly GCF_055452355.1). NCBI lineage: Bacteria > Bacillati > Actinomycetota > Actinomycetes > Bifidobacteriales > Bifidobacteriaceae > Gardnerella > Gardnerella rara. Next base: position 269,141 of record NZ_JBVBJP010000003.1, read on the forward strand.
ATGGCAGATGGCGACGACACATACCCAGCAGAAGCTGCTCCAAAAATGGTTGCAAAAATCGTTGAAGGCTACGATATGGTTATTGGAGACCGCTTAAGCTCAACATATTTTCAAGAAAACAAGCGACCATTCCACAACTTTGGAAATCGCCTAGTGCGCGGCGCAATAAACACACTTTTTAGCGCAAAAGTCACGGATATAATGACGGGATATCGCGCTTTTTCATTTACATTTGTAAAAACATATCCAGTGCTTTCGCGCGGATTTGAAGTTGAAACAGAAATGACAATTCATTCTCTTAACAACAATCTAAAGCTGTACGAAATGCCAATCCAATATAGGGATCGCCCGCAAGGCTCGGTTAGCAAATTAGATACCGTTGGAGACGGAATCCGCGTACTTTCTACAATCTTCCACATGATTCGCGAATACAAACCAATGCCATTTTTTGGCACTCTAGGCGTGCTAATCACATTATGCGGATTAGGGGCATGCATGCTGCCATTTATAGAGTTTTGGCGCACACATTTAGTAACACGCTTCCCTACGCTAATTGGCGCCGTAATGCTGATTATAGCTGGATTGCTTCTGTTTATTGCAGGAATAATATTAGATATTCTTGCTAAGAATGATCGCAAGCAATTTATTGAGCAAGTTAACCTATTTGATTATCTAAAAAGAAATAAAAAATAAATAGAAAATAAATAGAAAGTAATAAGAGTGCAAAGCTTTATAGATAGCAATCCTAAGCTAAAAAATTATTTTCCATATATAGTGTGTTTTATTGTAAGCGGGCTAATAACGTTAGCATTCTTTAGCAATATATTCCAAGCTTATGGCCCAGGGTTTAAAACACAAAATATAAGCTTAAGCACGGTAAAAACAGCAAAAGCGGAAAGTACAAACCAATCGCTTGAACGCGCAAAATACAATAAAGACGGCATACACATACCTAAAAGTGGCGCAGACATAGAATTTACAAACCTAAATGCGCATAGCAAAACATTAGAGATTTCGCTACAACAGACAAAACCAGTTTATTACGTAACTGGAAGCGTAGAATTAGAAGACTTTGGTATAGCTCCTGGATACGCTTTGGCAAGCCGATTCAAAATAACAACTGGAAAATTTAACACCACTCAAGTGCGCTTAGAAAGTCACGGAAAACTAAATAAAATAAAGCTACACTTTAATGGAACTCCAAGCGGAATCGTAGTTCAAAAAATAACAATCAACCCAAAGTACAATCTGCATGTCAATTACGCAAAATGGGCAATATTGTTTATATTTGGATCCGCAATAATAACAATACGTAAGAAAAAATGGCATAAAATAGCCTACAATCAAAGCAATAGAGTTCAAAACATAATCTTTTGGATTGTATGTGCAATAGTAACTGGATTCTCCCTTTATATTTGGCTTCGCTTAAACACTTATAATCGAATACGTGTTCCATTCGCCTACAATACATACGATTTTATAGACGGAAATCCATATACAGAGCAGCTAAAAGCTTGGAAACAAAACTCACTCTCTTTGCTACAAGACCCGCCAAAGGGATTATTGCATTCAGCAAACCCATTTAGCATTGGCAAAAGAATGCAATTAGTGCGCGAGGGAACTCCTGCAATATGGGATGTTGTGCTGCATAATGGCAAATATTATTGCTACTTTGGAATAGTACCGTTTATTTTAACTTATTTGCCTTTTAACGCTTTGTTCCCAGCTTGGATGCCGAGCGCAATAATGGTAACAACCGCTTTTGCAGCTATTACAATACCAGTACTGTTTGCATTGTGGAAAGAAATAATAACATTCTTTGAAATACAAATAAACTACTGCTCAATGCTGCTTATAGGAGCAGCCTTACCATTTGGGTGCCTTGTTTTTTATCTGCAAGCATCTGCATCGATTTACTACATGCCTATGGTAAGCGCAATGCTATTTGGAGCATTATTTGTGTATGCATCACTAAAAGCTGTAAGACTTAAAAACAGCGTTGCACAATACGCCCTATTTGCTTTAGCTGGATTAAGCTTAGCTTTGCAATGCGGGTCTAGACCAAATTCTTGCATTTCCACAGTTGCGTTTATAGCCCCACTGTTTATTGCACTACTATTTAACAACTCTAGAAGCATAATCAATAGAGCTGGCGCCGCAATAAGCTTCTTAACGCCTGCAATAGCTGGATTTACTGGAATCTTAGTATATAACTACTTGCGTTTTGGTTCATTCTTTAACTTTGGTAACGAAGAACAATTAACAAACTTTGACTTGCGATTTAATCGTATAACCTTTGACCCTCTAAAAATCAAAGACATGTTAATAAACTTCTTTATAAAGCCACCAAGCGTAGATACGGACTTCCCGTATATTACAATAACCAACTCAAACATTTCGGATTATGGAAATAGTTTCTTTAATCACATGACACTTGGTCTGCTATCAATACCACTTATTTGGGGCATTTTCTTAATAAGACGCAAGTACATGCAAAAAATCGAATACATAATGTGCTTAAGCGGAATAACATTCTCGATTATGTTAATCTACGTAAACTACTGCTTAGGCGGTAGTCTTTACCGTTATTATTGCGATTCAATAATAATTCTTATGCTTATTGCTTCGATTGGGTTTGCTAGAAGAAATTGCTCAGCTAATCAAAATGCACAATTGCAATTAAATAAAGAAAATGCATGCAACAATGAGTTGAATGGTCAAAAGTCTATTCAAACTCTAATCGTTGCATGCACTACAGTAACAATCGTATTAGGATTCTTGCTTGTATTTGCAAATCACACAGAATCAGCAAACGAAATACAATACACAAATCCAGATGCTTTTGTTGAATGGAGCCAAAGGCTATCAGTGGGCTTCTAGAACACCCTTCTGGCACTTTTGATGCCATAAGCCATTGCCGTCATTATGTTCGTCTTCTACAGGCGCGCCAAGCTTTTCGAAGCCACCGCGCTTGTAGTAATCCTTGCGAAGATTGAACATTACCACTCGCTTAGTGTTTCGGCCTTGAGTCCAAACATCGCCGTTCTGGCAACGCTGACGCCACCAGCCGTCTCCCATATTCTCCTCGGAAGCAACAGGAGCACCAAGCCAGCCAGCACCGCCGTGATTATAATATGAACTTCTAAGCTCATACTGAATCACAAGCTTTTTGTCTGTTCCTTGAGTCCAAACATCACCATTCTGGCAACGCTGACGCCACCAGCCGCCACCCATGTTCTCCTCTTCAGCAACAGGCACGCCAATGCCATTAGCATCGCCATTCTTGTAGTAGGCATCGCGCAAGTTGAACATCATAGCGAGTTTAGTGCCACTTCCGTAAGTCCAAACATCGCCATTCTTGCAGCGCTGACGCCACCAGCCGCCACCAATGTTCTCCTCATCGGCAACAGGAGCGCCAAGCCAGCCAGCACCGCCGTGCGAGTAGTAAGAGCCTCTAAGCTCAAACTGAATCACAAGCTTTTTGTCGGTTCCATGCGTCCAAACATCACCATTCTGGCAACGCTGACGCCACCAGCCGCCACCCATATTCTCTTCTTCGGCAACAGGAACACCAAGACGAGCAACATCGCCATGCTTGTAATAGGAGCCTCTAAGCTCAAACTGAATCACAAACTTAGTGTCTGTTCCATGCGTCCAAACATCACCATTCTGGCAACGCTGACGCCACCAGCCGCCACCAATGTTCTCCTCATCGGCAACAGGAGCACCAAGACGCGCAAAACCACCATGCATATAATAAGATTCGCGCAACTGATATTGAAGAACATGGCTTTGAGTGCCATTAGTCCAAAAATCGCGATTTGGAACTTTACTAACTTTCCACCCGTTGCCTACATATTCATAGTCTCCATAGGCATTAGGATCCATATTTCCAAACACGCTAACATCAACATTGCCTTCGATTCCTGGGACTACAGCCGAGGAAGTATACTGCCATCCGCGCAAAGTAGTTCTAATATTAAACAGCGGAGTTGCGCCATAGCTAGCAATCCAGCTCAAACGGTCGTGAATATACTGCGAATTAAGCGGACCGTTTGCATAACTTGCGTAAGAATAAACACCAAGATTGGTGTATCCTGCACTATACAATTGGTTCCACCAAGACGAAACAATATTTTGGTAAACGTACGGATTGTTTGGAGCAGTGTGGCCCGCCCAAACCCATTTTTCTAGATCGTAGTAAACAGGGTAAGAAAGGTCACTTGGGCTAACACCAGCGTTTCTTAAAAGCTTTGCAACATCCGCACCTTCGTTAGCGCCGTCCGCAGGCGTTTCTGCATATGAATAAATGTAAATTCCAAAAGGAATACCTAAACGCTTGCACTCATTAATATTGCGCAAAGCATACTTATCGTAGCCATTATCCCAGCCGTAGCTAATGCGAATAATCGCACCCTCTACGCCAGCATTCTTAGCAGCAGCCCAGTTGATTTCCTTTTGATGTTCGGAAACATCAATCACGCCTCTTGCGTTGTATGCAAACAAGTTGCCATTGCCAGTGTAGAACGCTTTAGTCCCGTTGTAATTGCCCCACCTAGTGCCAAATCCGTTTGTTGGCAAATAGGCTCCTTGCAATGCATCACTAGTTAAATCGGCAGATGTTTTAGAACCAGATTCCTGCAATTCCTTTGCTTGAGACCTTAAAGTAGAGCCTTCTGAGTTATTTTGAGTGTTACTTATAAGAACAACTCTATTGTGCTTGGATATACGCTTTTTGGCGGAAACATTAACATTTTCGCCTTTAGAAGAATCTTCTTTATTTGCGCGCTTTATGTCTTTTCTTAAATCACCAACCGAAATAGGCGTAAAGCGTTCCCCGTTGCTTTTAACTAGCGGATCTGGCTGCTTATCTTTAGTTCCAACAATCTTAGAATCCGTAATAATCTTGCCAGTTTTAAGCGATTTTAATTTACCATTAGATGTAAGCGCATACTTTGAAGACACAACTTCGTCTTTGTTTTTAAGGGAAGATGCGACTTTTTCTGGTAATTTAGAATCATTGATTGAATTGCCATTAGGATTATCGCTTAAACGGTAATCGCCAATGGTGTTGTGGTCGCTATCTGCACTATCTGCGTCATTCGTGCCATCAGCATTACTCGTGCTGTCCACAACTTTAGAAGTACTATTTTTAAAATCCAAACGATTTTCAACTTTAAACGCAGGAGCAGCGTTAACAACAAGAGCTGTTGCTATAGAAGCTAAACCTGCAATTACACGTACGATAATCTGTCCCAAAACTCCTCCAGACACATGTTTTTACGTGTTTAACCGTTATAACAATAGCAACATGCGCAAACACATTTAGAAACGCTAACTGGCAGAAATGGGGATAAATCACAAGAAAAATCACAAGAAAGATTGCAAGAAAAAAGTGGAATAAAAAGTAAGAATAAAAAGTGAGAATAAAATGGAGCGGATGACGGGAATCGGACCCGCGTCATCAGTTTGGAAGACTGATACTCTACCATTGAGCTACATCCGCAATCTGCGAATTTTGCAAGCTATTAATTACCTTGCAAAACAGCAACTCGATTAATTATACAGACTGTTTAGACCTAAAGCAACTTTCGACACTCGCGCTAAATTGTGCAATACGTACAATACGAACAATACGCACTGCAGTTAGATAGATTAAAGTTTTATGATTAAAAATCGCATAACTCTAAAACAACAAACGCAGAGGCGATTGCAGATGCGTCTTCAAACAAACCATCGTGGCTTAAAGACACATGCCATCTAATAGAAAAGCCATTCTGTGCATTAATCGTAGGAACCGTGCTCAAAGATTGCATAAGCTTTTCATTAACAGCTGCATCAAGATGAACGCTTGGGCAACCACGAGAATCATCTAAAATCTCAATGCTTGCCCATGGAGTGTTATCTAATGTGTAAGGATATTTTGCATCTTCAAACAAAGATAAAGCCTCGCACCACGCTTTTATAACCGCCTCTTTACCAGCCCAGCGAGCAGCAATATGAATCGCCTCAGCGTCGTTCTTTAAGTGCGCTCGCATGGCGCATTGTCTAAGTTCGCGCGCGGAAAATAGCGAGCGCCATCCATTGCTATCTTGCATTTGTTGCGCAAATTGTGCAATCTGTACAACATCGTGACCAATGCCTGCAATCATTAAGCTCACTTCCTAACTGCTATAAAGCGCCGTTCTTTGTACGCGATTCAGCTGTTTCTTGATACAAAATGCGTCAATCTTCTCCCGAGTTTGTACGTGATTCGGCTGTTTCTTGGTACAAACTCGGGAAAAATCTCACGACTTTGTGGCTCTAAACACAAAATCGTCGATTCGTCAGCAATAATAGCCGCTGGCATCTAGGCGCGCATCTGGGTTTAGCAGCATAGCTTTTTCTGCCTCATGCCCATCGTAGCGAGATCCATCTGGCATGCGCGTACCGTCTTTAAGCAAACGGCGATTTTCCACAGGCTCAAACAGCTGTACATGGCCCATCATGCCCTCTTGCAAGAGTCGCTGGCCCGCAGCCAAGCGCGCATTTGCCTTTGCTCGCCACTCGTTAAGCGCATCCACGCCAGCGCTAGACGCTACAGCCGCCTCAAACGCACCAGGATGCACAAGCGCCACGAATCCGCTAACATGCCCGAATCCAAGCGATGTAGCCAGAGCCGCTTTAACAGAGCCAATGTGAATCCTCTTTCGCAACCAAACCATGTGGTCGTCGCGCGAAAGCTTAGGATCCACGCAATCAAGCGAAGCGTTGATTGGAACCCAGCCACTTCTAAACAGCTGAGTCAAGCCATTAATCTGGAACACACATGCACCACCCTTTGCGTGGCCAGTAAGCGACTTTTGGCTAATCACAAATAGCGGATTTCCGCTTGTACGCCCAATCGCATGCGCAAGCGTATTGTGCAACTCAGACTCGTTCGGATCGTTTGCGTTTGTAGACGTATCGTGCTTAGAAACAACAGCAATATCGTCTGGAGTAACACCAAGCGCTGCCAAATCGTGCACAAGCTTGGAATCGCGGCCGCCCAATCCTGCAGCGAGCGCGCCCAATCCTGGAGCTGGAATCGAAGTGTGAATACCATCCGCATACGAGTGAATAAATCCAACTACGCCAGCAACAGGCAAACCAAGCTTAAGCGCAATATCTCCACGCGTAATAAGAATCGTGCCGCCGCCTTGTGCTTCCAGGAATCCTCCGCGCCTGCGATCATTCGCGCGAGAGAAGAATCGCGGATTTATACCCTTTTCGTACATCTCCTCGCTGTTTGCAGTGGCGTTCATATTGCCAAAGCCAACCACGGACTCAACGCCAATATCGTCAATCGCACCCGTTACAACAAAGTCGGCTTTGCCGAGCGCAATCTTATCAACGCCTTCTTCTAGCGAAACGGCAGCAGTGGCGCATGCCGAAACTGGCTGAATCATGTTTCCATAGCCACCAATATACGTTTGCATTACGTGAGCTGCAACAACATTTGGCAACGCTTCTTGAAGCACGTCTGTAGGAATTTCATGATTTAGGAATCTATCCAAATACAGCTTTCGCATAGACGTCATTCCGCCAAATCCTGTGCCTTGAGTCGATGCCACAAGAGACGGATGTACAGCTTGCAAAATTTCCGAAGGCGTAAATCCTGCGCAAATGTAGGCGTCAACGGTGGCAACTATGTTCCAAAGCGCAATTGGGTCTACGCTTCCAACCATCGATGCTGGAATACCCCACTTTAATGGGTCGAAGCCCTTAGGCAATTGCCCACCAACAGTGCGCGTCATGGCTGCTCGCCTTGGCACGCGAATCATGGATCCAGCTTTGCGCGTAACAACCCATTCGCTAGACTCTGGGTCGCTAGAAATCTCGGTATGCTCTTCGTCTAGCGCCACGTATTCGCGCGCAATTTGCTCTGTAGCAACGTTGAAAGATACATCGTGGTCAAGGAAGATCTCGGTTTCTTCTTCGTTTGCTCCATCTTTGTAGTCGCTGCCCATGCCAGTTTCAAATGGCCTTATTCCCGAGCGAGCCACTACCTCGTCGCGATACTTTTCTGCAATGTCTTCTTCTGGCACAAGTGTGCCTTCCGCATCGTACCAGCCTGGCTTTGGTGAATCTTGCCAAGTGAGCAAGCCCATGCTCCAAGCCAATTCCAAAACAGCGCCTGCACAAAGCGAAACCGTTCCGTCATCTTGGATTGACTGCTCGGCGCTAAAGCGTGTACGGCCAGAGCCCCACGGGCCAATCTCACCAACAGAAACTATAACGATTTGGTCTTTAGGCTTTGCTGTTACGTTCTTCCAATCTTCCAAGTTAACGCTTGCTTGAGTTGGAATATTTGGAGACGGAAGCGCCTTGTTAATAGACTTGACTTCAGACTTGACTTCAGACTTGCTTGCAGCATCTTTATCAGCCTGCTTACGACTATTCTCTTGCAAAGCCTGCGCTTTAAGCTCGTTCAAATCAAGAGGCTCAGAGCCTAATCCACCTGTTAAATCAACGTCTAGAGGCGCCTGGGCAGCACGCTCGCGCGCGTCTTTAGTGCACAAATCAAGCAAAAGATTCGCCATCTGGCTTGTTGTAAAGGTTTTTAAGCCACGACTTTCAACAGCCTCCACAAGAGGATCATTGCCTCCCATTAAGCCAGTTCCGCGCACCCAGCCAATCTTTGGATGAGCAAACGTTACGCGATTCGACCAAACCTTTTCGGCATGCGCGCGGTTAACAATGGCGTCAAATGCGCTCTTAACTTCACCATAAGCTCCGTCACCGCCAAAAATACCGCGATTAGGCGAACCTGGTAAAACAACGTGCATACAATGCTTTACATCTGTATCTGCTCCGATTTGCGCAAATCCTGCGATTGCGCGCTCAACGCCCCAAAGCATAAGCCTTGATTGCGATTCAAAAAGCGCACCAGAATCCGCCAAAGTTCCATTAACTGGTGGAGCTGCAAATGGGAAGAACAGCGTTGGGCTGTATGCAGGCTTCAAAATGGTGGTTGTAGCTCCACTAACCTTCTTAGAAACCGTACCAACCCACTTTACAAGAGCGTCAACATCTCGGTAACTAGACAAGTTTGCTGGAACAAGCCACAATTTAGCCGAAGCTGTTGCGTGAAGTCGGTAAGCTTCTTTAGCCCACTTTTTTACACTTGGCTTAAAGCTGTGAGAAGTGGCAATAACCGTAGCTCCGCCTTCTAGAAGACCAGTCACAACTCGTGCTGCAATCGAATTTGGCGCAACGCCTGTTACAACAGCAACGTCTCCTTCAAAGCAATTTGAGAAGATTTGCGAATCGTCTCCATAGTAGAAATGATCACGCAACTTAGGCAAATCGCCAGTAGACTTTAGCGAATCCTCCGCAATCTGCTTAAAGATGGAAGACAATACCGTGTAATTAATGTCTTTGCACTTTTTAGCAAACCACTCAGCTTCGCAAGCAGTTGCACGGCCTAAGCCAACAAAGCTACCGTAGCGGTTCAAAGTTTCTCTAACGTACTCAAGATCTTCGGGATTGTTTGTGTAGAAACCATCCCTGGAATTGTAGTAGAGGCTAGCCAAATCTTCGCGAGCGCTAGCCCAGCGGTCGTCAAAAAGAATCGCCTTGCGCTCGTCAAATCGTGGCTCCACCTGCTTTGGCCAATCCGACCCAAGCTCGGCTTCCACGGCTGCAACAACGGCAGCATTTTCATCTTCCTCCACCTGGGCATGAGGAGCCTCAACACCAAGCTTTGCTAACACAAACTTAGCAGTAGCAGCCAAAACGCCATTAGCTCCAACCACCTTTTGCGCAAACTCGTCTAATGCAGCAGAATCAACAACTGCACCCGAAGCAGCGCCCGCGCCAGAGCCTGGAATCGAAACCTGAACTCCATTAGCTTTAGCAACGCTTTGTATAGCGGCATCTATAATAGCTTCTGCCTGAGCTGCATTCTTTGCGCAATCTGCGCCAATCTGCGCCAAATCTCCGCCTCGAACGCTTGCGCCAGAACGCGTTTGCAAAACAAGAGCCGCCAAAACGTGCGCACGCCAGCCTTCGCCAAGCTTATAAACTTCCATAATGCGCTTATCTACCTGAGCAGGCTTTACGCCAGCTGCACCAAACAAGCTGCGAAGACGTTCGCGCACAATATCGCTAAGCACAGCACCAAAAGCCTTATAGCGCGGAGCTGCAGAATTAACCAGCTTGTTTAGCGCGCTCATTGGAGCTTCTGCGGCACCATCCACGCTAGGCACTCCAAGCTCGGAGCTTATGTCCATTAAAAGCTGGTTTCGCCTAGAAGATACACCGTTTGTTAGCGTATCTGTGGTATCGGCAGCGCCAATCTGGTCGGCGCGAATCTTAGCACTGTATGCAATCAGCATTTCAATAGCGTCAGACGCCTTAAATGCAATATTTGCAACAGAGCCAGATGGCGCAGATGGCACATTTTGCGTTGCATTTGACGCATTTTGCACAGAATTATTTGCATTTATTTGAGTAGATACAGCAGGTGCCGCAGCAGGCGCTGTGGCGGAAGCTTCCGATTTTTGTGCGGCAGCGTGGGAAGAATCACCAGCAACCGTTGGATTAGCAACCGCACTTTCATCATCTTCAAAAACTTCTGGCACAAGCGAATCTGTGTCTGTTTTATAAACACGACTCTCATCTCGCCCAACGTTATAAACAGCAACGCGATGTCCGCTAAACTCTGGCATTGCAAGCGTTTTTGCGCCAAGATTTGCCAAAGTTGGCGCGTTTGCTAAACCAACTTCAACATATTCTTCTACACCTAATCCGCCGCAAGAAGCACTAGAGAACATAAGCGCTTGCGTTTCAATCCAGCGAACAGGGGAAGCAAACTGCCAAGAAAGAAGCTCCGTAAGAAGCAATCTACCAAGCTTTTGCTCGTCTGCAGCATAAGAATTCCAAACTTCATCATTCTCTAACGCATCTTTAATACGCTCCGAAGGCACAACGTCTAGAATCTTTTGCGCAAACTCGCGCGTAAGCTCAAATGGGCACGCAACCAAGTTTGGAATGTAGCGGCCAACAAGCACCGAGTAGTCAATATGCTTAGGCAGCAACGAATCCAACTTATTGCGGAACTCTGGCACACCTTTTCTAAGCAGCTTAGAGTGGAATGGCACATCAATTCCTGGCACAAGCATAAACGGCGGCTTTCCGCCATATTCCTCAGCACGCTTAGCGGAATCTTTGGCCAAGGCTTTAAGACCTTTTACCGTTCCTGCAATCGCATACTGCTGACCTGCCAAATTGTAGTTTACGATTTGCAAGAACTCGCCAGTCTGCTTGGAGATTCCTTCAACATACGCGTTTACACCATCGTCTCCTACACCAAACTGATTTGGACGCAAAGCTCCCATTCTATAGTTGGATCTGCCTTGCGCATCTCGCTCAATCAAATGATGCATAGTAGATCCGCGGTGGAACACAAGCTCCAACACTGTTTCCAGCGGAATAATCTGAGCAAACGAGCTTAGCGCATTGTATTCGCCAAGCGAGTGGCCTGCAAAGTAGGCTGGCCAAATATCGCATCCAGCTTCACGCAAGCGAGCCGTCTGAGCAAAAGCAACAGTAGCAAGCGCAACTTGCGTAAATTGCGTTAAGTTAAGCAAGCCTTCTGGGTGACGATACGTTACGCCATTTGCTGTTAGTTCCTTAGGATTATCTCGAACAACAGCAAGAATTGAGAATCCAAGCTTTTCGCGAGTAAGCTTATCGGCGCGCTGCCAAGTTTCGCGCACGGCTGGGCTTTTGGCGCGCTCATCTAGAGACATACCTTGCTTTTGAATACCCTGACCTGGGTATACAAAGGCGGCGCGGGCAGCGGCTGTAAGAGCGCTAGCCTTAGACACAATTTGCCCATTTACGCGGCATGTTACTTCTAACGCAAGCCCTGCGCGACGAACTTTTCCTACACGCTCAACCGTAATTTCAACCTTGTCGTTAAGCTGCACCATGCCGTACATGTTGTACGTCCAGCCAATCAACTCGTAGTGCGCGCCTTTTTCATCCAAGGCTTGCGCAACGTGCTGAGCTGCCGCCGAAAGCCACATTCCGTGTACAAGCGGAGCATTAAGCCCCGATATTGCAGCACCTCTGTAAGAAGTGTGAATTGGATTAAAATCGCCAGAAGTGCGCGCAAATGCCGTCATGTCTTTAGGCGCGTTCAAAACCACTCTTCTAAGCATTCTTCTAGGAGTGGCATCCACCTCATATCCATGCAAATCTGCTGCGTCTCCATACTCTGCAGCAGGTTTTGGCAGAGCCGCGCTGTAGCTGCGACCGCGAATCGCAAATCGCTCTGTTTCGTGCGCTAGATGCGTTCCGTCTTGCGCTAAATGAACAACGTTGATTGTAACAACTCGCCCAGAGGCAGACTCTTGTGCGCTTTGCGCCCAGCCAACAAGGTTTACGCGCTCACCTACGTGCTTTTGCAAATCGCCGTTCGAAACATCTAGCTCTATTAAGTGGTCTAAATGAACCGCATTAAGCAACCCTTCGATTACTGGATACCCGTTTACCATTACGGACCCCAAAGCAGAATAAATCGTTGGCCAAGCAGGGCCAACTAGAGCGTCTGGAACAATTCTAGACGCTTGAAGACCGCCCGAAAGTCGCCCAGCTGTAGCAGATTCATGATCAATTCCAAGATTTCTAGAAAGCGTGTACGAAGACTTTACTACACCAAATGGCGATTCTTGCGATTTGCTGCTTTCATCTACTTTAGGCATCTCGCTTAAAGCATCCCCAGTAATCGCAATGTTTCCAATGCCTGCGGTTGCGGCAAGCATTTTATAAACGTGCTCTGGAAGACGCTCGCGGTCTACTACTGGTATGCTTCCTGCGCGCTTTGCATCTACAATAAGCGGAATCACAATGTTTCTCACAGCATGATTCTTATTATTGTTTAAATCATTGCCACCTAAATCATTGCCGCTTAAATCATCCCAGAATGTATCTAATTTAATATCTAAATCAAGCTTAATTACGCTATCTTCTTCACTAACAACGCTTATAACGTAGTTTTCACTGCATTCTTGCGTTCCGTAAGCTGGGTTAGAAGTTACGTGACCAATCCAAGATATATTCGGGCAGGCGCGCACGTATTCTTCAACATTTTTTGCGCACGCGATTTGACTAAACGCGCTTTGCGCAAGAGAAACTTTAGAATCGCAAGCATCCGCACGACTTATAATCGCAGCTTCAAATCGCCCTAAAATATCTGCGATTGGCTCGTCCATTGTTGTTATTCCAGCAACAGAAATCGGCCCTGGAATTACGCGAACAGCGTCTGCCGAGTAGCGCGAATCTTCCGACTGCCAAAGCTGATCCTGGCCCCACCAGCGCAGCAAATCGTTGTCGATTACTGGCACAAACGGCATTGGCTTAGGGTATTCGCGCACCAAAGTTGGGAACCATGCGGCATCCATTGGAATAACGTTTGTTTGCGCTGCCTCTGGGAACTTTTCAATAAGATTGTTCAAAGCTTCTTGAGGATTTTGGCAAACGTTTTGCAAAGAAGGCAGGCTTGAGTCAAATTCTCCAGAATCCTGCCACGTAAAACGCGCCTCAATTCGCTCAAGCAAATGCATGTAGCGAGTGGCGTATGTGGAATCCGCCCACGGGTAGCATAAGTCAAGGAATCGCTGAGCAAATTGCTTGTATGTCATACTTTCAACATTGCCAAAATACGGCTTTGCTGTTGTATTAAGAGCCGCAATAACCTCATCTTTACGTAATTCAAGCTCTTCTGGATGCTTCATCATGTGAACAAGAAGCCTTCCACAACGCGCAGACGCATTCTCAATCTCGTAAATATCTGCATGCAAATGGCTTAATCCGCTTGTCATTCCTCCAACAACTTTTCCAGAAGGCACCCAGCGCTCTCCAATAGGAGCAAACGGATTTTCACTAGCACCAAGACCCTCTACGCTATTAGCGTGCGATTGAACAATTCCAGGCGTTTCAACAAGCATCTTCTTAACTTGCGGGCTTGTATGTGCTTCTTTTGCTGTCATTGCAGCAGTGCCAATCATTACGGCGTCCACTGGCATATTTGGCAAATCGTACTCATTTGACCATTCGCCACTAATATAATCGGCAGCGCGCGAAGGAGTGCCAATTCCACCACCTGCTACAAGCACCAAATTATTGCATTCACGCACCTGCGCATAAGTGTTAATAAGCAAATCGTCTAACGACTCCCAAGAATGGTGGCCGCCTGCAGAACCGCCTTCTACCTGCGCAATAATGGTTGCTGGTTTAACGGCTTTTGCAATGCGAATAACTTGGCGAATCTGCTCAACTGTTCCTGGCTTAAAAGCAACATACGGGAATCCATCTTCTTGAAGAGTTTTAACAAGTTCCTTTGCCTCGTCTAACTCTGGAATTCCAGCAGAAATAACAACGCCGTCGATTGGTGCTCCAGAAGCGCGCTTTTTTGGAACTATACGCTTGCCGCCAAACTGCAAATTCCACAAATAGCGGTCCATAAACATGGCGTTGAATTCTACAGTTGCTCCCTCTTTTAGCTGCTTTTGGAGCATTTCCACATGCTTGTCAAACACTTCTTCTGTTACTTGGCCGCCGCCCGCAAGCTCCGCCCAATATCCCGCGTTCGCAGCAGCCGCAACGATTTGCGGATCTACAGTTGTTGGAGTCATGCCAGCAAGAAGAACAGGAGCCTTGCCCGTTAGCTTGCTGAATTTTGTTATTACTCTGCGTCCAGACTCGGTTTCAACAACTTTCGGCGCAAATTTATTCCAGCAAACAGTGCGCAAAGAATTTGCGGAAGAAGCATCCATTGTAGAAGCAGCAGCACGAGCCGCCATTGTTCCCGCTTCCACTATTCCAGCGCCACTACCCTGCACTAGAGCGCCCGTAAGCTTGCCCAACACTTCTCCAGGGCCCATATCTAACACAAAAAGATTCTGCGCAGCATCTTCAAGACTTGCCAAAGTTTCTTTGATTTGACTTGCCCAATCAACTTGTTCTACAAGCACCTGATTTGCTAGATGGCGTGTAAGATCCGCATCTATTCCAGCCTGCTTAGCCCACTTTTGCGCGTTTTCAACAGCTTCTTCCATCATTTTTGAATGGAAAGGAACCGAAACGTCTAAGTATTCTGCGATTGGAGAAAATACAGACCCTCCGCACTCTTTAGAATCTCGCAACTTTTTGGAATGTTTGGCTTCTTTTTGAGCTTCGATTAAAACGGCCTCCATGTCTTGCGGATAACCAGATAACACCATGTGATTTCGCGAATTTTTAACTGCTATCGAAACTTCGGCACGCTTGCGCTCCACGCGAGAAATCAACACTTCTGCCTGTTTTTTTGTTACACCTTTTAAGGAAAGCATTGGCGTAGCATTGCCGCTTGCACTTATTTGCAACATTCTTGCTTCACGGTCTGCAGCAGCACCGATTATATATGCGATTGCTAAAAGTTCCGCGATTTTGCTTTGCGCCGCCTGCCAAGAGCCAGCTTCTAAGCGCGCTTGTACCATTTTTGCCGCAATTACGCCTTGGGAATGCCCAATAGCTGCGATTGGCTTGCAAACTTCAAAATTGTATCCAAGATTTGTAAGATCTTTAACCGCTGCAAGCTGCGCCAATGCAATTCCTGGTACGCTAATTTGCGCGTCTTGCGTGCGCTCTCCAGCAGATTCTAAAGCATCGAATACGTTTATGTCTTTCCCTGCGTTTGCTAAAAGCTGCGCATATATGTTGTTTAAAAGTTTTTTGGCGCAATCGTTATACTCGCGAAGCTGCGCGTTTAAGTCTTCATCTTTTTGCGTTTCTTTTAACGCTTGAACCCACGGCGTGGATTGCCCTGCAAAAACAAGCATATGTGGGGTTTGTGCCAACTCGTCAAATAAGTATGTTGTCATTTTATTTCCTTTGTTTGTGGGTTTACGTTTTATTTTTAAGATTTTTGTGTTTTTGGATTATTTGTGTTTTTGATTATTTGCGGCTTGTCGCTAATCGCGTCCAGCGGCTGCTCGCGATTTGCGCACGTGCCAAATCACCCTCAAATCGCCCTCAAATAATTCTCAATCACATTGGCTGGTTTCCATGATGCTTCCCCGTTCTAGAAACACGTTTTTTGCTCCTTAAAATCTTCAAAGAATTAGCAATAACATCTCTTGTTTGCTCCGGATCTATCATTGCGTCAATCTGGCCAGTTTCCAGCGAAAGATTCGCGTTTACAGTGGTATTTTCGTAATTCTCAACAAGCTGTTTTCTTAAAGCGTCAACATCTTGACCACGCTCTTTTGCTTTTTGCAAATCCTTGCGATGAATAATGTTCACGGCTCCTTGAGCGCCCAAAACCGCTATCTGGCTGGTAGGCCAAGCGTAGTTAAAGTCTGCGCCCATAGACTTGGAGCCCATTACAATGTATGCTCCACCAAAAGCCTTGCGTAAAATCACGGTAACAAGCGGAACTTGCGCGTTTGCGTATGCGTAAATCACTTTTGCGCCTCTGCGAATAATTCCAGCGTGCTCCTGGTCCGATCCTGGCTTGTATCCAGGAGTGTCTACAAGAGTTACAACAGGAAGATTAAACGCGTCGCACAATCGCACAAATCGCGCTACTTTTTCGGAAGAATTAACGTCTAAAATTCCGGCATTGACTTTAGGCTGATTTGCCACTATTCCAACGGGATGCCCGTCTATGCAAGCAAAACCAACCACCGCGGATGCCGCGTAAAGCTCTTGAACTTGCACAAATTCGCCATAATCTACGATTGCGCGAATAACGTCTAAAACGTCGTACGGCTGGCGATCATTGCTCGGAACAATAGTGGCAAGCTGCTTAGCGGTTTCTCTGTCTGCGCGAGTGGCAGCATAGGCAAATGCTGGCGGATTTTGATTGCAATTCTGCGGCAAATAGGCAAGAATCGTGCGCGCGTAGTCAATGGCGTCCGCCTCGTCTTCGCCCAAGTAGTGAGCAACGCCCGAAGTGGAGTTATGCACATATCCACCGCCTAAATCGTCCATGCTAATCGACTCGCCCGTGGCTGCCTTAACAACATCTGGGCCAGTTACAAACATGTTGGAGTGTTCGCGAGTCATGATTATAAAATCCGTAAGAGCAGGGCAATAAACTGCGCCGCCTGCACACGGGCCTAAAATCAAGGAAATTTGCGGAATTAAACCGCTTGCTTCACAAGTTTTTTTGAAGATTCTGCCATATTGCGTAAGCGCGTTAACGCCTTCTTGAATGCGAGCGCCACCCGAGTCGATTAGCGCAACAACAGGAACTGCAAGCTGCAACGCCATGTCTAGAAGATGGCAAATTTTCTGGCCTTCAGCGCTACCGAGCGTGCCGCCACGAACGGAAAAATCCTGAGCATACACGGCCACTTTTTTGCCGTACACTTCGCCAAAGCCTGTGATTACAGCACATCCTGCAACATCGTTATTTATATCTCCGCCATTAAAACGGCCGATTTCTTCAAACGTTCCCGTATCAAAAAGCAAATCCAAGCGCTCTCTGGCAGTGGATTTTCCCTTTGCATGCTGGCGTTCTAAAGCATTCTGCTCGGCGTCTCTAGCAAGGCGAGCTGCGTGTTCTACGGCTGCTTTTCCGCGCTGAGGCTGCATATTTTGTGTAGACTGCGTAGTCTGAATATCTTTATTAACTTGCATATCATCTCTATTAACATCTTTTGCAACTTGTGTAGCATCTTTAGCAAGCGCACTCATTTTGCACTACCGCCTTTAGTCACATCAATTGTTACAAGCTTTTCGCCTGCTTCTACACCATCTCCAGGCCCTACAAAAATGCCCGTAACCACGCCTGCTGCAGGTGCGTAAACGTAGTTTTCCATTTTCATAGATTCAAGAACAGCAAGCAGATCGCCTTTGGCTACGCTCTGACCTTCCGCAACGTTTACGCGCGTAATCACGGCTTGCATTGGAGCAGAGATCACGCCAGGAGCGTCCTTTGGCGTTTCCGACTTGTGAGTATCTCCTCTTAAGCCTCGACCTCTAAGAGGCTGCGATGCGCGAACTGTGCTTCTAACTCGTGCAGAGCCAGTAAGATTGTCTACAATATCTTGCGGAATCGTAAGTTTTACGCGCTTATTGTCTACTTCTATTACAAAAGACTCCATTTTAGTTGGCTTATTTTGCGCGTCTTCACCAGACTTATTGGAATCCAAAGAAGCAGGCTGCCCGCCATTTGCCGCTGCAGCAGTGCGGTTCAAATACTTGCGTTCAAGCCATTTTGTAGAAATATCAAAATCGCAATCTTGAGCTGTAAAATCAGGATCGTTAAAAATCTGCTCAAAAAGCTTGGCAGGAGTAGGCACTCCCTCAATGCAAAGCTCCTTAAGCGCGCGTCTTACACGAGCAATTGCCGCATCGCGATTTTGCGCCGTAACAATAAGCTTGCCCATCATGGAATCAAATTTTGGAGACACGCTATCTCCAACTTCTACGCCAGAATCCACACGGATTCCAGGACCAGATGGCCACTCTATTTTTGTTAGCGTGCCTGCACTAGGCGTAAGATTTGTGGCCGGGTCTTCCGAAGTGATTCTAAGCTCAAAGCTATGCCCGCGCGAAGGGTGATTTTGCGTAAGCTCACCGCCGTCAGCAATCGTAAGCTGCTCGCGCACAAGATCTAGTCCGCTAACTTCCTCACTAACTGTGTGCTCCACTTGCAATCGTGGATTCACTTCCAAGAAGTAAACTTTGTGTTGAGAAGTCACCATATATTCGCACGTGCCCAAACCAACGTAGTCAACAGCTTCAAATAGGTTACGAGAATATCGGTGAAGCTGCGCGTTCTCGTCATCGGTAAGGAATGGCGCTGGTGCTTCCTCAACCAACTTTTGGTTTCGGCGCTGCACCGAGCAATCGCGCGTGGAATATATGGTGAAGTTTCCATGCGAATCGCGGCCAACCTGCGTTTCCACATGCCTGGCCTTGTCTATAAAACGCTCAATAAAGTACTCGTCAAGGTCGCCGCCTTGCAAAGCGTCGTGGTTCATGTAGAATCCGCGAAGCTCATCATCGTTGTGAACAACGGTTATTCCGCGGCCTCCGCCGCCATCTGTACGCTTCATCATAACTGGATAGCCGTGTGTTTGCGCAAAAGTCAGCAATTCTCGAATGTCTTTTACAGGCTCCGAAATTCCTGGAACGGGCGGCACTTTAGCGCGAGTTGCCACGCGCCGCGCGGTTATTTTATCCCCCAAATCAATAAGTGCTTCTGGCTTAGGTCCAATCCACACAGCACCCGCATCAATCACCTTCTGCGCAAAACTCGCTACTTCCGATAAAAATCCGTAGCCTGGGTGTACAGCATCCGCTCCGCTTTTATGCAAAATATCTATAATCGCATCTTCGTTTAAATAAGTGTCTCTGTACGTGTCTCCAGAAAGCGCGTACGCTTCGCTTGCCATCTCAACATACTGTGCCTGACGGTCGGATGCCGCATAAATAGCTACAGTTGAGATTCCCATTTCTTGAGCAGTGCGAATCACTCTAAGCGCGATTTCGCCGCGATTTGCCACAAGTATTTTTTTGATATTCGTAACCATACGTTACA
The DNA here is from genome assembly GCF_055452355.1 of Gardnerella rara. NCBI lineage: Bacteria > Bacillati > Actinomycetota > Actinomycetes > Bifidobacteriales > Bifidobacteriaceae > Gardnerella > Gardnerella rara. The sequence continues at coordinate 288,702 of NZ_JBVBJP010000003.1, forward strand.
AGTTATAGGAAATTTAGCTTATAGTATCCGTAAATTTGAACAAAACATTATGCGATTTTTTGTAAACTTCTCCAACGCGCAGCGCCCGATTTTTGTCTAATGTTTGATTCAGCAACGAAAAACAATACGAAAGAAGGATATCGTGGCTAATTTTGAATCTAACTCTAGCGCAAACTCTAGCGCAGTTGCATCTAAGGCTTTTGACGCTACGCGCTTAGCTGTTCCATTTGCTAAGGCGTTTTTGTTTGCCGTGCTTATTAGCGCTGCCACTATGGCTGGCGCATTGCCAATTCCTGGAACTCCTGTTCCTGTAACTTTGCAAACTTTGGTTTTGGCTTTAGCAGGTCTTACTTTGACATGGCGCCAGGCCGTTAGCTCTGTTCTTATGTACCTTGCGATTGGCGCTGCTGGAATGCCAGTGTTTGCAGGCGGAAAGAGTGGCGTTGTGGCTTTTGCAGGCCCTAGCGTTGGATTCCTTGTTGGATTCGTATTCGGCGTGGCTGCGATTGCGCTTGTAAAGTCTGCGCTAGAAGGTGTTGTTAATGCCGCAATGCCAGAGGATTCTGTTACTAAGAAATTTGCACGATTTGGCGCATATTTTGCAGCATCCGTTGTTGGTTCGCTTGTGATTTACGCATTTGGATTTGTAGGTCAATCGCTTATGATGCACCTGCCTGTGTGGGCAATCGCCGTGGCTTCTACTGGCTTTATTGTGGGCGATATTATTAAGGCTGCAATCGCTAGCGCTGCTTGCGCAGGATTGTATGGCGCGTTTAAGCACAACGCGTGATTGTGAAGCGTGATTATGCGTGATTATGCGTGATTAATCGCAAGCGTAACGCGCTAACTATTTTAAGGCCGCAGTCTCGTCGCCGCGGTCTTTTTTGTATAAAAAGCAAGATTACTTTCCCGCGTTTGTTTCTTTTCCCCCGCGTTTGTTTACATTTCGGCCAATTTTGGAAACAAACACGGGCACATTCCCCCACGTTTGTTTCTTTTCCCCCACGTTTGTTTACATTTCGGCCAATTCGGGAAACAAACACGGGCACATTCCCCCTCGTTTGTTTCTTTTCCCCCACGTTTGTTTACATTTCGGCCAATTCGGGAAACAAACTCGGGAAAGTCGTTCGCGCGCTACGCTCTAAGCTCGAAGGCAGGTTGGCGCGCCTGCGAGGAGAGAAATACTCAAACCTCGCGCAATACCAAGGAAGGAGCGCGCTCCGACCTGCCTTGTAGTGCGATTGTTTCAAACACTAAGCGCGCATACGTCGCCCGTATGCACAATCACAGACTCTCCCGAGTCTTTAAAAATCGAAAGCGAAGCATCATCATTAATGCTCTGCGCAACGCCTTTAACATATTCGCTGCTATTTAACTCGCTATTAACGTCTGGCGCATATACGCTAACTTTGCGCCCAAGAGTCCAGCAAACTGCGCTAACTTCCTTACGCAAGCATAATGCACTTTGCGCAGGATTTTGCACAAAACTCGCTAGTCTATTGTTTAGATTTTGCGCCAAACGCTTAGCAATAATATCCCTTAATTCCATAGCGTCTGGAAGATTTTCGTAATGCATTTGTAAAGATGTTGCCTGCTCAATTGGAAGCGACTCTTTAGACACATTAAGATTAAGGCCGATTCCAAAAATCACACCAACATTTTGTTGTAAAGACTCATTGCCTGCAAACGCAACCACTTCGGTTAGGATTCCGCCCTCTTTGCAATCGCCAATAAAAATGTCATTCGGCCATTTAAGCATTATTTCTTTGCAGGATTCGCTGGCTTCTGCGACCTTTCGCGCGCCAACTTCTTTAAGTGATTCAATCAACGCATCTCTAGCACAAAGCCCAGCAATCATAGGCAGCCAGCCGTTGTATTTGGAATCCATAACAACGCTTTTGGGTAAAACAGACGCATAAGACGCTATAAAACTCTGCCCTGGCTTGCTAACCCACTTGCGACCAAGACGGCCGCGGCCAGCACTTTGATTGTTTGCAATAACCGCGCAAATAAGCGGGCTTGCGCTTAGTGAGCTTTTAAAGTTATGGTCAAGAAGCTCTTTGCGTGCAACGTTTTGCGTAGAATCAACAGAATCCAAAAAGATAAAGTTCATTGAAAATCAATCGCTTAAACGGCAGGACTAAACCTGTTAAACAACTGTTAAACCTGTTAAACAACTGTTAAGCAGTTTAATCAGACAATAGGCTCTACCTGGTTAAAGCCAAGCTCCACAGGAGTTTCGCGACCAAAGATAGAAACAAGAACCGTAAGCTTTTGCGTTGTAGGATCCACGTCGGAGACGACCGCAGCCATAGTTGCAAATGGACCATCGGTAACTGTAACCTGATCGCCAACCTTGTAAGCAACTTCCACCTTGCGCTTACGAGCAGCCGCTGGCTTATCTCCAGCCTTCTTCAACGCCTCAGACGCAATCATAGGAGCCATCATATCAATAACTTCCTTGCGGCTAAGCGGCGCTGGCTCCTTAGATGGGCCAACAAAACCAGTAACGCCTTCGGTCTCGCGCACAATGCGGCGAGCATTCTCGTCTGGCCACATGCGAATCAAAACATAGCCTGGAACGCGCACGCGGGTAATAACCTTCTTGCCCTTGTCTGTGTGCTTTTCCACCTCTTCCATTGGCACTTCAATCTGGAAAATCTTATCTTCCAGGCCAAAGCTTTGAACGCGAGACTCAACGTTAGTTTTAACGCGCTTCTCGTAGCCAGAGTAGGTGTGAAGAACGTACCACTTGCCTTCTAGGGTTCGCAAAGTCTTGGAAAACTCAGCAACTGCTGCGGCGCCAGCATCTGCAGGATCTGCATCGCTAGCAACATCGGCATCGCTAGCAGCATCGGCGCTATTTTCCGCTGGCAAATCGCCAGCAGCCGTAGATTCAGACTGCTCAGGCGCATCTGCAGCAACGGAAGCTGCATCTAAATCAGCAAAATTATCTACAGACTCAACATCTTCGAGATTCAACTCGTCAGTCATATTTGCACACCCTCAAAATTCGTCGAAATCAGCCAAACAGCCACATAACGGACTTGCCTAAACCGAAGTCCATAACAGTGACAAAAACCATCAAGAAAATAACAAAAATAAACACGGAAGCAGACCAAGCAAACAGCTCTTTGCCGTGTGGAGCTACGACTTTGCGAGTCTCGTCAATGGTTTGCCTAATGAACATGCCAATACGCATGAACAAATTTGGCTTCTTCTCTTTTGCCTTGGCCATGCTTGAATCCTTCGTTTGAAAATTGTTAACAATAAAACTGGCAGGGACGGCGGGACTCGAACCCACAACCTACGGTTTTGGAGACCGTTGCGCTACCAATTGCGCCACATCCCTAGGTGAACTTGCTAATCATACCTTAAAAAGGTTGATTTGGCAAAACCGCCAAACATTCATGTTAGCGGAAGGGCAAGATTTAGGGATTTTATTGCGATTAGCGAGTGTCGCTAAATGCTCGGAAGCTTGCGATTTTTAAAACGCGCTGCCGCTTTCAATCCACTTCTTCATGCGACTCATGCCCTCGGCAAGCTGGCTATCTGCCAAAGCGCACGAGAATCGCAAGTAACCAGGCGCACCAAAAGCCTCGCCAGGAACAGCAGCAACATGCGCTTCGTCAAGAAGCATTTGCGCAAGCACAGACGATGTTTCTGGAATCTTAGAATCCTTGCCCAGCGGGCGATTAAGAAGCGCCTCAACGTTTGCAAACGCGTAAAAAGCGCCGTGCGGAAGAGGGCAAGTTACGCCTTCCATGCTATTTAACGCTTGCACAATCGCCTTGCGACGAGCATCGAAGGAATCACGCATTTTAGTAACAACGTCTAGGGATCCGCCAACCGCTGCAAGAGCTGCGCGCTGCGAAATGTTAGAAACGTTAGAAGTCATGTGACTTTGAAGCTTAATCGCGGCTTTTGCGGCCTCAAGCGGCGCAACCATCCAGCCAACTCGCCAACCTGGCATTGCGTACGTTTTTGCAACGCCGTTCAAAACAAGCAGCTGGTTTCGCACTTCTGGCACCTCTACGCCAATGTACGAAGTTTTTACGCCGTCGTAATGCAAATGCTCGTAGATTTCGTCGGAAAGCACCCAAATATGGTGTTTTACAGCCCATTCGCCAATCGCGCGAATCGTTTGCGCGCTCCAAATAGCGCCCGTTGGATTAGAAGGCGAAGTTACAATAATCGCACGCGTGCGCGGGGTGCGAGCAGCCTCAATCGCCTCAATATCTGGCTCAAAACCGCGATCCGCGCCAGCCATAACCGCCACTGGCACGCCGCCTGCAAGTTTTACTGCCTCTGGGTAGCTTGTCCAATATGGCGCTGGAATAATAACTTCGTCGCCGTCGTTTAGCAAAATCTGGCATGCTTCGTAAACAGCTTGCTTGCCGCCGTTTGTTACAACAACTTGATCCGCGCAAACATCGTAGCCAGAATCGCGCTTAACTTTGCGCGCAATCGCATCGCGCAGCTCTGGAAGGCCAGCCGTAGCTGTGTACTTGTAGTTTTTTGGGTCTTTGCATGCGTCGGCGGCGGCCTCAACAACGTATAGCGGAGTTGGAAAATCAGGCTCGCCCGCACCGAAGCTAATAACGTCGATTCCTGCGGCTTTCATCGCTTTTGCCTTGCCGTCTACTGCAAGCGTTGCACTTGGAGCAACTTTGTTAATGCGATTGCTCATGGAGTGCCATTGAGAGTTAGGTGTGCTTTCTGCGATTTGCGACGCGCCTTCTGCGCTATTTACTGCCATATTTGCTGCGATATTTTCTGCCATACTCTACAGTTTAGCCATTACACGTTATTTCCCGATTTTGTTTACGCTTCAACCAGCGTGGCTTCCTATTTGGTGTTGTAGGAGGGCTGGGTGTTTCTGCGTTCGCACGGATTAGCCGCGCGAGCGATTTACCGAAAATGTTGCTTAAAACGGCGTGTCGAGCTACAAAATCGGGAAGATTTTCCCGAAAATGTAGCTCAAAACAGCAAAATCAACAACAAAATCGGGAAAACCTCACGCAACACCAAATAGGAAAGCGCAAATCGCAGCAATCGCTATAAGAGCACAAGGTTATCGCGATGCACCACAGGATGCGCGTATTGCCGCCCCAAAGTGGCCTCCAAACCGTCCGTTGTAAGCCCCATTATTTGCGGAATCTCGTCTGAATCAAATGCAACTAGTCCTTTTGCCAAGTGGTTACCCTGCTCGTCGTCAATCCACACTGGGTCGCTTGCAGAAAAATCGCCAGAAACACCTACGATTCCAGCCGCCAGAAGGCTCGCTCGCCCCGCACAAATGGCCGCAGCAGCGCCTGCGTCAACAATAATCGCCCCGCGCGGATTAGACGCAAACCCAATCCAAAGTCTTCTAGAAGAAGCACGCGAATTTACTGGCGCAAATACGGTTCCAACGGCTTGCGCCGCCAGAGCGCCCGCAGCGTTGCTTGCACACGTTAAAAGCGTTGGAATGCCAGAAACCGCGGCAATATGCGCCGCCTCCATCTTGGTTACCATTCCGCCTGTGCCAACGCCAGATCCGCTTTCGCCAACTTTAACTTCGTCTAGCACTCTTGTAACATCTGGAACAAAGCTGATTCGCTTAGCGCCTGGCTCACTAGGCGGAGCTGTGTAAAGCGCGTCCACGTCGGTTAAAAGCACCAGCGCATCTGCTCGCACAATGTTTGCAACAAGCGCCGCAAGCCTATCGTTATCTCCAAAACGTATTTCGTTGCTAGACAAAGCATCGTTTTCGTTTACAATTGGCACAACGCCTAATTCCAACAGCCTAAGCATTGTGCGCTGAGCATTGCGGTAGCGCGAAGGACTTATAGTAACGTCTGCCGTTAGAAGCATTTGCCCAACTTTTAGACCATATTTTGCAAAAGCCTGCTCGTATTGCGCCATAAGCAGCCCTTGGCCAACCGAAGCCGTAGCCTGCTGAGTTGGAACGTCTTTTGGCCTGGAATCAAAGCCCAAAAGCCCAAATCCTGCTGCGATTGCACCAGAAGACACAAGCACAACATGCGCGCCGTTGATTTGCGCGCGACTAATGGCATCTACTAGCGAGCGCAGCTTTTGCACATCTAAATGGCCTGTTGGCGCGGTTAGCGAACTAGACCCAACCTTTACAACTATTGTGTGCGCATTGCTAATTGAACGCCGAACCCCGTTTTCGGTAGGATCAATTGCTTTACTAATCATTATTAATCAATTACTCTCCACGCCCAAATAGGCTCTGTTCGTCGTGCTTGTCGTCGTCTATAGAAGGATCCGCCCAATGCCCTTGCTTGCGTTCCGCCATCATAGCGTCTCGCACGGCACTCTTTGCGTCCATCATTGTGTGATAGTCACGGCGGCGCTCCGCATTCGTGCGCCTTGCGCCACGCGGGTCATTTGCCTCAAGTCGCAAGTCTTTTCCGCGCGCACCAAGGCTTGCGCCATCCAAACCTTCCGCACCTGCTGCAATGCTTGGATCCCAGTCAAAGCAAACCATGCGATTTCCGCGGCCAATCCTAATCTCGTCTCCAGGGCGAGCGCCCTTCTTGCGTAACTCGTCTTCCACACCAAGCTTCGCCAAACGATCCGCCAAATAGCCCACTGCCTCGTCATTGTCGAAGTTTGTTTGCACAACCCAACGCTCTGGCTTAGTGCCAGTAATCGTAAACCAAAAGTCGCCATTTTTATCTTCTTCGCGCTCGATTGTAAAATCGCTAGCGCTTCCACGGCCATCATCTCTGCGGCGTCTTAATGCTGGCTGCTCAAGCGGCTGAATAACAACGCGTTCTTCTTCGCGCGCGGCCTCTTGCTCGGCAAGCTTTTCGCGCATACTAGACACCATCTTTCCAAGCGCAAAACCAAGCTCTTTTAAGCCTTCGTGAGATGCGGTAGAAATCTCAAAAACTGGCAAGCCCATTTTTTCAAAGTCGCCGCGCACAAATTCTGCCAGCTCTTTTGCTTCTGGAACATCAATCTTGTTGAGCACAATAATTCTCGGACGCTCTGGAATCGGAATTGCCCCAAGTGGCAAATCAAGCTTATTTGCATATTGCGAAAGCTCGTATTCCAAAGCCTTATAATCGCTGATTGGGTCGCGATTTGGCTCCAGTGTTGCACAGTCGATTACATGGGCAATTATTTCCGTGCGCTCAATGTGACGCAAAAACTCTAGGCCAAGCCCTTTTCCTTCGGAAGCTCCTGGAATCAACCCTGGCACGTCTGCGATTGTGTAGCGGTATTCACCAAAGCTGACTACACCAAGATTTGGGACAAGCGTTGTAAACGGATAATCTGCGATTTTTGGCTTTGCAGCACTGATTGAAGCTACCAGACTTGACTTTCCTGCAGATGGGAATCCAACTAGTGCCACGTCTGCGATTGACTTTAGCTCTAGGATTACGTCTCGCTCTTCGCCAGGCTCGCCAAGCAGCGCAAATCCTGGAGCACGTCGCACCTTGTTTGCAAGAGCGGCGTTTCCAAGACCACCAGCGCCTCCTGCGGCGACTACGAACGTGTCTCCTACGTGCTGCAAATCTGCCAAAACGTTGCCTGGCTTTTTCTGCGCGCCTGCAGCGCCCTTTGCCTCAAAAACCACGGTTCCAACTGGAACTGGCAGTATAAGATCTTCTCCCTTGGAGCCGTCTTTTGTATCTCCCAAGCCCATTGTGCCGTTCTGCGCCACGCGATGCGGCATAAATCGGTAGTCGAGCAAGCTATTTGCATTACGATCGGCTACAAATATAACGCTTCCGCCATTGCCGCCATTGCCGCCATTTGGCCCTGCAAGTGGCTTATATTTTTCTCTGCGCACGCCTGCGGATCCGTTGCCGCCGTCGCCGCCTTTAACGTGTACCGTTACTCGATCTACAAAATCGCTCATAACTTTACCTTACTTGATGCTCAATACTCGGGCACATTCCCCCGCGTTTGTACGTGATTTAGGCCAAATTTGGTACAAACACCGTCAATCTTTTCCGCATTTTGTACGTAATTTAGGCCAAATTTGGTACAAACACCGTCAATCTTTTCCGCATTTTGTACGTGATTTAGGCCAAATTTGGTACAAAAAGCGGAAAACACTTACGCACTTTGTAGCTCAAAACACCAAAATCAACAACAAAAAGCGTCAATACTCACCAGATTTACGAAAACAAAAAAGCCGCACCGAACGGGGTGCGGCTAGAAGATTAATCGGTCACTCAGGCGGTAACTACGTCAACAACCTTGCGATCGCGACGAATACCAAACTTCACATTGCCGTCTACCAAAGCATACAGCGTGTGATCCTTGCCCAAAGCAACGTTCTGTCCTGCGTGGAACTTGGTGCCGCGCTGGCGAACAATAATGTTTCCAGCCACAACAGCTTCGCCGCCGAACTTCTTAACGCCAAGATATTGCGCCTGTGAATCGCGACCGTTGCGCGAGCTGGACGCACCCTTCTTATGTGCCATCTTGCTGTCCTTTCAGGTTTATAACACCGTCAATCAGGCGATGGCCGTGATCTTGACGAGAGTCAACTTCTGACGATGACCCTTGCGGCGAGCCACGCCAGTCTTGTTCTTATACTTCATAATGCTAATCTTTGGACCCTTAGCTTCGTCGTTAAGAACTTCTGCCTTAACTGTGATCTTTGCAAGATCCTTAGCGCTTAAGGTCACCTTAGCACCGTCAACAACGAGCGCGACCGGGAATTCCACGGTATCGCCCTTCTTTGCATCGAGACGGTTAACGAGGATGGCGTCTCCAACCTCAACCTTCTCTTGATGGCCACCGGCCTTCACAATCGCGTACATAATTCGTTCCTTGCTCAATTGAAAGCTTTACTTTTGCCTCGCGCGCAGCATTGAACCTGCGGCAAGACACCGACTATCAAAAATACACCGACCCCTGTACTAACGTCAAGGGCTAATTTATAAAGCCGAGTTAAACAGTAGAAACCATTGTACTCGAGCCTTATACTTTGGGGCGTTTTTAGTTTTCGGATTCTTCGCTTTCTTCTTGTGATTCGTCTGTTGTTTCTTGCGATTCGCCCGTTTCTTGCGATTCGCTTTCTGCTGGAGAATCGGAGGTTTCTAACTCTTCGCTTGCTTCTTGCGATTCGCTCGTCACTTCCTGCAACTCCTCGGTTGCTGGCGATTCTTCCTCGGTCTCATCTATCGAAAAGTCGCTAGTCTCGTCCTTATCGTCCTTGCCGCTATCCAAGCTCTTACGCAAAGATTCCTCAAAGAACGCAGAAGACGCCGCCGCAGCCGCAATCTTAGCCAACTTAGCGCGAACATCTGCACTAGACTCCTGCTTAGTCGTAGGAATTGGATCCGCAAGGCTTCCATGGCCGTGCTTATTGGTCTTAATAAACGGATCTCCGCCCTTAAGCGCGTACGGATCGGCGTATTCCGAAGACACAGTTGGCTCGTCGTGAAGAATAAACCCGCGGCCCTTGCAAGTTGGGCATTCTTCCGAAAACGCCTCAACCAAGCCCTGCCCAACACGCTTACGCGTCATTTGTACAAGACCAAGAGAGGTAACTTCCGCAACCTGATGCTTTGTGCGGTCTCGCGCAAGACACTCAACAAGCCTGCGCAAAACAAGATCGCGGTTTGCTGGCATAACCATGTCTACGTAATCGATCATAACCATGCCACCAATATCGCGAAGTCGCAGCTGGCGCGCAATCTCTTCGGAAGCTTCCAAATTACAACGAGTTACAGTCTCTTCCAGCGACTTTCCACGGCCAATAAAACGACCCGTGTTCACGTCAATTGTGGTCATTGCCTCCGTACGATCAATAACAATCGACCCGCCCGCAGGAAGATAAACCTGGCGTTCCATGCCCTTTCTAAGCTGGCTGTCGATTTGCCATTTATCGAACACGTCTTTGCCCTCATGCTCGGCAGGATCCCAGTATTCAATCTTGCTTCGCAAATCTGGAGCCATCATCTCCAAGTATTCGCAAATACGGTCGTACGCACCCTGGCCTTCCACAATCATCTTTTGGAAGTCGTCGTTAAAAATGTCTCGAACAACGCGAATCGCAACGTCTGGCTCGCCTTGCAGCAGCTTTGGACGCTTTCCGTGCAAAAATTCCTGGCGCTTTGCTTCTATGCGATCCCACTGCTTTACAAGCGACTCAAGGTCCTTTTCGATTGCTTCTTCGCTAGCGCCATCAGCGGCCGTGCGAATAATTACGCCCATGTCTTTAGGCGCGATTTTACTAACGATTGCGCGAAGGCGGCTGCGCTCGCGGTCGGATAGCTTGCGACTTACGCCCGTCATTGCTCCAGACGGCACCAACACAAGGAACCTACCAGCAAGAGTTACTTGCGAAGTTAATCGCGCACCCTTATGGCCTATAGGATCCTTTGTAACCTGCACAAGAACAGGGTCTCCCGCCTTAAAAGCAAGCTCCATTCTGCGCGGCTGGCCTTCTAGCCTGGTTGCATCCCAGTTGACTTCGCCAGCGTAAAGCACACCGTTTCTAGCTTGACCAATGTCTACGAACGCAGCCTCCATGCTTGGCAAAACATTTTGCACGCGGCCAAGGTAGATATTTCCAACGGTTGCAACTTCTTGAATGTCGGAAACGTAATGCTCAACAAGAATGTTGTCTTCTATTACGGAGATTTGCGTGTGACGATCGCGCTCGCGAACAACCATAAGTCGGTCAACGTTTTCACGCCTTGCCAAAAAGTCTTGCTCCATCAACAAGTTTTGACGGTTGCGCTCCCTGCGATTATCGCGGCGACGCTGCTTTTTGGCTTCAAGCCTTGTGGATCCTTCAATATCCGTGATTTCGTCAATATACTGCTGTTTTCTAGACCTGCGACTTTGCGAATCTGTTTCTACTGTATCAAAACGCGATTGATCACTCTGGCTAGAATCGTCGGCAGACTTGGACCTACGACGGCGACGCCTACGCGTGTAAATCCCTTCGTCTTGCGATTGCAATTCTTCTGGGTCTGGAATCAAATTGCGGTCTTCTTGAGAAACCTCAATCTCGTCCACATCATATTTGCTTATGCCTGAATCGAAGGAATCGGAAGAATCTTCGGAATCGTTGGAATTATTGGCATTATCTGCGCGGCTGGATCTATCAGCCCTATCAGCCCTATCGACTCTAGAAGAACGCCTACGACGGCGACGCCTTGTTACAACGCCGTCCTCATCGTCTTGCAAATCCGATTCTTTTGCATAGTCTTCATCCAAATCCGCATTATCATTGCGATTGCTGCCAGAATCGTTGCTAAAGCCATCTTCAAAATCAACATTAAAATCGCTGCTAAAATCGCCCTCATCAAGCCTTCTGGAAGCTTTGCCAGCCTTGCGATTTTCGATTGGCGCGTAGGTTATATCGTCGTACTCAAGGTCTTCTTCGATTTGCTCAACCTCGGCAGCAGCCCTGCGCTCGGCGGCGTTAAGTCTACGATTTTTGCGCGTTTTACGAGAGTTTTGACTGGCGTAATCACTGCGGTCACTGCGGTCACTATCACTTGCCTGCAACTCATCTTTAGCAACGCTTCCATCTCGCTCAATTCGCGCGTTTTTATCATCGCGATTTGCCCTGGAGCGCACTCGAATCAGCTGAGTATCGTCATCTTGCAAATCGTAATTCTCATCAAACGATTCGCGGGTAACTTTGCCTTTTGCAGAAGACTTGCTGGATCGAGTTTTGCGCGATTTTCTAGAAGAACGATTGCTATCTTCGCTAAAATCGTCCTTATTTTCTAGATTATCGCTAAAGTCGGAGCCGCTGCCAGACAGCTTACGACCATTGCGCGAATCGCAAATGCTGCGCTTGCTTTCACTTTGACTACGCGAATCGCGACTGCTGTTTGAACCTTCGTAGCTTGAATCTAAATCGCTGCTAGACGCAGAATGCGCACGCTGCGGCAAAACTGGCTCTTGGAATAGAAGCGATGTTATTGGACGTATATGCGATTGAGACTGTGACTGAGACTGTGCAGAAGAATTATCCGCTGAAGTAGCCGAATCTGCACGCGAATCCACACGCGAGACCGCCGAATCTGCACGAGAATCCTCATTATCTCCGCCTTCAACGTGCAACTTCATCGATTCGCCAGCAGCACCAGCAACCCTAACAACACGCCTTCCAGAACGCCTGCGCCTGATTACTGTAGCAGAATTTTGGCCGTTCGAAGAAGCATCTCCCGAAACAACATTAACAACGCCGCCCACTCGAGCAGACGCAGCATTAGCAGACGCAGCATTAGCGGCAGCAGCATTATTGTCAGCGGCGCCATCAAAAGCACTAGAATTTACGCTAACATTTTCATTTTCTTTTTTATTATCATCTGCTTCAGATACGTTGAAGCTTTCTCGCGTTACTCTGGGCACAATGCTCCTAGCGAAACGCTGCAATCGTCTCGCGCTCTTAGCCTGGAATAAGCACGCTTATGCGAGCCACCCCTCGGGCTGTTAATAAAGTCTAGCTGCGCGACAGCGGACACCTGCCTCGATTAAAACCATGCGCTAAATCGCGCGAGGGGATCGACGCCGTCGAACGCTTTGGTGGCTTGCAGCGCCACCGTTCTCTAGTATGCCATATTGCAACGTCAAATAACATGCGCTCACGCAAGGCGATTCACACATTACCCCATTTGCAAAAATCAGCGCTAAAATCGTTTGCATGGGTTTAATCAGCGCTATGCAAGGCTTTTGCGTAATTGGCATCGTTATTGCCGCTGGCTATGTAACCGCGCGTCTTCGCATCGGCGGATCGCAAGCACAAATGGTGCTTAACCGCGTAAGCTTCTTTGTTTCTAGTCCGTGTTTAATGTTTGCAATCCTTGCAAAAGAGCCAATTTTTGAGATTTTCCACTCGTCAATTTTTGTTGCGTTTTTATCCGCAATGATTGTTGGCGCCGCATTTGTTCTGCTTAATCGCATGTTTTTCCACCTTCCTGCGGCGGATTGCACAATTGGCGCGCTTAACTCGCTTTATCTAAACTCAAACAACATTGGCTTGCCTGTGGCCACTTATATTCTTGGAAATCCCGCGCTAGTTGCTCCGATTTTAGTTATGCAGCAGGCCGTTTTTACACCTGTTGGCTTAACGGTTCTAGACATTACAACTACTGGCAAATGCTCGCTCAAGCGCATTGCTCAGCAGCCACTTAAGCAGCCACTTTTGATAGGATCTCTTGGAGGGATTATTATTTCGGCAATTTCCGCAAAAGTTGGATATTTCCCTGTGCCTAATTTTCTTTATGACCCGATTAAAATGATTGGCGATTCCGCGGTTCCTATGATTTTAATGGCGTTTGGAATGTCGCTATATGGCAGCAAGCCGCTACAAAAGGATTCTAATCGCGCTGCGATTGCGACGGTTGCGATTCTTAAAAATCTGATTATGCCAATTGTTGCGTTTTTGCTGGCTTATTTTGTTATGGATTTTCGAGGTGCTACGCTCTACGCATGCGTTGTGCTGGCGGCACTTCCGACTGGCCAAAACGTATACAATTACGCCGCGCGGTACAACGTTGGATTGAGTTTTGCGCGCGACGGAATCCTGTTTTCTACCGTCACCAGCCCGATTTTCATTGCGCTAATCGCAGCAGTTTTAGGGTGATTAATTCACGCGCAATCGTAGAACTTTGCAATCGCAAGACTTTTCAATCATCGTGCTTGCTGAGCAAGAAGCAGTTTGCACGCTTCTCGAACAACATCACCAACCTTCACACCTTGCTTATCAGCAGAAGCTTTTAGAGCCTCCGCATCTTCAGCAGATATGCGGAAAGTTATAGGCAGCATAGCTTCTTTATAAATAGGCGGCCTGCCAAGCGGCTTTTTAATATGCAAATTACCAGCTTTTCCATGATATATGCCTTTTTCAGCATCATTTTCCCACTTATCAAGCATTTCATCGGTAACGTCAACGCCACCTTCACCGCGAAAATTAGCCATAATCACTCCTAATATCTCTTAACTATATCCTACTTATCTTCTACCAAAAATTTGTCTAATTTCTTCTTGGCTAAATCCCATTTCAGCAAGAAACTTTTTAGTTGCAGGCGCTACATGAAAAATAATCCATTCCCCATCTTCACCTTTATACGCAATAAGTTCCGTAATAACACCTCGAGAATCCCAAGCAAGTGAAAGCATCTGACTGGGCTCATATTCACCCTGTCTGGGAAGCTCTCTACATGATGAGTTCCACATATTTATTACTTCAGTTTCATCGAGCCAGGGTCTTTTACGAATGACTCTAGGATGTACTAAAACCTTCATAAATATTATCTCCCACTCCTAATATTTCGTATACGAAATGTTATCACATTGTGCTAGAGATTATCAAAATATGGCTAATCGAACTAATAAAAGCATGCATCAGCGCATAAATATAATTCTAAAAAAGCAAGAGGATTTCCCGAAAATGTTGCTCAAAACCGCAAAATTAGCTACAAAAAGCGTAAATGTCGTTCGCGCGGTCTAAGTGAAAAGGCAGGTCGTCGCACAGCTACCTTTGCGATGCTAGCGAATCGAGGCGAGCGCGGAAAGACGGCCAATCCGTGCGCATTGCCGTAAGCAGCTTTAGCTTCGGCACATCATCAATCGGCACCCACTTTATTTCCATACTCTCGTCGTCGTGCGCGCACGGATTCACACAATGCCCTGGCTTTTCAAACGCAAAAACCGTTGTATAACGCCAATTTCCGTGATTCTCGCAATACGCACCAACAACATCAATGTCTTGAGACGTTATGTTCGCTTCTTCAAACGACTCGCGCAGCGCGCCTTCAATCGCAGTTTCGCCATCAGATATTGCGCCGCCAGGAATCCCCCACGTGCCGCCTTCCGCGCTCCAAAGCGCGCGATGCTGCATAACAACGTGGGTCACGCGCCCAGTGGCCTCGTCTCGCCTAGCAAGCAGCACGCCAGCCGCGCCATTATGCCCCCAATGCTTGCGCCCGCAATCGCACATCACCCATCCATCCCCTGGCTGATGCACATTTTCTTTAGGCACTTCTTCGGAAGCTGGATCGTCTTTAATCGCCTCGCCCTCTAGCTTGCGACTATTCCACAAATCTGGCCAATCGTACCCAAGCTCGCCAACCATCTGCCTTAGCAGCGGCAAGCTGATTCCAAGAACTCCATGCGGATCGCCCTGAATTCCCTCAATAAACGCCCCGCCAAAGCCTTCTAACGTAAAGGATCCTGCCACTTCCAGCGGCTCGCCAGTTTCTACGTACGCACTGATTTCCGCATCGCTCATATGCGCAAAAGTCACGTTTGCGCGACTCACCTTGCACACGGTTTTGCCACTTTTTGCGTCGATTAAGCAATGGCCAGTAAACAATTCTCCAGTTTTTCCGCTCATTTGCTTGATTCGCTCAAATGCCACTTCAGGAGTATGCGGCTTTCCGTAACATTCGCCGTCTAGTAAAAACATGGAGTCGCAGCCAACAATAAGCACGCTGTTGCAATCTTTACAAGATTCATTCATATGCGCAAAATCGTGAATATCAAAAGTCTTAGTAGGCACTTTTACGCCAGAAAAATCGCGAGTTTGCGCGGTATCTACGTTATGCGTTACGTCTGATTGCGAATCACTTGCTAAAGCGTTACTACCAGTTGCAGAAGATTCAGATTCAGAAGATTCAGATTCAGCATTCTCAGACTCATCCTCAGCCTCAGCAGCCTCCGCTTCCAAAGGATACCCCACAACCAAATCTCCACTAGCACTCGCCGCAGCATTCGCCACAAGCTTCCACGACTCATACACCGCAAAAGCCTTTGCTCGCGCCAAAATCGAAACGCGCTCCTCGGCGCTCATCTGCTCAACGCTAATACCTCGCGCATTTGCAGCATTACGCAAAGCCGCTGGCTCATCCACCTCACTCACGTGAATCACAGGAATCACGCCTGCAGCAGCCAGCACCGCTCTTCTTGCAGGAGACTGAGAAGCCAAAATCAATGAAACTTTCATATTCCCTCTTTTTGCAACTTCACTTACAACTTCACACAAATTATTCGCGAGTTATTGCAACGCCAATAGAATCAACATGCACGTGCAAAATTTTCCAATCGCAGCCAACTAAAAGCGGTTTTGCAATTTTTTCTATTTCTGCAGCCACAGTTTTCTTGCTTATATTAGTAGCGTTATTACCCTCTTCGGAAGCTTGCGATTTTTCCTCGTAAAACACCGCTGCGCAAGATCCAGCTCCCGAAATCGCAGCCGCAAACCCATTGTCTCGCAAAGCTTTTACCAAATCCCAAGTTGGTTGCATAAGGCTTGCTCGGTACGGCTGGTGAATAGCGTCTTGAGTAGCTGTAAAAAGCAAATCGTTTCTAGAAAGAGTGGATTTTACGCAAGAATCGGCAGAATCACAAAAATCGGCAGAATCGCAAGCACCACCAAAATCGGCAAAATCACCAAACGCAATCGGCAATAAGCAAGCGCGCGAAACGTTAAACACGGCATCTGCATACGGCACTTTTTCTGGCAGCGCTTGGCGAGCCATTTGCGTTGAAAGAGTAAAGTTTGGCACAAAAATCGTTGCACGAATTTGCTTAGAAACGACGTATCGAACAGTGTGGAACTCATCGCCATTCTTCCAACTGGTCGTTAATCCGCCAAAAACCGCTGGAGCAACGTTGTCTGGGTGACCTTCAATAGCCGCCGCAAGCTCAAAAATCGCCTGCCTGTTAAGATCCCCACTATGCGCAAAAGCCCAAGCCGCCGCCACACCTGCAACGATTGCACTGGCGGAAGACCCCATTCCTCGCGCCTGCGGAATGCGATTATGCGCTTTTAGAGTAAATCGCAAATGCGGCAAACCAAACGCTTCGCACGCCTTGCGGAACGCGCGAACAACAAGATGAGTCTCGTCTTTTGGCAAGGTATTTTCACCTTCGCCGCTAATAATCACGCGAACATCTTGCAAATCATCAAGCGAATCATCAAGCGTAAAAACTAGCGAATCCGCATAATCAAGCGCAATTCCTGCAACGTCAAATCCAGACCCAAGATTTGCGCTGGTTGCTGGCACGCAAACTGACACACTGTTGCATACTGGTTTCATTTTGCACCTTTTCCACTCGAGCAGCCTACTCAATTACTCAACTACTCAATTACTCAATAATTCGCAATGCAAGAGGCTTTGCACACACAGCATCCACCTTTTGCAAATCCGCAATAATCGCGCGCAAATCCGCCTCGCTGCAATCTTTTACAAGCACGCGCAAATCGCCAGGGCCGCCGATTCCGCAAGCTGGGCAATCACCTTCGCCATCGTATTGAGTTTGGCAAAGCATAGGCAATCGTTCCGCGTTTACTCCATGCGCCTCAAACACATCCATCACTTCGCCGCAAAGCGCAAGCGAGGTATCTTCCATGCTGCATCGTACAACAAAATCCGCACGAATCGATTGCGTGGAAGCCAAAGACTTAGCGTTATACATTGGCACGCTAGCATCGTTGCAACCGCGCGCTATGTTTCTAGCGGCTCCAACAATATCTCCAACCACCGCGCTTGCTGTTGGTGCACCGCCCGCGCCGCGGCCGTAGAACATAAGATCGCCCGCCGCTTGCGCCTTAACAAAAACGGCGTTAAAGCTGCCATGAACGGAAGCCAGAGGATGCTCTTTGCTAACCAACGCTGGGTAAACACTTGCGCTCACTGCGCCACGCGTGTCGCTTGCAACCGCCGCAAGCAGCTTAATCACGCGATTTTCAGTACCAGCCGCAGCAATATCTGTTGCCGTAATCGCGCTAATTCCTTCAACGCTAACGTCATCAATGCTTACTGGCATCTGGAACGCAAGAGTTGCCAAAATCGCAGCCTTATTTGCTGCATCAAATCCTTCAACGTCTCCCGTAGGGTCCGCCTCCGCGTACCCCTTTTCTTGAGCTGCGCGCAAAGCCGAGTCAAAATCAAGCCCGCGAACCGTCATCTCGTCAAGAATGTAGTTTGTAGTTCCGTTTACAATTCCAAAAATTTGCGTGATTTTGTCGCCTACAAGCGACTCTCTAAGCGGACGCAAAATTGGGATTGCGCCTGCAACAGACGCCTCAAAGCTTAAATCCACTCCGTTTTTTTGTGCGCACTCGTAGAGTTCTGGTCCAAACTTTGCAAGCAACGCCTTGTTTGCGGTTACAACCGATTTTCCGCATTCTAACGCGGTTTTTACAAATGTGTGCGCTGGCTCCAAGCCGCCAATTAACTCAACAATTATGTCTATATCTTCGCGTTCGCAAATCGCCCCCGCGTCTGCGCTTAAAAGATCTTTGGCAATCCAAGGCGCGTCCACATCTTCGGGATGCAAGCACGCAACTGCCGCAAGCTCTAGCGGAGCGCCGATTCGCGCCGATAAGTCCGCGTTTTCTTCCACTATTAAACGCGCTGTTTGCGATCCTACTGTTCCGGCGCCTAAAAGACCCACACGGATTGGATCTGCGGCAAAGCAATCGTCATTTGCACATTGAGCACTTTCTAAATTGTTTTGGTCTAACATAAACGCCTCCTAACTTAAATCAATATTCAATTAAATAAATTCAACCTACACAAATAAATTCAATTTACGCTAACAGATTCAGCCTACACAAACAGCATAAGCAAATTCAGCAAAACGGACGCAATCAAGAATCCCATAACTCCAACAGTTCCGTAAAGCGCTTTTGTTCCAGCGCTCCCGCGAATCTCCAGCGGCGAATCGTAGAACTCAAGATACCTCTTGCGTCGCGCAAGTAGCACAATTCCAAACACAAACATAACAATCATAAACATTGCATAAAGGCCTATAAACATAAAGCCAGGAGCCAAATCCGCAATCTCTTGCGTGTTCAAGTTTTCAACCTTAATAAGATCTCCGTTTGAATCCATCATGTTGTTTGAAATCCACAACGCTATAACGCTTCCCTGGAAGTTTACAATCATGTGCAAAAATACGCTGTACCTAAGCTGCGACGTGCGAACGTACATGTATCCAAACACAAGGCCAAGTCCAAAAGCGTAGAAGAATTGGAACATGTTCATGTGGAAAAGCGCAAACGCCAACGCGGAGAACACAATCGCGCGCTTTTCGCCATACACGCGCAACCTGTCTATAATCTGCTTTCTAAACAGCCATTCTTCCACAACTGGCGCCAAAAATACCACAAAAAGCAGCGTTTCCCACACGTTTCCGCCTGCTACAATGTCTGCAATCCTGTTCTCGGCTTTTCCGCCAGAAATAAGCGCAGAAGCAACAAGTCCAATGTAGTTTCCTGCATACATTATTGGCACACTAACGGCAAAGAATCCGCCAAATTGACGCAAAGACATAGTAAACTTGCGAGTTTCTATTGCTGGAGTGCGTCTTAGAACAAGCATTGCAAGCGGCAAGGCTATTAAGTATTGCGCAACGTCCGAAGAAACAAAGGAGCTTAGCGAAGGACTTAAAACACCTTTTGGAACAAACAAGCCAATCAACTCGCCAATTAAAAGCGTTGCAAGAATCCACGTAAATAGGAACACGCACAGCGACACTCCTACAGCTCCTTGACGTCTGCGCGCAATCGTGTACGCGTCTGGCTGCTGTTTGTTTGCAAGATTACGCTGTTTACGCATTTTTACCTCCGTCTAATCTAAAATAACGCCTTCAATAAGTTTTGTGATTAAATCGCTATAGCTTATTCCAGTTGCTTCCCAAGCCTTTGGATACATGGAAATTGGCGTAAATCCAGGCATTGTGTTGATTTCGTTAAGGATTACGCGGCCATCTTTAGTAACGAAAGAATCCACGCGACTTAGCCCTCTGCCATCTGCTGCTTTAAATGCTGCGAGCGCCGTTTTGCGCACGCGTTGCAAAGTCTCTTCTGGCAAATCTGCTGGCACTTCCACGTGAGAAGCTGCGGAATCCATGTATTTGCTGTCAAAATCGTAGAACTGGTCTTCGCCAGCTTGGCGCTTGTCGAGCACAACTTCTCCAGGCCAGCTGGCTTTTGGCTCTTCGCCGTCGCGAGCTGCAAGAACCGCGCACTCAATCTCGCGCGCATCAATTCCCTGCTCTACCAACACTCGCCAATCGTGCTTTGAAGCCTCAAAAACGGCTTGCGCCAAGGCCTTAGCGTCGCGCGATTCAACTTTTGTAACTCCAAAACTAGACCCTGCTCGGCTTGGCTTTACAAAAAGCGGATACTCTAGTTTTGCAGCCTCAACTTGCTCAAGAATTTCGTTTGCGTACGAGCCGAAGCGATTTTCCGCGTCACTTTCAAACTTGCGAGCGTCCAGTGCGATTCCTGGAGCAACAGCAATTCCAGCTGCCTTAAAAAGCTGCTTTGCATAATACTTATCCATGCATGCGGCAGATGCCAAAACTCCGCAACCAACATACGGGACTTGCATCATTTCTAGCAAGCCTTGCAAAGTGCCGTCTTCGCCGTTTGGCCCGTGAAGAACTGGAAAGACTGCGTCAATATGCCCTAGGCTTGTAAGCGTGCCATCCGCCTCTCGCACCAAAAATCCGTCTGCGCCCTTTGCTGGGTCTAGCACAACATCGCGCGTTTGCGCGGTTTTTGTGATTACTGGCAGCTCGCCTTGCTCCATGCGGAAGTTACGCGGATCTTCGCCGCCAACAATCCACTCGCCTTGCTTTGTGATTGCAATGCGTACAATCTCAAATCGACTTTCGTCTACAGCACTTAGCACGCCAGCGGCAGATATGCAAGAAATCGAATGCTCATCTGCTTTACCACCATACAAAAACACTACGCGCTTTTTCGTCATTTTTTTCCTCTATATATTTTGAATTATTTTATCTATCTTAGATTATTTTAGTTATTTTGGATTATCTTGGATTATTATTTTTGCTTACGATTAACGCGACCACGACTAACGCACTTACGATTTGCATGCTTACGATTTACGCGCGGCTTTCGCAATTGCTACTTTCGCGCTTCACTACTCCTCGCAAACATCGTTATCAAAAAGCATTGAAAGCATCTCTTGGCACGAGATTCCTTCTTCTAACACGCGAGCCATTGCACTTGCAAGCGGAGTTGCAACTCCCAAACGCTTGCCCATTGCTACAACCGCGCTAGTAGTTGGCACGCCTTCCGCAACACCATTGCTCACAGCTGTTGCTTCTTCAACGCTCATGCCTTTACCAAGATTTGATCCAAAAGTGTAATTTCGGCTTAGAGGAGACCCACAAGTTGCCACTAAATCTCCAAAGCCTGCAAGCCCTGCAAAAGTGCGAGAATCTGCGCCTTCCGCAACGCCCAACGCTGTCAATTCTGCGAGTCCACGAGTTTCAATCATAGCCGCTGTATTTTCGCCGTAACCCGCGCCTCGAGCCATGCCAACTGCGAGCGCAACCACGTTTTTAAGCGATCCACACATTTCTACGCCAATCACATCGGTGGAAACAAAGGCCTTAAAGTAACTGTTTGAGCAAGCCTTAGCCACCACTTTGGCGTTTGCGCGATTCTCGCATGCCACAACCGCTGCGGCTGGCTGCCTTAGTGCCACTTCTTTGCTTAAGTTTGGCCCCGATAGCGCTGCAAAACGGTTACGCGGTAAGTTCAAAGCCTCGCACACAACTTCGTCCATGCGCTTTCCAGTTGTGCGCTCAATGCCCTTCATAAGCGAAACAACAATCGCATTTTGCGCAATCTTGCCCACAAATTCTTCGAGTGCAACGCGCGCAAACTGTGCTGCAATTGCCACAACTACAATGTCTGCGTTTGCTACAGCTTCTGCTCTATCCCCAGTTGCTGTCATATTTTCTGGCAAACGCTCTACGATTGGCAGCCTCACTTCGTTGCGGTGATTATCTCGAATGCCTTCAACAATTTGCGGCTCTATAGCCCACATCGTCACTTGATTTCCCGCGTCTGCAAGCACCTGCCCAAACGCGGTTCCCCAAGCTCCAGCACCCAACACCGTAACGTTCATGTTTACGCCTAGCCTTTCGATTGTGAGTTTAAACTACTTTGGTAACAAGCCATTCTGTAGCGATTTTCAACTCATAGTCAACTTACAGTCAACTTATAGTCAACTTATAATCACACTATTACACAATTCTACACAGTGCGCTTTACGGGCATTTTGTGAAGACTTTATTAATGATTTGCTAATGATTTTGCAAACGCTTTAATAACGATTTACAACTTAGCAAAACGCGCATTTAGTGCGATTATTCTTCCACTCGCTTCATAAGCTTGTAATCGAAGTATCCAGCTGGCGATTTTTCGCCGCGAATCTCTTCCATAATTTCCGTCATGCGCACGCGCACACGACGAGCCAGCTCGGCAGCAGATTCCATAGGCGGCAAATCACCCCACTGCTCCATATCTTTTAGAAGATCCGAATAGTCAAGTTGCGCATCGTAGCACATTACAACGTTCTTCTTTGGCCACGGCCACCAATGATTTATGCTTGCAGCACCCCATGTAACAGCGCAAAATAGCGGAATTTGATGCCCCAGCCTGCGCGATGCTTCGAGCGCAATAACTCCGATTCCTGGCTTCATGCTCATAGGCCATTTTTGCGGGTCGCGCGTAACTGTTCCTTCTGGCCATACGCTAAGCGGCCTGCCGTTTGTTAGGATTTTAATCGATTCTTCTTCGATTTCGCGCGCTTTTCCGCTTCTGCGAGGCACTGGCTGCATGCCAACAAGCTGGAACCATTTTCCTAAGATTGGCCAAGTTGCAAGCTCTGCTTTTGCCATGTAACGCGGACGGCGGCCTTGGTGGAATAGAGACGTCATTGGCACAAAAACGTCGAACATTGTAACGTGCGTGCAAGCGGTTATAAACACGCCTTCTTCTGGCACGTTTTCCAATCCCCATGCGCGCACTTTACAACGAGATCTAAGCACTCTAGACGTTCCTTCGAGCAGGCGCTCAGTTGCTTTTGGATTTTGCGCGTTGATTTCTGCCGTATTTGGCGTACGCGCGCCCGTTGGATAGTAATAAGTAGGATCAACTAACTTGTGTGCTCGCGCTAAGCGTTCTACTTGCTCATCGCTGAGCGGCTTAACTGCGCTTCTAGGCGAAGGTTTTCCTTTAGATACCATACGTCTATTGTGCCGCAAACTATAAACCGCAAAATCTTCCATAATCACTCACATAGATTTCACTAAGCAAGGTAGAGATTCGAGATTTTTCGCAGCGGATGAAGCGAACCTCAGCATGAAATGGTGATTCGCTGAAGCAGCAAGAAAAATCGAGAATCTCGGTGATGAAAACAACGCAAAAGTTCTAGATATCCAGAAGGTTTGATGTATTTCTCTACGAGCAATAAATAGCGCCATACTGAGGCCTTGGAATATCAACGTTCATAAGACCCCCGTAAAGGAGTTTTGCTCGCGCGGATTAGCCGCGCTCACGTCTTCGCAGCGCAGAAGCAGTGCTTCTGCTTTGAGCTGCTCAGCGCTCCAAATTGCCTTCTCGCGCTACGCTTTAAGCTCGAAGGCAGATTGGCGCGCCTGCGAGGAGAGAAATACTCAAACCTCGCGCAATACCAAGCAAGGAAAACCGTTCGCGCGTCACAGCGCGCTCACGTCTTCGCTTGCGTTGAAAGCACACAGTGCTTTCAACTTTGAGCAAGCTCAGCGAATCGAAGTGCATTCGCGCGCTACGCTATAAGCGCTAATGCAAGTCGATTCGCAGTTTAGGCACAATTCTCGCTACCAACCCGTGTTTAGGCGAGCACACCCACGCTAGAACAAACATAAAAGTGGCAACCAAAACGATTGTGCCGCCGGTGGCAGTGTCTAAACTCCAAGACAAGTACATTCCAAGAATCGAAGAAGAGCACCCAATAGCAGGCGCCAAAATCATCATCTTCCCAAGTCGGTCAGTAAGCAATCGCGCAGTCGCAGCAGGCGTAATCAAAAGCGCTAAAACAAGCACGTTTCCAATTATTTGCACGGAAACAACTACAGCAATCGCAACTAAAACGTACAGCATTCCATCCAACCACGCTACTGGCAATCCCATTGCGCGGCTTGTTTCTCGATCCATCGAAACGCATACTAGCTCTTTGTGGAACATCATTAAAAGCGTTACGATTATTAGCCCCGTTATTGCTACAACCGCAATGTCGGAGTCTGGAATTCCTGTAATGGAGCCAAATAGGAACGATTCCAGGGATCCTGCATAGCCCGAAGCCTTTGAGATTACTACAATTCCAAGCGCAAATGCAGACACAAAGAATACGCCTATAAACGAGTCTTCGCGAAGCCTGCGATTTTGGCTAAAGATTGATACGATTAGCGCGGTTGCAACTCCTGCCAGCGCGCCGCCAAACAGCAAGTTTCCTTGCAAAACAAACGCGATTGCGAGTCCTGGGAAAACGGAGTGCGCTACTGCGTCTCCAATAAACGCCATTCCGCGCAGCACTACATAGCATCCTACAACTCCGCATATTACGCTAGAAAGGCACGCCACTATAAGCGCTTTGAGCAAGAACCAAAGGTCTGGGTTTGTAAGGTCTTGTATAAAGTCGATTGGAGATAGCATTACTCTGCCCCACTTTCATGCGCCATAACGCGCTCTACAGCTTTGATTAGTGGATTTTGCGCATCCACATGGAATGTTTGCACCCATTGATTTGCGTTTAACGATTCTGGAACGCCGTCGCCCACTATGCTTCCGTCAAAAAGCATGATTCTAGAACACGAGTTTATAGACCCGATTATGTCGTGCGAGCTCATCAAAATTGCCTCTCCCGACTTTGCTAAATCCAAAAAGAGACTCGTAAGCAGCTCTTGAGTAGGCATGTCTAAGCCTGTAAATGGCTCATCTAAAAGAAGCAAACGCGGCTGCCCTGCAAGAGCACGCGCAACAAGTACGCGCTGCCTTTGTCCGCCAGAAAGCTCGCCGATTGTACGATCCCTAAAATCCGCCATTCCTGTGCGCTCAAGAGAAGCGAGCGCTATCTCGTAGTCCTCTTTTTTTGCGCGACGCACGTAGCCAATGTGGCGAATGCGGCCCATCATCACTACGTCTAGTACAGAAAGTGGAAAATCCCACGCAATATCATGGCGTTGCGGCACATAGCCAACGTTACTCACTCGCGAATTAATCAAAGATTCATCGCTTTTACTAGCGTGCACTTCAAGCTTTCCAGAATGCGGTATTAGCCCCATAATCGCGCGGAAAAGCGTTGTTTTACCAGCGCCATTTGCGCCAAGAAGCCCCACGAATTCGCCACTTTTAATCGTAAACGAAACGTCTTTTACAATCGTGCGACTGCCATAACTTACATTTAGATTTTGTGCGTTTATAACAGTATTTGCATCCATATTTGCATCCATATTTCTCTCGTCAGTCCTCATCACTTAAATCCAACTTCAGTCCTCGTCAATCTCACTTCAAGCACTTTGCCAAAGAATCCGCATTCGCTCGCATCATATCCGCATAAGTTCTAACTTTTGCATCGAAAGCGTCTCCATAGATAGGGCACACTTTTACACGCGCTTGCGCTGCCAACTCTTTAAGCACAGACGAACGCGAGATCAAATTTGGCTCCAAAAACACAGCTGGAATCTCTAAATCGCGCAAAATCTGCTGCAATCTACGCCTATCTTGCACGCTCGGCTCGCTCGAAGGATTAATCGTTACAAATCCTGCAATATTCACGCCGTAAGCTTTACCCAAGTATGCAAAAGCGTCGTGCGTTGTAACCAAATTGCGCTTCTCTTTTGGTATTGACGCCACTTTTTTGCGCATATAAGCATCTACATCTAATAGCTTGTTAATGTATTGATCCGCATTTTTGCGATATGTACGAGCATTTTTAGGGTCCACTTCGCAAAGGCGATCTGCGATTGTGCGCACGTATGCTATGCCATTTTTTACGGATTGCCATAAATGCGGGTCAATATCTCCGTGAATGTGCTTTCCTAAAACTGCTTGCGGCAGCTGATAAATCTTCTGCCTTGCAGCTCCCAAAAACCTGTATCCGTGTTCGGCTGGTATCTCTTTTAGCGCGTTAGTTGGCACTTCTACAACCACATCGCGCGGCTTGTAATACACGCGTTTTGGCGCAGCGGAGCGCTTCTCTTGCAAAGTGTCCACTCGGTACACAAATCCGCGTTTTGCTAAGTCGTAAGCCAAATCTGCATGACCCTTGTTTAAAACTACGCTAGCTCCCCGCTTTTTGGCTATTTTTTGCGCGTTAACGCCTACAGCAAATCGCATCTTGGCGTTTCCAAGACTAGAAACTACCTCGTTTTGCGCGTTTAGCATGTCTGCGTGCAAGTCAAGCGTGTATTCTCCTGGCTTACTAAACGCCCAGCTTAAATGCGTATGCGCGTCTGCTGGCAAGTCTACGTGGTCTTCTGCGCTTATGCCGTTTGCGCTGTTAAAGTATGTTTCTACGCTTCCAAAAGTGCCAGTCAAGTATGCGAATAGCGCGCCCGGCCCTTTTACTTTCGTTGCCGTTAAGCGTATTCTGTCGGACCTTTTCATGTTGTATGCGTTCGGCTTTATTACGGTTGCGCGGCCTTCTTTTGTTACAGTTGAAGGCGCGTTTGATTGCAAAGATTGACCTGACTTTTCTAGTTGACTAGCTTGTTTTGAATTTGTTTTTTCTTTATTGAGATTGTTTAGCGAAGATAGACCACCAGCCGCCGCCGAGGGCGATTCTTCCGCACGCTTTTGCGTATTTGCGCTTGTAGCGCCTTGCGCGCTATGCGCTTCCTCGCTCGGCTGCGCAGCCATACGCTCTGTAGCAAGCCCTAGCCAAATCGTGTCTAAAGACACGTCTTCTACCATCGGAATAATATCTGCCGCGTGCTTCACGCTTTCTTCCGCAAGTTGCACATTTGGCACGCCTTTTCGCAAATTTGCATCCAAAGCGGCAATAACGCCGTGCTCTTCCAGCATCATGTAGTTACTAAAAGCCACATCCGCGTATACAACATCTCTAATTGAGCGCAAACGCGGCTCGTACGAATGCGGATCCGCGTTGTCTGGCACAATCGCGCTAACGTTTGCTGCATCTCCTGCAACATTTGCCACCATGTCTCGCAAAACGCCCGTTGTTGTTACAACGTTAATTTTCCCAGACCTTGCGCTATTTGCGCTATTTACGCCATTTGCGCTGTGGTTGCTATTCGACGCGCCGCATGCTCCCATCGGCAGTACTGTTAAAACAGCTAGAGCCGCCGCAGCAACACGCATCGCACTTTTTTTACTTAGTAAATCAACGATTTTCATCAATTTTACCAACGTTTTCTACGCACTATTTCCAACCCATAAGCGCGCTAAACAAACCTCCTGCAGGTATTAGTCCACGTTTGCGTAGAACAAACAATCCAGCTGCGCAAGTTCCAGAAATTGATGCAATTCCAAGGCTTAAAGCGGTGTATGCAACAATCGGCTTGCGTTGGAACAAGCCTATAATTCCACTAGGTTCTTCGCTTTTAACGCCACTTTTAAGGCTTTGGCTTAATCCTTTAATTCGCTTTGTGCTGTACTTTGATTGCAAGCCCTTTGACTTACCCAAAGTTCCACCAGAAATGCTTACAGACCTGCCAGTTTTGCCCGATTTAGCAGACTTTGCAAGCCCAGATCTGCCGCCAAAGAACGACGATCCTCCGCCAGAATAAGATCCAGCTAACGCAGTCGTTCCGCCATTCTGGCCGCCATCCTGGCCATCATTCTGCACGTTTTTTCCGTCGCCATCTTCCTGGCTGCCATCCTGGCCATTATTCTGGCCGCCATTCTGGCCACCGTCTTCCTGGCTGCCATCCTCGCCGTCTTCATCGCCATCTTCGCTGCTTCCCGCACTGCAACTCATAGGCTTTTCCAATGGATCCACACCAATCGCAAAATGGAAGTCCTTCGCAAGAGTTTTGCCATTAGCGCTTACAGCAAGACGAATCGTGTAGTACCCAGACTTTGAAAAGTCCCAGTTTAAATGCATATGCGTGTTTGCCGGGATTGTATACGTACTGTTTCCGCCGCTAGACATAAGCGTTTTAGCTTTTACACCAAGTCCACCTTGAAGCCAAATTCGCACGCTACCTGGCCCTTTTACAGATTTAAGGCTGATTTTGCTTGGCTTGTGTGGGCTTAAATTCTGGTTACTCCAGCCAACCCATGGTACGCTACCTTTTTGCGTTTGTGGTAGCCTCCACACATTACCGTCTTTAGCAGATTTTCCAGCATAAAACACAACTTTGCTCGGGTCGCGTTTTACGTGGCTTCCAGTCACATCTTCTTGAACAGCAAATCCTATTCCGTTGCCAGTTGAGTAGGTTGCTAAATCAACGTGGCCATGCTTAATAACCAGCTTATCGCCTTGCAAATCCTTAAATTTTAAGCATTTTTTGACAGTTTTTTGCTTTTTATTTTTGCCTTTAGATCCAGACTTGGCATTTTCAGAGCCGCCTTCAGTGCCATTTTCGCCACTCTCGTCACTCTCGTCACTCTCATCGGAACCATGATTTGCTAATCCATCTTTTGGCTTGGCACCAGGCCATGGCGTTACGTAAACTCTGTTGTTGTTTCCGTTTATAACAATCGAAGTGGAAGAATCTTCATCATCTTCATCTTCACTCTCTTCACTATCTTCACTCTCCTCAGCATCGGAATCCTCGCCTTCCGTCTGCTGCTTTTTTAATTCAACAAATCCTCTGTAATCATCTAACTCATCTTTATTAGCTGTAGCAATTTGCGAAGAATCTTTAGAACTGCCATTTGAATCAGCATTGGAATTACTCATATCTACTTCAAATGTGTACTTCTGCTCAGCTTTATAAATAGTGCCTTCTTTTGTTCTTGCAGCAGCTTCCATGCTAAGAACATACTTACCAGCCTTGGTAAACACCCAATTAACATGCATATGAGCTTTTGCGCCAACATACATTTTGTGTGGGAACTGTGTATTCGGCGTTCCTATAGCAGGCGTTATTTCACTATGAGCGTCTTCTTGGTACGCATACACAGCACCACCTTTTGGCATTGATGCTTCTTTAATAGCAAACCGTACAGCAGTTATTCCAGATTTTTCACCCAAAGTTTCCGTTGCAAAACCAGGCCACAATTTGTTTGGTTCTTGATTTTGCGACAATCCCCAAACTGGCACATTTGCACCATTTTCTGGCAAGAATTTTAAGCCTTCACTAGAATGCTTAGTGTTTTCACCAAGCACAAATATAAGTCGACTTGAATTGTATCTAACACCATTATTTCCATTACCTGGGAAGTTATCTCCGCGCGTATCTAAAACAAGCTTTCCGCCTTTGCTAATATACGTTGCAAAAGCGTCTGTATGACCTTTGTATACTCTGCATTTGGTGGTTATACCAGAATCGTCAACATTTTCGGCATTATTTTCCACAGCAGCATCTTTGCAAGCTTCTTCATTTTCAGCTTGACTAGAATCTTCATTCTTATTGTCAGAATACTGATTGGAAACTGTAGAAGAATCATCCTGCCCTTCAAGCGCATCTTGATTATCTTGCTCAGAAGAGGCGCCTTTCCCACCTTGATCAGCAGTCTCCTCTTGCGCAACTTCACTCGCATACGCACTACCGCAATTGCAGCAGCACATCGACGCCAAGAATCCAAAAGATATTATTGCGCTTAAAATCGCGCTTATTAGTCTAAAGCAAATTAATGTTTTATTACGCATTGTTTTATTACGCATTGTTTTGTCCTAAATTATTAAAAATCGAAGTATTTTGTTGTGAGTTGGAATTATGCTGATCAATCGCCCTTTGGCGTGCACGCTTGCTCTTTACTACAGCGAATGCAATAAACGCAATAATTATGATTGTTAAAATCGCAAATACAATCATCACAATCTGCGCGATTGCTACAGTGTCGTCGGAGCTGGACTTATGCTTTTTTCTAGAGCTATTTGCGGATTTATTGCCATTATTGTTTTCGCCATTAGCTGCGCTTTCATCGCCATTTTCTTCCGCTTCTTCGCCGCCATTAGCCTCATCTTGCGCATCACCAGACTCGCCTTGGCTCGCACTACTAGTGCTTGGCAAAGCAGCTTGCGCGTCCGTTTTTTCTCCCACAGCAAAGTTAAGAACGCGAGTATCGCTTACAGAGCGGCCGTTCTTAAGCTTTCCCGAAAAAGTGAGCTTTACAT
Organism: Gardnerella rara; assembly: GCF_055452355.1. Classification (NCBI taxonomy): domain Bacteria; kingdom Bacillati; phylum Actinomycetota; class Actinomycetes; order Bifidobacteriales; family Bifidobacteriaceae; genus Gardnerella; species Gardnerella rara. Next base: position 318,761 of record NZ_JBVBJP010000003.1, read on the forward strand.
GGTAAATTCCAGGCTTAGAGAACACCCAATTCACGTGAGTGTGCGCATTCGCTTCAATCCAGCTGTTTTGCGGATATCCTTTAGTGCTATCCCACAATTGCTGTGGAGCATTATTGCCATTTTCCAAGTAAACATGCAATTTTCCAGGGCCACTTACGCCATCAAGCGAAAGATTTGCGCCGCGGTCTAGCTCATTTAGCACTCCGCCTTCTTGCGTATTCCACCCAAGCCATGGAACGTCAGGATTTTGAGTTTGCGGAATTACGTAAAGCTTGGTTCCTGGCTTTTCGCCAATAAAGCTATACGTAGAATCATCTGGCATAGAAACAATCGAGCTGTTGCCAAGCTTAAATACCACGTTTTCTGGATCTCTCCAAACTGGCTCATCGCCAGTATCATCGCGGATTTTCATCTTCCAGTTGCCACCAGAAAGCGTTGGGCCAAAATCAGCGTGACCTGCTTGAATCATCACTGGCTGGTTGCTTGTTGCCGCATTCGCTGACCCAACAAGTGGAGATGGCGCCAAAACTGTTGCAAGCAACGTAATCGCCGAGCATATTGCAGCAATAAGTGCGGTTGCTATTTGATTCCTATTTTTACTCATTTTTAATCCTTAAGTCCTAAATTTGATTTTGATATATTAGTGTTTTCTAAAGTTTTGCAATCGTCTTTCTACAACAGCTTTCTACAACAGCTTTATGCGCGACTTCATCAAGAACGCTCCAGCTCCCGTTATTGCACACAAGCTCACGCTTGCGGTTCCAACAGCAGCTGCCACCCACTTTGTTTTATGGCTGTTTTCTTCGCTATTTTCTTGTTCATCGTCTAGATTGCTGTTGTTATAATCATTAGAATCATTAGAATCTTCGTGATTATTTTTGGCCTTCTTGCTACCGCTCTTAAGTGGCTCAGACTTTTTTACCGCTTTAGATTTCTTTGACTTTCCAAAGCTGCCAAGCCTTGCGAATCCACCGCCTAATTTGCCTGATTTTCCAGCGTTAACAAGCCTTCCGCCAGAAAGAGACCCAGCAGCAAGTGGCATTGACGCCTTCCCATTGTTTTCGTCATTATTGCCGCCGTTATTGCCGCCGTTATTATTAGACTCTTTATTTGACTCTTTATTTGTCTTCTTGCGATTCTTCTTTTTGCTATTATTTTCTAAATTGCCATCGTTTTTAGAATCTTGACTATTGTCATCTTCTTCATCGGTTTTGCCGCCATTATTATCGCCATTATTTTTGTCATTCTCATCCGTTACAGATTCATGACTCTTATTCTTTTTACGATTCTTTGTATTCTTGCGATTCTTAGCATGCTTACGATTTTGCTTACGATTCTTCTTGCGATTCTTATGTGCCCCAGAGTCGCCAGAGTCACCAGACTCGCCAGAATCCCCAGCGTTTCCACCCTTCTTAGCCTTCTTTATGTTCACACTCCAATCGCAAAAATCGTCGTATCCAGCATTCCTATACAAAGTTCCGTCGTCCAAAACAAGCGAAGCGCGTATAACAGCATCTTGCATGCTTTCGTCAACCACTAAATCAAGGCTGCTTCCTTCTGCCATCGGTATGTTCTTAAACTCTTTTTCGCCGTCTTTTTTAATCATCCACCTGTATTTTTTGACTATGGATGTAACAGACTTTTCTGGTTCTCCTGCCTCACCATTTACAACAGGCACGCGAGGCGAATACAGCTTTGCATTAAGATGTACGGTTTCGCCAATCTTAACCTTGTTTTTGCCACTAATCGCAACAACTGGCCTACCATCTGCTCCGTGATCTTCTACAACAATTTTTGCAGTTGCGCGGTCTTTTCCAAAGTCAAAAAAGCCTTCAAAAGCCGTAACACTAACAGAAACTTGCATATTGTTCATTGCAGGCTCTGGCGGAAGTATAAGCCTTTCTCCAATAAAGCAAGTTCCTTCCGTACACTCTTGCTCATCTGCACGAGTTATGCACCATTTATATGTAGGCCTTTTTATTTCCCCACTTGCGATTTTTTCCTTTAACCCATCCATGTACGTGTAAAGGTTTACGTCTCCGCCTTCTTCGTAAGAATGATAGTGAGGATGAGACCCCGTTTTTCTAACTCCTAGAATGCATAGCTGACCATCTTGACACTCGGGGTTATCGCTAGGGTCTTCGTCTTTAGTGTTTGCATCCAAAACTGGAATTTCCGCTTTTCCGCGTTCTTTAACAACAGAATCGCTAGAAACCATATGACTGCTGTTTGCATCAACTTCAAAAGTATATTTAGCACTGTCTGTTTTAACTGTTTTTTGAGTTACTCGATTCTTAATAACCGCATAAACCTCTAAAGTGTAAGTTCCAGGCTTTGTAAATACCCAATTCGTATGCTGATGCGTAACCTGCGGTTGATGGATTACACCTGGAAGCTCAAAACGGCTACCTTCTTCGCCTTCAACATCGTCTTTATCTTTGTATTCAAAAGACTTAGCTATAGACTCCCCCTGCTTATTTTTATCTGTTTCCCAAACTAAGACTTTTCCACCTTTAGGGGCGATTACCTTTTGCACAACAATGTCTGCAGTTGCGCCATCTGGATTTTCCGCGCCAACAGCATATCTTGCTATAGATGTATCCCATCCTGGGAATAGCTCTTTATCTTGCTTATTACCAGATTCGTCTAAAAGCCAATAACCTTTTGACGCATCGAATGGTAACTTGTTTTTGTAGTTATCAAAAGGCTTAGTGCTATACGAAGAGTTCCCAACCCTCATTGTTACGTTTTCTGGCTTATAGAGCATAGAATTTGCCTCAAAGCCCATTATTAGCTTGTCATTATGCATAAACGGATAAAAAATATCCATATGACCATTTTTTAATTCGTCATTTTTATCTTCATAATATTTATAAGACGTTTTATGATTATCCGCGTATGCAGGCGCTATTGTGCCAAAGCCCGATACCAGCACTGCAAACGTAATTGCGGCTACACATGCAAAGCAAAACGTGCGCTTAACAATACCCCTAATGACCTGAGTCATAATTATTATTTCACTCTCTACACTTCATCTTCTCTATTTCGCCTATTCGCGCTCTTCTTTTACGAATGACTATTGAAGATATCCATACAACGTGTATCAATAATAATAATGATTCTCATTAATAGCAAGTCGACACTCCGACTAAGCGAACTCGCAAGCGTTTTTGCCCGTGTTTGTTTACCAAAACCCCAAAAAAGGGAACAAACACGGGCACAATAACCTAATCATGAATAATAA
>NZ_JBVBJP010000004.1:0-247404 GCF_055452355.1 Gardnerella rara
GACAATGAACTGGCAATAATTAACTAATAAGTAGTACAGACACGCTCTTGAGTTCTCAAACCACCACCACACCAGCCAGCTCATCAACCTCAACCGAGGAGAACCAGCCGCGCTGAGCAGCAAGAGATAAACTTACACCAAACCAGACTCAAAAGCAAATCACCCCCACACCAACAAGCCAAAACCATTGAAACAAAGCCAAAACATCGGCGTGTTGAAAATATATGCGTGTTATATATAGGTATATGAGAAATAGCGAGAATAACAGCAAGAAAAATAGCAAGAATAACGCACACCACCACATTGTTGTGCTAACAGGCGCGGGAATATCTACCAGCGCGGGCATTCCAGATTTTCGCGGTCCAGATGGAGTTTGGACCAAACACCCAGAGCAAATGAGCGTTTACGACATAGACGCGTTTCTAAGCAGCAAAGAAGAACGCGTGTACTCATGGCGCTGGCAAAAAGAGTCGCCAGTCTGGAACGCTGCGCCTGGAGCAGCGCATAAATCGCTAGTAAAACTTGAGAAAGCTGGAATGCTGGACTTAATCGCAACTCAAAACTTTGATGCACTTCACGAAAAAGCTGGAAACAGCCCAGACATTGTAGTGAACTTGCACGGAAGCATTGGAACATCGCATTGCATGAGCTGCCACGCAAGTTACAACACGGCCGACATTATGCGCGATTTAGACGAGCACCCAGACCCACATTGCAGGCGCGCGCTGCCATATCGCGGAAATATGCCTTGCAACGGTCTTATAAAAACAGACGTTGTATATTTTGGAGAAGCTCTGCCCGAAGGCGCAATGGAACGCAGCGCACAGGCGATTATGCACGCAAGCGAGCTGTGGGTTATTGGATCGACGCTAGAAGTGTTTCCAGCTGCAAGCCTTGTGCCACTAGCCGCTCGCGCAGGTGTGCCAATTACAATAATGAACCTGGGCGCTACGCAATACGATTATTTGGCAGAGCGCATAATACGCGAAGATATTGCAAAGGCTCTGCCAAAGTTGGTGGACGAAACTATTGCAAAATAATTATTGCAAGCTAACAGCGATTCCTTCCCAAGGCGAAAGCGTGCCATTTTTAAGCGATTTAAGGGCATGATCCACGCTGTAGGTAGAAATCATCACATCATCAGACGATACGCCGTTAGAGGCGATATTACGCAACAATTCAGCACTTTGCGCAGGTATTGCTACAGATGAATCCGTCATATTTATCAATACGAGCAACTTGGTGCAGTAGGCAGAGGAAGAATCGCAAGCAACCGCGCTTGAGGAATTCGCGGACTCCTCAAGACCCGCCTCAACTGCATCATCTGCTTTAGCATTCTCACAAGCCCGCTCAACCTGCCTAATAAACGCGTAAACACACTCGTCATCCGCATCAACCAAATTCCAAGAACCGGCCGAAACAACAGGCTGCAAATGACGCAACGCAATTAAACGCTTGTAGAACGAGTAAACGGAATCCGAATCTTCCATCTGCTCCGCCGCGTTAATGTCTACATAATTAGGATTCACGCTAATCCAAGGCTGCGCATTATTTTGCGATGGAACATTAAAAGGCATAAAGCCGGCATATTTAGACGCATTCCACTGCATTGGAGTTCGAGAATTATCGCGACCGCGCTTTGCGAGCGCATCCATCATAGACTCCGCAGACTGAATATGCGCCTGCTCTACGCGCTGCTTAAACATGTTAAGCGCTTCCAAATCGCGATACTGCTCGAGGCGAGTAAAGTGCGCGTTTGTCATGCCAATTTCTTCACCCTGATACACGTACGGAGTGCCGCGATGCATGTGAAGAAGCATTGCAATCGCCTTAGCGGAAAGCACGCGCATTTCATCGCTAGCCTCGCTACCCCAGCGAGAAAGCGCACGCGGCTGATCGTGATTATTAAAGAACAGGCTCGCCCAACCAACATTTGCCACAGCCTGCTGCTGATCTGCCATTGCACGCTTTAATGCCGTCAACTTAAGAGGAATAGGATTCCACTTAGTGCCATTTGCGCAATCAACATTAACTTGATCAAACAAGAAGAGCATGTCTAGCTCACCATTAGCAGGATTTGTAATATAGGTGTTTCGATGTGCGGAAATTCCAGGAGCCTCGCCAACAGTTAAGAAGCCTTCGCGACCCTTGAAAACCGCCTCGCGCATCTCGCGCAAAAACTCGTCTAAGCGAGGGCCGTCGGAGCAGAAGAAATACGGCGAAGAGTAGCCGTCGTCGCCAGCTGGTGCATCTTCAATCTGCGAACCATACTCCCCAGGCAAACGCCCTTCGCTATCTACACGCTTAGAAATTTGCGTAATCACATCCATGCGGAAGCCGTCAATTCCGCGATCCATCCACCAATTCATCATCTTGTACACGGCAGCGCGAACCGCAGGATTTTCCCAATTCAAGTCTGGCTGCTTTGGTGAGTACTGGTGGAAGTAATATTCACCACGCTTTGGATCGTAAGTCCACGCAGAGCCGCCGAAATACGATCCCCACTTGTTTGGCTCCGCACCTGGTTCTCCAGGCACGCAGCCTTTACGCGCAGGCCTCCACCAATACCAATCCGCGTAATCGCTAGAAGCATCTCTGGAAGCCTTAAACCAAGCATGCTCGTCGGAAGTGTGATTTACTACCAGATCCATAACAACTTTAAGTCCGCGCTTGTGTGCGCCAGCCAGAAGCTCGTCCATATCTTCTAGAGTGCCAAAAAGCGGATCAATATCTTGATAGTCGGAAATATCGTAGCCGTTATCGTCTTGAGGAGACTTGTAAACAGGGCTAAGCCAAAGAACGTCAACGCCTAAATCAGCTAAATAATCAAGGCGCGATGTAATGCCCTTTAAATCGCCGATTCCGTCGCCGTTGGTATCTTGAAAGCTTCGCGGATAAATCTGATACACAACTGCATTTGCCCACCAAGGGTTTGGCGTAGCGCCGTTTGTTCGCACGGATTGCGGCAAGTTAGCTCTGTCAAAAGTAGTCATTTAAACCCCATTAATTTTGATTATTTGTTGCTGATTATTTACAACGTTTACAATTCTATACTTTAGCTATCTTTGGATTTTGCAAGCAACGCTAAAGTATTACTTACCATCTCAGAATACTTGCGAATAATTTTAGAATTAGTATGAGCATTAGAGAATAATTCATCATGATTCCCCGCTCTTACCAATACTAAAGAAACAGACAATCCATCAACCCAATAAATAAGTAGTAAATCTGGCTGTACATGCAACTCACGGTATCCTTTCCAACTACCAGTAAGTGCATGATCACGATATTTACTCTTTAATAGCTGTTGATTATTATCTATAAGAGCCTGAAATACGGCAAGAAAATCTTCAGTGTTAATATGCTTTTTACGAATCTTTTTATAGTCATTATCAAATGACTTGATTGTAAGAAGACGTCTCTTTTCACAGACCATTTAGGTAATCCATCATGTCAGAAGCAGTATGTGATTCATGGGTAAATTCGCGATTTTGAACTTGCTTACGAGCTTCATTGTTTTTATTTTCGATAGCTTCTTCAATATACTTTTGAAGTTGTTCTTCGAGTGATTGATAACGCTCAAAATCTTCACGGTTAATAATGAAGTACATTGGTTGATTATTTTTTAGCACTGTAACTGGCATACCAGAACTCACCTTGGCAAAAGCCTGTGCAGATTTACCATTGCTAAAAGCACTAATCGGAACCATAGTGCTTATTGGAGCGACTGTAGTCATACGCTTTACCCTAACTTTTCTATAGATTTATAGACAATCCATGCACATACTTAATACATGTATATTTACTATACTTTTTACAAGTATATATTAAAGTTGTTATACTTGTAAATGTTATAGTTAAAAGAATACAAAAGCGACCCGAAGTAGAATCGCGAGCCGCGGCTCCTTACTTATTCATTTCATGATTCTATTTTGTGCGAGAGTTTGTGCGGGAGTTTGCGCGCGCAAAAAAATCGCTTAAAATCTGTGCACACTGCGATTCGCAAACGGACCCAAAAACCTGCGGATGCGAGCCAATATGAGGGTCTCGCAAAATATCCCAAACAGATCCACATGCGCCAAGTTTTGAATCCCAGGCACCAAAAACAACGCGGCTAATATGCGTTTGTAAAATCGCCCCAGCGCACATTGGGCATGGCTCCAAAGTAACAACAAGCGTGCAATCGCTAAGATTCCAAGACTTACGCGCCTCTGCCGCCTGCCTAATCGCAAGAACTTCCGCGTGGGCAAGTGGATCCGCGTTTTTCTCGCGAAGATTAGAGCCGCGGCCAATAATCGCCCCAGAGCTATCTACAACAACAGCGCCAACTGGAACTTCTTTGCAATCGGCAGCAACTTGCGCAAGCTGCAATGCTTCTTGCATGAATGACGTATAGTTGCACACGCTAAAAGTCACATTAACCCCGACGAGATATTATGAAGAGCAAACCAAGAGCGAATATCGCCAAGTTCTTCCATATGAACTGCGTGATCAAGCCCGCGGTAGCGCTTCTCTTCCAGCCACGTATGCTCCTCAAGCCACGCTGCAGCCGCCGAAAACTCGTAAGGAGCAATAACAGCATCATCCAAACCGTAGCCAAAGAAAACAGGTGTATTAAGCTCGGCAAGAACATCGTCGTTAAGCGAAATATCTTTGGTAATATTTGGAGCCACAAAGCCAGAAAGCGCAACAGCTGCGCGGTAGCGATCTGGGTTAAGCCTAAGAACATGAACCGCTAGAGCAGCGCCTTGCGAAAATCCAAAAGGCACAACAGCGCGGTCTTCGGGCACATTTGCCGCAACCCACTCGTCGATTGCAGCTGCAGCAGCATACATGTCTCGATCCAGATCTTGACCTTGCGGAACGGCATCGTGGAACCAGCTGTAAGCGCCTTGAGCTAAGCGAAGTGGAGCACGTAAAGAAATCGCATCGTTATAGGGTGCCACAACGCGCAGCAAATCAAGCAAATCATCCTCATTTGACCCCCAACCATGCAGCAGCAAAAGAAGAGGTCTTGTAGCATAAGCGGCAGCCTCGCCGCGAGAATACTGAGCAACGCTTACATGCAAATCTTCGCCAAATCTGCCTGGAACAACACTTGATTCACGGCCAGCATGCAGGCCATTTGAAGCATCAGAAGCATTGTCTTCGCCGCCAAAATCGCCGCCGTCAAAATCGCTATCGTCGAACTCGCTGGAGATCACACCGTTATGATTAGTCATACTTACAGCATACGGCACAGCTTTGGCATTTGAGCTAGGACTCAGTCCACATAAAAATTTAACCCCGACCGTTTAAGTCGGGGTTTAAATTTAAAGGAAAAAATATGAATAAGCTTTCGTGAAATACCTTTTAAGTTTTTCACTAATATTATGAAAACACATAATTCTTAGCGCTGCTAGTGAACTAGCTGATAACTTCCTGAAAGTTTTCTACTTTTCCTCTGATTTTTCTTAGGATTAACGCTGATTATCGCTAATTAATGCTAATTAACGCTGATTAACGCTAGTCATCCAAATTTGCGCGATAGAAATTCTCGTAAGACCTAGAAGGAGTTGGACCACGCTGACCCTGATAGTGAGATCCGTTAACGGAAGACCCATAAGGATTCTGGCAAGGCGAGCTGAGCTTAAAGAAGCACATCTGGCCAATCTTCATGCCTGGCCACAACTTAACTGGCAAGGTGCTAACGTTTGAAAGCTCCAGGGTAATATGGCCTTCAAAACCTGGGTCAATAAAGCCAGCTGTGGAATGAGTTAAAATTCCAAGACGGCCAAGAGAGCTTTTACCCTCTAAACGCGCAGCAATCGTAGAATCTAACTTCACATACTCCCAAGTGGAGCCAAGCGCAAACTCGCCAGGATGCAAAATCCAAGGCTCATCTGGCGCAACTTCAAACTGCTCAGTCAATTCGCCTTGATTTTCCGCTGGATCAACGTACGTGTAGGCGTGATTGTTGAATAAGCGGAAGAATCGATCCAGCCGAACATCAATCGACGCAGGCTGCACCATTTCTGGGGTCCATGGGGTCAAATCAATATGACCCTCTTCATGAGCTTTGAGAATGTCGCGATCAGACAACAGCATAACGTCAAATCTCCTTGCGATATTGCGTAAAAACACATAAACACATTTATACGCCAAGTGTAGCGCGTGCCTAGGTCGACGCAAACATTACGCAAACCTTATGCAAACCTTACGCAGCCATTGCAACAGATGATGCAGCTTTGCGTTTAGCCATAAAGCGCAAAACACACTTTCTTAGCTCCGAAGCAATAAGCACAACCATTGAAAGTCCAAGGCACTCCACCCACTCCATAAAATCGAGTGGAACTGTGCCAAATGGACCATTAAGGAATGGTATATAAATTACAGCAAGCTGCAACACTACGGAAACTGCGATTGCACCCCAAAGCCAACGATTTGCAAACAAGCCAACAAACACGCTTTGCAAATGCGAGCGAGAAGCCAAAGCGTTAAGCATTTGAGCAAACACAAGAATAGTGAAGCCCATTGTGCGCGCGTGAGTCATTTGGGCAGCATGAGTCAAAACAGTTGTGGAGCGGTCGGTAAACAATCCGCCAGCCAAATGCATGTCCATGCCAATCAGCGTTATAGCTGCCATAATCACGCCAATAAACACAATGTCTCCCCACATTGGCTTATCAATAACGCTATCTGTAAGTCTTCGCGGACGCCTATTCATAACGTCATCCGTTTGCGGATCAACGCCCATTGCAAGCGCAGGAGCAGCATCTGTAAGCAAATTAATCCACAAAAGCTGCGTTGCGAGCAAAGGCAAAGTTACGCCTACAGAGTTTGGCTGCGTTATGCCGAGTGCGCCAGCAAACACTACGCCACCAAACACGGTGAACACTTCGCCAACGTTGGAGCTAAGCAAATATCTTAAGAATTTACGAATATTGTCAAAAATTCCGCGGCCTTCGCGCACTGCTGCGACGATTGTAGAGAAGTTGTCATCTGCCAAAATCATCTTTGCAGATTCTTTAGTGACTTCCGTACCCGTAATGCCCATTGCAACGCCAATATCTGCCGACTTTACAGCAGGAGCATCGTTTACGCCGTCGCCAGTCATAGCAACAATATTGCCTTGCCTTTGAAGCGAGGAAACAATCGCAAGCTTGTGTTCTGGAGCCACTCGCGCATACACACTCACTTTGCTAATTGCATCGTCGAAAGCAATATTGTCGTCGTCTCTAGAAAGCAACTCGTCAAGCTCATCGCCAGTAAGAGCATGCTCATCTTTTCCAATAATGCCAAGGTCCCTAGCAATTCGAGCAGCCGTAAGCGGGTGATCGCCCGTAATCATAACAGTTCGGATTCCAGCACGATGCGCTTGAGCAACACTATCTCGAACTTCGATTCTAGGAGGATCAATAATCGCAACCATGCCGTTCCAAATTAAATCGGACTCCAAAACGTCGCTTTGCTCGGCAACATCTGCGATTTGGCCAGCAGCATTAGAAACCATGCCGGGAACTTTGGCTAAACTATCTACGCCAAGCGGCCTATACGCCATTGCAAGCGTGCGATAAGCTTCGCCAGAAAGCTTTTCCACGTTTGCAAGAATCTCTTCGCGGTCTCCTTCTGTAAGCGGGCGAACAGCGCCAGCCACTGCGATTCGCGTGCAATAAGAAAGCAAAACATCTGGAGCGCCTTTTGCACAAACAATAAGATTCCCAGAATCCGAATCGTCTTTAACAACCACAGACATGCGTTTGCGCTCAGACGTAAATGGCACTTCCGCAACGCGACTAAGATGTGCGTAACGCTTATCTGCCTTAGTTTTGCGAGCTGCAACAATAAGCGAAACCTCGGTAGGGTCGCCAACTGGCTGCCAAGCTCCCGACGATTCATCGAGATGCAAATCGCCATCGTTTGCTAAATACCCAGACCCAAGCGCACCAATCACCTCTGTAGCCAGCGCTGGAGGAACCGCCAAATCCGCATCTAAAGAACCAAGCAAAACCATACGCCCATCTGGCTTATACCCACTACCCGTAAGCTGCACTTGGCCGCTAGGCGTTATAACACGCTCAACAGTCATCTCGTTTCGAGTTAGAGTACCCGTTTTGTCGGAGCAAATAACGGATGCAGAGCCAAGAGTTTCTACAGACGAAAGCTTTTTAACAACAGCATGATGCTTTACCATGCGCTGAACGCCCAAAGCAAGAACAACCGTTAAGATAGCAGCCAAGCCTTCTGGAACAGCAGCAACAGCAAGAGAAACGGAAAGAAGCAAAGAATCTATAACGTCTTCAATGGTATGGAAGCCTTCAAGCGCCCACATAGACGCAAGCACAACGGCTGCAATAATACACACTGCGATTCCAAGAACCTTAGATACGCGAACCATCTCCTTCTCCAGAGGAGTGGCTTCTTCTTGCGCACTAGAAAGCATATCTGCGATTTTTCCAACCTGAGTTTTCATGCCCGTAGACGTGACGATTGCGCGACCAGTTCCTTGCGTTACGGCAGTGCCATTAAACACCATATTTGTGCGGTCTGCCAAAGACTTTGGCGAAGCTAGAGTTTCTGGGCGCTTGCTAACGGCAACCGATTCGCCCGTAAGGCTCGCCTCTGCAACTCGCAAAGAAGCGGCTGCAATAAGCCTTGCATCTGCAGAAACAGCATCACCTTCGCCAAGAACCAAAATATCTCCAGGCACAACATCCGCCGTATCTATGCGCATAACTCGCCCATCTCTAAGAACGGACGTTTGCGGAGCGCTCATTTTTGCCAGCGCCTCAACCGCTTCTTGCGCGCGCGACTCTTGAATATAGCCCAAAACTGCGTTTGCTATAAGAATCACGATTATAACTATTGAGTCAAATGGCAAAACTTCGCCGCCACTTTCGCCGCCATGTTGTGCGCGCTCAACAAACCATGCAATCGCAGAAATAATTGTGGCCGCTATAAGCAAGTAAACAAGCGGATCTTTAAACTGTTCGAGGAACCTCTTCCACGCTGGCGTTTTAGGAGCACCAGCTAGAGCGTTCGGGCCAAATTGCGCGAGCCTTCTAGAAGCCTCATCGCTACTTAAACCAGTAGAAACGTTTACGTTAAGCGCATCTGCAACACTTTGTGCGTCTTGCAATGACGGATCTTTGGATTGATCGCTTTGATCAACCATATTTTCCCCCTTGGGAGCGCCGCGGAGTAGTCAACAATCAAGATTTATGCAGAATTAACTCAAAATCTCGATTATTGCGCGGTTGTGGATTATTGCAATAACAATAATTTGCAATAATTAAGTACCGTTCTATTATGCCACATAAAGCGCCAAATACTAATGACTTACTAATACCTTATTAATGCCTCGGGGGCATGTGAGAATAGGAATATGGCTATGAAAAAAGGACCGACCAAGGGGTCGGGTGGAAAACATCGTAATGCATTGCGCGGCAAGGGGCCTACACCTAAGGCAGAAGATCGCGTTTACCATAAGGCTTATTTCGCCAAAAAAGCTGCGATTAAGCGCACTTTTGCAGATCCGCGTTTGGCGGCAAGACGCAGAGTAGATAAGTTGGGTACAGATAGCGATGAGTTGGTTATTGGGCGAAACGCAACACTTGAGGCTTTGCGCGTAGGCGTTCCTAGCACGCAACTTTATGTGGCAAATCGCATTGAGCACGACGATCGCACGCGCGAAATCGTTAAGCTTGCTGGCATGCAAGGCTTGCGACTTTTGGAGGCGGATCGCCTAGAGATGGATCGCATTGCCCACAGCACTAATCATCAGGGCATTATTTTAAAGGTGCAGCCTTATCAATACTATTCGCTGCAAGAGCTTGTTGATCGCGCAGAAAAGAAGGCTCGCGCTATGGAGGCGGCGGATTCTGCGTCCGCTCGCATTAACGCACGCCCGTTGTTTATAGCGCTAGACGGCGTTACCGATCCGCAAAATCTTGGTGCGGTTATTCGTTCCGCAGCCGCTTTTGGCGCAAATGGCGTAATTTTGCCTGAGCGCAGAAGCGCATCTGTTACTGCTGCCGCTTGGAAGGTTTCTGCAGGCGCTGCAGCGCACTTGCCTGTTGCTCGCGTGGTGAACTTAAACAAGGCGATTCAAGGTTTGCGCGAACGCGGATGGTACGCGATTGGCCTGGACGGCGGCGGAGACAAGCTCGTTGGCGAAACTGGCTTTGAAACCGATCCACTTGTTGTTGTTCTTGGCAGCGAAGGCAAAGGCATGAGTCGCTTAACGCGTGAAGCTTGCGACGCCATTGCTGGAATCCCAATTTCTAACGCCGTTGAATCGCTGAACGCATCCGTTGCTGCTGGAATCAGCTTGTATGCTGTGGCTAATGCGCGTAGGCTTGCTGCTTTAAGTCAAAATTAGCAATTGTATTGCGATTAAGAGTATTGCAATTAAGAGTTAACGGTAATGCGGATTTTAAAGCTACGCAATTTACAAAGCTCGCATAACGCGCGCACATTGGCACTGCTTTTAGCTTTTGTTTTATACATTGCGATTATTGCAATCGTAATGTGTTTCCACGAACCTTGGTTTGATGAAGCTCAAAGCTGGCTGATTGCGCGCGATTCACCGCTTGCAAGCATTTTTAGCGTTAGACCACATTACGAAGGCCACCCTCCTTTTTGGAATCTTTTACTTGCGATTGCAGCCAAAAGTGGCGTTCCATACGAGTTTGGAATTAAGGGAATTCAGCTGGTTTGCGCAATCTTACTTGGCGCGTGGCTTATTTTTAAATCGCCTTTTAAGCGTGCGGGCAGCCTTGCAACTTTTCTTATTCCTTTTACTTATTTTGCTTGCTTCCAATACGGCGTTACTTCAAGACCGTACGCTTTGCTTTGCTTAAGCTTGCTAGTGGCTGCACATTATTGGAATAGTGCGGATTCTAAGACTTCTAGCGCTTGCAAACTTGCGATTAGCCTTATGTTTATGTGCCTGCTTAGCGTGTATGGAATCGCGTTTGCTGCAGGATTTACAATTGCGTGGATTTGGCGAGTTTTTAGCAAGAATATTGGCAAGAATATTAGCAAAGACTGTAGCAAAGACTGTAGCAAAACTCTTAATTTTAGTGCCATTTTTCACGCGATTAAAACAACAATCTCATCAAATTTGGCACGACTTATATCTTGGGGATTAATCGCCATTTTTGGCGTTGCAAACCTTGCTCTTGCATGGCCCGCGCCAAACGCCTTCGCCACACGCGCAACGATTGATGGCAATTCAACAATCGCAAAATTCTTTGCTTCTATATTTGTAATGCCTTCCGAAAGCATGTTTACAAGCTTTTATGGCGATGTTTCAATGCGAAGAATGCCTTTTGACTTTTGGCCAATCGCAGTATGCACGCTGTTTAGCCTTGCGATTTGGGCATTTGTCATTAGAATCACCATGCGGCGAAAACTACTTGCCGTGCTTATAATGCCCTATTTTGTTCTTACAATCGTAGCCGTTCGCTATTTTACGCTTCATCACGCAGGCCTAATCTTTGTGTTTTTGCTTAGTGTGCTTTGGATTAGTCACATAAAAGAGCCGCTTAGCAGCAAGGATATTCCTACGATTTTTGTTAAAATCATCCCTAATAAATTCAGATTTATAAAAAACAAAGCTTTGAAAATCAACGTGCTAATTTCAATAATACTCGCCCCAAGCCTAATTTGGAATGCGTTTGCTTGCGTAAACGACATTCTGTTTGACTACTCGCCTTCCAGGGCTGTAGCGCAATACATATCTAGTAATCACTTGCAAAATAAGCGTTTTGTAGCATCTTGGCTTCATAATTACCAGCAGGTTGACGAAAGTGGAAACGTTATTTCGCACGAAGAAAGCGACACTCACCAATATTCGTGGCTTCTAATAGGCGCAAACCCTTATTTTTCTAAGAATCTTATAGACTGCGCTTACAAAAACAAGACTTTTATAACAAACGAAAGCTCGTCTGCAAACCAGCAAGAAAAAGAGTTGGCAGCGTGCGCTGCAAAAGGCGAACCAGAGTTTTTTGTTAGCGAATCCAGCCAGCCGTGGTACTACTTCTTGGCATTAAACTACAACATTTCGCATTACAACGCGCATGCTGTTTCTAACGTTAAAACGTCTTGGAAGGCTCTTGTTTGGGAAAGCACTGCCACTATTTACGAGCGCAAAGCACACATAAAATAGGACTACAGCAGCTCAATCTTTGGATGCTCAGCTCTAAACTCGTTTGTGTGCGAATCGCTAGCATACCCAAGCGCAAATCCAGTTAAAAGCTCCATGTTTTCTGGAACGTCAAACTCCGCGTCTAACGGATCTCGCCAAGTTGCCAAAACTCCAAGTGGGCAAGAGTCAACGCCTAAATCTTTAGCAGCAAGAAATAGCGTTTGCAGCATAAGGCCAGCGTCCATTGCAGCAAACGGCATAAAATCGCGCCTAGCTAAAACAAAGCCAATAACAGGCGCTCCAAAAGCCTCAAAATTCCTACGCGTATGGGCGTTCCTGGCTGCAAAATCGTGCCTTTCGATTCCTAAATGCGAATATAACGCTAGACCAAGTTTAGCGCTTCGCTGCTTTAGATCATCAGGGTACGGCCTTGCAACAGGAACGTCGCCATTAGGCGCTGACTCTTGAGCAAACTGAGCACGCTCAGATTCACTCAAACTCTTATCTTTGGCCTTAAGCATTGCATTGCACTTATCTAAATAAGCTTTTACAATGTTGTCTTTTTTGCTGCCTTGTGCAATCGCAAGCGCATAAGCCCTTGTGTTACTCCAGCTTGGCGCAAGAGAAGCGGTGTGCAGTATTGACTCTAAAACGTTTTGCTCAATCGGCTTGTTTAAAAAGTCGCGTGCAGAAAACCGCTCCGATGCAAGTTGGCCAAAATCTTTGTAAGTCATGCTATCAGTTTACCAGAAACCGAATGGATCAAAAATGCCGCCGTCGTCGGAATCGTCGTCTCCGCCTCTAGGAAGCTGATTCAAAGGATCGTCGTCGTCATCCGAAGAATCGCCGCCGTCACCCTTTTGACTCTTATTTTGCGAAGAATCAGGCTTCTTGTTGCTGCGCCTTCTTAGCGAGCGAGGGTCTTGGCGAGTTGCACCATTAACCGCAGCTTCTTCTTGATTAAACTTAACAGTTAAGTTGACGGTTCCGTTTCCACGAACAACCGTTATTGTTGCCTTATCTCCCAAAGCTGTAGCGCGCACAAATCCAAGCAGCGAGTAGTTGCTTGTAACCGACTTGCCATTAAACGCTACGATTGTATCTCCAGCGCGCATTCCCGCCTTTGCAGCAGGAGCACCAGGCGTTACAGACGCCACTTGAGCGCCGCCACGCGTAATGCTATTTTGCGTTACGTTTACGCTTTTAACCATAATTCCAAGAGCAACGTGCTTTACAGAACCGTTCTTAATAATCTCGGTTACTACGCGCTTAACAAGGTTGGAAGGAATAGCAAAGCCGATTCCAATGGACCCTGCTGTGCCACCTCTTGCAGAAGTTGCTGCAATAGACGAGTTAATGCCAATCACTTTTCCAGCAGCATCGAAAGTTGGGCCGCCCGAATTGCCTGGGTTGATTGCTGCATCAATTTGCACAGCGTTTGTAACGATTTCGGAACGACTTTGATCGTCCATAACGGAAACTGGGCGATTAAGCGCAGAAACAATGCCTGTTGTAGCAGTATCGTCGTATCCAAGTGGATTTCCGATTGCCATTACTGGCTGGCCAACTGCGAGCGCATCCGAATCCGCAAAATCAACTGGCTTTACACTATTTGGCAAACCGTCTACTTTAAGCACAGCCAAATCTGTTGTTTTATCGGTTCCAACAAGCTTTGCTTTGTAAATCTGACCGTTAGAAAGCGTTACTTGAAGCTGCTGCATGCCAGCAATAACGTGGTTATTTGTAACAACATGACCCTGATTATCGATTATTGCGCCCGAGCCTTTGCTCATGTTTTTGCTGTTGCGTGCCTGAATAGAAACAACGCCGCCAGAAACGTTTTTAGCAACCGAACGCCAATCTGGAGCCTGGCCGCCCTTTACTACGGCCGTTCCTTTTGAATGGCTTTGCGCTCCAACGTCTGCAAGTGTTCCTGCGCCTGGAATAGGAATCAGGCCTTGAGTAAGAGCAAATGCCATTACAACAACGCATACAATGGCAGAAACAATAGACGAAACGATTGCCACCGTAATTGTTGAGTTTTCTTTAGATTCCGCCCTAAATCCGCGCTTTTTATAAACCACATTTGTAGTTTGGAGTGGATTCTGGGATGAATCTTGTGCTGGATTCTGGGCTAAATCTTCGGCAGGCTGATTTTCTGCAATATTATCCGCGCTATCTGCATTATCCGCGCTATTATCCGCGCTATTTTCGCCACTGTTATCCGCGCTCAAATCGTAAGGATTGCCGAATCTAGCTCGCTTTTGCGCGTTATTATTATATGGATCACCATATGGCAAGAACGGATTATCTAAATCGTCACTATCTTTCGAATGCGCATAATCACTGCTGTTTGCGCTATTTGCTCCATTTGCATCACTTGCATCACTTGTGCCGCTTGCACTGCCCAAATTACTCGCGCTGCTTTGCTCTTGATTTTGCAACGATTCGCCAGAGTTATTTACATCACCCGCATCTACAGGGCCATACGCTCCGTATTCTGGAGCTGGTCGATAAATCTGCTCTGAATTCGCCTGATTTTCCTGCGCGCTTAGCGGCTTCGATTGGCTTTGTGAAGCATTGCCATTTTGCTCTTCACTAGAATCGTAGGCCTTGGAATCGTAAATATCGTCAGCCATTAATCCTCCTTAAATCTTTTACAAAGCATACTCTAATCTGATTACACAAATTCATACAAGCTAATATGCAATTAATATGCAATTTTTACACAATTTTGCGTTTACAATACGAGTTAAACGTGCCGCTCTTAAAATTACCTGAATATTTAGCAGTATAAATGCCGTATAAATACCACATATAACCCATAAATTAGCTAATTATTTTTATAAAAATTATAAAAACACGTAAAATTTAACGAACGGTTGCTTGCGACTTTTCCGCGCGCAATACCGCAACTTACGCGCGTATCGTCATGCCTTCTAATAGAGTAAATGTTATGACTAATCTTATTGAACACCCACGCGGAGCAGAACCTGGTAAACCTGGAGATCGCAGAGAATTCTCGTTTACAACAAAAACGCGTTTGGAAAATGCGGCAGATGGCAAAGGAAAAGACGGAGCCAGATACGGCCGCACTGGCGTAATTCGCACGCCTCATGGAGATATTTGCACGCCTGCGTTTGTGCCAGTTGCCACGCAAGGCGCAATGAAGGCCGTGCTACCAGAATCAATCAAAGACTTGGGCGGCCAATGCATGCTTTCTAACGCATTCCACTTATATGAGCGCCCTGGCGAAGATATTTTGGACGAAGCTGGCGGCCTTGCAAAGTTTATGAACTGGAATGGCCCAACTTTTACGGATTCTGGCGGATTCCAAGTGCTTTCGCTTGGCGCGGGATTTAAAAAGACACTTGCCATGGACGTTACTGGCATGAAGTCCGACGATGTAATCGCAGCTGGTAAAGAGCGAATGGCATTTGTTGACGAAGATGGCGTTACTTTTAAGTCTCCGCTAAACGGCTCTATTCATCGTTTTAGCGCAGAAATCTCAATGGGAATTCAGCACAAGCTTGGCGCGGATATTATGTTTGCTTTTGATGAGCTTACAACGCTTATGAACACTCGCCGCTACCAGGAGGAGTCTGTTGAACGCACTTTCCGCTGGGCTAAGCGTTGCGTTGAAGAACACAAGCGATTGACCGAGGCGCGATTAGGAAAGCCGTATCAGGCGTTGTATGGCGTTGTTCAGGGAGCAAATTACGAGGATTTGCGCAGGCACGCGGCACAGCAGATTGCTTCTCTCGACTTTGACGGCGTTGGAATTGGCGGTGCGATTGAAAAGCGAATTATTGGAGACACTTGCGCTTGGATTTGCGACGCTATGCCAGAAAATCGCCCTCGCCACGTGCTTGGAATTGCAGCAGTTGACGACATTTTTGCTTGCGTAGAAAACGGCGGAGATACCTTTGACTGCGTGGCGCCTGCGCGATGCGGCAGAAACGGCGCGATTTTTACTCGCCACGGGCGCTACAACGTAAAGCGCGCTGAATTTAAGCACGACCAGGGGCCGCTTGAAGCTGGCTGCGATTGCTACACTTGCACGCATTATTCGCGCATGTATGTTAGCCATTTGCTGCGCGCTAAAGAGATGAACGGATACACACTTGCCACTATTCACAACGAGCGATTCTTTGTTAAGCTTCTAGACGACATTCGCGCGTCGATTGACGGCGGGTATTTTGAAGAGTTCAGAGATGAGTCGTTAGCCCATTATTATGAGAATGGGTCGCGCGGATAATTTGCTTGGTGTTGCACGTGAATCGACGATTTCAATCTGCACACTTCCCCATGTTTGTTTACTTTTTCTTGCTTTTGTTTCCAAAATCGGCCGAAATGTAAACAAACGTGGGCAAAAAGAAACAAACGTGGGGAAGTGTGCCCGCGTTTGTTTCCAAAATGGGTCGAAATGGGAACAAACGCGGGTAAAAAGAAACAAATGCGGGCCAACACACAAATGGCGATATTTGCTAAACGGCTACAAATATGGTAGTTTTATGGTCTGTATGCGAACGTGGCGGAATGGTAGACGCGCTGTCTTCAGGTGGCAGTGAGTGTATACTCGTGCGGGTTCAAGTCCCGCCGTTCGCACTCTTTAGGAACGTTGATTTTTCAACGTTCTTTCTTATTTTGTAGCATCATATTGCAACATCATATGCAACAATTGTGCATTTGCTTAAAAATGTGTGATAGACTGAATAGTGAACGTCATAAGACGTCAGACGTGTTAAAACATTGGTGTTTTAATTTTTACGGTCATGGAGGACTAAAATGGAACGTCGTTCAACGAAGACGACGAACCTGGGTGAAGAAATTGCCAATATCGGGGGTTCGGCACACACGCGATTCAACCATGCCACAATAAAAATTACACCAGTTAGCGAAAATAGCGGGAATCACGGGAATCAAAACGAAGGAATAATAGGGTTCAAATTTGTAGCAAATGCAGATTGTGATTTATTAAATATTAAGCCCGCACAAGAATCGGAAGCTTCCGCGCATCAAGAGGACGCAACTCCAATAATAAAAATAAGTATTAAAGAAGATGCTCCCCTGCTTAGTGCGCAAAATCTTTTAGAAGATAGTGCCGACGCAAATGGTGCAAAAGAAATTGCACTGCACATGGAAGATGCGCTAGGCGCGGGCAACGGGCGCGAACACGATTTTGCAATAACGTACGGAAGTTTTGGAAGCCGATTCTATTTAGACGGATACCAGTGCTTTGCGAGCGCAACGAATCTTGGACCGCAAAGAGTGTGCGCAAAAGCGGCGGAAGCTTGTGCAGCGCAGGCAGAATCTTCGCAAATCTACGACTTTTACCACTCAAGCCACTTGCCGCAGCCAGAAGAAATTGCAAATTCGGCCACTCAGGCGCAGCCAGACATATGGTTTGCGGGGCCTACGATTTGCGCAAGAGACATAAAACGCATATCTTGCAAGGCCAGCGGAACGCTGCACATTCAATTTAGATTGCGCGGGCCAGGCCAACACGGAGTGCTTTTTGCAGCTGGAACTACTGGAACTACTGGAACTACTGGAACTGCCGGAACTGCCGGAACTGCCGGAACAAAAACTAAGCAAGAACCTAGCGAAAAAATAAGCGTGTACGCGGGTCCAGAAGGCATAAAAATCACGCTAATTGACAGCGAGACGGGCGTAAAAAGCGCAATCGAAGCAGCCGCAAGCATTGACGATGGCGAATGGCACGACTTGATTATTCGTGCAAATCGCGGAGCAACCGACATTTACGTAGACGGATACAGCCAGTCGCACAACATAGGTCAAGTCTGGTTTGCAAACATACCAGACTTAGACGCCGTAAGCACTGGCGAAAACCTGCGCGGAGTGCGATTAATGGGCGAAGCCAGAACGGGCGGAATCTACTTTAGTGCGCTAAGCGAAGGCCAAATCCAAAGAATATCAAGAGTAAAACCGCTTGTAACAACCGCACTATTTGACACAGGCTACGCAGGCTCTCGCAGCTACAGAATACCGTCGCTTGTAAAAACGCGCATGGGAACGCTAATCGCGGGAGCAGACCAGCGAACAAGCGTTTCGAACGACGCTCCAAATCACATAAACTTTGTGATTCGCAGATCCTCAGACAGCGGCAAAACGTGGGGGCCTTTGCAAACCGTAATCAACATGCCTGGCAAAAACCTTGGAAAACTGGGCGCCAGCGCAATCGACTCCTGCCCTGTTTTAGACCCAGAGGGCAAAAGCGAAAGAATCAACGTATTAATTGACATTAATCCTGGCGGAATTGGGCTAACAAATTGCAAAACCGCTGTAGGCGTGGACGCTTGCGGAAGAATCAAGCTTATAGATCGCCTGGGCGGGCACTACGCGGCGGCAATGGACGCAAGCGCGGCCGTAAAATTGCCATGCGATTCTAGCGAAAAAGAATGCGCAACAAATTGGCTAATTTACCCAGATGGAAGCATAAAAAATGGCGATTTGAGTGGAGATTTGAGTGGTGACTCAAGCAATAACTCGCACAGTAACCAAACTTGCGACCGTTCCACGTGGAACATATGGCAATCACCCGAAACAGCAAGCGAAAGTCAGCCATTATTCGCCGAAAAAACTTGCTACATAGCGCAAATCTACTCGGACGACGACGGCGAAACGTGGAGCGCACCACGCTTAATTGACCACATGGTTAAAGAACCGTGGATGAGCTTCGCTGGAGTATGCCCAGGGAACGGAATTGTTATTAGGCGCAGCGAAAAACATTACGGCAGAATACTTGTGCCATTTTATTGCAGCGGCCAAAGCAAATCGCACTATTCTTCGGGAGCGCTTATTTCGGACGACGACGGCAAAACGTGGCGCCGAGGCAAAATGATTAACGAGGGGCGATTAATGGGCGGCAAAATCGTAGACCCTGTAACAATGCAAGACGACGATGCAACAAGCTCCGAAACCGTGTTTGTAGAGCGCAAAAATGGCGATATTCTGGCGTTCTTCCGCAATCAAAATCGCTCGGGATGCGTAGGCAAGGCCATTAGTCACGATTGCGGCGAAACATGGAGCGAGCTGATTTTTGACCAAAGCTTGCCCGAGATATTCAGCCAGCCAAGCGCAACCTGCTTTAGCGGCGAAAACGAGGGAAACGCAGACTGCATAGCATTTGCAAACGCAAGCCAAATGATGCCATACCGCGGCCGCGGAGTTGTGCGATTTAGCTCCGACGGCGGCAAAACGTGGCAAAAAAATGTGTGCATAAACCCATTCCACCACGTTTATCAATGCCTTACCTCTAGCAATAAACACACTTTGCAGCTACTGTGGGAAAAAGAGACTACTGGAATTTATATAACAGCAATAGATTCCTCGCTTTGGCGGCAAGATAGTTTGCAAACAGGTTTCAAAAACACAATAGACAAAAACACAATAGACAAAAACGAAAAAACAAAAGATTCAAAAGATTTAAAAGATTTAAAAGAGGGAAGACTCACGCGAACTGAAAGGGGCCAAAATGGAAGAGACATTTAGCAAGCACGAAGACGATGAGATGACAACACTAGACCGCTTATCGCTATTGCAGGCAAGCTCAAACTCCGCTCCAATCGCAGCAAGAAAGCGCTGCGACGAAACAATGGACGCAATCAGGTCGCTTATATTAAGAGAGCGTTTGCAGCCAAAAGATATGCTTCCAACCGAGCCAATGCTATGCAATTTGATTGGCGCATCAAGATCGTCGGTGCGCGAGGCCATTCGCAAGCTTGAAGCGCTTAACATTGTGGAAGTTAAGCAAGGAAAAGGCATGTTTGTTGGCTCCTTGTCTTTGGATCCAATGGTGGAAACGCTTGCATTCCGATCTTTAATCTCCATTAATAAGAATTTTGAAGACTTGAGTGACGTTGTGGAAATGCGCAAATTCCTAGACCTTGGATGCGCGGATAAAGTTGTTGAGTCGCTTAAGGGAACGCAGCATCCAGAGCTGGAAGCGCTTTCGGAAACAATGACAAAAGAAGCGCATGCTGGAAAAACGTTCTTGGAACAAGATATTGCTTTCCACACGGGCATTTTGCGCGCGGTAAACAATACGATTGCAGAGCAATTTGTGCGATGCTTGTGGCTTGTGCATATGGCTGTTTTGCCACAATTGGGGCTGGAAGTTTCGGACGAGCTTGAAAAAACCGCTAGAGCGCACGAACTTATGCTTAAAACGGCTATTGCGGGAGACGCAGACGGATATAGGCAGGCTGTAAACAGCCATTACGAGCCAATTCAGTCGATTTTGCTTAATAGACTGCAAAAGCACTGAAGCACATACATTCTATAAAATGGAAGAACCGCTCTAGTTTAGAGAGCGGTTCTTTCATCTTCAATGGTGATGCCTGAGTACTACAGCATCACGATTAATCGCAACGATACGATTTCCGTTACGAAATTTTATGGCCGTCGCACCAAACGTGCTCAACTGCCAAAGTTCCTGGATTAAGCAAAAGCAAATCGGCCGCGTACCCCTTTTCAACCAAGCCCAAAGGAGCGCCAGTTATAGCATTCGGCTTATCTACTCCAAGCACATGAGCAGGAACAACGGTTGCCGCAGCAATGGCCTCTGGCAATCCGATTCCAAGCTCTTTAACAGCGCGCTTAATAGCAACTTCTAGAATCAAAGTAGATCCCGCAATAGCGCCATTAGAAACAAGCCTTGCGTGGCCGCCCGTAACCGTAACGTCTAAAGCGCCAAGCTTATAAGCGCCATCTGCGCATCCTGTTGCAGCCATTGCATCTGTTACAAACGCAATCTTTCCAGCTGCCGCCTTAAACGCCATTCGCAAAACAGGGTTTTCAACGTGGAAGCCGTCGTTAATAAGCTCAATCGTTACTCGCGGGTCTTCCAAAGCTGCAGGAATTGGGCCTGGCTTGCGGTGATGAATGCCGTTCATAGCGTTAAACATGTGAGTCATAAGCGTAGAGCCAGCGTTAAAAGCCGCGCGCGCGGTTTTATAATCTGCGTCGCAATGCCCCACTGCTGGAATTACGCCAGCCTGTACAAAGCGCTTAATAGCCTCCATGCCGTGTTCTCGCTCTGGAGCCAGAGTAATCTGGCGCAAAGTGCCATCCGCCGCCTCAAGCAGCGCCTCAACACGCTCGGGGGTAGGGTCCACTAGGCAATTAGGGTCGTGCGCGCCTTTTCTAGAAAGCGCCAAGAACGGCCCCTCTAAGTGAGATCCAAGCACATCTGGTCGCGTTTGCATAACGCGCTTAACGGTGCGTAAATTCTCTTGCATTACATCAAGAGGATTTGTAATCAAGCTAAGAACTTGCCTAGTTGTTCCGTGAAGCATGTGATACGCGCGCGCAATGGCAATCCCTTCGGCACCGTCGTCAAACGAATGCTCCCAGGCTCCATGAGCGTGCAAATCAATGTAGCCTGGCGCAGCAAAATAGCCGCCGCCGTCTACAACATTTAAGTCAGATGCGCGCAAGCCGCAAGCATTAATCGCCAGCGCAAGGTCTTCGTCTAAAATGCCCGTTTCTAAAATCACGCCATCTTTAACCAAAATCCAAGCGTTAGGAACAATTCCGCGCGCGTCTACAACGCTTACGTTGCGCACTACAAAACTGCGCCCCTCGTTTGATTTTAGTGAATCATCAATCTTATTTACGGCATCTAAGTATGCATTTTTTGACATTTAACCCACCTGCGTTTGTGCTTTTGAAGTTTGTGCTTTTGAATACGTTACTTAATTTTAGACTTATCTATCAGAGATATCGGATCTATCAGATTCCCTGCCAAGATGGCTTATTTGCATACACCCAGCGATAGTAGTCTGCCAACTTAAGCTTGCTTGCTGCATCTTCGTCTACAATCACAGTTGCATGCGGATGCATTTGCAGCGCGGAAGCTGGGCATAGCGAGCTTACTCCGCCTTCTAGCGTGGCCGCCACAGCATCTGCCTTATTAGAGCCAAACGCAAGAAGAACAAGATGCTTAGCGCGCAAAATCGTTCCAATTCCTTGGGTTATGCAGTGAGTTGGAACCTGGTTAATATCTCCGTCGAAGAATCTGCGATTATCTACGCGAGTCTGCTCGGTTAAGGTTTTTACGCGCGTTCCAGATGCAAGCGAAGATCCTGGCTCGTTAAATCCAACGTGGCCGTCGGAGCCAATTCCCAAGATTTGCACATCGATTCCGCCAGCGGCCGCAATAGCAGCATCGTAGTCGGCTCCAGCGTGTGCAATCTTGCTGCCCTCGCTTAATGGCGCTCCGTTAAGAACATCTCCTGGAACGTGCACTAAATCTGGGTTTAGGCCGATTAAATCGGTTACGGTTCTGCGAATTGTGCTGTGGTAGGACTGCTCGTGCTCTAATGGCAATCCAATGTACTCGTCAAGCGCAAATCCGCGCACGCGACTAACGTCAACATTATTTTCTTTAACAAGCTTTGCAAGATGCTCGTAGGCCTTTAATGGGCTAGATCCTGTAGCCAAGCCAAGCACTGCGTCTGGCTTGCGACTAATCAAATCTACAACTGCTTTTGCGTAGAGCTCGCCAGCTTCATCCTGATCTTTTACAATAATAACTTCTGCCATCTTTGCTTCTCCTTTAAAGCTTTAAGCAATTATTAGCATTGCGGCATGCGAATTAACGCACACCGCAACACTATTTACTTACTATGCACCATAAATAAAAGGCTTTATTAGATTATTTATGATTATTTATGATTTTTACTTAAGATACGCACCTAAGATACGCACTTAAGATACGCACTTAAGATACGCACTTAAGTCGCTACTTAGTGGAATCGCTCACTTCTTGCGGAGTCTTTGCCAAAGTCAAGCCAACTTCCTTAAGAACGCCAGCCACGGCTTCAACATTTTCTCCCTTAAGTGGGCAAACTGGATCTGGCATCTGATTTGTGTCAAACACGCCAAGCAATGCCATTGCAGTCTTAAAGGCGCCAACACCAGCGCCAAAGCCTGCCACTCCGCTAGGAACAGTAACGATTCGCATCAAAGCAGCAAGCCAATCCTGCTCCTTCTTAACCGTTGCCCAATCGCCAGCCTGAGCAGCCTTCCACATGCGCACGTAGCCAGTGGCCTCAACGTTTGCAAGACCTGGAACAGAGCCGTCTGCACCAGCCATGTATGCTCCATCAACAACAACCTCTTGGCCCGTAAGCAAAGTCAATGGGTGGCCAGCCTTGTTGTTGTCGTCTACAAGGAACCTAAACGATACGTCGTCGTTGGAAGAATCCTTAACGCCAGCAAGCACGCCATCTTTGCCAAGCTTTACAAGCAAACCGCCTGGAAGCTTTGTGTGCACGCAAACTGGAATATCGTAAGCAAACAGAGGCAAATCTGGAACAGCTTCGTGAATAAGGCGGAAGTGACGCTCAACTTCTGCCATGCCGCCGAGTGCATAGAATGGCGCTGTTGCAACGATTGCAGATGCTCCAAGCTCCTTAGCTTCCTTTGCATGCTCAATAAC
Source organism: Gardnerella rara (assembly GCF_055452355.1). Classification (NCBI taxonomy): domain Bacteria; kingdom Bacillati; phylum Actinomycetota; class Actinomycetes; order Bifidobacteriales; family Bifidobacteriaceae; genus Gardnerella; species Gardnerella rara. Next base: position 23,598 of record NZ_JBVBJP010000004.1, read on the forward strand.
GCGGTTTGTTTCCGTATCGATGCAGCCAACCAACACTGGCACGCGGCCGTCAACAATGCGCATTACGGTTTCAATGATTTCGCGGCGGCGCTTATCTGTGCTAAATGCCACTTCGCCAGAAGATCCAAGTGTAAACAGGCCATCTACGCCTGCCTCAATCATGCGGTTAAGAGAGCGCTCAAAGCTAACAACGTCTACTTCGCCGTCTGCCGTTAATGGCGTAACTACTGGAGGAATAACGCCGTGGAATTTTTCTGCCATGATTAAACTTCTTTCGTATTTTTTATGACTTTTTATGATTTATGATTTATGATTTATGATTTATGATTTTAGGTTTTGCAATTAATGGGCGGCCTGCATGGATTTACTGCAGGTCTTAGCAGACCGCCCGCGCATTTAAGCTAGCGACTAGCGACTAGCACCTGCCGCTTACTTGCACTCTTCTTCCGTTGGATGCAGCAGCGAAGGCGCCGCGCCCATCAGAATCTTTGTGTACGCATCCTGCGGATTATTAATCACCTGGTGAGTTTCGCCGCGCTCAACAATCGTTCCGTGATTCATAACAACAACTTCGTCAGATATGTATCGGATTGTTTGAATATCGTGGCTAATAAACACCATGGAAAGATTCAGCCTCTTCTTTAAGTCGGAAAGAAGATTCAAAATCTGAGCACGCACAGAAACATCCAAAGCGGAAGTTGGCTCATCTGCGATTATTGCATCTGGATTAAGCGAAAGCGCACGAGCGATTGCCACACGCTGACGCTGGCCGCCAGAAAGCTGACCTGGCAAAGCGCCAAGAACAGAATGAGGCAAACCAACCATTCGGATTAGCTCCTTGGCTCTAGCATCGCGCTCAGCCTTGCTTCCAATCTTGTGCACAACAAGCGGGTCAATCAGCTGATCAATCACACTCATACGAGCATTCAAAGCCATTGCTGGATCCTGGAACACAACGGAAACCACGCGTCCAATATCCATGCGCTCTTTTGCGGTTCGGTGCGTAACGTCTTGCCCTTTAAACAAAACCTTGCCGCTTGTAACCTGCTGGAGTCCGCACATAATGTTTGCAGTAGTAGACTTTCCGCAGCCAGATTCACCAACAATACCAATCGTCTTGCCTGGCATAAGCTTAAGATTTACCTTGTTTACGGCTGTAATCTTGTTCTTATGGAATAAGCCAGATCCTGCTCGAGTAGTGAACACCACTTCGGCGTCGCGCAGCTCGATGATTGGAACATCGCCATTTTCGTTCTGTACTTTGTTTGTTTCGTTAACATTCATGTTCATCGCACATCTCCTTGATCGGAGGCGGTCAAAATTGCGGAAGGTGCATCCGATTCAGGCTCTGGAGGCGCGGCGTAGAAGTGCCACGTTCCTGGAATGCGCTTCATTACTGGGCGCACGTCTAGTCCTTGATCTGGATGAGAAGAGCGAGGAGCGAATCGATCTCCCTTAGGGAAGTCGGATGGGCTTGGAACCGTTCCTGGAACCTGGTGCAATCTTGGAGCACCAGCCTCAATGGAGGTTACGGAGCCAAGCAAACCACGCGTGTACTCGTGATGCGGGTCGGTGAGGATTTCCTTGGTGGAGCCTTGCTCAACAACCTGGCCTGCGTACATTACGGTAATCGAGTGCGCAACCTTGGCAACAAGAGCCAAATCGTGGCTTACAAACACCATTGCAAATCCAAGCTTTTCGCGCAATTCGTTAAGAAGATCAATCACCTGCTTTTGAACAGTAACGTCCAAAGCGGTTGTTGGCTCATCTGCGATTATCAACTTTGGATCTCGCGTAAGTGCCATTGCAATCAACACGCGCTGACGCTGGCCGCCAGAAAGCTCGTGTGGGTAGGATTCAAGCGTGCGCTTTGGATCCAAGCCTACAAGCTCCAACAACTCTTCGGCGCTACGAGTGCCACCTCTAGAAGTTAGCTGCTTCATCTGCGTTTTAATCAGCATTGATGGGTTTAAGGAAGACAAAGCATCTTGGTAAACCATTGCAATCTCGTGGCCGCGCAAAGCATTGTGCTCCTTTGGGCTAAGCTTTACAAGATCCTTGCCATTAAACAGGATTTGTCCGCTAATCTTAGCTTTTGGATCAAGCAAGCCCATAATCGCAAGCGAAGTGATTGACTTACCGCAGCCAGATTCACCAACCAAGCCCATTGTTTCGCCTGGGCGAACAGAGAAGCTCAAGTGGTCTACAACGTTTACGCTGCCGTAGCGTGGGAACTGAATGCACAAGTCTTTAACCTCAATAACTGGAGGCTCTGTAGACGTTGGCTGCAAACGATCCGTGCGCTTTAATTCGGCCGCGCGAAGCTTTGCCAAAGACTCAACCAAAGCGTCGTGCTGCTCCTCGTAAGCTGCCACTGGGTCGGTAAGAATCCTATCTTCCTTGCGAGCTGCTTCCGCATCTGCAGCAGTCTTAGCTACTGGAGCGGTTGGAGCTGCAACCATTGCATCCGTAATGCCCTCAGAAAGAATGTTAAGGCACAAAACGGTAATCATGATTGCTAAGCCTGGGAACAATGCCTGCCACCAGTAACCAAAGATAACGCCTGCTTTAGCAGAAGACAAAATGTTGCCCCATGTTGGCGTTGGCTCTGGAATACCAGCGTTGATGAAGCTAAGGGAAGCTTCGAACACGATTGCGTCTGCCACAGAAAGCGTTGTGAACACCATAACTGGAGCTGCAATGTTACGCGTTACGTGCTTGAGCAAAATCCAAGGTGCGCGAGCGCCAGAAACGATTACTGCACGCACGTAGTCTTTTCCATATTCGCTTATTATGTTTGCGCGCACAATTCTTGCGATTTGTGGAACGTAAAGCACGCCAATGGAAATGATGATGCCAATCATGGATTGTCCAAGAATTGCAAGGCACACAGCCGCTAATGCGATTCCTGGGATTGACATTACTACGTCAATCAATCGCATTATAAGCTCAGATATCCAAGTGCGGCTCACAGCTGCGATTGCGCCGATTATCGAACCCATCACCAATGCAAAGATAACAGACGACAAGCCGATTACAAGCGAGTAGCGAGCGCCGTACATAACGCGCGAGAACACGTCTCTACCAAGGTTATCGGTGCCAAACCAGTGCGCTCCTGTTGGCGGCTGATAGTTTTGCGTAATCTTTACTGGGTCGCATGGCGCTAAGAAGCGTGCGAAAACAGCGCAGAACGCTAGTATTGCAATAACAACAAGCGAGATTTTAGAGCCTAAGCTCATCTTGCTAAATCTATTAAATTTGATGCCTGGTTTTGATGCGGCATCTACTACCTGATTCTTTCCAAATAGCATGTCACACCGTCCTAATTCTTGGGTTGATTAACACGTAGAGCAAATCAACAATAATGTTTATAAAGATGAATGCGATTGCAACAACCAAAACAACGCCTTGCACAAGCATCGGCTGGTTGCCATTAATGCCGTCGAACATTGCAGTACCCATTCCTGGTAGTGCAAAAATCACCTCAATAACGATTGCGCCACCCATAAGGTAACCAATCTTCATACCAAGAGTGGTGATTGGTGTAATCAAAGCATTGCGGAACACGTTTCTAGCAACCACTACGCTCTTTGGAATACCTGCGCCGATTGCGGTTCGCACATAATCCTTATCCAATTCTTCTACCATCGAGGTTCGTATGATTCGCGTAAGCTGACCTGCTACTGGAAGGCCTAGTGCGAAGCAAGGCATTGCCATTCTGGCCATGTATGCTTCTGGATCTTCAAAGAACGGCACAAAATCGCCAGAACCTGGGAGCCATGCGAGCTTGATTTGCAAAACGTAAATCAAAAGAACGCCGAGCCAGAAGGATGGAGTTGCGATTGCAATAATCGAAAGCACGCGAACCGTTTGGTCAACCCAAGTATCGCGATAAAGCGCTGCAAAAACGCCGAAGATTACTGCAAAGACTATTGCGATTAACAAGCCAATGAAGGTTAACTGCAAGGTGATTGGGAAGGCATCCGCCACTCGCTGAGCTACGGAATCCTTGTTTACGCCGTAAACACCCATGTTTCCTTGGAAGAGTCCAACTATGTAAGACCCAAACTGCTGCCACCATGGCCTATCGTAGCCCATTTCGTGGCGGAAGGCTGCCAGAGCTGCTGGAGACGAATTTTCGCCTAATGCTGCAACTGCTGGATCGTATTTAGAAAATGACATAAGGAAGAATACGAGGAACGTAACACCGAATGCCATGAACGGCAGGGCGATTAGTCGCCTACCTAAAAGTCTAAGAAAATTACTCATAAGACATCCACACATCCATTGAAGAAAATTGTTATTTTTGCATAACAAAACCGGCCCATCTGCACAAAGGCGAGAAAGGTAAACAGTTGGGCCGGTTTTGCGGTTAGAGGTTAGGGAAAATGAAGTTTGTTACTTTGACTTGCACCTACTTTGTTAGCTTTGCTTTTACAAGGTTGATGCCAGTGGAGCCGATTGCATTCCACTCAGCCAATGCACCCTTCTTTACAGCGGTCGTAGTCTTACGATGGAAGAGTGGGTACAGAGGCACTTCGTCGCTAATCAAATCGAAGCACTGGTTCCAATACTTCTGGCGCTCAGCTGGCTTGCTGGAAGCCAAAGCCTTGTCCATAAGCTCGTGGAGCTTTGCGTATCCTTCGGAGTTCTTCCAGAAGGAGCGCTGACGGGTCCAAGCGTTGTCGCCGTACCACCAGCTCATCAACAAGTCTGGGTCGTTGCCGAACACGGATGGATCGCCTGGAGCAAGAACCATGGAGTAGTTTGCATCGTCGCGGTCGGTAATCTGTGGGTAGAGTGCGGAAGACTTCATAGACTTGATTTCCACATCCATGCCAATCTCAGCAAGATCGTTCTTGATTTGTGGAGCAAGCTGGGTAATCCAAGTGTGATCCGTGGTGTAAAGAGTGAACTTTAGTGGACCATTTACGCCAGCTTCCTTAAGCAAGCTCTTTGCCTTAGCAATGTTCTTGGTGTAAACGTTCTTTGCCTTGTGGTAGTTTGCGTAGTTCTTTGGCAAGAAGCTTGTTGCTGCCTCGCCCTGGCCGCTCATCTGGTTGGTAATCAGCTTGTTTACGTCAATTGCGTAGAGAGCTGCCTGGCGAACTCGCTTGTCGTCAAATGGCTTCTGCTTTGTGTTGAACATAACAAATGGAAGAGTAAAGCCCTGTGCGGTCTTAAGCTCAGATCCAGATGCCTTCAAAGTGTTGAATGCCTGTGCTGGAACCATTTCCATTACGTCGGTCTTGCCACCCTGCATTGCGGTTACGCGAGCGGTATCATCAACGGTTACATTCCAAACCATCTTCTTGGCTTGTGCCTTGTACTTGCCGTTGTAAAGATCGTTGCGCTCAAACTTTACCTGGTTATCGGTAATAGAAACATACTTCCATGGGCCAGAGCCGATTGGCATGTTCTTAAGATCTGCATCAGACTTTGCGGTTGGAACAATCTGAATCAAAGCAAGGCGCTGCTTGAACAGTGGGAACGCCTTCTTTAGCTTAAAGATTACGTGACGATTGTCTTTTGCTTCTACAGAGTCAATAAAGTCGAGCATAGAGATGTAAAGGCTGCCCTTTGCGGTTGTGCGCTTAAAGGAAGATACCACATCTCCTGCGGTTACCTCTGTTCCATCCGAGAACTTAGCGGCATCGCGAATGGTTACTTCGTATTCCGTATCGGAAATCTTCTTTGGCTCACCCTTTGCAAGAGCGTTGAAAACCTTAAAGTTGCTGTAATCAAGAGCGTAAAGTGGCTCTGTAACGTGCCAGTTTGCTGCCATTGGCAACGCGCCAGAGGTTGTAGATGGCGCAAAGTCACGGCTTGCGTATGCAACCTGTGCTGTAATCGTGTCTTTAACAGCGGTCTTTGCTTTTGCGGCCTTGTGGGTTTTTGCTCCACCGCAGCCAGAAAGCATCATTAATGCTGCCACACCAGCGGCGAGCGCCGCGGTTAGCTTCGAGTTAATTCGTGCCATATTTTCTCCTCACCATTGAGTTTGGGTTTTTTGCATTTCGTCTTCGAATGCGAAAACATTTTAAATTATAGCGCGTGCATTATTTTCACGTTACTTCAAACATAAGAGGTCTGATGTCTGATGTCAAGTTATGCGTGTGTCGAATTTGTGAAAATTTTGATTATTTTTTAAATCGCGAAAAATTAGAACAAAATCGCACATAATCTACACACACATAACCACTATTTTTATTTATTTGTTACTTACACGCGCTTGGCAAATCTGCGGTTGCTTGCGACTTTTCCTTAGCGCTCCCAGCCGCATCCGCCTACCCACTCGCCGCCTACAACTTTGCTGCAAACCAGCGCGTAATCGACGTTGGGTGCGTAATCGCCGTTCCAACAACAGCAGCCCAAGCGCCCATCTGCATAACCTTGTGCAACTGATCTGGAGTGTGAATACGCCCTTCGCAAATAATTGGATAATCTGGGAAAGCTTGCAAAATCTGGCCTAAAAGCTCAAAATCTGGGCCGTCCGTTTTTGGCCTTCCAGGCGAAGTGCCAGCCAAAGTGGTAGATATAATATCCGTTCCGCAATCCGCTGCGCGCTTGGCATCATCGAAGTTACCGCAATCGGCCATAACAACTATGCCTTCGTCGTGCAAAGCGCGAACAGTCTGCTCGTAAGTCAGCCCATCTGGGCGTGGCCTATCGGTTGCATCAATCGCAATAATATCCGCTCCAGCAGCAGCGCAGCAACGCGCATGACGCAAAGTCGGAGTTATGTAGACGCCTTCGTGACCATCTTTCCAAATGCCGATTACAGGCACATCTACCTGCCCTTTAATCGCAGAAATATCCGACAATCCCTGGCATCTAATGCCAACAGCTCCGCCTTCTACAGCAGCCATTGCCATTTGTGCCATTGTTTCTGGGTGCCTAAGCGGCTCCCCTGGGTATGCCTGGCAGCTAACCACTAGGCCACCCTTGATTTTTTCAATCACAGGATTCATAGCGATTCCTCCTTTTTAAAATGTGACTAAACTAAACAAAATTAAACCCGATCAAACGCAATCAAACGCGATTAAACGCGATTAAGCACGATTTGAGTGAACAGCAAAAGCCGCGCCAATAAGCGGAGCAGACCCTCCAAGCTTGCCCTTAACAATCGGCGTGCTTTTAATCAGCGTTAATGCCGAGTCTTCAAACCCGCTTCGCATAGCATTCCACCAAATATCGCCAGCTTCTACAACAGAGCCAGAAAGCACAATCACATCTGGATCTATAAGATTTGCCATTCCCGCAACGCACTGCCCCAAAGCCTTGCCGCTCCTAGCAAGCGTTTCTTTAGCATGCGCATCCTGCCCAGAATTTGCGCGCACACAAACCTCGTAGCCGTTTTGTGCCAGCTCGCCGCCTTGTGGAAGATTGCTGTTGTAAAGAGTTGCCAGCCCCGTTCCAGAGGCCACTGGCTCAATATGCCCCGCATGCGCTCCGCAAGAGCACTCGAAGCCAACTCCCAAATCGCTAACAACGTGGCCAGCGTGCCCAGCAACTCCGTGCGCGCCCGAAAACAGCTTGCCGTTTATAATAATCGCGCCGCCAATTCCAGTGCCTATGCCAACGGAAAACACAATCGACTTTCCGCGGCCAGCACCGTAAATCGCCTCTCCAAGGCCGTGGCCGCCAACGTCGCCAATCATATAAACTGGCAGGTCGGTTACGCTCTTAAACGCGTCGTAAATTCGCTGACCTCGCCAACCAGGAAGAATGTCTGTAGCTGCTACGATTTCGCCAGTTTTGCTATTTGGCACTCCTGCAGCCGCTATTCCAATTCCGCTAATTTTTTTGCCACTTTTCGCCGCATCTTCCAATATTTGCTTTGCGCACGCCACTAGGCGATTCTTTATGTCTTCTCCGCCTTTTGCAGCTTCTGTTGGCATAGAGCCATAGTCTTCTACTGTTGGAGAAGCACAGTCTGCGCTTTCATTGCCAAAGCTAAACCCTGCAGATTCTAAAGACCCTGCAGACTCCAAAGACTCTGGCAAAGTCACCAATCCGTATGCGATTTTTGTTCCGCCTATGTCAAAAGCAAGATATGTAGAGCGAGAATCTTTTACTTCGTTCATAACAATTTCCGTTTTCTACTCGCGTTTGAGCTTTACTTTTACTGTTTATCCAGCCTGTTATTCAGCCTGTTACTAAGCCTGCGCTCCAGCCACAGCATCGTGAATGCGCGCCAAATATCCCAAGCGCTCCTCAACGCTCGCGTCTTGCGGAACGCACACTTTTGCACCCAAATAGTCGATTGCGTAATCGTCTTTTAGCGCCTCGCGAGTGGTTTCTTGAATTTCTTTAGACGTCATTAACGAAGTCGGCTCATCTGGGTTCATTGGCAAATGGCCATCAATCCACTCATATCCGTATTGCGTTGCATCTGGGCCAGCTCCCGAGAACATTAATCCTTGCAGAACACCAGCCTGCCTTGCCGCGCGCACGTGCTCTACTGCCGCTTGAGCATTGCGCTCTTCCACAACGCTTCTACCCCAGTTGATTGTAATTCCAATTCCCGCTTCTTTTGCAATCTGAATCTCTTCTTCTAGAGGCAGGAATCCCTTTTCTGGATTTTGGCCTTCAATGTATCTATCGCAATGCTCAATCACCAGCTTTGCTCCACACCAATCGAGCTGAGCGAGTTCTTCTAACGACTTCTTCATTGCATCCGCCTGAGCTAAGCGAGTTGGCGCCGTGTGTATTTCTACATGAGATATATCGCAGCTATCTCTAATGTCTACAACGTTTGCGATTGCTTCGCGAATATCCTTAAAGAAAGCCAGCGCACGATGTCTGCCTTCTTCGCTTGGGCTTGCAAGTCCAAATTCTGGATCTGGGTCAAAGTTTATGTGACGCATTGTTCCTGGAATTGCTGTAATCGTGTTTGCATGCCAATGCGATGGTATTGCGCTTGCTAGCCATGCGCGGTTTTGTGCATCTGCCAAATCACCTGGGTATGGAATCTCTGTTCCAGCAATCCAGCTTTGCTTGCCCAGCAAATCGTAGTATTTTTCTTGATCTTCGCGAGTTTTTGGCAACGATGCGTATGCGCCTACAACGAATTTAGCTTTCAGCATGATATCCTCCTTGAAATCGTCGCTGATTTGTCTTTTGATTTGTAGACTACACCAATCACACTACAATTCGTCAGACGTCTGATAAATCTTTGTACTTGCGACTACACTCGAGCAAAGCTCCTATTCATACTAACAGTGCTCAAATCTGGGGTTTCTTTTTGCACCTACCCCCCCCATATTTACATTATTTACATTAAAAAATGTCATTTTGTATACGACGCTTCATTGGAAAATATACACCACTGTTACAAATAACATCATCAATTTGTGCTAGAACTCTATAAGTATATTCTTCTAAATTTAATAATTACGTTTAACATGTTTTTATATTGAAAAAATTATTAATGCAACACGTAATCATTAAATTTGTAAAAATAACCAAATTTGTATATGCTTATATGTACGACAAGCTCACTTCACTATAGGAAGTGTTGATTGCTGTTAGCAGGGGGTCACCAATTTGCGTGACCCTCTAGCATATTTACTTTTCCAAAACAATGCACAGCTGAATTATAGATTTTTCTAACACCTTTTATCCACAATGCGTAGAAATTGTTGGAGCTATAGAGCAAAAGGTGCTTGAGACAATTTTTTATACATTTTGTGCAACCATAGCACGATGTTCCGTAATCGTTTTTTCATTAAGCCACCTTTGGCCTATAACCCAGGAAGTGGGCATATACGAACTATGTTATACGCAAAAAGGCTTGTTAGATTTCTAACAAGCCTTTAAAACTAAAGAACAGAATTCCGTCCCTAGCGGAAAACCATCTCTAGCAACAAGCATTAAGCACCCGCAAGCAGAATAAAGAATCTACAAGGTAAGAAAAGGAAATTTCGGCAAACCAAGCAAACCCTAAACCCAGCATGCAAGCTGCAGCGCGCAAAACACGCGCCGCCGCCTAACGCAAGCCTAATTTATACGCGCACTCGCACTCTAAAACACACGAGTGCGCGCGCAGTGCTTAGTGACGAGCCTTGCGAACAGCAGCACCCATACCAGCAAGCATGGTTGCAGCCAAAGCAGTCAAAGTCACACCAACACCAGTGCCTGGCAACTTCTTGCCATCATTCTTCTTCTTCTCAACTTCAGGCTTGCCTGGCTTACCTGGCTGACCTGGCTGGCCTGGCTGGCCTGGCTTACCTGGCTGGCCTGGAACACCAGGAAGAGTAGTTGGAACCAATGGATCAGTAATCTCTGGAAGATCAGCTGGAAGCTTCACACCATCGCGAATAGCAGCATTGTAAGCAGCCTTATAGGCCTTCAAAGCATCGTTGTAATTACGAGCAGCCTTCTCAGCCTCACCCTGAGCCTTCGCAAGCTCATCAGCAGCCTTCTTTTCAGCCTTAGTAGCAGCATCCAGCTCAGCAGAAGCACGATTCTGAGCATCCAACAAATCGTTGTAAGCAGTTGGGTTAGAATTATTCAAACCAGAAGCCAAAGCATCAGAAACAGCCTTCTGAGCAGCCTTGAAGTTAGCCGTAGCCATCTTCAAATCAGCATCAGCCTTCTGCCAAGCCTCAAACTTCTCGCTGTAAGTCTTCATCTTATCAGCGTGATCAGCCTTAGTGGAATCAAGCTTGACCTTAGCACGAGAAACGTTAGCAATGTGATATTCCTTGGTGTGGAAGCTCTTCTCAAGAGCCTCAGCAGCACCAGCAGCCTCCTGAGCCTTCTTCAAAGCCTGATCCAAGTCGTAAACCTTAGCCTTAGCAGTTGTCAATTCGCCTTCAGCCTTGGTCTTAGCTGCTTCGTCAGTGGCCAAAGTATTGTAAGCAGTCTGCAAAGCAAGAACTTTCTTACCTTCCTCAGAGGTAACATCAAAGCTCTTCTTAGCATTCTTGAGCTTACCATTTTCGAAGTATTCAGAAACCTTAGCAGCAGTAAGAGCTTCCTCAGCAGTCTTTACAGAAGCCTTATCAGTCTCAATGTTCTTCGTAGCAGCAGCGATAGCAGCCTCAGCGTCCGTGATAGCCTTGTTGTTATCCTCAACAGCCTTCTGAGCAGTCTTAAGAACCTCAGCAGGAGTTGGCTGCTTGGTCTCATCCTTAGCAAATGCTGGGGTTGCCATTGCGAAGCCGGCAAGCAAAGTTGCGCCAGCAGCGAAAGCGGCGATAGCCTTCTTATTCATCATTTTAATTTCCTTTCTTCTTCTCCTCTGCGTTAGGGGCGCAGAGAAAAATTTGCTCCACAATCCAAAGTGGACTGCGGCACACGGCCAAACTAGGTGCGGCCATGTTTGCTATTAACATACCCCCCCCCGTTTAAAAAAGTCAAGCCCCAGCCACACATGCTAAACCGAAAAAAATAATGTTATACACAGAATAATCCACACTAAATGCCACATTCACCGTAAAATTTGCGGATAAGCAATACTTAAACCGTAAAAATACGTGTTTCAAGGTTTTTGAAGAATTTTCCCAGGTTTTTTTAAGGAAAGGATTTTCGGGTGTGTCGCGCTCATATCTTCGCTTGCGTTCCATTCCTCGCGGCTATTAGTAGCCGCTCGGCTGATTTGGCACATAAAGTCCACTGGACTTTATGCTTGAGCCAAATCACGCTTTGAAGGAGCTTGAAATGCGTTATGCAATTTCAAGCTCAGTCAAAGCGCACTGTGCTTTCAACTTGAGCAAGCTCAGCGCTCCGAATTGCCTTCGCGCGCTACGCTTTAAGCGCTCAGGCAGGTCGTCGCGCCCGAAAATGTAGCTCGAATCAACGTTTTGGACTACATTCTCGGGAAAAACTTACCGAAAATGTAGCTCAAAATGGCAAAATCAACAACAAAAAGCGGAAATAGCGTTCACGCATCACGCATTGCAATACAAGCATTTTGCAGCAATCGAATCTATTTTCTGCACATAAAAAAAAACAAAACAGTAAAGCGCTAATTCAATAGAATCTAATTTAACAAAACTTGTTAATCACAATCTAAATGAATCAGCGCTTTACGTATATAACTAACTACAAAAATTTAGAGTTAGCAATATTGGTTATGCAATCTTATTGCGCATTGCCTTTGCAAAGAATCCAGCAGTGCCAAGAAGCATTACAACCGCAAGAACAATCAACATTGAACTTCCCGTTGAAACTTTACTAAATGCATTACGGTTTGAATCCGATTTTTCACTGCGACTATCCTTTTTATCTGCAACTGGATTGGCGCTAACTGTTACCTCATTCCAGGCAAGCTGTTCGCCTTTCTCATTTACAAGCACGATTGTGTGCTTTCCAGAATATCCGTCTGGAATATCAACAGAGAATTGTGCATTGTCTGCAGATCCACGAACCGTTATAAACGAATTGCCATCGGCATCCTTTAAGGCTTTAGGCGTGGAATATATAAACGCATAGGCTTTTGCCGAACCGTTCTTTTGCAGCTGTTGCGCAAATTCCTTGTTGGAAATCTTTCCAGAAATCTTTACAGGCTCACCAGCAACAATCTGATTATTGTTTCCAACGGTAATAGCTCCCTTTAGAGATTTATCCAACTGATCAACGCTGGCTGGAGGAGCTGGGGCAACATCGTCTTTTGCCTTAGAATCCTCTTTCTTTTGCTCAGACTTTTGCTCAGACTTTTGCTCAGCTTTCTGAGTCTTAGCTTCATTCCTTGATTGATTACTAACCTGTGGTGCTTGCTGCCTTGCAGGCGCTGGATTTTCCGCAGGTTCGGTAGGTGTAATTGCTTCCGATGGCGGATTTTGCGAAGGCTTTTCTGCAGAAGGAGTATCCACAGAAGGTTTTACATCAACGGAAGGAGCAGAAGGTTCAGAAGGCACAGAAGGAGCAGAAGGCACAACACTATGGCTTTCCACTGCCTTTACAACGCGAATGTTAATCACAGACTGAATTCCCGGCAAAGAGTCTCCCACTGCATATTTTGCAGACGCAAATCGCACTGGAATCGAAACGGTTGTTCCTTCTTTAACATCCTTAGGCATTGCAATACCTAGTTTTACATTTGCGTTAGCAAAAGGCTTTACAGAAATACCAGTCTTATCTTGAATCTTCCAATCTTTATTTGATTCAGATTGTTTACCTAAATCCTTCATAGAAAGCTTTAAGTCGGAATAATCATGGCCTCCAAGATTCTTAATCTTAACTTCAATATTTTTGGCATTTTGCGGAACGTCAATAACGCTATTATCTGCCGTTACAGGAGTATATCCAAGCCAATCTTCAGATATATGAGTGTAAATAATATTGCTATTATCGCCCTCATATAAAAGACCAAATCCGCCACCATGCTGCTTGTTCAAAACTTCAATGCAAGAATAAGCCATAGAGCCAGACTTAAACAATTTGCCTGTATCCCAAGTTGCACCATCATCAAACGATACGCGAATTAAGCCGTCACTACGCCCATGCGCCGAAGAAGAAGAATACACAAGAACCTTGGCTTCTGGAGATCCCATAGGCGCATCTGGATATGCCCTAGTTATCTGAGCATTGTTTGCAGGGTCTGGAAGCTGCATCTCTTCTTTTACTTCGCCATAAGTTTCGCCGCCATCATTTGATATTGCAACAAGACGATGCCTAAAATTCTGAGGCCTAGAATTCAACATAACTCGTCCGTCAGAAAGTTCTACAACCTTGTTTTCGTCCATATGTGATTTTTCACTTCTAAACCCAACAGGCTTGCCAACTTTCCAAGTCTTACCGTGATCGTCGGAGTAAACCGTTACTGCTTGAATCTTTCCCGAGTTGTTTATTGTATACTGCTGCAACAAACGACCCTTATACTTGCCGTAGCGAAGCTGAATTCCGTGACCAGATGCCGCAAACCTAGAGCTCCAATGCCCCACGTCTGCAGTCACATCTTTAGTAATGATTTTTGGAGTGCTCCAAGTGACGCCATTGTCCTTGGAGCTAGTAACTGAAGCGTGTAAAACGTTCCTGTTTTCCGGATCTACTCCAGCGCTGGACCAAGCCCAGCCGTTTCTGTAAGACTTTACAGAGAACAGGAAGATTTCATTAGTTTCATGGTCTAACACATAAGACGGATCCGAATATCCCCATCTAGTCTTTTCATTGCCATCATGCCCTTGCTTAACAACAGTTTCAGCTTCAAACGTTTTACCACCATCTTTTGAAATTCGCTGAACAATGGAGTTTGGCATAGGTGCATCAGAGCAATTACCAGGCCTCTTATCGTATGCTGCTAAAATCCAACCATTTGCAGTCTGTGTTATTGCTGGAATCCTGTAGCAAACGCTATTGGTTCTGTTTGTAAGCTTTACCGTTTTAAGGCCCAAAGATGAGTCAAATTCTGTATTCTTTATACCAGTAACAGGCTTGTCTTCAACAACAATGTTATTTTCGATTACTTGGTTACCGTCCCTATCTTTTGAAGCTTTCCAAACTGTTTTAGGCGTGAATTTACCCGCTTTGGCATCCTCTTCGGTTACAACATGATACCCAAAGCCGCACTGCTGAGTTTCACCTGGATTAAGATTTGCCCAGCGGCAATTTTTTGAATCCCCAACTCTAATATCGGAAATATTACTTTCATACGGATACGCAGTTATTGGTTGTGAACCCTTATTTGTATATGTAACCGTATATGTTAGCCTGCTATTTATTTGAACATTATCTTTAAGGCTATCAGTTCTTTTAAGCGATATTTGCAAAACTGAACTATTGGGTTTACTAGATTTTTCTGAAGTAGCATTAGCTACGCCAGAGCATAAGCCTATTGCAAGAGTAATTCCAACAACAGTACCAACAACGCGCTTTGCATCTTCTATGACACTTCTACGCATACGCACTCCTATTTTTGTAATTGTTTTACATAAATTCCACAGCATTGTGAAAATCATGAACAATACCTACACCAATGTAGGAATCATTACATCAGATGATATGATGTCTGATGGACTAATTCGTAATATTAACGCTTTTTTGATAAATTTTCACAAAAATATTCACATTTTTTTAGAAATATAGCATATTTTTGCAAAATATACCAACAGATAAGAAGATTATAGGCAAAAACTGTGTAAAAAATCGCGCATCACACATCACACATCACACATCACACATTGCAATACAAGCGTTGTGCAGCTCGAAATCGTCGATTATCCCGCATTTGTTCCCTTTTGGGTCGATTTGGGAAACAAAAGCAGGAATGTCGCTCGCGCAGATTAGCCGCGCTCACGTCTTCGCTTGCGTTATATTTGTCTCGGGTATGATGCAAATATAACGAATTTTGGCCAAAAACGTTACAAATGTCTCACGTCTGAGACAAATATAACGAAAATCAGCCAAAAAACGTTACAAATGTCTCGCCGCTGAGACATTTGTAACGAATTTGAGCAAAGTGAGAAGGCAATTCGGAGCGCTAGAATGCATTGCATTCCCACAGCGCGCTTAACGGTATTGCCCACAAATTATCCGCCCACTGCATAATTTTTTGACCCATATAAACAACATATCCGCGCTTAAATTCAGATTTTTGCGAAAGAGCTACAAGCCCCTTAAAATCGTCACGATTCACCATGCTAGAGCTTTTTACTTCCACGCCAACCAGATTTCCACGGAAGCTTAGCACAAGATCAACTTCTTTAGGACTGCTACCAGTTTCACGCCAGTAGAAGCAATCTGGATGCGTTTTAGACCATTGCACAGCAGGCATAATCTGATTTACAACAAAACTTTCTAACAGATTCCCATACATAACGGGATCTTCCAAAGGATTATGACCCTTACTAATCATTGTTTGAATGCTTAAAGACGTATCAACCGGATGTATTTTGGCTCTAGTGAAAGTCTGGCGATTGGGCGCAGTTTTTATATTCGGGAGCGCATTTATTAAGAATCTACGCAAGAATACGCTAACGTAACGCTCAATGGTTCGCCTATCTAAAGCAAGATCTTGACCTATTGAACTCGTATTAAGAATCCCGCCAGGAGCACATAGCAACTTATTAAGTATGCCAACAGCCATGCTTCTGTCTAATCGTTCTCCTGGAAGAATGGTATCTCCCAACACTGCAAGAATATCGTTTGAAACAAGCTTTTCTTGCTCCCAAGCCTCGTAAGAATCATATGATTGCTGATATTCTGGAAACCCGCCAGCAGCCATCATTTTATATACTTCTTCTCTGCTTATTTCTTTTTCATATTTAAGATTCGGATTACTTTCTATAAGACTATCTACAATATTCCCAACATTTTGAGTAATTTCACACTGAGTAAAAGGACTCATTGTAAAGTGCTGAGCGCGTCTAGCAAGAGGATCTTGACCATCTAGTCCATTGCGATTTATAAGTGCACTCCCTGTTAAAACATATTGAAGATTGTTTTCCGTTGAATTATCAACTATTTCTTTTATTGCAAGAGGCAAATTTGGCAGTCTTTGCGCTTCGTCAATAACAACTGGAGTACTAAGATTTTTTAGCCAACCATATAAATCTGTTGATGCGAGCGCAAATGTATTTTCATCCGCAAGGCTCACGTATGAGAATCCTTTAGACACAAGCTGACGCTTTGACATCATAGTTTTTCCCACAGCCCTTGCGCCTTCAAGAATCACGACTTTTCGTTTTGATTGAAGGAGGGAATCAGCAATTGGTCTAGGAAAATATGCGCTCATGAAGACAAGTATACACAAAAACGTATTTTTTGTACATCCGATGTACAATTTTTTGTACACGCAATGTACAAAAAATACGATTTATGCGATTTTTCTAGACTTAGCAAAAGTTATAGCGGCAATACTTACAACAAGAACAGCAAGAACAATCAATGGCGCAGCGAAATAATTTGTGTAAAACTCACGCACATCAACATCTACGGAATTGATAGTCGCAGCATAAGTTGCCCAAGACAATACGCCTAATACAACATCAACAATTGCATATGAGTACGCGTCTTTATACAACTCTTTAGCTGATTTGCTGCTTTTAACCCAAAGCATTACAGATAGAACCAAGCCTATTAACATTGATACAACAGCAACAAGTGCAAACAACATATCTAACATAAAAACCTCCTAACCAATCAAATAACAACCAATCAAATCCTCTGCCATAGCGGATTTAATACGATTTTAATTTAACTAAGATTTTCGTGTCAATATTAAAAAAAAAATCACAGAATTTTACACATTATTTTCACATTTAGCGTACTTTTAAGACATAAAAACAAGCCATAAACGTTGATATATCAACGTTTTCTACATGGAGCGGACAACGGGAATCGAACCCGCCTCTGAAGCTTGGGAAGCTTCCATTCTACCGATGAACTATGTCCGCATGCTCGGTTGCTCCGCGATTAATCCTGCCCAACAATCCGCCTACAAACAAGCAAATAAATGCCAAAGAATCAATCTAAAAAGCAAACCATCTAAGAATATCACGCTCCGCTAACTGCTACAACTCTGCCCGAAACGCCTTTGCTGTATTCTCTGCTGTATTCTCTGTTGTATTCCTTGCCATACTCTCTGCCGTACTGAAAGCGAAACACATTGTTTCCATCTAACTCAATGCTCTCATCTGCACGCTCAGCCTTGCCTTGCGTAGATTTACGCATCACTTCTTGTACAACATCCTCTTGTATAACGTCTTGCCCCTTAGCCATAAGCGTTAGGCAATCGACTCTCTCCTTAACAGCAGGCTGCCTAGAAAACAGCTTTAAAAGCTTAGAATCGTAGTTTGCAAACGGATTTACAATCATAAGGGAAGCAATAGCTTGCACTCCCGAATGCAAATCCATTTCATGCAGCTTGGCACCGTAGGCAATCTTGTTTAATGCGGAAGCTAAAGCCGCAGGATCGCCAGTAAGCATTCCTGCACTTCGATCTGCGTCCAGCTCACGCGCGCTAGAAATTGCAATATCAACAAAAAGAGAACCAACGGGCGCAAAAATGGCACTTAAAGCCTTGCCCACAATCCTTAGAGCTGGGCAGCGCGTTTTAGCTGATTTTGCACACTTAGCGCCTGAATACATAAGCGTATACCCGGTGTATGTAAAAATCGTTGCAATCGCGCTAGCAACCGTGGAATTCAAAATATCGTGGTTATAAACGTGAATCAGCTCGTGGCTTACCACGCCGCGTAATTCACGTTCGTTTAAAATGTTTAAAAGCCCACGAGTGCAGCAAATAGTTGCGTGACGCTCGCTTCTACCAATCGCAAAAATATTTGGACTATCTGTTGGAGCAACATAAAGATGAGGCATAGGCTTTTCGATTTGCGCGGAAATCTCGCGAACAATACCGTATAAAACAGGCTCATCATTCTCGCTGACTTCGCTAGCGCCAATAATACGAATCGCTAATTTTCCAGAAAGCCAATAGGCACACACGCTTAAGACTGTTGCAACGATTGCAAACCAAATCAACATTGATAGGCGCGACCCAGCAACAATCCACATTAAAGCAACAAACAGCCATATTAACGAAAACAAAGCTAATGTTTTCAAGTTGTTGCAATAGCGCATCTTTATATTGCCAAACATATTTTTGATTTTAATAATCGCAACTGTAATTTTGCTGAATGAAAACTGTATATTTAGTATGTTTATGATTTAACACGCTTAAAGCAGGTGAATAAATGTTGAAAAGTGGCCATTTTCTGCGCAATTTGGAGCAATTTTGCTACAGTTTAATGGCCACTAACCAACGTTTACTAATCAATGTTTACTAATCGATGCGCTCACTCAATATAAGCTATTGTTTAACTTCCGCTATATCCATAAGCATTTGTTTAGATACAACTTTTTTGCGAGCGCGATTTTCCGCTAGTCCTAATTCAATCTCAAATGCGTCGATTCTCTTCCATCCTTCAAAATCAACCACTTTGACTCCTCTAGATGCAAGAAGATTTTCAATAGACTTAGGATCTCTATCTGTTGCCAATCTGCCGGGAAGTGCAGGAAGTGCGGTTTCATATTCTTTGGCCGAGCTTTTTGCTAAGTCTTCCAGCATATTTTCAACGATTTGCAAAGCGTCCGACTTTGTAGAGCCAATCAACCCGACTGGCCCTCGCTTAGCCCAACCAGTTGCGTACAATCGTGGGCAAACAACCCCATTTTGCGCCGAAGTTAAAATCCTACCATCGCTGTTTGCAAGAAGTGCGTTAGAAGAATCGTAAGCAACGCCGCTAACTTGCGCAGGCTTATATCCAATCGCGTGATAAACCGCCTGAACTGGGTATTCTTCAAACTCGCCCGTGCAGGCCATTTTGCCATCTGCGCTTGTAACAGTGCGCTCTACGCGAATTGCAACAACCTGACCGTCTTTGCCTAAAATCTCAACTGGATTTGCGTTAAAGTGAATAACGTAACGCTTATTTGCAGGATTGCCTTCAAAGTCAACGTTTCCGCCGTCTTGCATATCTTCGCTTAAATCGCGTATAGCAAAAAGCTCTTCTACCATTTGGCGAGTCAGCTTGTCTTTTCCAGCAACATCAATAGTTTCGTCGTCCAAGTCAAAATCGTTCTCGTTTACAACTATTTGCACGCCAGAAAGCTTTTCCATCTCGCGCAATTCTTGTACCGAAAACTTAGCTTGGGCAACTCCTCGGCGAATAAACAAGTGCAATGTTTGTGCGCGATTTTTACGCAAACCGTTGTAAACATTGTCAGAGATATCTGTGTGCTCTCTAAGATAATCCGCGTCTCGCAAAAGCTCACGCGCAACATCCATTGCCACGTTTCCGCCGCCAATAACAGCCACTTCGCTTGCATCAAGCGGCCACTCGCGCTCAGCGGTAGGGTATCCGTCGTACCATTCCACAAACTTTGCAGCTCCATACACGCCACGCAGCGAGGCGCCTGGAATGTTAAGCGGCTTATCTTCTATGGCACCCGTGGCAAACAAAATTGCGTCGTAGCGTGGAAGCAAATCTTCCAGCGTAATATCCTTGCCAAATTCAACGTTTGCATACAGGTGAATATCTGGATTATCAAGCGTTTTAGCCAAAGCATCTGCAATGAATTTTATACTCGGATGGTCTGGAGCAACTCCGTATCGAACCAGGCCAAATGGCACTGGCAGCTTTTCAAATAAATCGATTCTAGCGGCCGTACCCAAGCCCATATCGTCGCCTAGTTTTTTAAGCTGACGCAAAAAAATGTCGGACGAGTAAATTCCTGCAGGCCCCGCACCAATAACTGCGATTCGCAATTCGGGCGAATCCGCATTGTAATTTGTTTCCATAAATTTTCCCATGCGTTATTCAAATGTGTATTCAAATGTTGTTATTTAAAACATTACATTTTTAGTGTTTCAAGCATCCCTAAGCCCAATCTTTTTGAAGATTTAAATAATCGCCTCTTTGAATGCTCCACTATTTAGACTAGCGCCTTGACTCATTCAAGAAAAGACCAAAGTGAATATTGTCACTTACGCACGCTTGCCTTTCAACGCTGTTAGCGCCCAAAGAATTGAAACAACGTCAATCATCTCTTGCATCATGGCTCCAAGAACCGCAGGAATCAGCCCAAAAGCCGCTGCAATCATGCTTATAACAGCCAAACCAATTCCTAGCATAACCGCCTGAACCATAACGCGTTTAGTATGCTTTGCAACACTAACAGCGTTTGCTACTGCATAAATGTTGTTGTTCATAACCACAACTTGCGCGCACTCCGAAGCTGCCGTATCGGTGCCATCCGTCAAAGCCACGCCAATGCTTGCTGCAGCCAAAACAGGAGCATCGTTTACGCCGTCCCCAACCATCATTGTTACGCACTGATTTTGCTTATTTTTATTAGCAAAATCACTCTTATTAGCAAACTCACTCTTGTAATGCTTTTTTACATGTTCCAACTTGCCTTGCGGCAGCAAATTGGCATACACACGCTCAATTCCAACGCTTTTTGCTATTGTTTGAGCAGCCTGCAAGCAGTCTCCCGTGAGCATGCTTATTGAACGAACACCAAGCTCCTTTAACTTTTGGATCGTCAATTTTGCGTTTTCGCGCGGAACATCTTTTAGAACAATGCGCCCAACAAGTTTGCCATCAAAAGAAACATATGTGGCCATTTCGTCGGCAGCAAGTTCTTCAAAAGCCTGCGACTTTCCTTCGGGATTGCCAGCTGGCGCATTCAAAACGTAGCTTTTTCGCCCAACTCTAACGTTTACGCCATCCACAACACCGCATATTCCTTGGCCAGCAGTTTCTTTAACACCGCTTATAACTGGATATTCGCGCACGCTTGGAAGTTGCGGAACAGCGGATGGATGCGTGTTTTGCCAAAGATCCGCGCCCGCTTTTGCAATTCCTCCTGCAAGAATGTGCTGCGAGTAGGTTTCCAAAACGCCTGCAAACATTAGGATTCTATTTTGCAAATCGCGCTTTTCTTGATTTTCCTGATTTACTTGATTCCCCTGATTTACTTGATTCCCCTGGCTCCCCTGCTCTACGTCATCTTTACAGTCCGCCAAATCCACTCTAATAACCTGAGGCCGCTTAACTGTAAGCGTTCCTGTTTTATCGAAAAATACGTGGGTTACTCGGCTTAGCTGCTCTAAAACATCCTGACTTTTTACAACAATCCCAAGCTTTGCAAGTCTTCCTGTTCCTGCCATAAACGCCACTGGCACCGCAATCAAAAGCGGGCAAGGCGTAGCAAGTACCAAAACTTGCGCAAATCTTAAAGCCTGACCAGATGCGGCCCAAGCGACTCCAGCAATCACAAAAGAAATCACCGTAAAAGGAACGGAAAGCATATCTGCAAATCTAACTACAGCCGCCTTGGAACTTCTTGCAGATTCCACCAACTTCATAATTTTTTGATATTGCGAATTTTGCGATAACTTAGTTACGCGCATAATCAACACAACACCGCCATTTACGCATCCAGACAACACTTGCGCGCCAGCAAACACCTCGCGCGGAAGCGACTCGCCATTTATTGCGCTTGTGTCTAAAACAGCAGAACCGCTTAAAAGCTCACCGTCTACAGGAACCGTTTCTCCTGGAAGAACAACTATAACGTTGCCGATTTTTAAATCTTCCACTGGAACGGTTTTGTATCTTTGCAATTGGCTAGAAGACTTTGCAACTTGCAATATTGGGCATTCTTTAGAATTATTGTGGCATTTTTTACACGATTCACAATTTGCAAAATCTTGAGAATATTCCTGCGATACGTCTAGCGAAGATTCATCGCTGACTTTTCTAAAATGACTATGATCAAGAAGCGCACATTGCTCACAAGATTCACCGCACACTATTCCAGGAAGTGTCATTAAATGTGCGGTTTGAGGAGATGCGTTTACTAAAAGAGAGAGATTTTTCTGCGCTGCATCTTGCGCAAAGTCTTCGATTGCTCCGCCTGTAAACACCATTACAACAATCAAATAACTTGCCCAAAATTCGCCTATACAAAGCGTTGCAAGCAATGCAACAAACGCAAGCAAGTCAATTCCAAGCGTGCCATGCATTAAATCATCAATCATACTTAAAAGCGACTTAACACATGTGTATAAAACTAAACATGTTATTATACTTTGCCCGATTGTAAGGCTTATTTGCACATTAAAATCAACGTTTATTAACGAAAATAAGAAAGTAAACGTCTTGCTTATAGCTTTGCAAAAATCGAGTATAAAAGTCAGATTTCTAGAATAAAACTCCGCAATAAACGGAAACAAAACTAAAACTATTACTAATTGAGGAGCACGACGGCAATACGCTAAAAGTTTACGCATACACTTTCCTTACGCTGATCAGGCTAACTGCGATAAACGCTGCTAACACACGATTTCACGCCTTGTTAACCCACTGAGCAGCTATTTATAACAGCAAACTCAATACACGGCGTAAAGATACTTATGTTTATTTGTTAATGAATATATTAACAACAACCATTGATGAGAAGCGTTCTCATATAACAAGGCGAACGCAAAGCCAACAAACAGCGCAAATCTGGAAACGAGCAGCGAGGCAAGCACGCATGGCAAACGTTATACAGAGCGATTGTACAAAAAAGGCTTCTAGCGATTGGCTAGAAACCCTGTTTGTGGAGCTAAGGAGACTCGAACTCCTGACCCTCTGCTTGCAAAGCAGATGCGCTACCAGCTGCGCCATAGCCCCATTGGAGAAAATGAACAAGATGTTCAATTTCGTGGGCCCGGGAGGACTTGAACCTCCGACCTCATCCTTATCAGGGATGCGCTCTAACCACCTGAGCTACGGGCCCAACTTGTATGTTGAAAACATACAAGTAGTTAGATTAGCACAGACGCAGAAAATGTCAAATAGCAAATCTAAGCGTGTCGCAAAATTACTCTACAAAATTACTCTACAAAATTATTCTAAATGGCTACGCATAAACCACTGGAACTTTTCAAGCTGCTGAACATGGTCTTGAATAATGTTTGAGCTAACAACATCAAGATTATCAAGCTGTGCAATGGCATTTCTATCGTCCGCAATCATATCGTTGTAATACTCAATCAAGGCCTGCAAATACTCTTTAGTAGACTTTCTACCACTAAGAGCAAAACGCTTCCATGTGCGAGATGCAACAACATCGTCCGCGCGACCAAGAGGAGATCCTCCAAGCGTTGCAATTCGCTCAGCTGTTTCATCGGCTTGAGCTAAAACTTCTGCAACCTGCGGGTCAAGCATTTCGTGAACTGCAATAAAATCTGGGCCAGTAACATTCCAGTGCGCATGCTTTAAGACTAAAGCAGCTTCTTGCTCATGGCTTAAACGATTCTGTAAAATCGCAATAGCTTTCTCGCTTGCAGCTTCATCTAGACCTGGCACAATATGCATCAAAGCCATAATATCCTCCATTTGTTCAATTTTTATTCAAATCTTCGCTCTGCTCTGTTTTTCTAACTTCAATCGTAGCAATTCTGCGGCCATCTACCTCTGTAACGGTCATATCGTAGCCATCCGCATCGTGCAAAACAGCGCCAACTTTGCCCATTGAACCCGTGCGGGCAAGAAAATACCCTGCAACGGTTTCGTAAGGTCCATCTTCCAACTCAATTCCAGTAACGTCTGCAAAGTCTTCAATCGTCATTCCACCGTCAACAGTGGCCACTCCGTTTACAAACGCCGTAGACTTGCTATCTCGGCTTAAATCAGACTCATCTGGCAAATCGTACTCGTCTCGAATATCTCCAACCAATTCCTCGGTCATGTCTTCAAGCGTTACAATGCCATCTGTGCCGCCATACTCGTCAATAACAACAGCAAGATGTATTCCGCGTTTTCTAAGCAGCTCTAGGCTTGGAAGCAGTTTAGAAGTTCCAGGAAGACTTATTCCTTCTCGAGTAACATCCGCAACAATTTTTGCATCTGGATCTTTAACGTCTAGCAAATCGCGAACATGCACAAATCCAATAACGTCGTCAAAATCCTTGCCCGTTACTGGGTATCTAGAATACGGAAGATCGCGAATCTTTGCAGCAGCATCTTCTAAGCTTAATGAGCCATCTAAAAACTCAACGTCTGCACGAGGGCGCATAACTTCGGCAACAATCGTTTCGGAAGCGTCGAAAACATCGTCTAAAATCGTTCGCTCATCTTGGCTAAGTTTTTTATTTGAGTTAACCAAAACGCGCAACTCTTCGTCGGAAACTTCGCTTTCTTTTTCGTTTGGATCAAACCCAAGAAGACGTACAAAACCGTTGGTATTCTTAGCAATTAGCCATATTAGAGGCTTGCATATTTTAGAGAATACATCTACTGCAGGAACAACCGCTCTTGCGATTTGCTCCGAGCGCTGCATTGCGATTCTTTTTGGAACAAGCTCAGAAATTACGATTGAAAAATACGATATTATAAGCGTTAAAACAATAGTGGTAAGCGGGCCTGCTACGTGATTTGGAACTCCCCAAGATTTTACTAATGGCACAACATGAGGCGCTATTGCGGATTCACCAAAAGATGCCGAAAGAAAACCCGAAAGCGTAACTCCGATTTGAAGAGTGGAAAGAAAAGTGTTTGGATCGCGGGCGATTTTTGCTACGCGCGCTCCTCGCGCATCCTGCGCTTCCATTCTATCTAGCTGCGATGTTCGCAAATTAACCAGCGCAAGTTCGGTGGCGGCAAACACGGAGCCAAACAGAAGGAACACAACAATGAGTGCAATGTTAAAACCCAACGACATACTTGCTATCTTAGTTGAATTTAGCGCATATAAAAAGTGCATGTAAAAGCAATGTTGCTAATATGCAGATAATATGCGCAAATAAAGCAATACAAGCAATCAACTTCGATAAAAATACCCAGATGGCGCTTTATGCAAAATCTTGGCTGACTGAACCTTAAGAACAATTCCATCGCTTAAATAGCCCTTTAGCCCAACTTTACCAAGCGTTATTTTTGCCTTAACAACAACCCACTGATGCTGCGAAAACTGCAGATTATTGGGCATTTGTGCAACAAAGCC
Organism: Gardnerella rara; assembly: GCF_055452355.1. Lineage (NCBI taxonomy): Bacteria > Bacillati > Actinomycetota > Actinomycetes > Bifidobacteriales > Bifidobacteriaceae > Gardnerella > Gardnerella rara. The sequence goes on from NZ_JBVBJP010000004.1 coordinate 49,044, forward strand.
AAACGGACTCATGTCTAAAATGCAGCAAGACATAAACTGCCTAGATATGCGAACCTGATTTTTAGAAAGCGTGGCTTCGCGGCTTATAAACCCTTTTACAACAATCGTATAATCTTTGTATTTATCAAAATTATGGTCAATTTCGTTGTACCAATTGCCAAAATCGTCGTCCAAAACAACTATTTTTTTATTCGCCTCATCTAATCCTCTTAAAATTTTTTTATTATTTTTATGATTAGACGCGATTGGTATTGCGCGACCAGATGCATATTCATCAAAACCTGCGGATTTTAAAGAACCGCCGCCTAGTGATGACTGTGCCATTTGCAACGGAATTAAAATAATAAGCATTGGCACTGCGATTGAAACCAATATTTTTTTGGAATCTTTTGCACATACAGAAAAAACGCCAAAAAGCGAGCAAATTCCCAGAGCAAAAAGCAAAATCGCAGCAAAAATAAGGTACGCAAACGCGCGAGGCGTAGTCAAAATTGCGTAAGATCCGCTTAAAGCGCTGTGCATTAAAGCGGCAGCAAGGCAAAAAATAAAAAATGCCTGCAAAACGCTTGCAACTGTTATTTTTTTAAACAATTTTGCGGAATTTGCGGAATTTGTAGAATTTGTATCAATCACGGCATTACTCACGGCATTACTCACAGCATTACTCCCCACGCAAAATGAACAACAAGCGCCGCAAGCAAACAGAACACAACAATCGTTGCAATTAAGCGCAAAACAAACTTAGTTTTGCAATCTTCAACAAGCATAAGCGTGTTTTTTATGTCTAGCATTGGCCCAAAAAGTAGAAAAACAATTACCGAACTCATTGGAAGAGAAGAAGCCAAAGAGCGAGCGATTACAGCGTCGGAACTGGAGCAAAGTGAACTTGCGTACGCTATTAGCATCATTGCTGGAATCGCAACAAAAACAGTTGTTGTGTTAACTTTTGACGCAGGATCTGCACCAAGCCAAACTCGAATAATCGAAGCTACTATTGTTCCAAACAAAATTATTGGCATTAGTCGCATAAAATCTGAGTAAATGTGATGTGCGTAAGTTTTCAAACTATTTTTAATATCAGACTTAAAGCTGGAAGAATTTTTATACGAAGAATTGCCACTTTGTAACTTATTACAACCGCCATAAGCTGCACAATCCACACAATCCGCGCGAACTTTTTCCAATACATTCTGCCTTAAAACTTGCGACTTTACAGGAAAAATCACAAAGCTAACGCCAACTAAAAGAGCCACTCCAACACCCAAAGCCACTCGAGTTACAGCAACTGCTGGAACATCTGCAAAAGCATACCAAGTTGCCCAAATAGAAACAGGATTTACTACAGGCACAGCGCATAAAAACGTTACAGCACAAGGCAAAGGCAGCTTTCTAGCAACAAGACGAGAAAAAGTTGGAACAACAACGCAATCGCAAACAGGAACGCACACACCTGCAAGAATCGCAGCCAAAAAGCCGTTAGCAGTGGATTTTGGCGCATGTTTTTCAATAAAATCTTCCGTAACCCACGTTTCTACAGCAGCAGAAACAAGAACGCCAATTAGCGTAAAAGGAACAGCTTGCAAAAGTAAGCCGCAAACGCCCCTAATAATGGTATTTACAGGCAGCCACGGGTTGCGCGCTTGCAACGCAGGGGCCATGGCAATAATAAGAGCTGCAAAAGGCACTCCTGCAATCAAAAAAAGATAGTTTGCAGAATTTGCTTGTTTTGCTTTACTTGCTTTACTCGCTTTTTCTACTTGGCTCGTTGTTTTTGCTTCGGTTTCTGTTTTTAGCATGACAACACTTCCACCAAGCCGTCACTCATTCGATACCTTGCTCCAACAAGCATCAAAGCGTCTTTGAAAACAGCTTCGCGAATTATTTGTGATTTTTCGCAAATTTCAGCCAAAATATTAGACACGTGAATACGTTCAATATCATCTGTATCTAAATTTTCCTCAACACCTGCGAGCGCAGCAGGCCCTAAAGAACGCAGCAATATTGACTCGCTCGACTCAATTATTTCGCTTGTTTTATCTTCGCCGTATTCAGCAACCAGCTTTTGCACGTTCGGCAAAACAGCCTGTACGGCGCCGCAATGCTCATGCCCAAGCACAACCAACACTTTTACTCCCAAATCACTTACAGCGTATTCTAGCGAAGCTATTACGGCATCATCCAACACTTCTCCAGCTGTGCGAACAGAAAAAATATCGCCCAAACCAGCGTCAAATATAAATTCTGGAGCAACTCGCGAATCTGCACACGAAAGCACAACAGCTCCAGGATACTGACCGTCAATAAGTTTCATGCGCGATTCTGAATTTACGCCTGCATGCTCTGAATTGCCGTCTGCAAATTTGCGATTCCCTGCAAGCATTGCGTTTAATACCGATGTAGCTAAAACTGAATCTTCATTAGCAAAATCTTCGCTGACTTCTTCTTGCATTATTACCTCCTACACTGGCATTGGCAATATTTTCAGTTGCTTAAAGTGTAAAATTTTTGACTCAGAATATATTGTATCTTTCGTAGTAAATAAGAATTTTGTTTAAGAATATAAGCCTATTATCAAAAAAGCTCCCGTATTGCAATTAGCAAATACGAGAGCCTTCTTGATTCAGTAATTTATTAAAATCATCCAGTGTTTTGCAAGCCTGCAGCAACACCAGAAACTGTGCAAAGAATCAAGTAAATAAACTCTGCTTGCTGACTTTCGCTAAGCTCTTCTTTATCTACCTTATTGCGCAGCTTGTGGAGCGCAAGCGACTGAATCACAGAAAGCGCATCCACGTACGGCGAACGCACGCGAATCGCCTGGCCAAGCACATGTCGGTGCTGCAGAGGCCACTTGTCGCCAACAATTTGCAAAACCCACTTGCGAGTAAGCTGCATCTCGGAAAGCACTTTATTGCTCAAATCTTCGCGATCTCCAAGGCTTAGATACATGCGAGCAATGCGCTCATCTGTTTTTGCCAAAGACATCTCAATGTTGTCAATAAAAGTGCTGAAAAGTGGCCATTCTTCGTACGCTTTGCGCAAAGTTTGCAAGTCGCCAAACTCTTCGCAGGCCGTACCCAAGCCGTACCACGCTGCCAAATTGATTCGAGCTTGCGCCCAAGAGAACACCCATGGGATTGTACGCAAATCATCCAAAGACTTTGCGCCAAGGCCTCGCTTTGCAGGGCGTGAACCAATTGGGAGCAAACCAATCTCACTAAGCGGTGTAACGGTTGAGAACCACGGTGTAAAGTCGTTGGTTTGCAGCAAATCAATGAATCGATTATGCGCTGCAACATCAAGCTTTTGAGCCATATCCGCATACTTATGCGTCATCTCTGTGTTTGTTTTTTCAACGCTTGGAGCCGACTGAAGCAAAGTTGCCGCAGCCACGGATTCCAAGTGACGAATCGCCAAAATTGGGTTTCCGTAGCGAGCAAAAATCACCTCGCCCTGCTCAGTAAGCTTAAATCGGCAATTTACCGACCCAACTGGCTGAGCCAAAACAGCACGGTTTGCAGGGCCTCCGCCTCGTCCAACAGCGCCTCCGCGGCCATGGAACAGCGTTAGGTCAATATCGTGCTTTTTAGCCCACTGAGCAATACGCTCTTGAGCGGAGTGCAAAGCAAGTGTTGCAGATGTAGGGCCAGCGTCTTTGGAAGAATCGGAGTAGCCAAGCATAACTTCCATTTTGCGGCCAGTGGCCTTTAGTCGCGCCTGAACTTCTGGAATCTTAATGATTTCTTCCAGAACATTAACCGAGTTTTGCAAATCTTCCAACTGCTCAAAAAGCGGGATTACGTCGATTGTTGGCGCATCCTGTGGGTGAGCAAACGCAAGGCGATTAAGCTCAAACACATCGCGAACATGCTGAGCAGACTTTGCAAACGAGATAATGTATCGGCGAGCTGCACGCATACCGTTGCGCTTTTGAATAGCTCCAAGCGCGCGGAATGTGTCTAGAACCTCGCGGGTCATTGGCTGAAGCGGGCCACGCTCCCCGTGCAAACCGTGTTCGCGAATATCTTCCAAAGCGCGCGAATGCACGAGCGAATGCTGGCGGAACTCCATTTCCACCATGTGGAAGCCAAATGTTTGTGCCTGCCAAATAAGATCTTGAAGCGGACCATAAGCTGCGCGCGAATCGCCAGCAGCCGCAAGCGACCTCTGCACAATGTGCAAGTCTTCAATAAAATCTTCGCAAGAATGATACATTATGTCTGTATCTCGGCTAATCGTTCTGTGCAAACGATCTGCCATAACAAGCATAACGGCTCTATGCGGTTCGCTGTTTGAAACGTCGGAAGCGTTTTCGGTTAGCTGCTCGCTCATTTCTCGCTGGCGATTCCAAAGCTCCAAAAGCTCAACGCTTGGAGGAGTTGTACGCGTTTCCATTGTTAAGCATTTTCCAACTTCACGCGTACGCGCTTCTAGAGCAGCAAGAACGTGGTCGCTAAACTTTCGAGCAACCTGCCTACTCACCTTTGCTGTAACGTTTGGATTTCCGTCTCTATCGGAACCAATCCAGCTTCCTGGGTGGAAGAATGCTGGGCAACGCGGTGGCACCAAGCCTGCCTTCTTGCCTAGCAGCCAATCGTCAAATCGGCGGTAAACCAGCGGAATTGTGTTGAATAAAGTGGCGTCAAAAATGTCTAGAATCGTGTCTGCTTCTTCAACAGGAGTTGGCTTTTTAAGTGCGATTGGAGACGTACGCAGCAATGCGTCAATCTCGTTGTATAGCATACGATAATTTTCGCGCTTATCCGATCCGCCTAAAGTGTTGTGTTTGCTTAAAAGCTGCGATATTCTGCGGATTTTACCAGCTACAGCCTTGCGCCTAGCTTCGGTTGGATGCGCAGTAAAAACTGGGTGGAACTCAAGCTTTGCAAGCAATTCCTTAGCCTGCGCAGGGCTCATTTCTGTAAGCAACTTATGATATGCGCAAGTTAACTCGTTTACAGGGTCCACTGGGTTGGAGTCCTCAACATCGCATTCACGCTGATGCAGCACAGAAACCCTGTAGTTTTCTTCGCAAAGGTTTGCAAGATGGAAGTATGTAGCAAAGGCACGAGCTAAAAGCTGCATATCTGGCAAATCCATGCCATTGATTTTTTCTACAGCCTTGCTTAGGCCGTTGTCTTCCTCTTCTTGAGCATCCAGCATTTGCGCAAAGTGGGCAGCGCTTGCATTTACAGCATTTAAGCGCACTTCGTCAAATACGGTTAATAATTTTTCATCAAATTCGCCCAAAACATCGCGCAGAATGTGCAAGCACAAATCCATGTCTTGCTTAAGCGATGCTGGCAGTTCGCGCTCCTCTGGGCCTTTTCGCCCTAAACCAGACGTTACAATCGTTGCGTCTGCTGGAGTTACCTGTTGATTTTGAGTTGTCATCAGACCTCCTTGTGCTAGTCATAAGGTTGCTTGGTCGTTTGACTTCCGCGGCTCCTCCGCGGTTATTTAGGTCAAAAGTTGCAAGCCCACAGCCTTTGTTTCCAGCGAGATTCCAACATAATTGTGAACCGACCTTAGGACTGATTTTTTATATAAATTTTCTATAGACAATGTGCTGCGTATACTAAAAAATTGTGAGCATAGAAGATAATAACGCGGATAGTGGCAGTAGTAATAGCAGCAATAGTAACGAGCCGAAAATACTTCGGACTGGCCATATTGTTGGAAAGCCTTCTGGCCGCTTTCAAACGCACGCGATTCCGCTAGACATGGAAGACGTTGAGCGCGATTGGGATAAACCAGTTACACAGGCTGGCATTGCCGCAAAATCCAGCATTATTATTCGCGTTGGAGCTTTGGGCTTAGGCGCTGGCACTGGAAGCTATCGCGTTCGCGAGCTAATGCACCGCGTTGGCGAGCCTATGGGCGTAAACGTTCGTGCAGACGTTAATTTAACCGACATTGAAGCAACTTGCACAGATAGGCACGAGCGCATTACAGAAGTTGTTGATTTGCCTACTACTGGCGTAAACACAGAGCGAATCTGGCTTCTTGAGCATTTTGCAGATTGGTTTAACGTTAAGCTTGGAAACGATTCCTTATACCATTCAAAAGCCACTGTTTCTAAGGAGCTAGTAGATACTCTTCAAGCTGGCAGCAACGAGAATGCTATTGTTCAAGCCGCTAAGCAGTCGGAGGAGCACGCTGCAAAAATCGAAGAAAAAATGGCCATTCAAGAGGCGATTCGCAAAGAAAAACCTCGTGGAATTTTTGCACTTCAGCCAGAAAAAACATATGTTGAACATTTTTCTCACGTTCAAAATGTCAAAAATAGCCAAAATAATTTAGATTCTGGGCTTAAAAACAATTCCGCCGCTTCATTTAACGAAAATCCCGCTGGCGATTCTTCCGCGCCGCTTACCGTTCGCCAAGTTCACGACCGTCTAGACCTAATCAAAAACCGCAAACCTCTTTATAAGCCGTGGTTCGCCGGCCTTGCCTCTGCTGTAGCATGCGCATCCTTCGCATTTTTGCTCGGCGGCGGCGCTTACGACATGCTTGGCGCTTTTATTGGCGCGGGAATCGGCCACTACGTTAGAAGACGCATGTTTATGCATCATCTAAATCAATTTGTTGTAACGTTTATTGCCGTTGCTGTTGGCGCTTTAAGCTGCATCGCTTCTTTGCGCATTGTTGGCTGCTTTGACCCTTCTGCTTTGTATCACAATACAGCTTATATTGGTTCTGTTTTGTTTGTGATTCCAGGCTTCCCGCTTATTACAGGCGGCTTAGATATTGCTAAGATTGATTTTCCTTCTGGAATTCAGCGGCTTTGCTACACAATGGCGATTATTCTAATGGGCACTCTTGCTGGCTGGATGGTTGCAAGCCTTGTTCAGCTAGATCCTCAAGGCTTTACTCCTTTGGGCTTAAATCCTTGGCTTAATACTGTTCTTAGAATGATCACAGCATTTGCAGGCGTGTGGGGATTCTCCGTTCTGTTTAATTCGCCTCAACGAATGTGTTTTGTTGCTGGAATAATCGGAGCAATTACCGATACTCTGCGCTTAACAATGGCCGATTTTGGTGTTGCTGCAGAAATCGCAGCATTTACTGGCGCTTTGCTTGCTGGTCTTTTGGCTTCTGCTTGGCGCTCAATTGTGCATAGAGGCTGGGCGCCGCAATACTTGGGCTACCCGCGCATTGGCCTTACGGTTCCATCTATTGTGATTATGGTTCCTGGACTTTACATGTATCGCGCAATGTTTTATCTTGGTCAGTTTAATACGCTTCCCGCTTTAGACTGGACATTCCGCGCATTTATGGTGATTATTTGCTTGCCATTAGGCCTTGCGGTTGCGCGCGTTATAACAGATAAAAGCTGGCGATACGATATTTAGGCTATACGATATTTAGTCATATAGAGAATAATTAAAACGCCCAGCAACTACTGGGCGTTTTATTTGTATGCAATCAATCAAGAATTAATCAGTACTTCATATTCATCGCTTCGCGCACTTGCTCAAGCGTCTCCTGCGCAATCTCGGCAGCTCGCGCATTTCCGTCGTGCAAAATATCGCGGATTGAATCCATATCTTTGGCCAATTCTTCTCTACGCTGGCGGTGTGGAGCAAGGAAGTTGTTTACAGATTCAATAACGTACGCCTTTAGCGCGCCTGCACCCGCATCGCCGATTTCTTGAGCAATATCCTTTGGATCCCTGCCTGTAACCAAGCCCGCAGTAGTCAAAAGTGCAGAAACCTGCGGACGTGCCACTGGGTCAAAAGTAATTGTTCGCTCGGAATCGGTTGGGCTTTTTTTAATCAACTTTGCTGTTTCTTCTGCGGTTGCGCCCAGCATAATCGAGTTTCCGTAAGACTTGCTCATCTTGCGCCCGTCTAATCCTGGAATCTCTGGCGTATCCGAAAGAATCGCAGCTGGCTCTGGGAAAACAGGATTCTTCTTTGCATATCGCTCGTTAAACCTGCGAGCAATCGTGCGCGTAATCTCAATATGTGGCAAATTATCTTTGCCAATTGGCACAACATTTGCTTTGCAGAACAAAATATCGCAAGCCTGATGCACTGGGTACGTAAGCAAAAGTCCTGTTAAAGCGTGACCCGAAGCTTCCATTTCGGCTTTAACAGTAGGATTTCTATGCAATTCCGCTTCTGTAACTAAAGACAAAAATGGCAGCATAAGCTGATTTTCTGCAGGCACAGCGGAGTGCGTAAAAATCATTGTTTTTTTAGGATCAATTCCAGCAGCCATGTAATCAAGAACAAGATTTAGCACGTTATCTTTTACGTGTTCAACAGTGTCTCTATCTGTAATCACCTGGTAGTCTGCAATAATCACATTTGTGTTTACGCCAAGATTTTGCATTGCGACACGCTCACGAATCGAACCAAAGTAATGACCCAGGTGGAGCCTTCCTGTTGGCCTATCTCCCGTAAGCATTGTAAAGGAGCTAGGATTTGCCTTTAGCTTCTCAAGCGTTGCGTCTGAACGCTTTTGAGCTGCCATAAAGCTTGCGCTTATCTCATTTCCAGCAGCTGTAACCTGTGCTTCTTGCTCCATTTTAAACTCCTTACACACGCAATTTTCCTTGCGATTTTTACGCCTAAAATATGGCTTTTATGGTAAAAGTTCACTCAGACAATATACTCTGTTGCGGCAAAGTGGTACGCTCTTGTGTGATGAATTGATTGTTTTGGTAAATTAGAGGGGGTCAGATGGGCCGCGGACGACAGAAGGCAAAGCAACAGAAAATTGCCCGTAAGCTCAAATACCTGACGACCGATACGGATTACGACGAGCTTGCTAAAGAGCTTAACACTCACGAGCCTGGTCAAGGATCCTTCGATCCGTTTGAATCTGATAACTACAATAACACCGAGGATTATCTAGATAACCAAGATAATTCTGAAAGTTTATCTGTAGAAGATGATTCTAAAGACATCAACACTAATGCTGGTAATGATGATGCCGGCAGCTTGCATGATTCCGTTTCGAGTGGAGATGACGATTTAGACGACTACGCCGAGTGGGCTGCTCAGTCTGCCGCTCAGGCCGCCACTAAAGACAAATCGTCTAGTAATTCTGGCGCTATTCATCATCACATTCCTATGCCTATGCCTAATTTTATGCATAAAGATAAGTAGTTTTGATTATTTAGCTTGTTATTTAACTTGATTATCTAACTTAATTATCTAAAAGAACTTTTGTAAGTTCGGGCAGCAGATTGCTTAAATTATCTCGCTCTCCAACTGCGCTTATATTTCCAATTTGCTGCTCGTAATCCCATTTTGTTATTGCGCAAGAAAGTCGCAGCCAAACATCTGGGTCAAGTTCTATAACGTCTGGTGGCGTTAAATTATGCGGATCCGAATGCGGACCTTCCAAAATTTTCACAGCTCCCCAAGGAGCCACTCTCACTTCCACAGCACAACCAGGCGCTATCTGCTCTAATACATAAAGCGAATATCTAACAGCCATTGCTTCATCGTTTAAACTAACGCCAATCTCATTGGAATTTACGCAGCATAAATCTTTTTTATCTTTTACAGATTTTATATAAGCTTTTGCACTATTTGCCCACGTTTCAAACGATTTTTTAGCACCACTTATATCAGCTTCTCGTATAACAGACATACTTAAATTATCTCATGAATTATCTAACTATTATCTGCGATTTTAACAGTGTTTTACAAAAGTTATATTGTGAATAATTCTTAATAAGGGTTTGGGGTTGTGCTATCATCAACAATGAAAACGTGTGCATTGCCGCGTACCGTCTTGTTAAGTGCAATTTGGCGCGGCTACAACCAACATAATCAAGGGTTGCTATTCGCACATTTTAGGTAAATATATTATTCACGGCACAAGGAGTCAAATATGACTAAACACGTCGCGCCGAAAGCCAAGACTACTGCGGCGGCATTTGCCAAAGAACTTCAAGAACATCTGAAGTACACCCAGGGTGTCACCCCAGAACAGGCCACTACGGCTGATGTGTATGTTGCCGCTGCTACCGCGGTCCGTCGCCATTTGATGGATTCTTGGATGCAGACCCAGCATGACATGATTAACGGAAAAACCAAGGCTGTTGGCTATTTGAGCGCAGAGTTCTTAATGGGCAAGCAGCTTGAAAACGCTTTGCTTAACGCTGGTCTTACCGATCAGTTCAACAAGGCTGTTACAAATCTTGGTTTTGAGCCAAAAGATGTTATCGACGCTGAGTATGAGCCAGGTTTAGGTAACGGCGGTTTGGGTCGTCTCGCAGCCTGCTTTATCGACTCGCTCGCCTCTATTGGCGTGCCAGCATTTGGCTACGGCATCCAATATCGTTATGGTATTTTTAAGCAGCGCTTTGATGAGCAGGGTAAGCAGGTAGAAACTCCTGATTACTGGCTTAGCAACGAAGAGCCATGGGGACATATCGACTATGGTCGCGATCAGCGCGTCAACTTTGGCGGCAAGGTTGTTGAAGAAAACGGCAAGCGCGTATGGAAGCCAGATTGGGCTGTTCGTGCAGTACCAGTTGACTACATGGTCCCAGGCTACAATTCTGGTCGCGTAAACACTCTTCGCTTGTGGACTGCTAAGTCTTACGACGAATTCGATTTGCTCACCTTTAACAAGTCCGAGTACTTGGACGCTGTTAAGCCACAGGTTGAAGCAGAAAATATCTCCAAGATTCTTTATCCAGAAGATTCCACTCCACAGGGCAAGGCTTTGCGTCTTGAGCAGCAGTACTTCTTTGTTGCTGCTTCTATTCACGACGCTATTCGCGTGTTCTACCCAGGCCAAGATAAGCCAGACCTTACAACCTTCCCAAGCAAGATCAACTTCCAGTTGAACGATACTCACCCAGTTATTGGTATTCCAGAGCTTATGCGCGTTCTTATGGACGAGTACGGCTACGATTGGAACACCGCTTGGGGTATTACAACTAAGACCTTTAACTACACTTGCCACACGCTTCTTCCAGAAGCTTTGGAAGTTTGGCCAGCCAAGCTTATTGGCGAACTTTTGCCACGCCACCTTGAGATTATTCAGGGCATTAGCGAGCAGTTCCGCAACGAGCTTCGCAGCAAGGGTGTTTCCGAAGATCAGGTTGAGCGCATGCGCATTGCTACCGACGCCGACGAAAATGGCGAAGGTGCTGTAGTTCGTATGGCCTACTTGGCTACCTACGGCGGTTCTTACGTTAACGGCGTTGCCGAGCTTCACTCTGAGTTGTTGAAGGATGTTACCTTAAAGGACTTCTCCAGCGTTTACCCAGATAAGTTCAAGAACGTTACTAACGGCGTAACTCCTCGTCGCTTTGTGCGTTTGAGCAACCCACGTATGTCTGCTCTTATTACTGAGGGCTTGGGCACCGACGCATGGCAGGGTGATTTGGAGCTTCTTGAAGGCTTAAAGCCATTGGCTGACGACAAGGCATTCGTTAAGAAGTTCGCCGAAGTTAAGAAGCAGAACAAGCTTGCCTTCGTCGATTTTGCAAAGCACAAGTATGGCTTTGAAATCAACCCAGACACTATGTTTAACACCATTGTTAAGCGTTTGCACGAGTACAAGCGCCAGTCCATGAAGATCCTCCAGGTTATCTCCATGTACGCTGGAATTAAGAACGGCACAATCGACGTCGACAAGATGCTCCCACGTACCGTGTTCTTTGGCGCTAAGTCCGCTCCAGGTTACGCAATGGCAAAGCTCACCATTCAGCTCATCAACAATGTTGCTCGCGTGGTGAATAACGACCCAGCATGCAAGGGCAAGCTCGCTGTGTTCTTCCCAGCAAACTACAACATTGAACTTGCTATGAACTTGATTCCTGCCACCGATTTGGACGAGCAGATTTCTCAGGCTGGTAAGGAAGCCTCTGGTACTGGCAACATGAAGTTCGCTTTGAACGGCGCTTTGACCGTTGGTACTCTCGACGGCGCAAACGTTGAGATTCGCGAGCGCGTTGGCGCTGAGAACTTCTTCCTCTTCGGCATGACCGTTGATGAGGTTGAGAAGCTCTACGCTGAAGGCTACGATCACGGCGGCTCCCGCAAGTACTACGAGTCTGATCCTCGTTTGAAGACCGCTGTAGACATGGTTGCCGATGGCACCTTCTCTAACGGCGACAAGAGCGTGTACGAGCCACTCGTTAACGATTGGCTTACCCACGATTACTTCATGGCAATGGCTGACTTCAGCTCTTACATGGACATTCAGGCTCAGATTGAGGAAACTTACCGCGACCCAATGAAGTGGGCTCGCATGGCGGTTTTGAACGTAGCCAACTCTGGTTACTTCTCTTCTGATCGCTCTATCGAAGATTACCTCGATCGCATTTGGCACACTGGTGCTCTTCCAACTGCCGAGTGAGTATTTAAAAGCGTTTAACGCTTGATTTAATAAAAGGCGATAATTGGCATTTGCTGATTATCGCCTTTTGTTTATCTACATGTTTATCTACTTGTTTATATACTTATCTATCTACGATTTTGTTTTGCATTATAAAAAGCAGCGTCTTGCAAAAATCACAAAACGCTGCCTAATAATGTTTAAGTTTTAATGCAGAAAAGTTTATTTTATCTAAGCTTCAACTGGTTTAGCTTCTTCAGCTTCTTCTTTATTTTCCTTTTCTACACCCAAATTAATTGGCGAAGAGCTGTTCTCCCATGGCTGCTCCCATGGATCGTAATCAGGATTATGCTGCTTGTACACATACAATGCTGCAATACCTGCGAGCAGTGCTCCAAAGAGCAGTGCAAAGAACTTCCAACCGCCAGAGGACCTGTTCTCCATGATGGCTCCTTTCGTTAAGCTGACCTGCTCGTCCAAGTCAACGTTTTATACCGAGTTTACTCGTGTATTCACTATAATAGTGATTTTTTTTAATACTTGCATCTTTTTGCTATTTTTTTACTACATTTTTACTATTAAGTCGTATAAAATTTTTTACCTTATTTTAGATTGTGATTATTAGACTGTGATTATTTGTGTATGCGATTAGATAATGTTATTTTATGAACAATTTTGATGTAAATAATATTGTTAAACGCTTTAAGACTAATTGCAAAAGCGCAACGTATTCAATTATCTACATTTGCGTGTTTGTATGGATTATTGAGATTATTCTTCACACTTTTTTGCCAAACGCGTATCAATTGTTTATTGAAAACACAGCTTTTGCGCCATTTTTAATCACAAAAGCAAGTTGGACTTGGTTTACATCTATGTTTGTGCATTCTCCAGGATTTACGCACATACTTTTTAATATGTTATGCCTATATTCGCTTGGAATAGAACTTGAAAGATTCTTTGGAAGATGGAAATTCTTCTTCTTATACGCTATTAGCGGACTCGGTGGATGCGTTGCCACTTTGCTTTACTGCAAACTTACAGAAAACTGGATACTCGCCGCCTATGGAGCATCTGGAGCCATTATGGGACTTATTGGCGCTCTTTTGGTTGCACAATGGCGACTTGGCGAAAGCGTTAATGGAACTTTAATTTGGATTGGTTTAACTATTGCTATGCCTTTATTGGTTCCAAATATTGCCTGGCAAGCACATATTGGCGGCCTTGTTACGGGAATAGTGCTGTCTACTTTGCTTGGTGTTAATAATCCGCTTCTTAAAAAAGCATCTTTTAATGAGCGTTTTGCTGTTTATTCTTTGCTAACTCTTATAGCTCTTTTGGCAATATGCGCATTTTGCTTGATTTAAAACTAATTGATATGCATCTAAATTACACGCGTGTAGTTCTCCACAATTGTGGACATAAAAGTGGATAACCTGGGTATAACGTGGGTATATCTCAATAAGTTATCCACATTGTTATGCACAATCGTTGATAACTCTACTTTTTTAGCCCTGTTGATAAGTGCATAACAGTTATCCACATTTTTGGAAAATTGTGACTTTCTCTAAACCTTAATCAAAAATAGAATTATGCAATCTAACAACACTTGTCCAAGCCAATTACAAAAGCAAAACCAGCAGACGATTGATTTTATTAATCAAAATCAAAACACTAACCCAAAAGATGCTGCTCTAAAAGCGTCTAATAACCCAAACGTTAATGTTGCTTTTGCTGTTAATCAAATAAGCGGCAAGCAGATTGCAAAAACAAAGTTGCCAATATGGTATAAAAACGAGCGCGTAATATATCCAGCTCATATTTCTATGGAACAGTGCTCATCGCAAGCAACCGCACAGTATAAAGCACGCCTTGCAAATCGTCTTATAAAAAACAACAATATTGATAAATGCAAAACAACTCTAATCGATTTAACAGGTGGATTTGGAGTGGACTGCGCAATTATGAGCCAAGAATTCAACAAGGCCATTTGCGTAGAAAAACAAGAAGAATTATCGGCCATAAGCCAACACAACATGATTGCTATGGGCCTAAATAATGTTCAATGCATAAATTCAACAAGCGTAGAAGCTCTAGAAAAAATAGACCAAGCAACGCTTATTTACATTGACCCCGCAAGACGAGATAAGAGCGGAGCTAGAACGTACGCAATCGAAGACTGCACGCCTAATGTTCTTGAACTAAAATCGCATATACTACGCGTTGCGCAATTTTTGCTTATAAAACTATCGCCTATGCTTGATTGGAAAAAAGCCGTTTGCGACTTTAGTGGAAGCGTTAGCCAGATACACATTGTTTCGCACAATAACGAGTGCAAAGAGCTGCTTTTAGTGTTGGACTCAAACATGCATTCAAACGTTGATGTTTACTGCGTAAATAACGATTCAGTAACCGTTTTTAACGCAAAATACAATCCAGACTTAAATAAAGTAGAAGAAGAATCGCAAGAACTACACGAATCGCAAGAACCAGATACAAAAAACCAACAAAGCTCAAACGTCTTAAGTATAAATAATTGGGCTAATTGGGCTAAATATGTTTATGAACCAAACGCTTCAATTATGAAGTCGGGCTGTTTTAGGCTTTTAAGCTCCAAATACAACGTCTTGCAAATCGCAAGCAACAGCCACGTTTTTATATCTTGCGAATATGAATCTAACTTCCCTGGAAACATTTGGAAAATAGATAATATTTTTAGTTTAAACAAAAAAGAAATTAGCAAAGCACTTTTAAATGTGACTTACGCAAATATTGCAACATATAATTTTCCACTAAGCGTAAATGATCTAAAGAAAAGACTTAAGCTAAAAGACGGCGGAAAAACTAGGATTATTGCAACTACCGATTCTAAAAATAACCACGTAATTATTCGCGCAAGCAGCACGCAATCAAAATAACAAAAAATGGCTGCACGCTTTACATGCAGCCATCAGGAATTAACTAAGTTGTATAACAACTATCTCCAGCACATTGTCATTAAGAATCCAGCCATAACCAAGCATGCTGCGATTAAAAGATTAAATGCTCCAATTCCAGGAATTGGGAGCGAAGGATTCAAGTAATAAACAACAGCCCAGAACAATCCAACGATCATAAGCGTGCAGAAGAGTGGAACAAACCATCCAGCATTAGCTTTAGTGCCCTTAATGGCCTCTTCAACCCTGCGAGTATTTTCTTCTTGACGCTTCATCATGCGCTGTATTTGCGGAGATAAAGACTCTTTATCTGCAGTTGCGTTCAAAACAGCTTCAACCTGCTCCATAGGAACGCCATACACGTCTTCTTTAGAAGAGTTTTGAGCCTCATCCACATCGGCAGATGAAGTGGTGTTCAATTTATTCAATTCTTCGTCAGCCATAACAGTAACACTCCAATCAATCGGCTACACGCTATAATAATAGTTACACTCGAACGCAAGAAGAAGAATGAGCATTATGGCAAAACAAACAGGTAAGCACGGCGCTAAAAAATCGCTATTAGGTAGCGTTGCCGTAGCATTAGCAATTTGTTTTACAGGGTACTTATTCATCACTAATCTGCGCATAAATCGTACGGCATTTGTTACTTCCGATACTGGCCAGATGGTGGAAAGAAATTCTCAAAGAGCAAAAGATTTACGAGAAGATGTTAAAGAGCTAGATTCTAAGGTTAATCTTTTAAACAAAACATTAACAAGCACGTCAAATGGTTCTGAATCTTCAGACGATACTGGAACAAGCACAATGCTCCCAGCAATACAGGGTCCAGGCATTACGGTTACGCTAAACGATTCACCACTTTGGAAAACGGCCGTAAACGGGTCTGGAAGCTCCTCAAATATAAATGACTATGTAATTCACCAACAAGACATAGAAGCTGTTGTAAATGCCCTCTGGAGGGGCGGAGCAGAGGCAATGACGATTCAGGGTCAACGAGTGTTGTTTAATTCCGCTGTTGTTTGCATTGGAAACGTGCTTATGTTGCAGGGCCATCAGTACTCGCCACCGTATAGAATATCTGCTATTGGCTCAGTTGAAAACATGCTAGAAGCGCTGGATGATTCTCCAGCAATTCAAACATATAAAGACTATGTCAGCACTTTTGGGCTGGGATGGAAAGTGGAAAAGCGGGGAAACTTAAAGTTCTTAGAATCGTCTGCATTACTGCAACCTCTAAGATTTGCCTCTGTTCCAAAAGATGCCGATTTTATTGGCAATATTCCTCAACACCATTCCACCAGGCAATAAAGGAGTAAAATGAAGCGTTCTAACTACATGCACGAACGTAACGAAACCAAAAGCTCGGGAACCAGCTTAATTTGGACAATAGCTGGTGTTATTGGAGAAGTTCTTATAGCTTTCGCAATTGTTTGTGCATTGTACATTGTCTGGCAAATGTGGTGGACTGGTGCGCAATCTGAACACGTACAGTTTGAAACTCGCGAAGCTGTCTCCTGGAAGAATCCTGCTGCTGGAAAGAAAACAAAGATTGCTCTTCCGCAGGTAGACGATCCTCCTAAATTACAAAAAGTAAAGTACGGAGATCTTGTTGCTAGAGTCTATATTCCTAGGTTTGGAGATCAATGGGAACGCAATCTTGTTGAAGGTGTTAGCCTAGAAATATTAAATAGACGAGGCCTTGCACGCTTCCCTAAAACAGAAATGCCAGGAGAAGTTGGAAACTTTGGTATTAGTGGACACCGCAACGGCTACGGTCAGCCTTTAGCAGATGTTGACCGATTCCAAAAAGGTGATCCTATTATTGTTCGCACAAAAGATTACTGGTTTGTTTACAAGTACGTTACTCACAAGATTGTTAAGCCAGAACAGAGTGAAGTTCTTGACAAAGACCCATTAAACCACAGCAAAAATCCTAAAAAGCGCATGATTACGCTTGTTACTTGCGAACCAAAGTATTCTACGCCTAAGTTCCGTTTTGTTAGCTTCGGCGAGCTAGAGTATTGGGCTAAAGTTTCTGACGGTATTCCTAAAGAACTTTCTACCGTAGATGCAAATGGCCAAGTTAAGTTTGTAAACAACGAGCAGCAATCTTTGGCTTCTCGCCTTGATTCTCTTGTGCCAATCATGCTTATTGCTCTAGTTTCGTACATAATTATCTTCGCCGCTGCTGGCATTGCTTGGCAATGGCCTTTAAGGCGTCAAATCCGCGCTGGATTAAAGCCAAAGCCAGAGTTCAGTATTTTCGGTGGACTTATGAGGCTACAGCCTGGAATCCTACCTGTACGAATAGTTCTTTCTGCGCTCATATACGTAATTTTAATTTCAATTCTTATGCAATGGGTATATCCGTTTGCGTCTGCAACGATTCCGTTCTTAAGAGAGATGTCTGCGTATACAGCAACGGTTTACTAGCAAACAATTTGCTGATTTGCTATACATATTTGATAAGCCGTTTGATAAGACTATTTAGTAGCTAAATACAAAAACAACTAAATACAAAACGCCGCCTAGATGCCGTTAAAACAACGTGCAAAACTAGGCGGCGTTTTAGTTATTTAGATAGCTTAGATAGTGCTTAAATAGTTTAGACTACTTAGAATCCACTATCGCTTGAATCCACTATCGTTAGAATCCACTATCGCTTGTTGTTGTAGAAGTAGACGAAGAGTCGGAGCTAGAAGTTCTTCCAGGATCTGTTCTTCTTCCATATCTTAAATTGCTATCTAAGGAAGATTGCAAAGTCCTTACAGTAAGCGTTATTGTAGAGCCTTTATCTATCTTAGATCCTTCTTTTTCCGACATGCTTTCAACAAGATCATCGTCTTTAGCAGAAGCGTCGGCAACAACCTTAAAGCCCTTTGCTTCCAATATTTGCTTGGCCTGCTTTAACGTTGTTACGCCAAGAGCAACATGTGGAACCTCTACCTTAGGCTTGCCTTTAGAAACATAGAGCGTTATAGCGCTATGCGGCTTTACAGCAGCCCCAGCAGACGGATTCATCTTAGTAACAGTTCCTTCCGCAGCTGTTTCAGATTCTTCTTCTACAGTGTTAACGGTAAAACCAAGATTTTGCAATTCGCTAGTAACAACATCTTTAGATTGGCCAACCATTCCATCAGGAATCTTTGTTAAACCAGAAGAGATGTACAAAGTAACCATTGAACCTTTATCTGCAAACGAATCTGCAACTGGGTCCGTTCGTGTAACATGATTCTTTTTAACGTCTGTACTGTCTTCCACTCTAACGTTAGAAATCTTAAATCCTGCCCTTTCAAGAGCCTTTCTAGCAGCTTCTTGCGATTTTCCAGTAACATCTGGAATCTTAGTTGACTGAGGGCCAACAGAGAACCAAACACTAACTCTAGAACCAGATGCAACTTTATCCCCACCTTTAGGAGACTGCCTGGTAAAAGTACCTTCTGGCTTAGTAGACTTATCGTCTTCCAAAATATCTGGAATGAGACCAAGAGCACGAAGCTTTTCTTTAGCAGCATCTTGAGTAGTTGTTTCTGTAAACGTTGGAACAACAATATCTCCAGCAATCTTACTGCGATTTAACATAAACAAGATTCCGCCAACAACAATCGCGCAAACAATCGCAGATATAACAGAAGCAATAACAATACGCTTACTTCTTTTTGCCTGGCTTGCAGCACGCTGAGCTGCTCTAGTGTTGTATCCCGAATTTTGGTACGCATCAAACTGCCCTGTAATGGCACCAAAGCTCTGCGTGGAGGCGGTGTCTGCAGCACCCATAGCCTGCGTTGCAGCGTTCTGCTCCGCCTGCTTTCTTGCACGCATATTAGCCAAATCGGTTAAAGGATTAAAGGCTGCTGCAACAGGAACACCGCCATTCATAAACGCCAATATGTCGTTTTTAAACTCTGCAGCCGTTGCGTACCTGTTCTGCCTATCTTTTGCCATTGCTTTAGCGCAAATCTTATCCCACATTGCAGGCAAGCCTGGAACAAGTGTGCTTAGAGGCGTGGCCACTTCCGAAACGTGCTGATATGCGATTGCAACAGCGGAATCGCCAGTAAAAGGCGGCCTTCCAGTTAGCATCTCGTATAAAACGCATCCTGCAGAATACAAGTCGGATCGCATGTCAACCTGCTCGCCGCGAGCCTGCTCTGGAGACAAGTATTGCGCGGTTCCAACAACACCCTGCGATTGCGTCATTGTTGTTGCAGAATCGTCTAGCGCCCTGGCAATTCCAAAATCCATAACCTTAACAATGCCCTGCTCGGAAATCATAATGTTTCCAGGCTTAATGTCTCGGTGAATTACGCCCATTCTATGCGAATATTCCAATGCGTTTAAAACGCCAAGCATAACCTGCTCAGAATCACGCTGGCTTAAAGCACCGTTCATCTTAAGAATGTCGCGAAGCGTTTTGCCTTTAACATATTCCATAACAAGATACGGCAAATGCTCTTCTACGCCATTGTCGTCTACAACAGATTCTTCTCCAGAATCATAGATATTTACTATGTTTGGATTGTTCATCTGCGCGATTGAATGTGCTTCTCGGCGGAAGCGAGACAAAAAGATCTCGTCATTTGCCAAATCAGAACGCATGATTTTAACAGCAACGGTACGACCCAAGCGCTTATCTTCTGCGACTCGCACTTCGGCCATTCCACCGCGGCCAATCAATTCACCTAATTGGTACCGTCCATTCGCTAATGAGGTAGGCATTGTGTTACTCATTGCTGCTCCTTGCGGTCGTTATTATTCAAAATGTTAATAATATTCACTTGAGTTTTTGGAACACTTCTAACGCTGCGCCTAATGCGATTTGCGCTGGAAGAATCTATTGGATTTTTATTGTTGAATGCTGTTTGCTGATCCAAAAGTCTTCTTTCGATTTTTGCAAGCACTTTCGAAACAACAAGAGCATCTTTAGGTCTGTCTTTTGGATTCTTAGAAAGCATTGACATTACAAACTGTCTTAGCTGAACATCAACACTATCTGGAAGAGGCGGAACAGGGTCATTAACGTGTGCTGCCGCAATATCTACAGGCGTGGCACCAGTAAATGGCCTATGGCCACAAAGCCCTTCGTATGCAACAACGCCGAGAGAATAAATATCGGACTGTGCTGTTGCCTGCTCTCCTTGAGCCTGCTCTGGGGAAATGTATTGAGCCGTTCCAACAACCATTCCATCTTGAGTAATCTGCTCTTGGTCGTTAGAGTACGAAACGCCAAAATCTGTAATCTTTACGTTTCCCGTTTCGGAAACCATAATATTTGCTGGCTTAACGTCCCTATGAATTACTCCATGCGAATGAGCAACAAAAAGACCTCTAGCGGTTTGAATAAGAATAGGCAGCAAGCGCGTTGGCTCTACAGTTTTTTCTTTATGATACAAATCTGCCAAAGACTTGCTAGGAACATATTCCATAATCAAAAAGCCAATGCCATCATGCTCGTAGTAGTCAAATAGCGCTGCAATGTTTGGGTGAGCAAGATTAGCCGAATTATGTGCTTCTGCTCTAAGTCTGCGCAATTTAGCTTCAACATTATTAGTGTCTGTTCTAAGCGCTTTAATGGCCACTATTCTGCCCAGCTGTATATCGAAGCCCTTCCAGACTTCTCCCATACCGCCTTGTGCAAGCCTTCTATCTAGCCTGTATCGATGATGAACTAACTGTCCTTCAACAAGTTTCATTGCTTAAGCGCCTCCTTCATCACCTGTCGCATAATAGGTCCTGCCGTAAGTGTTCCGTATGTACTTGCATTGTGAATAACAACTGCTACAGCTATTTTAGGGTCTTCTGCTGGTGCAAATCCAATAACCCAACCATTAATAGCCTGATTTCTAAACCCAATTTGTGCTGTTCCTGATTTTGCAGCAACATGAACATTTGGCAAAGAAAGATTTGGGTTACTTTTTACAACCACACTTTGCATCATAGCATTAAGTTTTGCAGCACTTTGCGCACTTAAAGCTTGACTCATAACAGTAGGGGTTGTTTGAGATATAACAGACAAATCGCTAGATCTTACACAGTCAACAAGAGTTGGCTTCATAAGAGTGCCATTATTTGCAATAGCAGCCGCAATCATAGCGTTTTGAAGAGGTGTAACCCTGGCATCTCCCTGACCAATCGACTGAAGAGCAAGCTTATCTTGCGTAGGCTTTTGATTAAGCAAAGACGCAACAACTCTCATTGGGAAGCCAGTTGAATCAGAACCATCTAAAGTAAACGAGCTAAATAATCCAAACTTTTTAGCCTGCTTTACAATTGCATCGGATCCTAAAGACACTCCTAGTTGAGCAAACGCCGTATTTGAAGAATACGCTAATGCGTCTTCAAACGATATTTGCCCATTTGTTCCACTTGCGCTTGGAACAACGTTTGTAAGATGAGTTTGAGTTCCCGGAAGAGTGTAAACCGATCCAGCTGGAATCGAAGTGTTTAAATCATATTTTCCAGTTTCTAGAGCGGTTGCCGCAACAACAGTCTTAAAGGTAGATCCAGGAGCATAAAGTTCAGATATTGAACGATTTAGCATTGGATTATATATGTTAGACACAAGATCTTTATAAGCCCTGTTGGCGTTCGCGGCATTGTGAGATGCAAGAGAAGAAGGATCATAGCTAGGAGTGCTAACCATTGCAAGTATTCTTCCCGTTTTTGGCTCTATTGCAACTAAAGCGCCATTCTTGTCTTTTAAAAGATTGTATGCAAGAGTTTGAAGCTTAGTGTTAATAGATGTTTCTATAGAAGCGCCCCTATTTTCTACACCTGTAAATAGCGACTTAAACTTTTGAAGGAATAACGCATCAGATTCACCGCTTAAAAGCTGATTTCTAGAAGCTTCTATGCCTCTATCTGCTCTCTGACTTATTGAATAATACCCCGTTATTGGAGCATAAACAGCTCCATTAGAATATGATCTTTGGTATACAAACGCGTCTTTAGAAGGATCCGACTTTGCTAAAACAGTTCCATCAGAAGCAAGAATCGCCCCTCTTGGAGATCCAAATTCATGATATAGCGCGCGCCTGTTTCTAGGATCAGAATTTAATTCGTTTGCTTTTATAGAAGTTATGTAGGTACTAGAAATACACAAAATCACAAACAGTACGACTACAGCAGTAAAAAGCTGTTTTAAGCATTTATTCATTAAATTCACCCCCATCTTCTTTAAGATTAGAGGAGTTATTTTCCCTTTCCTTAAGCTCCCTTTCTCTAAGAGCAGCTAAGGCTTCGTATTGGAAAGTATCGGATGTTACAACAGCCTCAGGCTTATTGGCAGCATTAGAAATAACAATCAAAATAGCTGCAAGCAAATAGTTTGCAACCAAAGACGACCCTCCAGCAGCCATATATGGCATTGTTAAGCCAGTAAGAGGAATAACAAGAGTAATACCACCAACAACAGTAAACACTTGGAATGCCATTGTAAAAACTAATCCAGATGCAAGAAGCTTTCCAAAACCGTCTTTAATCTTCATAGCCGTAATCATGCCAGACGCAATAATAATCATGTAAAGCATTAAGACTATAAATAATCCAGTTAATCCTAGTTCTTCTCCCACCGATGCGTAAATAAAATCAGAATTAGCAAGAGGTGTTAAAGACGGATGCCCCTGCCCCAATCCAGTTCCTGTTATGCCTCCTGCTGCAAGGCCAAATAATCCAGTAACAATTTGAGCAGAACCACCTGGGAATCTGTTGTAAATAACGGGGTCGTACGGATTAAGCCAAGCGTCAACTCTGTACTGAACGTGTGCAAAAAGCTTAACCGCAACCAGGCATCCAATCATAAATGCTATAAAGCCTATTGCAAGCCAACCTTTTCTTCCAGTTGAAACGTAGAGCATAGAAACAAACATTGCAAAGAACATTAATGATGTTCCTAAGTCGTGTTGTACAACAAGAACACACATTGATGCAACCCAAACAATAGCAATAGGAGCCATGTCTTTAAACCGCGGAAGATGAATCCCCAAAATCTTAGTTCCACCAACCGCAAGCCTGTCTCTATGATCAAACAAATATGCTGCAAAGAAGAAGGCTAAGAATAGTTTTGCAAATTCTCCAGGCTGAATAGTGTGATTTCCAAACCCAATCCAAATTCTAGCTCCGCCAATCTCTTTGCCTACTATTGGAAGCATTGGAGATAAAAGAAGAACAAGACCAATCACCATGCTAACGTACGAGAATCTTCTAAGAATCCTATAGTCTTCCAGAACCATTACAAAAATTATGGATAGCACAAGAGCAACACAAACCCAAATAAGTTGCTTCATAGCAACATTAGTGTTGTGCTGCTTGTCTATTCTTGCAATCATAACAGTTCCAATAGCTGTAAGAAGAAGAATGCAAGGTAATATTACCTGGCTAGAATAAGGCTTTTTTACAATCAAAACGCCCCACAAAACCAGATACAATGCTGTTGTTAGAGCAAACATACCAACATAGTCTGCTGGAATAAAGCCATTAACTCTTAGAAACATTTGCAAAAATGCCACTGAAGATATAATCACAGAAAACAGCAACAAGGAGATTTGCTTAATTCTCATACTAAACATGTTCACGAGGTTTTACCTCCTGAATCACTGCTAGAGTCTACAACTCCACTATTGTTTCCATCCTTATTATCTGAATTAGAAACAACGCTTTTTTGCTTATTTCCGCGCTTTTCACTCTCTCGAGCACGAACTTCTCTACCAATCAGCCTTGCATGCCCTCTTGCTTCTTTAAGACTGCTAAAACTAATACCTTCGTCAAGCTGATCTTGCCAAGACTTATCAAGATTTTTTACTTTAATATCTGTTTCTTCAATCTGGTGAGAAAGCTCTAAACCAAATATGTTAGTAGGAACGCCTTGGTAAATAACTACTCGATCATTTCCTTTACCAATGTAGTACTGCTTTTGAGTCCAAGAGTAAACAAGATACGCTCCAGAAGCAACAATAGAGCAAACCACAAGTATTGCAAACGCAACACCTATTCTCATCCACCTTTTTCTAATCCTATTTGCCTTATGAGCTTCGGCTTGCTCTCTTTTTACAGCGCGCTGAACGTCTGGATCTCTAGGATCTGTTGATACTCTACCGTTCTTCTTTTTTACAATCGGAATCTCATTTGTGTCGGTAGATCTAAGTTCCTCTTCATTTCTTAAATGAGAAGGCTGCACTAATCGAGTGGTTTCTGCAATTTTCTCAGATTTTTCTGTTGATTTTGAATCCGTTTGCATAAGAGCAGCAGCCCTTTGCGCAGGCGAATCCTTGCCTTCTCTTAAGACTGGTGTAGAAGAAACAGCTTTATTAACAATATCTGCTATAGACTCTAAATCTTTGCTTGCGGCACCGCCGATTAATGGCGTTTGATGTGGTAAATCAAAAGCATCCGCATCCAAAGCTAATGTGGCGTCTGCTATAACAGCAGTAGCATTATCTGTGCTTCCCGCTTTAAGTGCCATTGAAACAAGTTTTTGAGCGCACTCTTCTTGGTTGGATATTGTGCTCATTATTTCTTGAATTGTGGAATCTTCTAACACTCCACAAACACCATCTGAGCAAAGAAGCCAACGATCCGAAGGGTGAGCCTGCCTAATGGCAATATCTGGCCTTGGGTCAATATCAAAATCACCTAAAACGCGCATAACAACATTACGCTGCGGATGATTCCTTGCTTCTTCTGGAGTGATATGACCAGTATCTATTAAATGCTGAACGTAACTGTGATCACAAGTCATTCTTATAAGACGATTATCGCGCAACAAGTATGCTCTAGAATCACCTAAATGTGCAAGAACCCAGTAACCGCTTACAAGAGAGACGGCTGTTACTGTTGTTCCCATGCCAGCAAGCCTGCGTTCTCTTTTTGCTTTTCCAACTATTGCATCGTGAGCTGCCATAATTGAAGTTTCCAGCATTGAAGAAACAGCTTTTACATCGTTTGGTCTTGAATCCTGCTCAATATGAGCTAAAGACCTAATGGCAATCGTGGATGCAGTATCTCCACCAGCGTGGCCGCCCATTCCATCGCAAATAGCAGCTAATCGTTCTCCTGCAAAGGCAGAATCCTGATTATTGCTCCTAACTGTACCAACGTCGCTAACAGCCGTGGAGTACATAAATAATGCTTTATCTATAAACGAAGCCTTATTTAAACTATTTTCTTTACTATTTGCAGCATTATCTACAGCATTATCTACAGATTTATCTTGATTTTGCTCTTTTTTACTATTTCTTTCATCTTCAATGTTTGAATCGAATTGCTCCATAACTCACCTCAATTCAAACATTGTTGCTCCAATTCGCACAGACGTACGCGGAGACAAAACAACAGGCTCATTAACACGACTATGACCTATCATAGTTCCGTTAGTAGAACCTAAATCTTCAAGAACCCAAGATTTTACCGACTGATTAAAATACACGCGAGCGTGATGAGAAGAAACAAACTCATCGTTTAAAACAACAGTATTGTTTGCAGACCTTCCCAAAGTAACTCCAGAAGGATCCAAAGGGAAAGATGATCCAGCTAAAGGACCGTCAATAATAACAAGCAAAGTTGGTGTTTCAGACTGATTCTTTGACTCTACGCTTGGAGAAACAATCTTATTATTTTTTAAATCTTCACTATTAGAGGCATTACTTTTGCGATGAGATTTGTTTTTCCAAGATCTGGACTTTTTAGGACTAAAAATCTCAATATCTTTGCGTAGAGAACTAACAGCAAGCCATACGAATACCCACAAAAGTACTAAAAAACTGTACTTAAGTATAGTAAAAGTTAACTCGGTTAATATCATGCGCGTACTCGTATCTCTTTACGTATTCGTCTACTACTCCTGATCTTGATCCGAAGCCCAGTAAAGAATACGGGTGCGTCCAATAGTAATAGTGTTTCCATCTAAGAGCGTTGCTGCTGGAGTTTGATGACCCTCAACATAAGTTCCGTTAGTAGAACCTAAATCTCGAGCAATAACACCATCTGGCGTAACGTCTATACCAAGATGCCTACGGGAAATACCTGGATCATCAATAACAATATCGCAGCCAGAACCTCTGCCCAATATTGTGCGATCCTTTGTTAACAAATACCTATTTCCATTAATCTCAAGCATTGGATGATTTTCTGACTGCTCTTGAGTTGTTACAGGAACAGCATTCCCTGGAACAGAATCAGAAGTCAAATTAAAGTTACCTTTTGTAAGTTCGGTATCTTCTTCAAAAATAACAGCAACAGGTCCAACAAACGCATAATGCTGACTTTTTGCATATTGTGTAAGATTATCCGCAAGCTCATTAGCTAACGCTTCACTACCAAGCTGATCAAAATCTGGAGTACTTAGTTTAAAGTGATACTCGTTTGGGGCAACTGTACGATCTCGATCAATTGGCATAGATTGGTTATCAATCTCTCGCTCTAATGCGCTGGAAAGATCAACAGGTTGCAAGTCTTTAGATCCGAATTTTGCGAAGACCCCGTTCATTGCACCTTCAACGCTCTTCTCAAGTCGATCAAGCACGCTCATTGTAAACCCTTTCTATCTTTTCCTCATACTACTCGTCACCTCGTACGGTGTACAACTTACAACTAAATACCAAATACGTGTTTATCTAAATACGTGTTTATCTAAATTCATTTATATACTACATTTTTACAAAATTACGCAAAATAAACAAATAAGCACTTATAAACATTCATTTATAATACACTTTTATTATATATTTCTACGTGTAATCTTTAACATATGGATCAAAAAAATAAATTCTACGACTTTTTGGAAAAAATAAAATTCCAAATAACAAATAATAAAAAGTCTTCTATTGTTATACTTCTTGCGATTTTAATTCCGCTAATAGGTAAAGTTTTGCTTGTTAATAAGGCAGAAAGATTTTTTGAAGCAGGAATAGTGGCATTTTTCCATAACTATTCTCCATCTTTTATAATGGCTATTTCTAAACTTCTTGCAATAGTTTTTTCTACAAAATCTTGCATTGTTATACTTTGCATTTTGGCAATTGTTTCTTATTTTATTAAACGCGATTGGCGCATAACTCTAGTACAACTGGTAACTTGCCTTCTGCCAATGATTTATATTTTTGCAGTTAAATTTATAGTTCATCGTCCTAGACCGTTTATTGGAATAAAAATTAAAGTTCCACCAGACCCAAGTTTTCCAAGTGGTCACACTGCAGCAGCTGTAGCTATTTGTGCAATGGCTCTTATGATTATTTATACAGCCAATAAAGCCTTCTTAAGACTTGGATTAATCATTAGCATTATTGTTGTTATTGTTGTTGCACTTTCTAGACTTATTGTTGCAGCACACTTCCCTACCGATGTTTTAACCTCTGCAATAATGTATCCAATATTAGTTATGTATATTCTTGATTTCTTTAAAAACAATAGTTTTATTAATAATAAAATACTAAAAAGGTAGATTGAAATAAAATGCTTAACGGTTTCAAAAAATTTATTGCACGAGGCAGTGTAATCGACATGGCAGTTGGTGTTGTTATGGGCAGCGCCGTAACTTCTGTTGTTACTTCGATTGTTAAAAATATTATTAATCCGCTTATAGCAATAATTTGCGGAAAGCCAGATCTTGATGGCGTCTTAACAATAACCATAAACGGTGCAACAATTTCGTTTGGAGCTGTTCTTGGAGCAGTCTTAAACTTCCTTATTGTTGCCGCAGCCGTTTATTTTTGCATTGTTCTTCCTATTAACAAATTAAGGGAGATTGGTCTTCCTTTCTTGCAGGTTGAAAAAGAAAAGACCGAGGAAGAAAAACGAAAAGATCGCGAAGAAAAAATGATTAAAATCTTGGAAGATATTCGAGATTTATCTTCTAAAAAATAGTTTTTAACTTATAAATCATTTTTTAAATATCAATCCCCATAAATAATAATCCCCACTAATTCACTTTATGAGTTTAGTGGGGATTAATTATGTTTAATCTTATTTACTTAATTCTAGTTATCGCTTAATTCTAGTCATCACCAAGAGTTAAGTGAATTCCTCCAACTAAGGATCCAACAACGTTATAAAGTAAAGATCCAATCGCAGATAGCAGTGTTATTATCACTATTTCTACAACCGAAAGTATTATTACAGCACTTAAAACAGTTGGCAAAGAAAACACGTCTGCAAGATTAAAACCGTTGCTATCTAAACCTGTTGATGAAACAATCTGAGTTACCTGATCAAATACACCAACCATGTTTAAGAATAGCCACACTAATCCAGCTGCAATAACCTGTATTATTCCTCCAGCAACACTGAGTAAAAATGTTACTTTTGCAACAGACCATGCGTCCACTCTAACTAGCGAAAGACTCATTCTTCTAGCTCTAGGCTGAGCTGGCTTTCTAAAAGAATATCCATTAGAAGAAGATGAGGCTGTTGCACCTACTGTTCTTGGAGAACTAGTGCTAGATTCACCATTAACTTTGTTATTGGATGTTTCAAAATCCTCACTCATCTAAGTTCCTTTCACTAGTATTTTCTGCTGACTGTTCATTTTGAGATTCATCTTCATCATCTCTTTCTTCATTTCGAGCAATAGAGATGATTTCATCACCCTTGTCTGGCTTAGCAAGAGTTACACCTTGAGTGGTTCTACCAGTGCGCTTAACCTCGTTAACATCGGAACGAATCACTTTACCAGACTTCATAATGGCCATTACTTGATCGGTTTCTTCTACAATCAAGGCACCAACCAAAGAACCGCGTCCTTCTGCAAGCTGTACTGCCTTAACACCGTAGCCATTTCTGCCTTGCAAGCGATATTCTTCAATAGCGGTACGCTTGGCAAATCCTTCGTTTGTAACAACAAGAAGATCTTTGCTTGTGTCTACAGATACAACATCCATATCCAGCAATTCATCGCCATCTCTAAATCGCATGCCTTGAACGCCTGCAGTCTGGCGACCCATTGGTCGAAGCTGCTCATCATCTGCCCTAAACTTAAGGCTCATACCAAGCTTAGAAACAAGAATAATGTCATCTTCTGGGTTGCACAAAGCTGCACCAATCAGCTCGTCTATTGGCTCTCCAGTTTCTTCATTTGCCATTAGTCGTACAGCAATCAAACCACCTTGACGTGGAGAATCATACTCTTGCAAAGCAGTTTTCTTAACTTTTCCAGAACGAGTTGCCAACACCAAATACTTTGCTACATCATAGTTTTGAATTGACAATACCGCCTGAATTGTTTCTCCAGGAGTAAATTGAAGAAGATTTGCAACATGCTGACCCTTAGAATCTCTTGATCCTTCTGGAAGCTCATATGCTTTAATTCTGTAAACGCGTCCGCGATTAGTAAAGAACAAAAGCCAATTGTGAGTAGACGTTAAGAAGAAGTGATCTACAACATCATCTTCACGAAGCTTTGCTCCCTTAATACCTTTACCACCGCGGTGTTGTGCTCGATATTCATCTGCCTTCGTACGCTTAATGTAGCCTGCGCGAGTAACTGTTACAACAACGTTTTCTTCGGCAATAAGATCTTCAACATTCATTTCTCCCGAGAATGGAAGAATCTTAGTTCTGCGATCATCGCCATATTTGGCTACGATTTCATCAAGCTCATCGCCAACAATCTTGCGCTGACGTTCTGGGCTTGCAAGAATATCATTATAATCTTCAATCTTGCGCATCAATTCTTCGTGTTCATCAAGAATCTTCTGTCGCTCCAAAGCTGCAAGTCTACGAAGCTGCATTGCAAGAATGGCATCTGCTTGAACTTCGTCAACATCTAACAAATTCATCAATCCCGAACGGGCAGAATCAACATCTTTAGAAGACCTAATTAATGCCACAACTTCGTCAATCATATCCAAAGCTTTTAAGTAGCCTTGCAAAATATGATCTCGCTCTTCGGCTTCTCGCTTTAAGTAGCGTGTACGCCTATCAATAACTTCAAGCTGGTGACTTACCCAATGACGAATAAAAGCATCCAAACTCAAAGTTCTAGGAACACCATCAACCAGCGCAAGCATATTTGCACCAAATGTTTGCTGCAATTGCGAATGCTTATAAAGATTGTTAAGAACAACTTTTGGAACAGCATCTCGCTTAAGAACAAGCACTAAACGCTGACCAGTACGACCAGACGTTTCATCGCGCATATCTGCAATGCCCTGAATCTTACCATCTCGCACAGCTTCTCTAATAGAAGCAGCCAAGCGATCAGGATTTACCTGGTATGGAAGCTCGGTAACAACCAAGCACATACGACCCTTAATTTCCTCGGTATTAACAACAGCGCGCATTGTAATTAAGCCACGGCCAGTACGGTACGCTTGCTCAATTCCCTTATGACCTAAGATTGTTGCACCAGTAGGAAAATCTGGACCTTTAATTCGCTGAATTAATGCTTCAAGAAGCTCGGAATTGCTGGCATCTGGGTGATCCAAAGCCCAGTGAACACCATCTGCAACCTCACGCATATTGTGAGGTGGAATATTGGTTGCCATACCAACAGCAATACCTGCAGAACCATTAACTAAAAGATTTGGAAAACGAGATGGCAAAACCGTTGGCTCTTGTGTTTTTCCATCGTAGTTTGGCAAGAAATCAACAGTATCTTTGTCAATATCTCGAACCATTTCCATAGCAAGAGGTGCCATACGGCATTCTGTATAACGCATTGCTGCTGCAGGATCATCACCTGGGGAACCAAAGTTTCCTTGACCATCTACAAGCAAATATCTCATTGACCAAGATTGAGCCATACGAACCAAAGTGTCGTAAATAGCAGAATCACCGTGTGGGTGATATTTACCCATAACATCGCCAACAACGCGAGAGCACTTGTTATAACCACGATCAGGCCTATAACCGCCATCGTACATTGCATAAATAACGCGGCGATGTACTGGCTTTAAACCATCTCTAACATCTGGCAAAGCGCGCTCAACAATAACAGAAAGTGCATAAGCAAGGTAAGATTCACGCATTTCTTGCTGCAAATCCATGTGCTTTACGCGCGCACCCTTCATTAATCCATAATCGGTGCTATCTGATTCTTGCGGACTTTGTGGTTCCATTGAACCGTCAGGCAGCTGATCTGGCTCTTCGCTATTATTAGCGGCATTTATTTCGTCTACCACTGCAATTCCTTCTTATTTAGCTTTTAAAGTTTATTACCTTAATCTGTTTAATCTACTAACGATTAATATTTTTAAGCGTCAATAAATCTTGCATCGTGAGCATTACGCTGAATAAATAGCCTACGAGGTTCCACTTCGTCTCCCATAAGCATTGAGAATGTTTCATCTGCTCGAGCAGCATCTTCAATATGAATTTGCTTTAAGATTCTATGCTCAGGATCCATTGTTGTTTCCCACAACTCCTGATAGCTCATCTCACCCAAGCCCTTGTATCGCTGAATGCCTTCGCCCTTAGGAAGTTGCCTACCTGCGGCTTTACCTTCTGCCAAAACTCTATCTCGCTCAGCATCTGTATACACAAAGTCATGCGCACCCTTGCTCCACTTTAAACGGTACAAAGGTGGCATAGCAACGTAAACATATCCAGCGGTAATCATAGGACGCATATAGCGGAAGAACAGTGTTAAGTTCAATGTTGCAATATGAGCACCATCAACATCAGCATCTGCCATAATAATGACTTTGTGATAACGAACTTTGCTTAAATCGAAGTCTTCGCCATAACCGCCGCCAACAGCAGTAATTAAGGATTCAATAGTTTCCGACTTCATCATTCTATCGATTGAAGCACGCTCAGTATTCAAAATCTTACCGCGCAATGGCAAAATTGCCTGCGTAATAGGATCTCGTCCTTGAATTGCGGAGCCGCCTGCAGAATCACCCTCCACTATAAACAGCTCGCACTCTTCTGGATTATTAGACTGGCAATCCTTCAATTTATCTGGCATTCCAGCTGTTTCAAATATTGACTTTCTACGCGTGTTTTCGCGAGCTTTCTTAGCTGCAAGACGCGCACGCGATGCTTCAATAGCTTTTTGAATAATATTCTTTGCTTCACTTGGATGAGCATCAAACCAATCTCCAAGCTTTTCGGTCATAACTCGCTGAACGAAGGTCTTAGCTTCGGAATTTCCAAGCTTTGTTTTAGTCTGACCTTCAAACTGAGGAGTTGTAAGCTTTACGGAAACAACTGCAGTTAAACCTTCGCGAACATCATCACCAGAAAGATTAGTATCTTTTTCTTTTAATATGTTCTTTTCTCGAGCATAACGATTTACCAAAGATGTTAATGCAGCACGGAATCCTTCTTCGTGAGTACCGCCTTCGGTTGTAGAAATCGTGTTTGCAAAAGTGTGAACAGCTTCCGAATAAGCAACAGTCCACTGCATAGCAATTTCTGCAGATATACCAATTTCAAGATCTTCTGCTTCAAAATCAATAACATCTGGCTCTACTGGAACAGATTTACGTGATTTAACCAAATAATCAACGTAATCTTTAATTCCGTGATCATATTTGTAGCTAACACTCTGATGCTTTTCTTCGCTAGCTAATTCAGATTCTCCAGTAACTTCATCTCCTGCCTCATCAGGCTTACGCAAATCTGTTAGAGAAATCTTTAATCCCTTATTTAGAAAAGCCATCTGCTGGAATCTAGAGCGCAAAGTTTCAAAATCATAAACAGTTGTTTCAAAAATTGCACCATCTGGCCAGAATGTTACAGAAGTACCAGTAGATTCACCATCTTCCATTGGCTTACCTTTTGCCAATGGAGCCGTTGGATGCTGATTTACATACGTTTGAGTCCAGTGGAATCCCTGGCGACGAACCTCAATTTCTACACGCGTAGAAAGTGCATTTACAACAGATATACCAACGCCGTGCAAACCACCAGAAACAGCGTATCCACCGCCGCCAAACTTTCCACCAGCGTGAAGCTTTGTCATAACTGTTTCAACACCAGAAACACCTTCGCCTGGCACTTCATCAACTGGAATACCTCTACCATCATCAACAACTTTTATAGCATTGTCTGGCAAAATCGTCACTTCAATGTGAGAAGCATAACCAGCCAAAGCCTCATCAACCGAATTATCTACAATCTCATATACAAGGTGATGCAAGCCTCTAGGTCCAGTTGAACCAATATACATACCTGGTCTAATTCGAACTGCTTCCAAACCTTCAAGAACTCGAAGATCGCTAGCATCATAATGTTCAGGAGAAAGTGAATCGTCGAGCTGAGCATCATCGAGCTTATGTTCTTCAACAGAATTTTCCATTGAATTATCTTCAGTGTTTAACACTTTAGATCCCTTCCCGTATTACCTCATGCCGAGAGGCATTTACGAGGTCGATACACGCTAGAAAGCACAAAAACGGGGTTTCTAGCGATTTAACTACATTACATGACATTCTACACACACATAATGACCGCTCTTTATTAAGAGCCTTTATTAGTAATTCTTAATATTAAACCTTCTATTAATTGATTTTTTGCCCATTTTTTGCAAAGAAGGTCCAACTATTTTAACTTCTTTAATTTTTATATCTTTTGAATATTCAAATATTTTTTTCTCAAGCATAGGTTTGCAATAAGTAAGTTGCGTATACCAAACATTTGATTTTGTTCTAACTATTAAAATGCCATCTTTTATTGTGTCAATATAACAATTTAAAGATGCACTTTTTCCAACTATTTTCCACCAATCTTCTCTCATTTTTGCTATAGCAAGTGGTTCATTCCAGTTATTTTGATTGGCATAATTACCCAATAAAGAATAAATATTTTGAGGATCTCTACCTGGTTTTCCAAAACTTTCCCAAGCTTTATAAGCATTTTGTTCATTAACTACTTTTTTTATTGCCTTCTTTTTAATAGGTATAAAAATAAGTTCTGGAAGCTTTCTTGTGTCTAATTTTAATATTTTATTTACGGGAATTTTCATTTAATATCCCCCAAATTATTGGATTCATTTTTAGAATCATCAACATAATCAACGCTATCTTTACGACTATTAATAATATTTTCCAACAAATTTTTATGATTAATATCAATATTATTTTCTAACGATTTATTTTCATTTAACTTTTGATCTTTTGCTATTTTAGAAACATCAATAATAGAGTTTTCTAGCACACTTTTATCTTGTGGTATATCACTTAAAGAAGCAGCAGTAATAAAAACTTGATCCTGATTTTTTGCAAACTCTAAAATTTGCTTTCTTCTAAACTCATCTAGTTGTGCAAAAACATCATCTAAAATAACAATAGGTTTTTTACCATTCTTTTTTTCTAATGACTTAAATAAAGCCATTTTTAAAGCTAATGCAAGAGTCCAAGATTCACCATTGGAAGCAAACTCTTTTGCAGGATAATTATTAATTAATATATTAAAATCATCTCTGTGAGGTCCTATTAGGTTATATCCTCTTGCAACTTCTCCAGTGTAGATTCTTTGAAAATGTTCACTAATTGAAAGTCGAATAGAATCATCATTATTTTCGTTAGAATCAACCTCTTTAAAGGAAGGATTGTATTCTATTAACGCAAAATTAGATGAGTTAGAGAGTTGTTCAACAATATTTGAAAAAACTTCGTTAATTAATTCTATTATTTGCTTGCGTAATTTTGTAAGTATTATTCCAGCTTCTATAAACTTAGCAGTCCATACTTCTAAATCAGAAATTTTATTGTAATTACCTTCATTGTAATTATCCATTGAATTTAATGAATAATTATTAGATAAATTTTTTAAAAGTGCAGATCTTTGCTTTGCAATGTGATTATATTCTTGTAAAACAGGCAAATAGTTTGGTATTAATAATGCTCCAGCTTGATCTAAAAATGTTCTTCTAACAGTAGGATCTGAAACAATCAAATTTTGATCTCTTGGAGTAAAAGAAACACAAGGAATTAAACCGACTATATCTTTCATATATAAAGATTTTTTACTGTTAATTCTTGCTCTATTAGCACCTTTTAAATTAAGACTTAATTCAAAAGTTGTTTCATCTAAATTATTTTCACTATTATTTATTGAATTATTATTAAAATCCTTAACATTTGCTCGTATAGTAGCACAATTATAGCTACGCTCTATTAGTGGTATTAAAGAAGATACTCTGTGACTTGTTCCCGTTGAAATAACTTCTAAAGATTCAACAATATTAGTTTTACCTAAGCCATTTGAACCAATTAGAATATTAATTTTTGGGGAAAAGTTGAGTACACAACTATTCCAAGAGCGAAAATTATCTAATGCAAGTTTTGAAACATACATTTATTCAGCTTAAGGATGCATTGGAACAACAAGATACCTATAATTCATAGATTCATCACCATCTGCTTCTTGTTGACCATTAAATTCAACAGGCTTAATAGCAGAAGTGATTTTTGCATGAATAAAAGGCTCACTAATAGCACTTAATCCTTCAATCAGATAATTAGGATTAAATGCAACAATAATATCTTGCCCATCCATGTCTATATCAATAGTTTCTTTTGCTTTAGATTCAGAATCGTTTCCAGCACTTAAAGTAAGTTCATCTGAAGTAAAAGACATGTAAATTGGAGCATCTTTTTCTGCAACAATAGATACACGCTTTATTGCATTAATTAGCATTTGTCGATTAATAATTGCATGAATAGGATATTCATCAACAAATAAGCGGTCTACAGAAGGAAATTCTCCATCAATAAGTTGAGAAGTACTAACTCTTCCAGAATTTTCAAATCCTAGAATAGAAGGTTCATCACTGTTTAAATTAATAATAATATTTTGATGTTCATCAACTGAGCGAGAA
The DNA here is from genome assembly GCF_055452355.1 of Gardnerella rara. NCBI lineage: Bacteria > Bacillati > Actinomycetota > Actinomycetes > Bifidobacteriales > Bifidobacteriaceae > Gardnerella > Gardnerella rara. The sequence continues at coordinate 85,056 of NZ_JBVBJP010000004.1, forward strand.
ATATCTTTAAGAATGTTTCCCTTAATAAGGGTAGAAACGTTTATATCACTGTGATCTGGAGTCCACTTAAAAGTTGATCGAGCAAGGCGATATCTATCTGTAGCTGTGAAAGTAACAGTATCATCTTCAAAGTGTGCATGAATCCCCGTTAAAACAGGTCTATCTTCTTCTCTAGAAACTGCTACAGAAGCTTGATTTACTGCTTGAACAAAAGTAGGTGCATCAACTTGACCTAGTTTTGAAGGAATTTCTGGTAAATCTGGATATTCGCCCTCTGGCATTAATTGCAAGGTAAAGGTTGATTTTCCAGAAGTAATTGTAAGAGTTGTTTCGTTAGAAGATAAATAAGTTTTTTCTGCTGGCAAAGATTTTGTTATATCTGCAAGTAATCTACCTAAAACAAGTACACTACCTGCTTCATCTACACCAGCTTCAATATGATGACGACTAGAAAGATGATAGTTAAAAGCACAAAGTTGTAGAGTTCCATCTTTTGCTTCTAGTTTTAATCCTGCAAGAATAGGATTAGACGGACGATTATCTATAACTCGAGTAGTCCAAGATAGTGCGTCTGCAAAAGAAGCGGAATTAACTTCAACTTTCATATTTCCTCATTTCTTGTAAAACTGTGTTTATTCTATCTCATGGTCTAATGAAAATCTAATTTGTTTAAAAGGCGTATTTTAAGAGAAATTATTATTGTTATTTAAAAAATAAAAGTAATAGTAATAATAAAGCTTGTGTAAATGTTGATATGTGCTTAGAAGCGTTTAATTAGAGCCACTATTAACATAAGAAAAATGTGGATAAAATATGCATATTTATGTGCAAAACTAAGTAAGTTATCCACAATAAAAGCTATTTTTTTGAATATCCACATTTTTAAAGCTTTTATAAACAACTTATTCACGATTTTTTCGGCGTTTTCCACCGCTTATTCGCAGGATTTGACCACATTTGTGACTAACTGTGTGGATAACTTTTTTTAAATTAATTCACAGAGTTGTATAGATTTGTGTAAAACTACTTTTTATTTGATGGATTTTGCTTTAATCTAACAGTCAACTCCATAACGTAGTTATAGATTTCCTGCTTTTCTTGCATCTCGCCGCTGATTCGCGTATAAGCATGCATAACCGTTGTGTGATCACGGCCTCCAAAAACTTCACCAATATCAACAAGACTCATACTCGTCATTTCTCGAGCTAAATACATTGCAATTTGACGGGCCAAAGCAACATTCTTAGTTCTAGATCTGCCAACAATCTCGTCAAATGTCATATGGAAATATTTAGCAACTTGGCCAATAATATCCGTTGGGCGAATTTCAATATCGGAAGCAAAGAAATCTTGTAAAGCCTGCTCAGCCAATGCTTTGCTAACAGGTTGATTACTTAAAGATGCAACAGCAGTAACTCTAGTTAAAGCACCTTCGAGTTCGCGAATATTTTCTGTAAAACGCTCCGCAATAAGATCTAAAACATCGCTAGGAACGTTAGAATTGTTCATCGATGCCATCATTCTTAGAATTGCGATTCGCGTTTCTAAATCAGGTGGCTTAATATCAACAGTTAAACCAGATTCAAATCTAGAAATAAGTCTTGCTTCAAATCCTCTAAGATTTTTAGGAGCAACATCCGAAGCAATAACAATTCTTTTACTTGCTTGGTAAAGAGCATTAAATGTGTGGAAGAACTGTTCCAGTGTTGCTTCTTTTCCACCCAAAAACTGAATGTCGTCAATTAAAAGAACATCAACTTCGCGGAATTTTCTGTTAAAGTTAGCGATTTGACCCTGATTTTGACTCGTATTTTGTAAAGCTTCAATAAATTCGTTAGTAAATTCCTCACTGGTAATATAACGAACCTTAAGAGATGAATCTTTAACAAGAGCATAGTTGCCAATAGCATTAAGCAAATGTGTTTTGCCTAAGCCAGATCCGCCGTAAATACATAAAGGATTAAAGTCTTTTCCAGATCCTTCTGCAACAGCTAAAGCAACTGTGCGTGCAAAACGATTAGAATCTCCAGGAACAAAAGTGTCAAAAGTTGCGCAAGTGTTTAAGTGAGTAACAGGGTCCCTTTTTATTGAAGAAGGGATTTTTGCTTGTTGCCCATTAATATCCGAAGCCGCCAAACCAGTGTTTTGCATGGTATTTAGGCCAGTTGCGTAGTCAAAATCTTTTTGAATAGGAGATGAGCTAGAAGATGATAAGTTTTCAACATTGTTAGAAATGTTAGAAATGCTATTTTCCTCATCAAAATCAGATTTTATATTATTTGAAAAATCAGATGAAGAATCAGAAGATTGATTAGATTCTTCTAGAGAAGATGAAAAAGTATTAGATGAATCTTGTGTATTTTTATTAAAATTACTTAAATTAGATTCGCTAGAAGAGCTTTCACTGCTAGTTTCTGTTGTAGGAACAATCTTGAAGGCTGGAAACATGTCTTTTCCAGTGCAAATTTTTAATGATGTAAGCAAAGCAGAACTAAGCTCATTTTGCAAAGCCTGCTGTGTTTCTATGTTAGAAACGCAAAGAACGATTGTTGTTCCAAAAATAGATTCAGGTTTTACGCTTTCAAACCAGCTTTTATCACGGTTGCTTAGAAGAGCATTATGACGTAACACGGCAAGAGTATTTGACCATACAATAGTGGCCTGTGCATTTGGGTCACTAAAGGAATCTGTCATGTTACACCCCCTAAAATCTGGCAGAAACATTTTATGAGCTTCTTTACATCTTGCTGAGTGAAAAATATATATTCACACGCGCGCGTAAAGAGTGCTAGTAGAATATGTTTACTCCGACCCTAAGAAGTTATCCACAGCCTCGCGTGTTGAAAATACTCAATTGTGAATAACATGTGTGTAATTTGTGGATAAGATAAAAGCTGTTAATCCACATTTTCCAAGGCTTTTATAAGAGGCTTATATGGCAAAAACAACACAGAAAATTTTAAAGTACAATAAATTTTGACTTTTTAAAACATGCTTTTAAACACGTTTGTAAAAAGATTTTTTGACTATTGGTGAGGGGTAATAGTAATTTAGTATAGCTTGACTCATACGGAGCCGTGCTTTTGCATGGCCAAATACAGGAGCGTTAGTTATGAAGAGGACATTCCAGCCTAACAACCGTCGTCGTCACATGAAGCACGGCTTCCGCGTTCGCATGCGTACGCGTGCTGGCCGCGCCGTGATTAATCGTCGTCGTGCCAAGGGCCGTAAGACACTATCTGCCTGAGATGGGGCGCGTCGTAAAGCATGGATAGGCTGAAAAGCCATCGTGATTTTGTTGCGGTACTCAAAAAACGACGCAAAGTGTGTTCACGGGATATCGTCGCGCATTACAGTATGCGTGGCGATATAGCCGTGTTAAACGCGCTTAACGAAGGCGAAGAAACAAGTCTGAATAAGATTGCCACGGGTTGTAAAGATGATACACTCGCGGCATTTTGTGATACCTTAAAGCAGCATCAAAAAAATGGCGTTGCTTTAAGGCTCGGGCTTGCTGTATCTAAAAATGTAGGTAAAGCTGTTGTTAGAAATAAAGTAAAAAGACGCTTTAGAGCAATAGCAAAAGAACATCAATCGTTACTTCCAAATGGTTGTGACGTAGTTCTAAGAGCCAAACCTACTGCAGCTAGTGCTTCGTTTGAATCGTTGAATGAGCAGATTAAAAAGATTTTTGGAAAAATAGCAAGAAATCAAGATAAAAATCAAGAATCCGCAGAAATAAATCACAAATTAAATCAAGCAGCAGAACCGCTTTTAATCAGCGAAAACAACAATAAGTTGATTTAATAAGTTGATTTAAGGAATAGTGATACGGCTATGAGTGGTAGAAAAAGTGTTGTAGCGAATTGGATTATAAAATCCATTCGTTGGTATCAGCGCGCAATTTCTGCCAATAGACCAGCCTGCTGCAGATACTATCCAACGTGCTCAAGATACGCTATAGAAGCCGTTAGCCGCTATGGGGCGTTTAAAGGTGGTATTCTGGCCGTTTTACGGCTGTTGCGCTGTAGACCATGGACTAGCTGCAGTATTGACGATGTACCACGCAAATATTCAATTTTTTATCGTTGCGCTTGGTCTAAAGCGCATGAAGAGCCTCGGTTAACTCCCTTGGCTGAACAAGACAAGGAAAACTAATGTTTAATCAAGATCATTTCTTACTTGATAGCGGATTCTGGGGATGGTTCTATAAGATCCTCACGCCAGTTGAGTGGCTTATGACTCAAGTAATGGCGTTTTTCCACAAGCTATTTGTTCTTATTGGAATGAATGAAATTGGGTTCTCCTGGGTTCTTTCAATTGTCTTTCTTGTGCTTGTTGTGCACGCGTGCATATTCCCTGCCTTCCTTAAAAGCATTAAGGGCATGCGCAATATGCAAGCAATCGCTCCTAAAATGAAGAAAATTCAGCAAAAGTACAAGGGCAAAAACGATTCTGCTAGCAAAGAAGCCATGCAGCGAGAAATGATGAAGCTGTATCAGGAGAATAACGCAAATCCTGCTGGAAGCTGCTTGCCAATGATGATTCAAGGCCCAGCATTTATGAGTATTTGGTATACGCTTTCCGTTATTCCATTTATTGCTAGAGGAAAGCATGCTTCTTTGGGTGCTTTTGATATTGCTACAGCGCAGCAATTCGTTAAAACGCACGTATTTGGCGTTGGTGTTTCCGACACATTTATGACGGTTCAAGCAGGCGGAAAAGTTGTTATTGTAATCTTTGTTATTTTGATGTGTGCTGCAATGTGGTACATGCAATTTAACAATATTCGTAAGAATCTTCCACCAGAATCTAAGCAAGGCAGCCAGTACACTATGCAGAAGCTTATGATGTGGGGGTTCCCGCTTATTTACGTTTTCTCTGCATTTGCTCTTCCATTTGCAATGCTTGTTTACTGGCTTGTAAACAACATTATTAATATGCTTCGCTCTATTTGGCAGGTTTATGCCTTCCCAACTCCTGGTTCTCCAGCTGCGGAAGAAAAAGAAAAGCGAGATTATAAGAAAGAATCTGAGCGTCGCCAGCGTGAAGGTTTGCCTTCTATTGAAGAAGAAAAGCTTCAGCAGGCTCGAGAAGTTGCTAAGCGTAGAGAATCCGAAGGATTCCAGCGTAAGCAGCCTAATCGTAAGCGAAAAACAAGTAAATAACGTTAATACGAAGTAAATATGAATTTATTTATTAGATTTATTAAAATAATTTATAAATTTGGATTTATCTTCAGTTAAACTGTACACAGATTGTGATTCTTGACATTTATTGAAATTAAGGAGTATGTAAATGGCACAAGACGAGACCAGAAGCATTGACCAGCTCAATGAGGAAGCTGATATAGCTGCCGACTATTTAGAAGGACTTCTAGATATTGCCGATTACGAAGGTGATATTGAGATGGGTGTTCGCAACAATAGGCCAATGATTCAGATTGTTGCGGATGATGATTCCGATATTAAGCATTTGATTGGCCGAGATGGAGAGGTTGTTGATGCTTTGCAACAGTTGAGCCGTCTTGCGGTTCAGCAAAAAACTGGCGAAAGATCTCACTTAATTGTAGATGTTGATGGATTCCTTAAGCGTAAGCGCCAATATTTGCGTGATCTTGCGTTGGACGCGGTTGATGAGGTTCGTGAAACTGGCGATCCTGTTGATTTGAAGCCAATGAATTCGTTTGAGCGCAAGGTTGTTCACGATACTGTTAGAGAAGAAGGCTTAAGGTCTAGATCTCACGGAGAAGAACCACATCGCTATGTTAGCGTTTATATGCCAGCAAGCGCTGTAGAAGATGAAGATCTTGATGATGACGTTGACGTAGACGTAGACGAAGAATACGCTGAATAGTAATTAGCTTGAACAAAAGTAACACAACGGAACAAAAATGTTTTGTTGTGTTACTTTTTATTTGATGATCTTAGTTGTATGGAAGAGATTTTAGGTATGGAACAGGCTGATAATTCACAAAATATAGTGGATGAATTAGATGAATCCCCTTTGCTTGGTGAAGTTTTGGGCGAAGCTCTTGATAAATGCAAGATGTTTCACGTGAAACTTGAGCAAGAAGGGCTTATTCGAGGTCTTGTTGGCCCTAGAGATATGAGTATTCTTTGGGAAAGACATATTCTAAATTCTGCTGCTGTTGTTCCATTTGTTAAAGAAGCCGTTGAAAAGTCAAATAAAAAGTCGATTGCAGATGTTGGAAGCGGCGGTGGCTTCCCTGGTATTGTTGTGGCTGCTTGTTTGCCAGATTGTAAAGTAACATTAATTGAGCCAATGGAAAGACGAGTTCTTTGGTTAAACGAATGTGTAGAGCTTATGGGCTTAAAAAATGTTACAGTTTTTCACGGAAGATCAGACGAAGTTATTGCTAAAGTTAAGTCTCACGAAATTCCAGCTTTTGATGTAGTTACTTGTAGAGCTGTTGCCCCTATGACAAAATTAGCTGGATGGACTATTCCACTACTAAACAAGAATGGCAAGTTAATTGCTTTAAAGGGAAAGTCTGCACAAGCGGAGATTGATAAAGCCGCAAAGATGATTAAAAAAGTAAAAGGATTAAATCCCCGAGTTGTTGATGCTCCTGTTGCAAAAGGACTTCAATCAACAAGCGTTGTTATAGTTGATAAAGGTTGATTTTGACTATTTGACTACTTGACTATGTCTTTTTTAAAATCAATTATTTATTATTGGTCGTGAATCTTGAAAAGTGTTTCATGTGAAACATCGTAAAACGTTATAAAAAGTGTCATAAAATATGCAGTAAAAAGCGTCATAAACGTCGTAAAATATAGTGTTTCACGTGAAATGGCGAGTTGTTTTTGTAGTGTTTTTGCGGGCCTTATTATGGTGTTTTATGTCCATAGAAGAAAGGAAACTTGAAAATACTACGGTTAAATTGGTTAAAGTTATGGTAATTTCCCATAGGTGGGCAGGGGTGGTATGTAATGGTGGAATCAGCAGAAGATACGATTAGGCGTATTTTTGGTGACTCTGGATCTTCGTTAGGAAGCGAGTTGGCAAATATAACCAGTCGCTTTCATGCCATTGATGGCGTGATTTTCCCTAAGCCAAAAGAAACGCGTTTTATTGCGGTTGCAAATCAAAAAGGTGGAGTTGGAAAAACAAGTTCTGCCGTAAATTTATCAGCTGCAATGGCTGTTGGCGGATCGAAAGTTTTACTTATTGATATGGATCCGCAAGGCAATGCTTCTACAGCAATGAATATTCCCCATTCTTCTGCAGATCTTTCTATTTATGATGTTATAGAAGGAAGAAAAACTATTGCAGAAGTTAAACAAAGCTGTCCAGATATTGCAGGATTAGATGTTGTTCCTGCCTCAATTGAGTTAAGCGGCGCAGAACTTGAAGTTGCTCAAATGGACGACAGAAATAATCTTCTTAAAAATGCTATTGATGATTTCTTGCGTTCTAGCGAAGAACATTACGATTATGTGTTTATTGACTGCCCACCTTCGCTTGGTCTTTTAGTAATTAATGCAATGTGTGCAGTGCACGAAATGCTTATACCAATTCAAGCAGAATACTATGCGCTAGAAGGATTAGGTCAGCTAATTAGAACTATTGGCTTAGTTCAAAAACACTATAATCCTTCGCTTTTTGTTTCTACAATGCTTGTAACAATGTTTGATAAGCGAACTCTTTTGGGAAGAGAAGTTTTTCAAGAAGTTAAAAAACATTATCCAAATATTGTTCTTAATACCACTATTCCGCGAACTGTTAAGATTCCTGAAGCGCCAAGCTTTAATCAAAGTGTTATAACATATGATCCTCATGGAACTGGTGCGGTATCTTATAGAGAAGCTGCGCTTGAAATAGCTAATAGGTCTGATGCAATTTTGTCTGTTATTGATTCAAAAAGAGAGGGTAACGCATAATGAGCGCAAGTAAATCTCGTTTGGGAAAAGGATTAGGAGCTTTATTCCCTACTCTTCCTGGGGAAGATGATTTTAATGGTTCGGCAACAAAAAAGATTGAAAGTGTTTCACATGAAACAAATGAAAAGAAAAATGAACCTTTAAACGCTGTTTCACGTGAAACTAATGGTGAAAATGTAAAGAAAGATATCAAAGAAAGTGTTCCACGTGAAACTAAATCACCAGCTAAAGTGCCTAGCATAGATAATGCAATTTCCCCGCATTTAAGCCAAAAACAGGGCAAAAATGCTGGTGTTTCACGTGAAACAGTGCCATCAATCGCAAGCAAAAACAAGCATTCATCAAAGCGAACTTCTATGCCATCAATTGATGACGTTACAAGGCCAATTGACTTTTTCTTTGGTGATTCTGCATCTAAGTCATTTGTCTCTTCAAAGCAAATAGACGAAGAGAACAGCAAAAACAGCGCTGTAGAAAATGATGTAAAAGATAAAAAATCAGGTCAAACGCAAGAGCTTAAGCCTATTGAAGGCGGTTATTTAGAATACTTGGATCCAAGTGATATTGTTCCAAATGCTCATCAGCCACGTACCATTTTTGATGAAGAAGAGCTTCAAGAATTGTCTGCTTCAATCAAGGAAGTTGGCGTTTTGCAGCCTATTGTTGTGCGAAAAATCAAGGATGCCAGTCAAGGTGATCTACAAAAGGCTCATTATGAATTAATAATGGGTGAGCGAAGGTGGAGAGCAACTCAGCTAGCGGGTCTTAAGAAGATTCCAGCGATTGTTAGAACCACTTCCGACGAAAATATGCTTCGAGATGCGCTTTTGGAGAATTTGCACAGAGTTGCATTAAATCCGCTTGAAGAAGCTGCAGCATATGCCCAAATGATTGATGATTTTGGACTAACGCAAATCCAGCTTTCTAAATCTGTTTCTAAGTCTCGCCCTCAAATCGCAAACACCTTGCGACTTTTGAACTTGCCAGCCAGCGTTCAAAAGCATATTGCTTCTGGAGTTCTTTCTGCAGGTCATGCTCGCGCTCTTCTTGCATTAGCTTCCCCAGAAGAAATGGAAGCTCTTGCAAAGCGTATTATTGCAGAAGGATTATCGGTTCGCAGCACGGAAGAGATTGTTTCTATTAAAGTAGATAATGGCGATAATTCTTCTAAGAGAAATAGGGTTAAAAGAAACAACAAGTGGGCATCTTCTCTTGTTAGAAAGCAGCTAGAAGAGCGATTTGCCACAAAAGTTGCCATTAAGGGTACGGAAAATCACGGAAGAATTGAGATTGTGTTTTCGTCGCCAGAAGAAATGCAGAGAATAATCGGCATTTTAGTAAATAAAAACAGCTGATACATCTGATACATCTGATACGGAAATATATCTAAAATAAAACCCCAATGAGTTGTTAAATCAACCATTGGGGTTTGTTTCACGTGGAACAAAACTATTATTCGTTCAAATCATTTAGATATGCCTGTGCATCAAGAGCGGCTCGGCAGCCCATTCCAGCGGCAGATATTGCCTGGCGATACACGCTATCTACAACGTCTCCAGCTGCAAACACTCCAGGAACCGACGTTTTGGTAGACGCACCTTGAACAGCAATAGTGCCATCTTCGTTAAGCTTTAAAGCGCCATTTAAGAAGCCAGTAGATGGGGAGTGGCCAATTGCAACAAAAATGCCCGATGCGTCAATAGTTTTAACTTCGCCCGTTTTAACATTTTTAACAGTTACGGATTGCGCATCTTCTTCTGATCCGTTTACAGAGCACACAACAGAATCTAAAACAAAATTGATTTTGCTGTTTTCGCGCGCACGGTCAACCATAATTTTGGATGCGCGGAATGAATCACGCCTATGAATAAGTGTTACAGAAGAACCAAAACGTGTTAAGAAAAGTGCCTCTTCGAAAGCAGAATCTCCTCCACCTACAACAACAATAGGTTTTTCTCTAAAGAAGAATCCATCGCAAGTTGCACAATAAGAAACTCCACGGCCCGAGTACTCCTGCTCACCTGGAACACCCAATTTACGCACTTGTGAGCCCGTAGAAACGATTACAGCTTTAGATGTGTAAGTTACGCCGTCGTCTGTTGTAACCGCTTTTAAATCGCCATTAAAGTCTACGGAAACAACATCGTTAAGCAAAATTTGAGCGCCAAATTTTTCAGCTTGCTTTTGCATTGCTTCCATTAAGTCTGGGCCTAAAATGCCGTCCACAAATCCTGGATAATTTTCCACTTCTGTAGTGTTCATAAGTTGGCCGCCTGGAGTTAAGGCGCCAGCAATAACCAGAGGATTATAGCCTGCTCGTGCCAAATATAAAGCAGAAGTATATCCAGCAGGTCCCGAACCAATAATAATTACGTTCTTTTGCATTGCTTCCATAAAATATTCCTAATAATCCTAATATCTTTAATAAATATTCCTAGTAATTTCAATAATCTCAATAAAAGTTAATAAATTTTAACATAGTTTATGTATAGCCCGTTTTGAGGTATAGACCCTTCTGGCACCCACAAGATAAAATCTTGTGCGGTTATAGGCTTCTTAAACTTTACGTCAGTTACGCCGCTTGCATCAAAAGTAAAGTCCGCAACCTTATCTCCAGCGCTTGGGTCATTCTTGGAGTTTGCAATCACATATCCATGGCCGCCCGAAGATCGAATTGAAACAACAAATCGGTACACTTCTTGCGGTTGTGTTAAGTGCATGTAGTAACCGTACCCGCGCTGATTGCCTGTATTTTCCAAGAATTGCTGAATATCTATAGGGTAAGGCGTGTTGTTAGTAGGCATTTTAGGCTTTGGAACCTGCTTTACCTTTTTGTGTTTATTAAGCTTTTGATGCTTGTTTTTAAGGTTTTTGTTACTTTTATTGTTTTTGTTGTTTTCGCCTGTTTTATTTGCATCCGTTTTGGCGGACTGCTTCTTTTTAGCAGAATCGCTTTTATCTTCTGGAAGAACACCTTGACTTCCAAATGGTACGTTTTCAACGCTTTGCGAATCCCAAGTATTAGATTTTGCAAAGTTAGATGGTGCTTCGTGAGAGTTAAAAAGACTGTGCAAAGATATAGCAAAAACAACAATCATCAATATTGCAACAACGCCGATTGCCAGAACTTTTGTTGAAATTCCGCCAAAAATCTTAGCGTCTGCAATGTCTGTAACGTTTTGCCCAGAACCCTTATTTGCTTTCAATTCTTCTTTATGCTCATGCGGTTGGAAGCTAGGAGGCATGGATGAATAAGACGATAATACAGAAGTTTCGCTGCCATATTCGCCATATGCCTCATTTTCAAGCTCTTCTTGGCGCAACGCTCTAGCGGATTCTTCGCCAGGAGCAACAAAACGCCCATTGCTGTCTACAACTGGAACTCTTCCTGTTGACTCTGCTTCCAACGGAAAGTTTTGTGGTCTAGAAAGCAGTTCGGTATGCTTTGTGTTGTCGCTTAGAAGGTCTTCAAAGTCAAATCTTCTAGGCATTAATGGAGAAGATAAGTCGTTTTTTTGTGAATAATCGTCGCTTGACTTTAATGAATCTAACGAATTTAGAGCATTTTTGCTACTGTTTTCGTTTGTGTGAGTGTTAGCAGAAGATTCGCCAGCCTCTTTAGACTCACCATTCTTACTAGATTCATCCGCCTCACTCGATTTGCCTGATTTTTTAGACTCATCAGACTTGTCTGATTCCTTGGTTTGGTAAGCTTCCCCACCAGAAGATTTACCAGTTGTGTAGCTAGGGAAACTTGTATACGTTGAAGACAAATTGTGGAAAATAGAATCATCGGCGTCTAACTCGGTTGGAGCTAAGATATTTGCCATTTCTGCTGCCGCAATATCGTGGAAGTCGTAGTCTGTTCCAGTTGAGTCAGATTCTGGCGTGGAATCAAGATTTTTTGCAGAATTATTGCCATTTCTTTTTAGTAAAGCACTTAAAGCACCAATGGTTTTACTGGCATTTTTAAGTCCAGTATTTTTACCGTTTTTACCTGACTTTTTGGAGTTTACTTCTTCATCTTTAGCAGTTAAGTCAATCGAATCTAAAACTCCACTAACTTCTTGACTAGATAATTGATTCTCAAGCAAATCTTCGTTTTTAGATAATCCTTCTGGAAAATCAACAAGATCCTCGTCTTTGCAAGGTAAAAGTAATGCTTTTTGAATAGAAGCTTCGCTTGATTTTGCATCGAAAATAATATCTTTTTCGCCAAGATTTTTAACAGGAGTATATGTTCCTAAAAGCGCTAAAAGTTCTCCAATAGATGCCATTGGAATAATATCTGAATTATCTGAATTGTTTGCGCAAGAAAGCCCTCTTTTGCAAATCATAACGAATTCACTAGGAACGCCATCTGTAAGTCTTGAAATGTTAAAAACGGCATTATTTTGCGTGTAGCTGGTGCGTGTAAGAAGAGCATATAGAAGTGCAGAAAGCTGATGAGTTGCAATATTTTCTATGCTTTTAGGCAAATTTTGAGCTTGTTCTTTAGCTTGATTTTGCGAAGTGTTTTTAGCTGTAACGTCTTTTAGCAGAGGACTTATTGGTGCGCAAGCTAGTTCTACGCCATTTTTGGCGATTCTTACCGTGTTGGTGGAAATAGCGTAATGTGTTACGCCAGAAGAAAGCAGCTTGTTAAGCGCATTTGCGGATTCGGCAACAATAGAGCGTATAGCTTCGTAACTCAATGTAGAGCTATGTGATTTTATGTAGTCGTTTAGCGTTACTCCAGAATCCAATTCGGTTATAATAACTGCAATGTCGTCTACATTGTGAATCTTTAAAACTGGCGTAAATTTGCGGATTCTAGATAGTGCAAGAGTGGAAGATATAGTGTTTACTTCGGGAAGGAATCTGCGATCGCGCACAATAAAAAGCTGACAATCTCTAGCAAGTATGCGGTCGCTAGCTTTCCAAGCTTGAATTCCCGCTTCTTCTCGTAAAGGCGATACTAGAGCGTAGCGATCAAGTATAATGTCTCCCAACTGAGGTTTCATCTACTCCCCATCTTCCTAATGAGCAATGAATATGCGTAAATAATAAATTCCACCAATTATTGTAATCGCAGAATTTAGTAAACGCTCTGCATTTTGCATTTATTGTTGTTTAGTTATTTCGATTTAATTATCACTCACTGTATTGATTTATTTTGATTTAATTTTGATGCGTATTTTGCTTATTTAAAATCGTTTTAAAATTATTTTGAGCGAACAATTCGAGATGATTTGTTTTTGTTGGCAGTTTTGCTGCTGCTATTGTTGCTGCCGATATTGCTGCTGTTGTTGGCACTATTCGCGCGTTCAATATTTAGCAAAAATGGCCATTTTATACCGATTTTTTTAAGAACTGGATTAATAATGCTTGCCAATTCGCCTGTTTTTAAAAGCAACAAAGTAGATATGTAAACAACCGCCAAAACAATGGTTATAACTGCGCAGACAAAAATCGCAAGCAGCCATCTGTTAACACCACGAAGGCTTGGTGAATCTAAAGAAATCCATTTGTAAATAAATTCTCTAGCCAAAATTCCAACAACAATCGAAACAACGGAAGCTACAAGCACTTTTAAGTGTGTAACAACAAGTTGCTTATCGTCTAAATTGTTGTTAAATCGAGATCGAATCATTTTAACAAGTGCAGGGAAGGTAAGAATATAGCTAACCGACGCAGCTGCAGCAAGAGCGCCAACCCAATAATTTGCAGGGAGGAACTGTATGCAAGAGAATACAATAAAAAGTTCCACAAGTAGTTGCGCTGCACAAAACATAAACGGATGCTTTCCGTCTTCAAAAGCGTAGAAAGTGCGTTGAATAATCAAGTATGCGCTAGATAATGGCAGTCCAAGCGAAAGCATCATAAGTGGATCTGCCATAAGATATGCCTCTTTTATGCTGATTGAAGGCAGCAGAGCCAAAGAGATAGGCATTGGAATAACAATAAAAGCAACGCTAAAAAAGCACATTAAAATGCTAACGCTTCTAAGACAAGAGCTTAGGTCGGCACGCACTGTTGCTAAATCGTGATTTGTTATGGCTCTAGAAATCTTAGGGAAAACGGCGGTTGCAACTGATACAGCTATAAGTGAGTAGGGAAGAATAAACATTGTGTACGCGTTTTGAAAAGTGGCGTTTCCAGCAACGTCAAACTGACTCAATCCCAACGTTTCTTCGGCTATAGAAGGTGCGCTTGTAGTTATGTGAGTGGTTGCCATTGTAGAAAGCTGGCTAACAGCCACTATTGCAAAACTCCAGCCCGCAACAGGGCCCATTGAGCGCAGGCCAATACCGCTAATGCCAAAGCTTGGCCTGTATTTTAATCCGATTTTTTTAAGAGGAATAAACAAAACAAGCGCTTGAGCTGCAACGCCTAAAGTCCAAAAGCCCGCAGTTAAAAGCATTGTAGTGTTGTTCCAAAAATGTGCTGGCTGCCTGCTTGCTCTTCCAAAAATCGCAATAAAAACACCAAATCCAGTGCAGCTAACAATGTTTGCAGCAACCGAACTCCAAGCATACATTGCAAATTTGCCTTTAGCGGCTAGAACCTGCCCAAGTACTGTATAAAGTCCATAGAAGAATATTTGAGGCATACACCACAGCGTAAAAGCGTTTGTAAGGGCAATCATGGCTGGATTTGTTCCAACATAGAGCCATGTTAAAACAGGTGTGGCAATTGCCATTAAAACAGTTACGCCTAAAAGCAGAATAATGGCAAATGTTATTAGCTTATTTAGTCTATTTTTTGCATCTTGTTTTTCTAATGTTTTAACAATTTGTGGAACCAGAACAGCGTTAAAAATGCCGCCAGAAACAAGAGTGTAAATAAGCTGTGGAATCATGGATCCAGCCTGGTAGGCATTTGCTGCCAGACCAGTTGTACCAAGGGCTGCGGCTAGCAGAATGGTTCTAATTTGGCCAGTTATTCTAGAAGCAGCCGTGCCGCTTGCCATTATGATTGAGTTGCGGCCTACTGAATTCATTCGTCTGGATCCTTTTTACGATTAAACTGCCTAAAAAGCCCCAAGGCTCCAAGTGCAAAAGCAAATATTATAATAATCGTACCGCTTTTATCGCTGATTTGCAGTGTGCTTGTAATTGTTGTTTCTTTAGTGCTGCCAAAAACATTACGGTTTCTATCTTCTAAAGCAAAGGTAGCTTTAACTTTGCTAGATGTTGTAGATCTAAGCGGTAAAATCACCTGAGATTCGCTATTTGCTGCGATTTTAACAGGTGTTTTTCTGCGAGCTACTATTTCCATTGAGTTGGTATATGCGGTTAAATATACACTCACTGGGTATGGGTTAGTGTTGCTAATTGTAATAGGCATGGTTGCCGTTTCGCTTACAAGAGTAACGTTTTTTGGAGGAATAATGTGGATTCCAGAAATAAGCATTTTAGCCAAAACGTGAGTGCCGTCTTTATATTGCGACTGATCTTTAACTTCGCTGCTCGATTCGCGCAAAGTGCTTGTGTTTGTTGCGCTTGTAGTGTTTGTTGTGCCTGCAGCGCTTGTAGCATTGCTTAGCTCTCTTTGGGCCATAGCATCAAAGAGTTTAAGAAGATTTTCGCTCCAAATTTTGCTATTTTGATTAATCTTTAATTTTGCATTTTGCTTAGCAAGAGATTGAGCGTCTGATTCGTTAGTTTTATGGTTATTAAGTTCATTTTGATCAAGAATGCTATTTATAAATTGATTTACAAGCATTCTATCGGCCACAAGTTTGCCAATCTTTTCTTTGCTGGCGATTGCGGCTTTTCCTTCGATTCCGCTTTCTTTAGGAACAGGATTGTACCCAAGGTATTCCTTAGAAATTGGCTTTGATTGCGTTAAAGACTTTAAGTCTAAAAGAGAAATCCAAGGCGATTTTTCTAGCATGCTTACAACGGATTCAATTAATGAAATTGGAGAATCTTGGTTAAACATTATTAGCAAATGCCTTGGAGTGTACGGTTGCTCCATTTGATAGAAAGCGCTTTGAGCTGCAAGTCTGTTAAGAAGACCTGCACTTGTGTACTCTGCAACAGATTGACTGCTTGTAGAACGTCCATTTGCCAAATCGCTAAGTATTTCTTGGCAAGAAAGAACTTTTACGCTTCCCAAAGACGTTTGAACTTCGTAAACGCCGTTTTTTATTGCAAAACGGTTGGCTAGAGCGTCAAATCCGCTAGTGGCCACTACTGTTTTGTATCCGTTTGTTGCAGCCTGTTCTAGGGCGCGTAGAGTCCATTTTCCGCCCGTTTGTAGAGCATAGGTATCTAGATTTAGCGGTTTGGTTGTGGAATTTTCTAATATGGACGATTTTTTACTCCAAGAATCCAAGCCAATTCCAGCCAATTTGTAGTAAACATGATTATTGGATTCTGCATAATGACTTATATCAAAACCATTATTCTGCATAAAAACAGAAGGTGCAAAAGTTGGATTAGCAAACTTAAGAGTGTTTGAGTCTGCTATTGTTTGCAAACTTGGATGTTTTTGAACAAGACTTGTTAAAGCATTAAAGCGCTTTATGCTATCTTTGCTAAGTCTAATTTTTTTATTTGATGTGCTGTTTGCTAAGTTTGATGTGCCGCTTGCAGCGTTTGTTGCAGTATTGTATAAATCTTCCAAAGGGGCATTAATGGCGTTAACAGAAGGTGAAATATTCTGCTTGTTAATTGTGTAACGCCAATCGGAAGATTTAGCGATTATTGGCATTAGCAAAGTCACATTAATTGGCGGAGTTTGAACGTTTTTAACGCCAATATTGGCTCTAGTTACAAACGATTTAACAGAATAATAGTGTTTAAAATCTAAAGAAGAATACGTTATTGAAACGGGCTTTGGGCCCCAATAAAGAATGTTGGAAAGATTTGGATTATTGGCATCAACATCGATTTGTGCGTTATAAGATTTGCCGCGTGCAAGAGCTGGAACGCTAACTTCGCCGATTAGTTGAGGGGTTGGAATTCTAGATTCAGCTTGGCTCCATTTTTGCAGGTCGGTTCTAGACATAAAGGTGTACCAAGGGTTAAAAGTAACCTGAATTTTGCCTTCGGGAAAATCTTTAGAACCGCTGTTTTTAAGCAGAAGACTAATGTGGTATCCGCTTTTATCGGTAAGAATCGAAGTTGACTTTACGATTTTTAGCGAAATTCCTTTGGATTTTGAATTATAAGAATTGTATGTGTTAAATGAATATTTAGCCTCAATAGGATTGTTGAGCGTATTTGAATCGCTTTGGTTAGCGGCCGCCATTTTTGGGGCAAATAAAAACGGAAAAGTCGCAAGTAAAAGTGACATTAAAACGATTGTTACGCAGAGCCTAAAACAAGCATTTTTTTGCGACTTACGCAACTGGTTTTTTGAAAAATCAATCACATTAATCACATTATTCACGGTTTTGCCGCCTATTCGCCTTTTTAGCATACATCCATGCTATTTTTCGCTCGTTTGGGTAACTCAAAATGTCGTTAAGTTCTTTAAAATCAACCCAAATTGCGTCTTCTGCCTCGTGGTCTGGGTCTCCAAGAACAGACAATTCGCCGCTAACATATCTAAGTGCAAAATGGTGAACAAGTTTATGAACTCGCTGGCTTGTTCCAGTAAACCAGTAGTCGATGGTTGCAATTGAGTCAACAACTTCGCCAAGAATGCCCGTTTCTTCGTGAATTTCCCTAACGGCTGTTTGCTGCGGAGTTTCGCCTTTTTCAATATGGCCTTTAGGCAAGCACCATTCCATGTGGCCACTTCGTGAATGTCGAGCTATAACCGCGACACGCCCAAGGGAGTCAAAAACTAATCCGCCAGCAGAATATTCTCGAACAATAGGCAAATCCTGAGCGTCTAAAGAAGCAAAAGTTTTAGGTCCATCGTTAGCTCTTCGCTGAGGCATTAAGGCTGGAGATGGGGTGTCGATTGAAGATATTTGCTGCCTGGATTCAGTTATGTCAACATGAATATTTTCAACAGTGTAGTCGCCAGAAAACCCCGAAATATCAACAAAAATAGACTCGTCTTCTTCAGTTTGTTGAGGCTGTATTTTGCTTTTCATTCTAGCAACATCAAGTGGAGTAACTTGAATGCTTGGAGCGTTTTGGGTATGGCTATCCGAGGCTCTGGCGAGCATGCGTCTTAAGTCTTCTGGAGTAACCATACACTCCACCTTACTCAATCCGCTGTGCATTGGGGTAACGGTATGCTGGAATATAGTTTGATTTTTGCTGAAAGGGTGTTTCTAAGCGTGTCTGTGAATTTTGAAGTTTGGCCAGAAGCCATAGAGCTGGGTAAATTATTTGCTGAACACAATTACGAGCTGGCTCTTGTTGGCGGGCCTGTGCGAGACATGCTTTTGCATAGAGTTTCGCACGATCTTGACTTTTGCACATCTGCTAAGCCAGAAGAGTTTGAGCCAATTCTTAGATCTTGGAGTCATGACGGATTTTGGGATATGGGCCGAAAATTTGGCACTCTTGGCGCGTTGAAGCGCAGAAAAGACGGAACCGAAGTAAAAGTTGAAATAACAACATACAGGTGCGATGCTTACAATCCAGATTCTAGAAAGCCAGAAGTAAAATATGGCGATACTTTGGAAGGTGACTTATCTAGGCGCGATTTTACCGTAAATGCAATGGCTTTGCGCGTGCCAAGTCTAGAATTTGTGGATCCTTTTGGCGGCGCAGGCGACTTATCTAAAGGTATTTTGCGAACTCCAGTAGATCCACGTCAATCTTTTGACGACGATCCTTTAAGAATGATGCGTGCTGTTCGCTTTGTAGCTCAACTTGGATTTAGCATTGAAGCAAACACGGCCGAGGCTATTTTGAACATGGTTTCTAGGCTAGATATTGTTTCGGCGGAGCGCGTTCGAGACGAAATAACAAAGATGCTTCTTTCGGCGAATCCGCGTGCTGGAATTGAGGCTATGGTTGAGTCTGGTATTGCGGATAGGGTTTTGCCAGAAATCCCCGCTTTGCGCTTAGAGATTGACGAGCATCACAGGCATAAGGACGTTTTTGAACATACAATGATGGTTCTTGAGCGAGCTATAGCCTTGGAGACGGATGAGCTTGGAGCGGTTCCTGGGCCTGATCTAACTTTGCGACTTGCAGCTCTTTTGCATGATATTGGCAAGCCGCGTACTAGAAAGTTTGAAGAAGGTGGAAAAGTTAGCTTCCACCATCACGATGTTGTTGGAGCTAAGATGACTCGCAAACGCATGAAGGCTTTGCATTTTGATCATCACATTATTGATGATGTTAGCGAGCTTGTGAATTTGCATTTGCGATTCCACGGTTACGTTGACGAGCCTTGGACGGATTCTGCAGTTAGAAGATACGTTAAGGATTCTGGCCATTTATACGAGCGGCTAAATCGCCTTACTCGCGCAGATGCCACTACTCAAAACAAACGCAAGTCGCTTATGTTTGAGCATGCTATGGACGAGATGGAAGATCGCGTACGCGAATTAAAAAAGCAGGAAGATTTTAACGCAATTCGCCCAGACTTGGATGGCAATGAAATAATGCAATTGCTTGGATTAGAGCCTGGTCCTATTGTTGGTAAAGCGTATAAGCATATGCTGGAATACCGCCTGGATAATGGCCCTGTAGAGCACAGTGTTGCTGTTGAAGAGCTTAAAAACTGGTACGCTAATCAGCTTAGTTAAAAGCTAAAACGCTAAAATTTTAATTAATAGGCTTGTGATTTGCAGCTTTTGGAAGATCTTTCATATCTTTACTAGCTAGGCAGCCGTTTATTTCCGTAATTGCAGCGCCTGCGGCTGGAACATCGGTTTTAGGGCGAAGATTGCTAAATGTGGCTCCTAAAACAACGTCAATAAGCTTGTCTTGACGATCGTCCATTCGCAAAATAGCGTCTTTAAAATTGGTTACTAGCGTATAGGCTTCATTAATTGACTTTTTGCCAAAATAGATTGTTGTTCTTTTAACGCTTGTTTCGCTGTTTCCAACTTCGATTAAGTTAAAACCGCGATTTCTAAGGCCTTCTCCAACAGCGCGCGCAAATCCACGGAATTTTGTTCCGTTTAGAACGCGTATTGAAACAGCGCGATTGTCTATATATGGCGCCTTATTTTCATCTTTATTTTTTACAGGGCACGGTGCTTGTATGCCGTAATTTGGATCTACCTCTGGAGTTTTTGGTGCAGCAATACCAAAAAGATGACATTGCACAATAAGAGCAAGAACAAATGCGATTCCAACGCCTATAGCAACAGACGAAAGTACAAATCGTTTTCTTTGATACATGAACTCTCTTCGAGCTAGTCGCTCGTCGTAAAACTGCGTCATGCTAACTTCCGATCTGTTCCGTGTGCTTGTATTGTGCGCCTTGTGCGCATATATGCGTATGCATAAGTGTTAGCCATTTTACTTACTATGCATGACGGTTTGCAGCAGTGCGCTTTAATTTTCAAAAGCTTTAGAAAGAGCTAAAAACTCGTTGCATGTTAGAGTTTCGCCTCGCCTAGTTGAATCAATCTTAGAAAGTTCGTAAGCTTCTTTAGGAACAATGCCCTTTAGCGCTGCATTTAGAGTTTTTCTTCGCTGCTGAAATGCTGCGTCAATAATCTTAAACACTTTTTCTTTTTCTTGCTCACTACCTTTTGGATTATCGTTTCTTTTAAAATACACGAGTGCAGAATCAACGTTTGGAGCAGGCCAAAATACATTACGCCCAATCAATCCAGCTTTTTGAGCAGTACCGTACCAAGCCAACTTTACGCTTGGAGTGCCGTATGTTTTACTGCCAGGCTGTGCGCATAGGCGATCGGCTACCTCTTTTTGAACCATTACAAGAAAACTTGTAAGATTGCTGAATTTTTCTAAAAGAGTAAGAATAATCGGAGTTGCAACATTGTATGGAAGATTTGCAACAAGAGTAAAATGTGGAGATTTTGCTAAATCTGGGACGTCTTGAGCGTTTACTTCTAGTGCGTCTTTAAGAATCACATTAAAGCGCTCTAAGGCATTAGGCATAAATTCTTTAATGGTAATTGGTAAACGCTTAGCAAGCGGAGGATCTATTTCTACAGATGTAAGATTTGCGCCAGTTTGCAAAATCGCAAGTGTAAGCGAGCCAAGGCCAGGGCCTACTTCCATAACAAAATCGCCTGAATTAATCTTTGATGCAGCAACGATTTTTTTAACTGTTCCTGGGTCAATAACAAAATTTTGACCAAATTTTTTGGTAGGCTTAATCCCCTCTTGTGCTGCAATCGCGCGAATATCGGCCGCTCCAAGAAGGCATCCTTCTTGATTGGCAATATTTTCTTTAGTCAATTTAATACCATCCAAACTTTAATACCATCTAAACTTTTCTGAATGCTTCCAAGCTTCGCTAGGGTTGCCATATTTGCTTTTAATGTAACTAAGACCCCAAGTTATTTGTATTGATGCGTCTTCGTGCCAATTTGCTCCTGCGCTTGCCATTTTATTTGCTGGAAGTGATTGTGGTATTCCGTATGCGCCAGAGCTTTTATTTTCCGCATTCCAACGCCAATTTGATTCTCTGTTCCACAATTTAACAAGATCTTCCCACATTTCACCTGTCCATTTAAGTTGAGCGCATGCTGCTTGAGCATAGAGTTTTGCTTGTTCTGGAGTTGCGTGAACCATGCTGTTTGCGTTATCTGCTGGAGCTGGAGCTGGGGCTGGAGGGGCTGGAGCAGGAGCAGGTGCTGGAGCTTGTGCTTTATCTGCACCTTGCGCAGGTTTTGCATCTTTCGAAGAATTTTGCTGATTAGCGTTTTTATCTTGTTGTGTGTTTTTATTTTGCGCGTTTGGCTGCTGGTTTGGCTGATTTGAGCCATTTTGTTGAGGATTGTTTTTCTGCGATTGATTTTGATTATTTGGTTTTTTGTTTTCTTCTGCCTTTTTTATGCTCTTGTTTGCTTTAGGCGCATTTTGCGTTTTAGGTGCAGATTTTGCCCCAATTGCAACGATTTTATCAATCGACGGCTTAACAATTGACTGCTTTATTATAGTTGCGCTTGTAGCTTTGCCATCTACATAAGTTACGTTATATAAATCTACGCGCTCGCCATTTACGCCCTCTTGCCTAATGGCACTTGCTCCCGCTGCAAGATTTGGGTCGTTTATGGTTCTAGTGCTAAATGGAATAACAACGTTTCTAGATTCTTTTCCGTGCGTTACTCTAAGAATGCGAAGCAAGGTTTTTCCATCTTCTTCGCTAACCGTAACCTTGTCTTCTTTGCCTAAAACTATTCCTAGAGAATCAAGAATAGAGCTTGCTGGCAGAGTTCCGTCTGGAACTACTCTAGATTTGTTATCGCAAATAACGGTGACTGGCCCTTTTTTATTTATAGACAATCCACCCGTAAGCTTGTTGTAAATGTTTTGTAGATTAACGGTGATTTTTGCAGCGTGATCCGCGTTTGCTTGGAAGAATCCGATTAATTGGTCAACGCTTGTTGCAACAGTCCAAAATGGTATTGTTACACCGTCTACTGTAATAGAAGTTTGATATGCGCTTCTAACTGTAATTGTTGAGTGATTTGCAAGAATTTCACCAGAAGTACTAATTACTTGGTCGTGAGTTTTAACTGGTATTTTTTGCTCTTGTAGAAGTTTTTGAGTGGTAGATGCATAAGTTGTAACAATTCTTGTTTTACCATTTACAATTAGGGCTACAGATTTGCGCGCAGAAAATGCAAAAATCCCAACGCTAGAAATAACAAGAGCTAAAACGCATATAAAGATACGTATTCGTCTCATTACTACAAATCGCTGAGGCGTCCATCTGCGAGTCATTCACCCTCACTTTCAATGCAAAACCAAGTTTTAATTATAGCAATGATTGTAATTAGCCAAAAGAAGACTGTATTTTGCCAAATTTTGCTAATTAAGTTAAGACTTGTGCAAGTTTTACAGCAACTCTAAGCGATAAGTCAAAATATAAGTTAAAAAGTGGGGGCAGGGAAGAAGGGGATTTTTCCTGCCCCCATTGAGGAGGAGCTGGTTGGGGGACGCTCCATCCTCTCACTCGGGAACCCTGAGTTGGGGGAAGGCTCCCGAGAACTTACTCAAGCAAAGTAATCAGCATAAAGTGTTTTTGTAAGCTTTACGGTTCATCATACAATAAATCTACTTATAAACTACTATCTTATTGTTGTTATTGTAAATTTACTAAAAACTTCTTTACATGCCTATAACTCATAATATTCATACAAGCGGATTTTTATAATCCAGACCGTTTCTAGGCCATAAACATAAATGGAGCCTCCTGCCGGGATCGAACCGGCGACCTGCCGCTTACAAGGCGGCCGCTCTGGCCATCTGAGCTAAGGAGGCGAGTTCTTGTGCGTAATTAAATAACTTGCGCGCAAAACATTGATTAGTGTATCAGCACCCGCTGCCAAGTGCAACTTTTTGGCGCCAACACACTAATCATAGTTTTAATTGATGTTCAACCAATAAAATTTCTAGTCAAAATTTCTAGTCAAAATACCTAGTTAATAGGATTTGGCTGATCTTTATCGGTTACCGTTGGCATAACACCTTCAACGCCAACCTTAGATTTGTCTAATCCAATAGATTTAAGGATTGCGTCTGGAGTGCTAAGATTCCTATCGCTTACAGCGTTCATGTCTAGCAACTTGCCATTAATCGTTGTTGTAGGAGTTGTCATAGCACCCTTGTTTTTGCCGCTAACATTCCACAAAGCTTCGCGATTTGGAGTATCGGCGTTAATCGCCTTTTGCCAAGCAAGATAATTCCTATCGAACGCCTTGCTTGCCACTTCCGTGCTTACACCAGCGTTTACAGCTTGCTCAATAAGCTTTTCGTTACTAACTGGCTTGTAATCCTGGCCTTCTTCTGGCTGGAAGGTTTCGGCAAAAATGTTGTTAATAAACTGAAGCAAGTGCAAAGGATTGTCGTCGTTAGACGAAATGTACGCGATTGCGCCAGTTACGCGAGTTGAGTAGTGGTCGCTAGAAACCTCATCTAAGAACGACATTGGGTGAAGCTCAAGGTTAATCTGACCTGCCTTCATCATTGCAATAAGCATTTGATCGGCGTCGCGATTAAAATTGCCGCAACCAGGGCACAGTGGATCCGCATAAACAGCTATTGTTGGGGCATTTGGAGCCGTTGTGTTGTAGCCATTTTTGCTGATTAAAATTCCGCCCATCTCGTTTGCGTACTTAGGTTTTTGATTAGCCGTAAGCCTTTGAACAGCTCTTCTTGACTGCTGAGCTTGTTCGGCCTTCTTTTGATTTTCCGCATTAGTGGCGTTAAGAGCCGTAATTCCGATTGCTGCAATCATGCCAATCAAAATAGCAACAACAACTATTCCAACAATGGCCTGCTGCCTTAGCTCCTTGGCTTTGCTTGCGCGCAGCTCCTGATTTTGTTGATTGTGCCCGCTTGCGCTGGTGTTAGGCATGCTAATCCTTTCCCCTGCTTTTATAAATAACAGATATAAGTAAATTTCTAAAAGAATAGTCTAGTTTACGGTATCAACGGGATTAATCGATGCTAGAAACTTGCGATTTTCCCGCGCCGCAAATGGCCCCTAAACCTACTCTAAAGATTTTCGTTCGTCCTAATGCAAAAGAAATAATCCACCCAAGAATAATTCCAATAATGTATCCAATCGAAGTTGGAGAACAAACGTCTGGAGCATAAGTTGGCAAAAATAGTTTAAAGTTTAATATTTTAAATGCAATTAATTGGTTTGAAGCGTTAATCAAAATTGGATATACGTATGCCCCAATAACGCCTGTTATTAAAATTGTAAGCAATCTTGGTATTGAGTATAAAATTGCGCGTATAAAATGCCATGGAATGCTTGCGATTCTTATTAACAAGTCTTTTCCGCCGATTGAATCGTTTGCGGATTTTCGCCGCAGATTTGCGCAAACGTTATACCCAATCGTTGCAGTTAAAAGCATAAAAACAAGGTTTATAGCAATTGCGTCTACAACGGAGAGTGCTGCAACTAGAGAAGAAAGCACTGCAAATATTACAAATGCGATTGTTCCGCGGAACAGATATTTTTTTGTTGTTGGATGCGGATTATTCTCTTGGACTGATTCTTCTTGATAATCCTGATTTTGCAAATCATTTTGATTCTGTAAATCATCTTGATTCTGCAAATCTACATCTTGCTGATTAAGTTGATTAATAACCTTTGTTGAGCTAACAGAATCTGGTTCAAACTGAGTTGTGTTAATACTAGAATCGCTAGGAAGCCACATTTTTCTAGGATTTTCTGGCATAATCCTAGTGTGTAAAAGCTGATTGGGTACAGTTGTGCCATCGTCTTTATAATCAAAAGGGTAGTCAGATTCCTGTAAAGCCAGAGGATTCAAAGCATCTTGGTAAATAGCTTGCTCTAGTTGTTCTGGAGTGCAGCGCTCGCTTTTTTTAGGATTTAATGCGGATTTAAACGCTTGCATTGTTTTTATAGGAAGTCCATTAAGATTTGCGTTTCCCGAAGCGGCTCTTTCTAGAACTGCCATTATTGGTTTAGTTCCAAAAACGGGCTTTCCTGTGGCTGCAAAAGCA
The DNA here is from genome assembly GCF_055452355.1 of Gardnerella rara. Taxonomy (NCBI): domain Bacteria; kingdom Bacillati; phylum Actinomycetota; class Actinomycetes; order Bifidobacteriales; family Bifidobacteriaceae; genus Gardnerella; species Gardnerella rara. The sequence goes on from NZ_JBVBJP010000004.1 coordinate 110,497, forward strand.
AGAACGGCTGCAACGCTCCACCAATCAGTAGCTTCACTAGACTCGCCGCCTTCAATAATTTCTGGAGCAATAAAACCAGGAGTTCCCATTACAAGGCCAGTTCGCGTAACATGCGACTCCCCCTGGCCCATAGATATTCCAAAATCAACCAAAACGGGGCCAGTAGTGGAAACCATAATATTTGTTGGCTTAATATCTCGATGAATTATGCCTGCGCTATGAACTGCCTTAACAGCGTCGATTAGCTTGTGTGCAAGCCGCTCTAAATCACCTGCAACGTATGGGCCGTTAAGCTCAACATCTTCTTTAAGATTGTGCCCATCAATAAGTTCGGTAACTATAAATGCGATTGAAGCATCAAGCTCCATGTCTACTATCGAGCACACGCCTTCGTGGTGAATCTTTTTTAAAGCAAGCGCTTCTCGCTTAAGCCTAAGTCTTGCCTGTTCTTGCGGATTGCTAATTTGTGTGGAATCTAAATTATTGTCTTCGTTTTCTAGCATCGATGCGCGCAAAATCTTCATTGCATAAAAATGGCCTCCGTCGTCGCGAACGCGCCAAACTGAGCCCATAGCGCCGCCGCCTAATCGTTCTATTAGCGTGTATCCGCCAATGTTTTGGCCAGAGCGCAAGTCAAACATGCTCACATCTTCCATAATGCATTATGTTAGTGGGCGGCTATGCCAATTTATCTTTTGACAGTAAACACGCGATTTTATAAACAAATGTTTAGATATTTGGATTAAATCAATCGCATTTATTGACCTTTGTTTATGCGCGATTTTTATACCCGACACGCCGAGATGTTAGAAAATACTGTGATTTTGCTGTTTTTACAGGATAAACATGATATATTGAATCATGGCTCAACGAAGAGAACCTTCAATGAACCATGTAAGTAAATGTGGACGATTGACGCCGCCGATGTAGGACTTGGGGTCTTGAGTGCACACCCTTCACAACGGATCGTTCGGCACGTACCTGCCGATGAAAGGAAAATATCATGGCAGAAGTTGTATTTGATCATGTTACTCGAATCTACCCAGGCAACGATAAGCCATCGGTTGATGATTTGAACATGACTATTAAGGATGGCGAGTTCCTTGTACTCGTTGGTCCATCTGGTTGCGGTAAGTCCACAACTCTACGAATGTTGGCTGGTTTGGAAGAGGTTAACAAAGGTCGCATTCTTATTGGTGGTCAAGATGTTACTACAATGCAGCCAAAAGATCGCGATATTGCAATGGTGTTCCAGAACTACGCACTGTATCCACATATGACTGTTGCAGACAACATGGGCTTTGCTCTTAAGATTGCAGGCGTAAACAAGGAAGAAATCCGCAAGCGCGTTGAAAAAGCTGCTGAGGTTTTGGATTTGACCGAGTACTTGGATCGTAAGCCAAAGGCTTTGTCTGGTGGTCAGCGTCAGCGTGTTGCAATGGGTCGCGCAATTGTTCGTGAACCAAAGGTCTTCCTTATGGATGAGCCTCTTTCCAACCTCGACGCAAAGCTCCGCGTACAGACTCGTACGCAGATTGCAGCATTGCAGCGTCAGCTTGGTGTAACTACTCTGTACGTTACCCACGATCAGACCGAGGCTTTGACCATGGGCGATCGCATTGCCGTTATTAAGCTTGGCGTTTTGCAGCAGGTTGGTGCTCCAACCGAGCTTTATGACCGCCCAGCAAACGTGTTTGTGGCAGGCTTTATTGGCTCCCCATCTATGAACATTAACCAGCATCCAGTGGTTGACGGCAAGGCTCAGATTGGCGAGGATTCTATCACTCTTCCAGCAGAAGCTGTTGATAAGCTTACCGAGGAAGATAAGGGTCAGATTATTGTTGGCTTCCGTCCAGAAGATGCAAGCTTGGCAACTTCCGACGATCCAAACGCCTTCTCCTTAAAGGTTGTAAATGTGGAAGATCTTGGCTCCGACGGCTACATCTATGGCAACATTATTACTGATGGCTCTCCAGAAGAGGCATCTACAATGATGAGCGACCAGAACAAGCTCACAACGATTCGTGTGAATCCTCGTGCGCTTCCAAAGGTTGGAGATACCGTAAAGATTAAGATTGATCCATCCAAGATGCACCTGTTTGCACCTTCTACAGAGCTGCGTTTGAACTAATGCGTTTTCTTGAGCGCTTGATTATTGCTTTAAGCGCTCAAGATTTCTGTATAAGGGTATGGCGGGGTTCGCTAGGCGAGCCCCGTTTTTGCATGATTTAGCCATTTTTAATTTATATTTATATTTATATTTAATTTATATTTATATTTGATTATTTGCGTTCAGCTTTACGGGTAGACTAGATTTTATGGAATGGAACGATACTCCTTCAATGGATCCGCGTGCTGTAAAAGCAACATCGGTATCTGCACAAGACGAGACCATATCTTCTGCAGAGCCGCAAGCGTTGAAGATTACTGCTGCAAGCTCTAATCCTCAAATGTTTATGCTTCCTTGGGAGCTGCCACTTTCTCAATGGCCTACAAATCTTTTTGTTAATCTTCCACGAGGCATATCTAGGCACGTTGTGCGATTTGTACACGTAGGCGACGAAGTGTACGCAATGAAGGAAATCACTCGTCAAGTAGCAGAGCGCGAATATGAGCTTTTAAGGCGTTTGCGCAAGTTGGAACTTCCAACAGTTAAGCCTATAGCGGTTGTGGCTGGTAGAAAAGATAAAAATGGTGAGCCGCTTGAAGCAATGCTTGTTACTCGCCATCTTAAATTCTCACTGCCGTACCGTGCGCTATTTGCTAGAACTCTGCGTCCAGACACAGCTGAGCGTTTAATTGATGCTCTTGCAGTTCTTATGGTTCGCTTGCATCTTTCGGGATTCTATTGGGGAGATGTTTCGCTTTCCAACGTTTTGTTCTTGCGAGATGCCGACGCATTTACGGCGTTTTTGGTAGATGCGGAAACTGGTGATTTGCACGGAAGCCTTACCGAAGGCCAGCGCGAATATGATATTGATTTAGCGCGCACAAATATAATCGGCGAGCTAATGGACTTAAGTTCTGGTCAGCTTTTGCCTGGAGAAGTTGACGAAATTAGCATTGGAAACAGGCTTGTAGACAGATATCATTCTCTTTGGAGCACGCTTACAGACGTAGATAAGTTTAGTCCAGACGAAATGTGGCGTATTGAGCGCCGCGTGAATCGCCTTAATGAGCTTGGCTTTGATGTAGATGAGCTTGAGATGAAGACTTCCGAAGATGGGCGAAGAGTTTTGGTTCGCCCACGCGTGGTGGATGCTGGATATGCTTCGCGCAAGCTTCTTCGACTAACTGGTTTAGATGTGCAAGAAAATCAGGCTCGTAGGTTGCTTAATGATTTAGACGCTTATCGTACATCTACATGGCGCCAAGGCGAGGAGCTGGAGATTGTTGCTACAGACTGGATGCGAGAAGTGTTTGAACCTACTGTTCGCATGATTCCAACCGAGTTTAGGTCGCAGATTCAGCCAGCACAGTTCTTCCACGAAGTTTTGGATCATCGTTGGTTTATGGCAGAGCGCGTTGGTCATGATGTTTCTATGCAAGATGCAGTAACAAGCTACATTAAAAACGTTTTGCCACAATACAAGATGGATAAGCGCGTTTTGGCTGCGATTAATGCAGATGCGGATTCTGGCGTTGTAGACGACGAATACACATATTCGACTCCTGCTCCTGCTTTTGCCGCAAGCGACGACGAGTACGATCAAGACGCAAGCGTTTGGGCAAGCTGAGTATTTTTGCATCTGCTTTACTTTTGTTTAGTGAAGTGTGGAATTATTCTCTTTGAAATGTGGAATAATTCGTATTTATTTTAGGAATTTTGTTAATTTCTTTTGTGAATGGTGATAGAATTTTCTTGTTAGTTGTCAATGATTGCCAACTAATCATAGTTATTTATCAATTAATCAAGGGAGATTATTATGTTAAAAGGTGTAGATTCTATAATTCCTCCAGCATTGCTGAAGGTTCTTTGCGAAATGGGCCATGGAGATGTTTTAGTATTGGCCGATGGAAATTTTCCAACTGAATCTGTAGGAAAAGACGCTATAGTTGTACGCTGCGATGGTCATGGAACTTCGGAATTGCTAACTGCAATCTTAAAGTTGATGCCACTCGATCAATACACCGATAAGCCAGCTACACTTATGGAAGTTGTTCCAGGAGACCCTTGCGAAACTCCAATCTGGAAAGAATATGAAGATATTATTGCTAAATACGATAAGCGTGGAGCCAGCACTTTAGGCACTCTTGAAAGATTTGCGTTCTACGATGAGGCAAAGAAGGCGTATTGTGTTGTTGCCACGGGCGAACGTGCTCAATACGCTAACATTATGCTGCGTAAGGGCGTGGTGTTTGCTGGAGAGTAGCGTAAATAGGTAAATAAGTTTATATTTATATGCTATTTATCTGTTATTTGCTTGTTATCTGTTTGTAGAGATATAGAAATTTAAGTGTTATAGCATAAAAGCACTGCATGTAACAAGATGATTTGGAATTTAAGAACCATCTGCTACGTGCAGTGCTTATTTTGTGCCCCCTGTGGGACTCGAACCCACAACCCAAGACTTAAAAGGACTCTGCTCTGCCAATTGAGCTAAAGGGGCAACAAATGCCTAGTGTACTACATTTTGGAGACTAATCCAACACGTTGAATATTGGCGTGTTAATCTGCAAGCTGACCTAATTGAATAAGCTTATTTTTTATTTGACTTGCGGATGGCTCCACCATAAAGCTGCCGTCGCTAAAAGTTACAACTGGAATATGCTTCTGGCCGCTAATTTCAACAGCCTTTTGAGCAGCTCCGTCTTCGGATTCAATATTGTGCCAAGTAAAAGCAACATTAAACTGGTTTAGTGCAGCTTTTGCGCGAATGCAGTCGCCACACCAATCGGCTCCGTAAACATTGACCAATGGCAGATTTTCCATAAATAAACACCCCAATTCAGTTTGATTTTAAAGTGGCCTATAAAGTTACACTTAAAGCGCCAAATATCGGCTTGTAAAATTATTGTATTAGAACACCAATATTTGCGTGATTTTTACTAAGTTATCAACAATTTTGACTATAATTTAAGCAAATTCCCTTTAATGTGTCCCTTTAATTTCATAGGCTTATTTATATGAACATGGTTATGGACTTAAATTTGATTATGTGGTTTGCTATTGGCGCGGTTGTTTTAGCTGTTGCTTTAGTGGCTGTAGCTGTTGTTTTGCGAATTGTTAGCAAATCGCGAGGCCCTGTAATACCTACTAGCAAAGAAGACCCATTAACTAGTAGCGCCGAAAACAATAGTAGCGCCGAAAACAATGTTAACTCTAGTGTGCAATTGCCAGAAAACGCAACATCTAGAATGGCTAGACTTAGGGGCAAGCTTGCCAATAGTCAAAATCCTTTTGGTCGTGCTCTATTCAACATTTTAAGCAAAGATAATCTTAGTGAAGATGATTGGCAAGATGTAGAAGACACGCTTTTAATGGCAGATGTTGGCACTCAGGCAAGCGAAGAACTTGTTAATGCACTTAAAAAAGACGCTAAGATTTCTGCGGCTGCAGACGCTCAAGAAGTTCGTGAAACGCTTCGCACAAAACTGTTGGATATTGTTGGCAGCAAAACCGATAGAAGCCTAAAAGCAGATTTGCAAGATGCAAATAAGCCGAGTGTAATAATGATGGTTGGTGTAAATGGCACTGGGAAAACCACTACTGCTGGCAAGCTTGCGCGACTAATGGTTGCTAAAAAACGTTCGGTAATTCTTGCGGCTGCAGATACTTTCCGCGCGGCTGCTGCCGATCAGCTTGAAACTTGGGCAAATGCTGCAGGCGTTAAAATTGTTCGCAGCCAAAAAGACGGCGCAGACCCAGCGTCTGTAGCTTTTGACGGGGCTACAGCTGCCAAAGAAGCAAATGCAGATGTTTTGATTGTAGACACGGCTGGAAGGTTGCAAAATAAAGCAAATCTTATGGATGAGCTTGGCAAAATTCGCCGTGTGATTGAAAAAACCGTTCCAGTAGACGAAGTTCTTTTAGTTCTTGATGCTACAACTGGGCAAAATGGCATGGTGCAGGCAAAAGTTTTTGCTCAGGCAATTGGAATTACTGGCGTAGTGTTAACAAAGCTAGACGGCTCTGCAAAGGGCGGAATCGTGATTTCTGTGCAGCGCGAGCTTGGAGTTCCAGTAAAGCTTGTTGGTTTAGGAGAAGGCCCAGACGACCTTGCGCCGTTTGATCCAGAAAGCTTTGTAGACGGCATTTTAGCTTGAGTTGATTTTGGTTTTGGTCGATTTTAGTTGGTTTTGGTCGATTTTAGCTTGAGTCTATTAGAATATAAACAGATATTAGTTTATTAGTTCGCAGATTTTAGTCTGCAGAATTAGTTTGCATTGGTTTGCATATGTTAGTTCGCAACCACCGATGGCTGCGTATTGTGAGGTGAAACATGACCGCAATGGATCCGCAATGGGCATTACTGGCTGCTGCCTTAGTGTTTATAATTACGCCAGGAATCGCGCTGTTTTACGGCGGCCGCGAGCGCGCAACATCAATGGTTAATATGATGATGCTTTCCGCTGGCGCAATTGCGGTAACAACTATAGTTTGGACGCTTTGGGGCTGGTCAATGGCCTTTGCTGGCAAAGACATGATTGGCGGAGTTGTTGGCGACCCAGTAAGTGGTTTACTGTTGCGCGATTCAATGGTTGCCGATCACGGCATTTTTACCTCAATGGATGCAAACACGGGCCTTGCTGGTGGCATTCCAGCGGCGTTTAGACTTGCGTGCGCGGTTGTTGCTGTGGCTCTTATAACTGGCGCTCTTGCTGGCCGTGTGCGCTACGCGATTTGGCTAATCTTTGTAGCCGTTTGGGTAACTCTTGTGTTTGCACCTCTTGCTCATATGGTTTGCGGAGGCGGATTGCTTTCGCCAAATGGCGCTATATCTCAGGCTCTTGGAATTCAGGTTCACGATTTTGCAGGCGGATCTTTGCTGCATGTAGCCGCGGCTGTTTCGGCGTTGTCGATTGTGCTTATTATTGGCGGTCACGCACATTTTCCGCTAAAAAAGTTCGGTTTAAGCACTAAGTCTTTAACGGCTTTGGGCGTTGGCAATATTGAGCATAAGGGCAATTTGGTTCGCGCGCTTTGGTCGGAAGTTGCAAAGTCTAATAAGACCAACAATGCCGCAGATTCCAGCGCGGACTTTAAAACTAAGGGCGATTCTTCCTTAAGCAATGCCGGAGAATCGGCGGTTAGTGGACATTTGCCAGCAGCTTCTTCGCGCGCCCCGCACAACGTTCCATTTGTTGTTCTTGGAATTTTCATCATCTGGTTTGGCTGGCTTGGATTAATGATTGGCTCTTCTGCAGGTCTTCCAGGAGTTGCTGGCTATGCGTGGGTTAGCTCAACTATTACAGCATCGGCATCTATGCTTGCTTGGGGCGTTACCGAACGCCTGCGCTCGGGGTGCTTTAGCGCTGTTGGTGCGGCTAGTGGAATTATGGCTGGTTTGGCAGCTAGCGCGGCTGCTGCAGACGTCATCGCGCCTTTGTGGGCGGTTATACTGGGTGTGATTGTTGGTGTTGCTACATGCCTTGCTACACATTCTAAGACTTTTTCTCGCTACGATGGCGCTCTCCATGTTGTGAGCGTAAATGGCATTGCTGCGTTTATTGGAATTTTAGCAGTTGGATTATTTGCGGATGCAAGTGGATTGCTTTCTACTGGCGATTGGCATCAGCTTATTGCGCAAATCTGCCTTCTTGCAATCACCATTCTTTACTCGGGAGCTGTTAGCGCGTTGCTGGCGTTTGGCTTAGAGAAGCTTTTTGGGTGGAGAATATCGGAAGCTAAAGAGCGTAAGGGCGTTGATTTAGCAGATCAAGGTGAACGTGCGTATGACTTTTCTAGCATTGCTCAGGCTAGAGCTGGGTCTGTTGCGGAAGCTGTGGAGGCTGTGGAAGCGGCTGAGGCTGCTGAGGCTGCTGAGGCGGCGGATTCTAATGTTGAATTAAGCGAAGAGCAAATCGAAGCTGTTCAAGAGGTCATTAATGCTCAAGAAGAATCTGATTTGAATGTTAAAGACGAGTCTAAAGAAGATACTGGCGAGTCTGATGATTCTAGCGATAAACCTAAAGATGAATCCAAAAAATCTAACTAAAGAGTAAAAACAGAATATTCTTTGAAAGTTATGCACAATTAGTGTAAAAATTATGCTTTTATTTGTGTAAATTGACGAAGATATGACACACACGGATTGCGCAATGTGGATAAAACTTTTAGTTATCCACATTTTAGGCGTGTTGCTGTGCATATCTATAAAAGTTATACACAAATGGGGGATAACTTTGTGGATATCCTGCGGATAACTTTTTTGAAATCAAATCTAGTTTGCAATTCAAAAAAATTTATGATAGCAGATTATAAGCAATCAGCATAAGAAGATTTGAATAATCCAAGATGGAGCAGAACGGGTTACTAATATGAGCAATCAGAGCGAAGATGTTAATAAAAAAGACTTACTAAAACATATATTTTCGCTAGCAATTCCAACATTCGGTCAGCTGATTGCAGAGCCAGCGTTTGTTTTAATAGACACGGCAATAGTTGGGCATTTAGGTAAAACGCAGCTTGCGGGACTTTCAATAGGTTCAACCGTGCTTTTAACAACAACGGGATTATGCCTGTTTTTGGCGTACAACACAACAAGCCAAGTGGCAAGGCTTTTGGGAGCTGGCAAAAATCGCCAAGGTTTAAGCGTTGGGATGGATGGATTGTGGCTGGCACTTGGGCTGGGTATTGTTTTAACGCTTGCATTAATGGTGTTTGCGCGCCCACTTTGCCAAAGCTTTGGTGCAAGCGGAGAAACGCTTAGAAATGCTGTAATCTACACTCAAACTGTTATGCCAGGCTTGCCTGCAATGCTGCTAATTTACGCGGCAAATGGCATTTTTAGAGGTCTTAGCAAAGTAAGAATCACACTTTTTGCAGCAGTGAGTGGGGCTGTAGTAAATACGATTTTAGATATTCTATTTGTGTTTGGAATGAACCTTGGCATTGCTGGGTCGGGAATTGCCACAATGCTAGCACAGTGGTATATGGGTGTTGTTTTAACGGTGCCAGCGATTTTTTGGGCGGCTCGAGAAAAAGCGCGGCTTAGCCCGCGTGCGCGTAGCATACTTAAAAGCGCTGGAAGTGGAATTCCGCTGTTTATACGCACACTGGCGTTGCGTGCGTGCATGGTGGCAACCGTTGCGGCGGCTGCACGTCTTGGAACAAACACGCTAGCTGCATATCAGGTTGCAAATTCTTGCTGGAATTTTGTTATGAATATATTAGACGCTATAGGGATTGCGGCTCAAACAATAGTCGCCTCTGCGCTTGGAGCTGGATTAGTAAAACGCGCTAATGTAATAACAAAAATTTGTGCGCAGGTAGGTGCGTTAAGTAGCGTAATTGTTGGAATTCTAATGATACTTGCAGGTTGGTTATGTTCGCCGCTGTTTAGCCCAAATGCCGAAGTTCAGCTTTTGGTTTCAATAGGAATGACGATTCTTGGAATTTTCTTGCCGCTATCTGGGTTTATGTGGGCGCTAGACGGAGTGTTAATCGGAGCTGGAGATCACAAATATTTGGCTAAATCGTGCTCTATTACGGCGGTTGTGTATCTTCTTGTAATTAGCGCGGTTTGTGTGGTAAATGTGGCGCTTTTTGCGGGAGATGTTACTAAAACAATATCGCTTTGGGCTTCTCTTAATGTCGTTTATATTGGCGGGCGAGCTCTTGGAAATTCGCTTAGAGTTAAAACGGACGATTGGATGAAGTGCGCAACCTTGTGATTTGCGTAAGCTACAGTTTGTGCATTGCAGCTTGTGTTGACTTATGTTGTCTAATATCAACTTGTGTTGGCATGCTCCGTGCAGGCGTTTATACTCGATTTTATGGCAGATAATGATATGTGGCAGTCAAGTAGAAATGACGCGAACCGATTAAACAACGCTAATGGGAATGTTAGCTTGTTTGACAAGGTTCCACCTCATGACGAAGACGCGGAAATGGCCGTTTTAGGCGGAATGCTAATGAGCAAAGATGCCATTGGCGAAGTTTCGCAAATTCTAGAAACTTCCGACTTTTACGTTCCAAAGCATCAGACGATTTACGATGCGATTATAAATTTGTTCTCGGGGTCGCAGCCAGTAGACGTTGTTCTAGTTGCAAATGAGCTTCTAAAAGACGAAAACTTAGAGAAGATTGGTGGAGCAGACTATTTGCACAGCCTAGTGGCCTGCGTGCCGACGGCTGCAAATGCGCTATATTACGCGGATATTGTGCATAAAAATGCGATTTTGCGAAACGTGATTGCTGCTGGAACAAAGATTGCGCAAATGGGCTATTCGGCCACTGGAGACCAAGCGGAAGATGTTGTGAACCTTGCTCAATCTGAAGTTTATGAGATGAGTTCTGGCAAGGTTCATCAGGATTATTCCGCTATTGGACCTGTTGTTCAAGACGCTCTCGAGCAGTTAGACAAGTTGCAAAGCAACGAGATTGAAAAAGGCGTTCCAACAGGATTTAGAGATATTGACGACATGACGCAAGGCTTGCAGCCTGGGCAGATGGTAGTGGTAGCTGGTAGGCCTGCAATGGGAAAGTCAACTCTTGGAATTGACTTTGCGCGTTCCGCTGCGCTGCATCACAATATGACAACAATCGTGTTCTCGCTAGAAATGAACAAGCTGGAGCTTGCGCAAAGAATAATCGCAGCCGAAACAGATATTCCAATGACGGCAATGCATCGCGGAACTCCAGAAGACATTACAACCGATAGGTGGACTAAGCTAAACGCGTTTTGGTCAAAAATGAAGGACGCGCCGCTGTTTATAGACGATAGCCCAAATATGAGTCTTATGGAAATCCGCGCAAAATGCAGGAGACTAAAGCAGACGAACGACCTAAAGCTAGTTGTAATCGATTACTTGCAACTTATGACTTCGGGTAAAAGGGTTGAATCGAGGCAGCAAGAGGTCTCCGAGTTTTCTCGCGCGTTAAAGCTGCTAGCAAAAGAGCTAGAAGTGCCAGTTGTTGCGCTAAGCCAGCTGAACCGCGGCCCAGAAATGCGAAATGATAAAAAGCCGCAGCTTTCGGATTTGCGCGAATCGGGTTCTATTGAGCAAGATGCAGACGTTGTGTTTCTTGTGCACAGGCCTGATTTTTACAACAAAGAAGATCGCCCTGGCGAAGCAGACATTATTATGGCAAAGCATCGTAATGGCCCTACGGAAACGTTTAATTTAGCTTTTCTTGGAGCAACGTCTAAGTTTAAAGATATGCCGCAAGGCTACCAACCGCAGTCGTATGCGCAGGGTAACGATACTGTTGGAGGCTATGATGGCCCTTCTGCTTGATGCGTTGATGCCAGCCGTAGGAAAGCTGGTTCGGGCGGTTTCTAGGGCTTTGCATCATGGCGGAAGCGCTTTGCCGGGCAAAGTTGTAGAAACACTAGACCCAGGGTTTTTAGCAAGAACGCTGGGAAAATTGCCTTATGGTGTTGTGCTAATTTCTGGAACCAATGGCAAAACCACTACAACGCGTATGGTTTCCTCTATGCTTAGAGACGCTGGATTGCGCGTGTTTACAAATCCTACGGGGTCTAATTTTACGCGCGGAGTTGTGGCGGCGCTTGTGCAGAAAATGCCAGTTTTTGGCGCAAAGTTAGATGCAGATATAGCTGTTTTAGAGCTTGACGAAGCCTATGCGGTGCATTTTGTAAAACAGATAAGTCCGCGCTACTCGCTGCTTTTAAACGTTATGCGAGATCAGTTAGATAGATTTGGCGAGATTGATACTACGGCTAAATTGTTGAGCAATGTGGCTCGTGCAACCAAGCGAGTGGTTGTGCTAAACCGCGAAGATCCAAGAATTTTGGCTTTAGCAGATGTAATTTCTTCGGGCGCTAGCGTGCGCTATTTTGGTTTGGATGATTCGCTAAAAAGCATGTTCCCAACCGACGACGATTTGCACAATGATTTGTCTGGCGATTTTAATGGCGATTCGCGTAGTGATTCGCGTAGTGATTCGCGCAATCTTCCACAAGCAGATGTTGTTTTGGCAAAAGTTGATGGCAATAAAGCCGATTTTTTGATTGATGGGAATAGAAAAACCACCAGCGTTAAGTTGCGAGGCGTGTACAACGTTTTTAATGCGGCCGCTGCCGCTACAGTTGTTCGCGCTATTTTGTCGGATGCTGCTAAAAAAGATGCGTCGCTTACAAAATTTAATGACGATGCGCTTATGGAAGCGATTTCTCGCGTAACGCCAGCGTTTGGGCGAGGCGAGATAATCGAAGTTAACGGCGCTGCTGTGGAGCTTGTTCTAGTGAAAAATCCTATTGGATTTAGACTTGCGCTTGCTTCGGATAATGTGCAAAATCACGACACAATGATTGCGATTTGCGACGAATACGCGGACGGGCGAGACATGAGCTGGCTGTGGGACGTTGATTTTACGTGCTTTAGCGGCACTGGAGTTGCTTGCGTTTCTGGCACACGCGCGTGGGATATGGCTTTGCGCTTGCAATACGACAAAGTTGCTTCTAGAAATGTGAACACTAACTTAGAAGAAGACGCTAAGGCCTTTGTAAATGGCGATTTTAGTAGCAATGCTAAAAACGCAAAACGCATATATTGCACATATACTGCCATGCTTCGCGTGCGAGCTATGTTGGGGCAAATCGCAAGCGTTAAAGACGTTGGTGTTGGAAAGTAAAGAAAGTAGCCGTTATGAATAATATGAGTGATGTTAATGATATTAGTCAAGCGGATGCTACTAATAAAGACGCAAATCGCGTGCTAGATATTGTGTCGCTGTATCCAAAAGACATGAATATTTACGGCGACTACGGCAATGTGCTTACGATTATGCGCCGAGTGGAATTGTATGGTTACAAGCCCGTGTTGCACGAGTATAACGTTGGAGATGCTTGGCCAAAGCGAGTAGATATGATTCTTGGCGGAGGTGGCCAAGACCATGGTCAAAGCAGAGTTACTGAGGATTTGTTTACGCGTGCAGACGCGATTCGCGAGCTTGCAAAAAATGGCGTTCCAATGCTTATGATTTGCGGGCTTTACCAGCTTTTTGGAGAGTACTTTGAGACTATTGAGGGGCAAAAGCTTAAAGGCATAGGTGTACTCGGCGAGCATACGATTGGCCAAGATGTGCGCATGATTGGAAATCTAGTAGAGCATAGCGCCGATTTTGGCGATATTGTTGGCTACGAGAATCATTCTGGGCGCACAAGCTTGCAAGATGGCACTCAGCCGCTTGGATTGGTTGATGGCGAAGATTGCGGGAATAATGGCAAAGACCACACAGAAGGCGCTAGAAAATACAACGTTATTGGCACTTATATGCACGGTTCGGTTTTGCCAAAAAATCCGCGTTTGGCTGACTTTTTGATCCGCACTGCTGCGCAAAATCGTTATGGAGAATTTGAGCCAAAGCAAACAGACGCCCAGCGCGCGGAGCTTGCCAAATTAGACGAATTAGCAGATTGCGCTCGCAAAATCGCCATAACTCGTCCGCGGTAAATACAAAAGCCTGCTGAAATCGCAAAGTGTTGCAAAATCAGCAGGCTTTTTGTTGTCTAGCTTTTGATTCTAGTTTTCGTTTGATTTAGCTAGTGACTATTAGTCAATCAAGCCGTACAAACGATCGCCAGCGTCGCCAAGACCTGGAACAATATAAGCTTTGTCGTTCAGATGCTCATCTACAGCGCAAACAACAACCTTAAAGTCAATAGAAGGATCAATCTCCTTCTCAATGCGCTCCAAGCCTTCTGGCGCTGCCAAAATGTTAATAGCGGTAACATCTTTAGCGCCGCGCTCTGCCAAATAATGCGTAGCGGCAATAAGAGTGCCGCCAGTAGCAAGCATTGGGTCAAGAAGGAAGCATTGACGACCAGTCAAATCTTCTGGCAAACGGTTAGCATAAGTGACGATGTCGAGCGTCTGCTCGTCTCGCTTCATGCCAAGGAATCCAACCTCAGCGGTTGGAAGAAGGCGAGTCATGCCGTCGAGCATACCGAGGCCAGCGCGCAAAACCGGCACAACCATTGGGCGTGGGCGGTTTAAATGCTTGCCAGTCATCTTGCAAATAGGAGTTTCAATCTCTCGATCGCTAACTTCTAGATTGCGGGTTGCTTCGTATGCTTCGAGTGTTACCAATTCGGAAACTAACTCGCGGAAAATGTTAGATGGTGTATTCTTATCTCGCAAAACGGTGAGCTTGTGGTCCACCAGCGGATGATGTAAAACATGAAGATCCATACCTTCTAGATTAGTGCAAGCATTGCACGTTAAGCTAGCGGCGTGCCGTGAATATTTAGAAAAAATATAAACAAGTGTTAATGAAGGTTGAATTTTGTGAATTGCTGGAGAATATTAAATATTTTAAAAACGCTGACTTGCGAAAGCGCCTGTCGGCGCAAACGCCGCTCGCAGCGGCAAAAAATGGAGCCCGGGGCTTAAGCACAAGCCAGCGTCACTCCCGAGTATACATGCTTTTCGATTTCAGCGCGCCGCGAATAATCTAATCAAGCTTGCCTGCCTGCCATAATTTTGCGCCGCTAGCAAAGTCTAAAGAAAGCGCGTGCATGTTAGCGCAGGTGTGTAAAATGTTGGCAATTTTTTGCGCGTTGTTGCTGCTAGAGTCTTGCGCATTTTGGCTTAGTTTTTTTGCGTACGCACGCATTCCGCGCGAAATAATCGCGCTAAATGCACAAGCTCTGTATAGTGCAACCGCAAAGTCGCCAGTAAACGCGCCAGAAAGAATTGAATCCGCAAGGCGTTCAATATCTTCTTTTGTAGGAGACTCGTCAACTCCAGTAATCGCCGAAGCGCTAGTGGCCTCTGGCTCGCCAAGACGCCAATATGCAGCGTAGGCATTGCCATTCTTGCGCAGCGATGTTCGAAGCAAATACAGCCTCCAAAGCATTCCAGGAAGAGACTGAGCTTCTGCTTTACTCCACAAATCCGCAATAATCTCAATGCCTTCGTTTTCTACCAAGTTGAGCACGCGCTCAACAATCTCTGGAGTCTGCGTTTTATGAACGCGATTTAGCAAAACAGCTGCCGACGTGCGGCTAATTTCGTTTACGATTTGTGGGTCTGTGCCGCCTTCAATTTGCGCGAGCATTGCTGGATCCATTTGCGCTGGCCTGCTAGGGCGATTGGAGCCTATTGGGCTTGGCATAAACGCGGATCTGCTAGAGTGAATTGAACCCGATTGCGAATTAATATTAGTAGACAATTGGCAAAACCTTTTCTATGTTTACAATTTTAGGGCCTTTTTCGGTGCTTACAATGTGCAAAATCACTGCGCTTCCTGTAGGCATGTATGGCGATTTTTGGCTGAGTATGCGTTTGTGTGCTCTAGGTTTTGTTATTTCGCGCAAATAATCGAAGAAAGTGCCAATCACTGGACGGTGCAGGCATATGACTGTTGCATTGTTGACTGTGTTTGCATTTTGTTCATTATGCTCAAGATTTTGTATTTCGCTTATCAGCACAGATAACGTAGATTTTGGTTGTTTCTCGTGATGATCTTCAGTAAGTTCCGCAACCTGCTCTATAGGAAGTGAAGAATCGCGCGCAAAAGCTGCGACTGTTTCCAAGCATCGCTTCCAAGGAGAAGAAACAATTTTGTTTGGAGCATAGCAAGCAAGTTCGCGGCCAAGCGCGTAAGATGCTGCAGAACCAAGTGGTGTGATTGGGCGAGTGGCCTCGCTGCCTTGCCAAGCTTTTCTCGATTCCGCCTTACCGTGTCGTACAAGAATCAGCGTTTTATAATTTGCTTGCCCAGACTTGATTCGCTCAAGGAATGCGTCTAAAACAAGTTGATCACTATCGTGCGTAAGTTTTTTGCGCGCTTTTTCAGGCGTGAGCCAAATAACATTGCCGATTTCCGTAGGCTTTGCTGGTTTTATTGGACCAAATGCTGGTAAGCGTTTTAATGCTGCACTTCCGCTTATTTCTTGCATCATCCAGTAGTGGATTCGCTTAATTACTTCTGGCTGACTGTTGTTTTGTGCGCCGCTCTTTGCGTTGCTTTTTATGCCGTTTTTTGCAGACGATTTTTTGCCTTCGTTTTCGAGCGGATACTCGATTTGTGCAATATGTGGGCCCAGTGTAACCGCGTAGCCAGTCTCTTCGCCAACTTCACGCACAGCAGTGTGACGATGCGATTCATTCGCCTCGTTCTTGCCTTTTGGCCAGCTCCAATCGTTGTATTTTGGGCGGTAAACAAGGCAAAGTTCTATGTTGCTTTCGTTTAACACTTGATTGCAAGTGTTGGATTCGCTGCCAACATTGCCGAAATCTTCATTTGGATTTGTGCTGTTCGGTTTGCTCGGCTTGCTTTCTTTGCTAGTAGTTTTGCGCAAGCGGTAGATGATTCCGCCAGCCGCTTCAACGTATTGCTTTGCTGTTGCACTCATATTCACTATTTTAGCGTTTTTCTTTTGTAACTTTTAGTTGTGCTTTAATGTTTTATATTTTTAATGTTTTATATCTTGTACACAGTCATTACTTGTATAAACGTGCGAAGCAAAAGTGCTGTTATTGTTTGCCAATACTCCAATTCTCCCAAAACTGGCAAATTATGGCGTAAAAAACATCCCAAAACTGGCAAATTATTATTCAAAAAACATCCTAAAACTGGCAAATAATGCTATAATCGTTGTAATATCAACATTAAAAAGAGTAAGCCATGGAACGACTAGCATTACAAAAATTAATTGCCTGGAATAGCAAGCCGAATCGTAAGCCGCTAATTATATGGGGTGCGCGTCAGGTTGGCAAAACGTATCTAGTAAAAGAACTTTTTGCGGAAAAATATTATAAAAATAGTTATATTTACATCGATCTTAAAAAAGAAGATGAGGTTCGTAACTTTTGCGAAAGCACAGCAAACGCAGAAAAGATTATAGAATACTTGTCTTTGCGATTTTCCAAGGCTATAGATGAAGGCACTTTGCTGATTTTTGACGAGATCCAAGAATGCCCAAATATTATTTCGTCGCTTAAATATTTTTGCCAAGATTTTAGAAGAATTCACGTAATTGCAACGGGTTCAATGGTGCGAATCAAATTGCATCGCGAAGCTCACAAGCAAAATTCGTCTAAATCAGCAGTTGACCAATTCCTATTTCCAGTAGGCAAAATTGACCAGATAACAATCTATCCAATGACTTTTGGTGAGTTCCTACTAAACAATAACAGTCTTCTATATTCAAAGGTGCGCGAAGCATATGATTCTAAGCAAGCGCTGCCTACAGAAATTCACAATCTTGCGTTAAATGAAGTGTATAAATATTTGCTGATTGGGGGTATGCCAGAAGCAGTAGGAGCATATATTGAGCGCAAAGATTTACTAGAATCGCGTGAGGTTTTGCGCTCGCTTTATGACAATTATCTTGCAGATATGGAGTTGTATCAAGCAAGTAGCGAATCGATTTTAAGATCTCGACTTTTATTTGAGAATATTTTTAGAGAGCTTAACAAGGAATCAAAAAACTTTTCAGCTGGTCTTATTAAAAAAGATAGTAGAACTAGAGATTTTGCGACATCCATTCAATGGCTGCTTATGACTCATATTGTTAATCAGTCGTTCCAGCTTAAAGAGCAT
The DNA here is from genome assembly GCF_055452355.1 of Gardnerella rara. Taxonomy (NCBI): domain Bacteria; kingdom Bacillati; phylum Actinomycetota; class Actinomycetes; order Bifidobacteriales; family Bifidobacteriaceae; genus Gardnerella; species Gardnerella rara. The sequence goes on from NZ_JBVBJP010000004.1 coordinate 128,177, forward strand.
ATAACTATGCCACTTATGCAAGAGAATGAAAGCAATTTCCGACTATTTTTGTGCGATATTGGCATGTTCTCGTATCAAAGCGGAGTTAATGCAGCATCTTTTATTTCAAACGAAAGAGACAATACGCTATCTGGTATTTTCTTCGAAAATTACGTTGCAAACGAACTTAGCGCAAATGGTTTAAAACTGTTTTATTGGCGCGGGAAATCAGATTCAGAATTGGAATTTATAATTGAATCAAATAATAAGCTTTTCCCGATTGATGTTAAAAAAGGCAGAGGAACTCTTAATTCTTTAAATAAGTTTGCAATGCACAACAAGTTTGAGTTTGCAATAAAAGTTTCTAAAAATAATTATGGCTATGATGCAAATCAGAAAATCGCGACTATGCCATTTTATTTTATGACGTTCGTGGCTAGCGATTTGGCTGCTGGAACGCTTGAGATTTAGTGTAAGTGAGTGGCGTTTGCGGGAGCGAAGGCGGGCGTGCGGCCGCGCGTAGTTTAGTATTGGCTTAGAGAAAGTCAGTTGCCAGTTTTCGTATATTTGCGCTGCTTACTTGTTATTTTTCCTAGTGCTTTTACTTTATTTTCTGCAATTAGCTTGCGCAAATGTCGTCTGACTGTTTCTGGAGACTTTTGAGTTAGTGCTGCTAATTCTTGTGTTGTTATTGTAGAGTCAACAGGTATAAGCGCTAGCAAAATATCGTCATTTAATAGATTCCTTTTGCTATCCGCTTGTGTGCGTTCCTCTTGAGTGTAATTTTCCAACGTTTGTTTAGTTTGTTTAGTATTAGCGAATTCCTCAACATAGTTTTTGTTAGAATCCATTATCTCAGAGCGGTTTGTGTAGTCTACGTAATTTACATAATTCATGTTGCGAGGGAATTTTGCTTTTGCGCGCTGCAAAATCACGCTAAAAGAGCCCAGCTTAGGTATAAATTGCGGTTTTGGCAGCGACCATGCTTGCATTTCGTTAATCATAAATGCAATTCCGCTACCTTGGCCTTCAACTGGCCCTGCTCCAATTCTATTTGCTTCGATTGGTGTGTATTGAGCCAATTGCATAAGCGCGGCGTTTCGGCACTTCGATTCGCCGTCGTCAATGTTATCAAGCGTTTTCCCTCCCCATAATCCCCCAGGATTTGTTATAACAACTCTGTTGGGGAAAATGTCAACGCTTACAGGCTGACCTTGAAAATATTCGTGATATTCTCTGTGAATTACCGCATTGGCTATGGCTTCGCGTAGAACTTCGCGCGGAATCTCCGATTCTTCTATGCGTTCAACGCCATTAATAAATGTGCTAACTCGAAGATTTTTAATAACCGCATTTACGGCATCTTCAATCATTTCGGATATTGCGCCGCTACATTCTTCGCGATCTATAAAACGCTGTACTCCAGTCGAAGATTTTTCTGTTCCTGCATGAGCTGTTACGTCAATAAACAATCGCGGGAAAAATTGCTGCGGATAATTGCCAAGAGTTAAAAGTCCTGCCATGCGTACGCGCCCTTGCTTATCTGTAATGTTAAGACGCGTGAGCTTTTCATCTTCTGTTGTAGTTCCGCGTAAAGCTTTGGAATTTGCTCGCTTTGCTATAAGATTTTCGACTAAATCTTTGTTTAAATCAGATTTTGTAGCTTCTTTAACAATCGACAAATCTATATCGCTTGGGCGTAGCGCGTTTTCTATTTCGTAGACTTCATCATTCGACATGCGAATGTCTTTGTCGTCAACACGTTTGTAACTTCCGCCTTTACTTCCTTTAGCTGTAATGTAGCAAGGCTTTTTATCGGCAGCGTTTTCGTAGATTTTTATAGCCAGGATTTGATAGTTATTGTCTACGATTACTCTTTCTAAGTCATATTTTGGGGGGTATGTTAGTCGTGCTCCATTGACTCCGCCATCGCCTATCCCTTCAATAAATTGATCGCGAACTTTTTTAATATCGAAGTTTTTTGTTGGAGAAAAATCGTTGCTTTCATCTAGCCCGAGTAGTAGCGTGCCGCCATTTGTATTAGCAAAGGCGCTTACTGTTTCCCACACACTTACGCTAAGCTTTGCATCACAGCTTTTTGCCTCATAATTGGAGTCATCTGTTTTTTGCATGCGCAATCGCTCTATGGCTTCTTTTATCTGTTCATTTAGGATTGCCATTTTTGACTCCTCGGTTAACTGTGATTTGCCAATGCTTAGATGCTTTTACGGTCACCTTCACTGTCATCATATCACAGTCATGACTGTGATAAAAGCGTTGTGACTGTCATTTTCTCGTTCATGACAGTGATTTTCGTATATATGACTGTCATCTACTATATTTTGACTGTGATTTTATGCATTTTGACCGAGATGTGCTGATTTATGACAGTCATTCTGGCTGACATGACTGTGTGTATGCGCGACTGTGACTGTGTGGATGCGCTAGGATAGCGATTTGTGGTTTGCGAGCATCCTAAAAAAGTCGCAGCTCGTCCGAATTCGCACCGCGCATATCGTCATAATCCAAAATAAGGCAAGTAAATCCTCTATCTTGCGCAAGAGTGCGTGCTTGTGCGCTAATCGTTTGCGCCGCAAAAATGCCGCGAACGGGTTTAAGAAGCGGGTCGCGGTTTAGTAACTCGCAATATCGCGTAAGCTGCTCAACGCCGTCAATACCGCCATTTCGTTTAATCTCAATGGCAACGTGAACGCCGTTAGAATCCTTAGCCATAATATCCACTGGACCAATCGCAGTAGGGTATTCGCGGCGAACAAGCTTTGCGCCTTTACCAATGCGTTCAATCTGCTCTGCTAAATAATGCTGCAAATGCTCTTCCACTCCGTCTTTAACAAGGCCTGGGTCTTCGCCTAAATCGTAAGAAGAATCGCTGTAAACATGCTGCAAAACAATGCGAAGTATGTCGTTGCCTTTTTTGGCTGCGATTTTTAAAATCGTTCCGTCTGCAAAAATAGACTCGGAGCTAGATTTTGCTTCGGCTTTTGCTTTAGATTTTGCTTCGGCTTTTGCTTCGGCTTTTGCTTCGCCCTCACTAGATTTTCCTTCAACGCGCATTGTGCAAGGCGCAACCATCCAATTTAGCGGCTTGTATGATCCAAGCTCCGAAAAAATGAGTACGCTTCCGTCTTCTTTAATTAGCAAGACGCGTTTAGACATTGGAAGACTTGCATTAAGCCTACCCGTGTATTCTGCACTACAATCCGCAACAATAATTCGCACACAAAAAGCGTAGCATAAATCGCGTAACTACTTGCACAAAAACTATCTGCCCAAAGCCGCCGCTAAATCGCGATTCTGCCAGCGCTGGTGCAGTGCGCAATAGCCTCCAAAAAGCAAGAGCCAAATAAGTCCGCCAATCGCAGATCCGCGAGTGTCTTCGCTAATAAATAGCGTTATGTAAACGAACACAAAGAATGCAATCGTTAGTGAATTAAGCAGCTTATAGTGCGGCATAACAAAGCCGTCTGGCATAAAATCAGCCGAAGCGCGGTACTTTCTGTGCGTAACCATAATCAAAATGTAAATCATGATTATTACTGCCGAAGACGCAGAAGCAAACACAATAAACGCGCCATGCACTCCAGGAATTGAGTTAATAAGCGGCGAGAAAAGAATTAGCGCAGCGGAGAAAATGATTGCCCTTGCAGGAACCTTAGTACGCGAAACTTTGCGCAAATGCGAAAGAGCAGGGGAATTAGATTCCAGAGCAATTTGATACATGTGCCTTCCTGCAGAATAAAGCAGCGAATTAAGCGCAGAAGATGCAGCCGTGATTACTACAAAGAACACGAGCGCCGAAGCCCAATGAAGTCCCGCATATTGGAAAACCATAATAAACGGAGACATGTAAACGCCTTTAGAATCGGTAGCTTTAAATTGTTGCCAAGGAACAATTAACATGATTGAAGCGAGCGCTCCAACGTAGAAAATCAAGATTCGCATAATAATCTCGTTAATTGCCTTTGGCAAAACTTGGCGAGGATTCTTGGTTTCCGATACGGTAACGCCTACAAACTCAATAAGCTGGTATGCGTAGAACACCATTTGGAAGCTCATCAAAAATGCCAGCCATCCATTTGGCATAAGCGAGAAGTTGTTGAAAATATTGTCAAAGCCTGCGTGGCCTGCAGGATTTACAACGCCACTAATCTCCGTTGCAGGGTAATGGTAGCCAATAATAACCATTACGGCGGCAGTTGCAATAAGGGCAACGATTAGCGTGATTTTAATCATTGAGAACCAAAACTCTGTTTCACCAAACAGCTTAACCGCAATCAGATTTATGCATACCAAAGCGCCCAAAAATGCCACTTCTATAAGCCATTTCCATCCGCTAACGTCTATTCCAAAAGTTTGGAAGAATGTAATACAATACGTACTAACGGCTGTAATCTCACTCATGCCAATAAGCACAAGCACTATCCAATACGACCATCCTGCAAAATTGCCCCAGCCTTTGCCTAAATATTTCGTAATAAAGCTAATAAAAGTGTGCTGGTTTGGGTCTTTATACATTAGTTCGCCAATGCCACGCATAAGCAAAAACATGATTAGGCCAACGATTATGTATACAAACATAATGCTAGGGCCTGTAAGACTAATGGATTTGCCAGAACCCAAGAATAGGCCAGTGCCGATTGTTCCACCTATAGCAATGAATTGAACGTGTCTTTTTGTAAGGCTGCGCTCCATCTTGTTAGTGTGACCATTATTAGTTTGGTCAATATCACTCATTGCTATAACTCCATTCTTTTAGACTTGAGCTTTCAATTTTATAAGAACCCGTAAATATTGGATTATTATTCCACGCTTTTAAGCGAGCTTACGGGGTCAATGCGGTCTAGTGCTGGGCTGGTTGACCATTGAACAATAAGAGCAAAAATCAGCGTTGCAAAGCCAGCAATCGCATAGCTTAGCCAAGATACCTCGACTTCAAAATACAGCGCTGGCATTCGCAAGGCGTTTGTTAGCAAGCCAGCAACTAGTCTTCCTAGTGGTAAACCAACTAGAACGCCTATTACGGTGAGTGCAAACATTTCTTTATGCACGTAGGCATGAACTTCTTTTTGATAGAACCCAAGAACTTTCAACGTAGCTATCTCTCGAGATCTTTCCGAAATATTGGTGCTTGCAAGCGTAAAGAGTACGGCCAGTGCCAAACCAGCGGCCAGAGTCACTATAAGCGCAACAACTGCATTCATTAAATCGAAGCTAAAAGCGTGTTTCATACGCGTAATGCTCATAACAGCAAGAACACCTTCTCGGTTAGCAACATTATCGGCGTAACGCATTTTTGCGTCGTCTTTTCCGCAAAGTTGTAGCATTAAAGCGTTGTGCTTAATGGTTTTTCCATTCTTAAAGCCGAATATTTTTTCGTAGCAGCGCGAAGTCATGTATATATTTGATCCAATAAGATTGCGAACTACGGCTCGCAACTTTACTTTTGCGCGTTTAAAGTTGGAATTAGTTATTTTAATATAATCTCCGCGAGAAACGTTAAGCGATGATGCTGCGCTTTGAGAAAGAAGAGGCCCGTCATCGTTAAGCGAAATAGTTTGCAAATTGTTATTAACGTCTTGAAGATTAACCATTTTAGACAACGTTGCTGAATCTTTAACAACTACAATTTGCACGCTTTCGGAATTTTCAACGCTGCTAGCGTTGGATTTGTTGGATTTTCCGCTATTTGCATTGCTTTTTGCGATTTCTCCAGAGCTGATGTAGGCAGGCAAAATGGTATCAACAAGATTGTTGGATTTATCTTTTTGCATGCTTTTCTTCATATTTTGGAATGCATCTGGAGTGGAAATAGAAATCATGTCGTAGTGGTAAATGCCGTCATACTGGCGAATACCAAGGGTTGCAACGGTATCGTTTAGTGCCAGTGCGCACACAATTAACGCCGTGCACCCAGCTACGCCGCCGATTGTCATGCATAATCTGCCTTTAAAACGAGCCAGATTTCTTATAGATACCTTGTTTAAAAAGCTTAGGCGATTCCAAATAAATGGCAGACGTTCAAGAAGCACGCGAGCGCCCGCTTTTGGTGATTTTGGACGCAGCAATGTTGCTGGAACTTGCTTGGTCTCTTTCCAACTTACGATTATTGTGCATATGGCAACTGGTATTACAAACGCGAGCACACAAAGCGAGCCGTAAAGCCAGTCGTAGCGTAAAACAACTCCTGGAACTGTGTATAATCCGCGCAAAATCTTAAGCAACAAGGATGGTATTGCTAAGAATCCTAGAATATCGCCGATTCCGCCGCCTATAAAGCAGGCGAAAATCGCAAAGAAAGCATGTCTTGTTACAGCTGCGCAGCGGCCATAGCCTAGGCTTAAGTAGGTTCCGATTAGTCCTCGTTCCTCTTCTACCATTCTTGCCATTGCCGTTAGGCTCATCATCATTGCCACTATAAGGAACAGCACTGGAAAAGCGTAGCCGAGTGATTGAATTGAAGCCACATCCGAGCGCAATCGCGTGTAGCTGCCATTTTCTATGCGTGTAGCAATATGCCATCTTGCTTGAGGAACAAGTTTTTGCACTTCTGGCTTAATTTTTGCGTAAATCTGCGCACGAGCCTTAGTTAGCACCGAGGCAGGCGCATTTTTTAGCATTGCAGTGGAAGTTATAGTCTGATTTACTTTTTGATTTGTCTGGTCTTCTATAACTTGATTTCTGCGCGTTTTTTGGCAATCGCTTTGCACGCTATTTTTAATCTGATTTGAAGCATCTGCCACAATTGCGCGATACTTTTGCGAAAAATTATTAACGCGGCTAGGCTTTGCTAATCGCACCGATATAGATGTGTATGGGTGGTTATTAGTGCTTTTGCTAGCAGCAGATGTGAAAATTGAATATCTCGATATAACAGAGTTACGGAAAGCTTTTGACTGATACCCGTTTGGATTGTCTAAATCGTTAACATCCAACACGCTTCCCGTAATTAAAATCTTATATTTTTGCTTTTGATTAGTACCATTAGCTAAACCAGAGTTTTGTTGTACGTTTAAAAACAGCGTGCTACCTATATGCAAGCCACTATCGTGCAAAAATCGTTCAGTTACGGCAGCTTGGCGATTATTAGTTGGCATATTGCCGCGCAGTAGATGCAGTCGATTTAGATTTTTAGAATTGTGATTATATTGAACGAGGTTCATTGCGTAAGACAAACTGTCATTATTTAGCGGGTGGGCGGTGGCTTTAAAAGACTTTTCGCCCTCGGCTTCGCTAACAATGGGCAATTTTTTGATTGCTTTAACATCGTTGTTGGTTAATCCAAGAGTAGATACGATTTGCAAGTCGTAAGCTTTGAGATTTGTGTAAACATTGTTTGCGCCAAGAAGCATATCGTTGCAGCCTGCGTAGATGCCTGTCATAACAGCAACCCCAAGCATTGCTATAACGGCGAGTACGCAAAAACGGCGCCATTCATGAATCCACATTCGTACGGCGCTAATAAAAACTATTGGCAAAATGGAGTGTGCGCGCTTAGTGCGAATCGCAGTTTTACGCTTGATTATCTTGGATTTTACGGTTTTGTTATTCACTATAAATCACCACTCTGCATCACCACTCAATGTCTGCGATTGCAGCGGGATTTTCTTGAACAGTTTCACTTACGACTTTTCCAGAATGGAATCGCACAACTTTGTGTGCCATAGGAGCAATCGCCGCGTTATGCGTAATAATAAGAACCGTCATGCCTTCTTTTTGGCAAATATCTTGAAGTAATTGCAAAACAGCTTTTCCAGTTTCGTAATCTAATGCGCCCGTTGGCTCGTCGCATAAAAGCAGCTTAGGTTTTTTAGCTAGTGCGCGCGCAATAGAAACTCGCTGCTGCTCGCCGCCCGAAAGCTGGGCTGGAAAATTGTTAAGTCTGTTTTTCAAACCTACGTCAATAAGTGTTTGAGCTGGGTCAAAATGATCTGCGCAAATTTGGGAAGCAAGCTCCACGTTTTCTAATGCCGTTAAATTTGGAACAAGATTATAAAATTGAAAAACAAATCCAATATCTTCTCTGCGATACTTTACAAGCCCACGGCCATTGAGCTTTGTAACATTTAAATCGCCAACAGTTACGCTACCGCTTGTTGCTGTATCCATGCCGCCTAAAATATTCAATGCCGTAGTTTTTCCAGCTCCCGAAGCGCCTAAAATAACGGTTAGTTTGCCGCGCTCGGCTGTAAAACTGGCATCATCTAGCGCTCGCACGACGCCTGTACCAGATGGGTACTCTTTTACAACATGATCAAATGTTATGTATGCCAAAATTACACCTTACTTATGGGACTTGCTGGGTTTGCTGGGTTTGTGGATGCTTTATTGAAACAGTGATACTCCTCGTCGAGCAATGCAATATGCGTTACCAAGCCAAGTGTGCCTTGAATTTGGCCAAACAGCACCGAGACGCGCGGCGCCTTGACTTATCCAAATACTTGGGACCCTTCCGTCGGAGCTTTTTGATCCTAAAAGATTAAAGCCATTCTTGCTTTCAAGCCAATCAGGGTGCTGCGTGGCAATTGCCAATCCTTCTTCTAAAGTCAAAGGAAGGCGCTCGTCGGAGTCTATAAGCTTTCTGGCAACATCTGGCTCGCGATTTAAATACGATGTACCCGTATGTGGGTCGATCGCAAGGTAAAATGGCCCTTCTGGAGGCTCAAAACCATCTTGTGGCAGGAAGCTAGCAATATCTCTAGGAGGCATTGTTGTAAAGCCAGCCATTCTTTCAATGCTGGTTCGAGAAATCAAAGACTCTGGCGAAACCAGCTCGCGAGTAGGCACAAGAAGAATGTTTGTTCCCAAATCACTTTGCTCTAGCGCGCGAATAAGTGGCAATGCTAAAGCGCGGAACGACGCTGCGCTCATATCGGCAACGTCTGGGTAACCAAGAGCAACAATGCGGTCAAGTTGCTTTTGTATTTCTTGCGAGGCTATAGACATATTTATATTTTACGTAAAATTTTCTACAATTGCGAGTCTGGCTCAACTTAATTAATACGCGATTAGACTGCGATTTTTAGCTACGATTTCCGCCAGTTGTACAGCGTTAAGAGCCGCGCCCTTGCGAAGATTGTCGTTTGTAACAAACATTGCCAAACCGCGCTTGCCATCAACTGCCTGGTCTTGGCGAATGCGGCCAACGTAGCTTGCAGACTTTCCTGCAGCAAGCTGAGGCGTAGGAATATCGTCTAGCGCAACGCCATCGGCCGATTTTAACACCTCGCGAGCCATATCTGGTGTTACATCGCGCTCAAATTCGGCATTAATGCTCATTCCGTGGCCTGTAAAAACGCCTACACGCACGCAAGTGCAGCTTGCTGCAAGGTTTGGAAGGTGCAAAATCTTACGACTTTCGTTGCGAAGCTTTTGCTCTTCGTCGGTTTCTTGCGACCCGTCATCAACAATCGCGCCAATAAATGGAACAACGTTGAATGCGATTGTGCGCGCAACTTTGGTTGGCTGCGGAAAATCAATCGCATCTCCGTCAAACACAAGCTTATCTGCGCCCTGATCTAAAGCCGCTTGCGCTTCGTTCATAAGCTGCAACGCGCCCGCTCTTCCAGCTCCAGAAACCGCTTGATAAGAAGATACAATAAGTCGTTTTAAGCCAAAAGCTTTCGAAAGCGGATTTAAAACAGGCATGCACGCCATTGTTGTGCAATTTGGATTAGCAACTATTCCACGCGGAATATCGTTCAAATCTTGCGGATTTACCTCTGCAACCACAAGTGGAACATCGTTATGCATGCGCCATTGCGAAGAGTTGTCGATTACTATTGCGCCCGCATCCGCAAATCGCGGCGCCCACACTTTGGACGTTCCGCCGCCTGCAGAGAAAATCGCAATGTCAATTCCGCTTAAATCTGCTTTTTCTACGTCTTCTACAACAACATCTTTGCCTCGGTAGTTTAAAACTGTTCCAGCTGAGTGTGCGGAAGCTAAAAATCGCAAGTTTTTAATTGGAAAGTCGCGCTCATCTAAAACTCGGCGCATAACCATTCCAACTTGGCCAGTGGCACCTAAAACCGCAAGGTTTACGCCTGTGTTGCTTATAATTGCCATTTTGTCTCCCTTATTTTGCGATTTTTTTATTTTGTGTGATTGATTTTGTGTGATTTTCCCTGGTTTTACGCGATTTTACGCGATTCTAGCGGCCGCTTCCTCCGTAAACAACAGCTTCCACTTTGCTTGCGTCTAATCCGTAGGCTGTGTGAAGCGCGCGAACCGCCTCGTCGAGCTGCTTTACTGGAACAATTGCTGCAATGCGAATCTCTGATGTGGAAATCATAAGAATATTAATTCCGTGATCGCTTAGCGCTGTAAAGAATGTGGCGGCAAGCCCAGAATAAGTTTTCATTCCAACGCCAACAACTGCGACTTTTCCAACCGAAGGATCCACATCCATAGACGTAAATTGCAACTCGCCGCGCGCGCCTTGCAAAACCTTGCAAACGGCATCTAATGCCGAGCTTGGGGCGGTAAGAGATATGTCTGCTGTTTCGGTGGATGCACTTGCCTGAGCAATCATGTCTATGTTAACGTCTGCAGCAGCAAGAGTTGTAAATACTTTTGCAGCGTTTCCAGGCTTATCGGGAACGCCTCGAAGAGTAATCATGGACTCGCTTCTATCGTGTGCAACTCCAGAAATCACAGGGGTCTCTGGGCCTAAGTCTGGGAATAAATCGCCCATTGTGGAGCGAATATCAATGTTTGCCATTTTATTTGCCATTTTTGCCGCCTTCTATCTATTGTCTTTGCTTATTTACTGTGTGTTATGTTGTGCTTTATGTCTATGTCTTTTTAATAAATAATTAACTTAGATTTGGCAGGCTCTTTGGATCCACTCCGTTAGGAACAACCAAAGTGCCATTTCTGTGAGAAAACGAGCTGCGAACATGCAATGGCATGCTAAATCGTTGTGCATATTCAACACATCGCAACGCCAAAACGCGCGATCCGCAAGATGACATCTCTAGCATTGAGTCGTAGTCAATAACGGGGATTCGCTTTGCTGTTGGAACGATTCTAGGGTCTGCGGTAAAAACGCCGTCAACGTCTGTGTAAATCTCGCAAATATCCGCGCCCAATGCCACTGCCAGCGCAACAGCAGAAGTATCTGAGCCTCCTCGGCCAAGCGTTGTGTCGTCGCCAACTTCGCTAATTCCTTGGAATCCTGCAACAATTGCAACGCTGCCTTTTTTAAGCGCGTGCGTAACGCGATCTGGCTTAACAGCGCGAATATGAGCCGCTCCAAATTGAGCGTCTGTCATAAATCCAGCTTGCGAACCAGTAAAAGAGTAGGCGTGCGACCCCTGCGCGTGAATGGCCATTGCCAGAAGGCTCATGGAAATGCGCTCGCCCGCAGTCATAAGCATATCCATTTCTCTGGCTGGCGGATGCGCATTTACACTCATTGCCTGATCAATTAAGTTGTCTGTGGTGTCTCCCATAGCTGAAACAACAACCGCAACGTCGTTTCCAGCCGCTTTTGTGTCTAAAATTCTTTTGGCTACGCGCTGGATTGCGTCCGTGTCTTCTACAGAAGAACCGCCGTATTTCTGCACTATAAGAGCCACTTTAACCCCTTATGTTCAGGTTATGCTTCTAAAGCATGCACGTTAGAAGAACTAATCTAAAATCAGACTACCAAGCGTGCTCTATTTATTTTTATTTTTATTTTGCAATACGTTAGTGGTGTATATTCTGGCGCGCGGCGGCTTTCGATTTTTCCGCGATGGGAATTCCTATACCTCTCGTCTGCCTTCAAACGCTCTTCCAAGCGTCACTTCGTCTGCATACTCAAGATCTCCGCCAACTGGCAACCCGCTTGCGAGCCTAGTCACCTTTATGTCAAGCGGCTCAAGCAGTCGCGCTAAATACGTAACTGTTGCTTCGCCTTCTATATTTGGATCGAGCGCTAAAATAACCTCTTTTACTTGTGCGTCTTTTAAGCGCTCAAGTAGTTGCGTTATTTTTAAGTCTGCAGGCCCCACGTTTGCCATTGGATTAATCGCTCCGCCTAAAACGTGATAAACGCCCGCGTACTCGTGCGTGCGCTCAATGCTCATAATGTCTTTTGGCTCTTCTACAACGCAGATTTTTGTGTGGTCTCTTCTAGGGTCTAGGCAAACAACGCACGGGCTTTGCTCGCACACGTTTCCGCAAATTTCGCAGAACCGCACGTTCTCTTTTAAGTCGTTAATTGAGTCGATTAGTTCTTGCGCTTGCGCGTTAGAAGACGAAAGTATGTAAAATGCGATTCTTTGTGCGCCTTTTGGGCCAATTCCAGGAAGACTAGAAAATGCGTCTATAACTCTGCCAATTGCGCCTTCGTACGATGACACATTATGCACTTTTTACTCCTCTTGCTTTCGCCTGCGCGCGTGTGCGTTTTTAGGATTATTTGGGTCGCTTGCGCCGAATTCTTTTACAGATTTGACTTCAAACATTTTTTCTAAGTCGTCTATGCCAATGTTTGTTGCAGATTCTAAAGACGCGTCTTGCATTGAGCATTCGTCTTCTTGAGCGCCATTTATGACTTCATCTTGCTGCGATTGCGCTGGCGATGCGGCTGGCGATTGCTCCTGCTCTATTGATTGCGATTGCGCTTGCTGCACGTGTTGTGTTTCTTGCGATTCTTGCAGTGCTTGAGCTTGAGCTTGTGCCTGTGCTTGTGCCTGTGCTGCCGCAAGTGCATCTCCCATTGGTGCAGACGCCATGCTTGCCCATGCGTCATCTTGCGATGCGTCTAAAGAACTATCTAAAGAACTATCTAAAGGGCTATCGCCGCCTAAAGGGCTACCTGAAGGCTCACCTAAAGGGTTATCTAAAGGGCTATCGTCAGCCAACTCGCTTTCTTCGCTGGCTGTTTTGCCAAATCCTTTTACAATTCCAGCCTTGCGCATAAGCAACTCGCGCTTAACTTGAGCAAGCTTTTGAGAATCCATTTTTGCTACGGATTCAACTTTTTGGCCATTTTCTGCAACAGAATCAGGCGCTATTGAAACGTCTTTGCCAAAAACGTCTTTTACTTTGCTCATAACAACAACGGGTACTTTTTTGCCATCGTAAGGAGCAGTTGTGCAAATCGCAAGCGCAAAAGCATGCTGGCTTATAGGCTCGTCAAAAGTTAGAACAAGCTTTCTTTTTAGCGGATTACTTTCGTCTAATCTAACCTTTGGAACATGATTTCGCTCTACGTATTCGCGAACATCGTTTGGAAGATCTTTAACCAGATTATTCCACGCCTCGTCAACGTCTAAAATCTTAGCTGGCTGATCAAGCTGTGCTTCTGCTTGCGATTGTATCTGTTCTGGCTGTATTTGTTCTGGCTGTATTTCTTCTTTTTGTATCTGTTCTTGTGCTGGCTCTTGCGTCTGCGTCTGCTTCATCTGTGGCGGCACTTGCTTATTGTTCTGTTCTTTGTTTGCCGAGCCAATAAAATGCTTTACGTTAGTTTTTGGCGCTTCAACATTTTTTGCATAAATCTGCGTTTGAGCATTTTCGGTAGAATCTGTTCTAGTGCAAAGCAGGCGCGCAACAAGAATTTCAAGATTCATTCTAGGCGAAACAGCATTTGCCATTCCCGCAAAAGCATTATTTACGATTTCTGCCATTCTAGACAAGTTGCTCAAAGTAAGCTGACTTGACTGGCGTTGTAAATCTTGCATGTCTTCTGGAGATAAATCTCCCAACAAGTTTTTAGCGCTATTAACTCCTGCAGAAGCCAATAGCAACAAATCGCGCAAGCGACCAAGCAAATCTTCTACAAACTTGCGACTATCGAAGCCTCCAACAATAACCTTTTGCACAGTTTCGTAAAGTTTTGCTCCGTCTTTTTCAATAAGAGCATCAACAACGTCTCCAATTAAGTTAGAAGGCGTAAATCCAAGAAGCGCAACAGCAGAATCTAATGATATAGCGCCATTTACGGAGCCAATCATCAACTGGTCCAACACCGAAAGCGTATCTCGCATTGATCCGCCGCCTGCGCGCATAGCAAGACGCAGAACGCCTTTTTGTGCTTGAATTCCCTCTTTTTGGCAAATGCTCTCTAAGTAAGGACCCATTACTTCTGGTGGAACAAGCCTAAACGGGTAGTGGTGAGTTCTAGAGCGAATTGTTCCAATCACCTTATCTGGTTCTGTTGTAGCAAAAATAAACATAACGTGCTCAGGCGGCTCTTCCACAATCTTAAGCAAAGCGTTAAAGCCTTGCGGAGTAACCATATGAGCCTCGTCTAGAATAAAAATCTTGTATCTATCTCTAGCTGGCGCAAATCCTGCGCGCTCGCGCAGTTCTCTAGCGTCATCAACACCGTTGTGGCTTGCTGCATCTATTTCTACAACGTCTATAGAACCTGGGCCGCCTGTTGCAAGATCTTTGCAGCTTTGGCATTTTCCGCATGGCTTAGAAGTTGGGCCTTGTTCGCAATTAATGCATCGCGCTAAAATGCGTGCCGAACTTGTTTTTCCGCATCCGCGAGGCCCTGAAAATAGATAAGCGTGCGTTATTTTGCCTTGATCAAGTGCTCTAATAAGCGGAACTGTAACCTGATTCTGACCAATAACACCTTCAAAAGTGTCTGGTCTATATCTTCGATACAACGCAAGTGCCATAATAACCTACCGCCAACTAGACATTAACTTGAATCCACTTAATCTTGCTTAAGCAAGCTTCTGTTTTATTTTAATCTTTTAATCAAACATGCAACGTTTCCGCACGCTATTACATGCTACATTATGCATTTACTTGCTACAATCCACTAAGCCTGCTTTAGCGCTTACGCTTATACTATTTGCCATTGGAAGGTGTAAAGGAACGCTTAACTTTAGCGATATGTCGTTGTCTTTTTCAACACAAGACTCGATTTTTGCATTGTTTGCTCTAGCTGTGTTTTGTGCGATTTTGCAGGCGTCTCCTTGCATGTTTTGTATGGCAACAGCTCCAGATATTGCCGCCGCATTTGCTAGCGCGTATGCGCGGTGTTTAGAAACAAGAATTGACCCAATAACAGCGCAAAGAACCAGCATAGAGCAGATTGCGGTTACCAATCCTATGCCTAGCATAGTTCCAGAACCGCAATCCGCCCCGTTCAAATGCTTAAAACAAAAACATTGCGTTATTAATCGCTTAGTTCTTTTTGATCTCATATTAAAACCTGACTAATGCGTGCTTCAATAGATAATGGCAAAACCTTCAGCGGGTCTGGCACAACTGGGCAACTAACAACAATATTTGCCATATTTCCAACATATTCAACTTTTACAGAACTATTGTTTCCAGATACTTTATGCACTATGTTTTGTGCTTCTTTAGAATCGTGTGTGGATGCTACATAATAGGCAACCTGGCCTGCTGCGTCGTTGCAATTCATTGTATTTACAACTGATTTCCCTACAAAAATTAACACCACAGTAAGAATTACAACTGCAGGCAAAATAATCGCAAATTCTGCGGTTACTGCCCCAAAATCTTTAGTATCTTTAATATTTTTAGCAAATTTAGCGACTTTAGTGCGCATAGTTAATTCTGTATCTTTTTTATTTGCATCCTTCTTATTAAAAATGTTCAAAAATATATAATTCTTCATTTTTTCTCATTTCTTTTGCATTAGTTAAATCTCCATTTATTAGTGTTTGTGCTAGTTCTTTAGTGCTTTTAATCAATTCAAATTTTGTAAATCTTATATCATCAAGAGCTTCGCAATGTTTCACGCAATGTTTCACGTAATCTATTTTGGTATATCGCTTATTGCCCTAGCTAACGTGCAAAGCTCTTTTAACTAGTTCGCCAATAGCGGTGCGTACAGCATTTGATTTAGCAACTGCAATAAGAACAGCAGCAAAAGCCGTAGCAGCTATAAGAACAACCGCATATTCTGCAGTAACCGCTCCTTCATCTAGCTGCTTTAGGTTGTGATTCAAGCGATTTTGCACGCTATTGCATGCTTGTTCTGCTTTAATCAGCCCTTCGTTTGCCTTTATTGCAAATGTGCAACAAAGGTTTGAAAATGTGTTAGCAATTTTTTTCATGTTACTTACCTTCCTTTCTTTTTATTGTTTATTTTTTTTTTTATTTATGTACCCGTTTGGGGCACAAATTTTATACGCGACTTTTGCGCTGGATTATAAATTTGCAAAAACCTTTGATATTAGTGCATAAATGCTGCAACAGTTGGCAAAATTCCAACAAAAATAAACGCTGGTAAAAAGCACAATCCAACGGGCAAAAGAAGACGAACGGAAAGTCTAGAACTTTCTTTCTTTGCAATGTTCTTCATCGATTGCTCATAGTTTTGTAAAACGGCGTTAAGCACTGGAACTGGCGAGCTTCCATAACTCCAGGACTCGCTTAAAGAGTTTTTTAGCCACGCACTTAAAACTAAAGAAGAATAAGAGTTTTTATCTTTTTTATTAAAGTACACGTGTGGCGCGCTCCATGCTTCTCGCCAAGTGCTACCAGAAATAAGCGCTTTAGAAACTCGTTTTAGCCAGATTCCCTTAGAAGCGGGCAGCGCGCAGCCAACTGCGTCAAGTGCTCTAGTTATTGCAACACCACTTTTTAGCGCCACTATTATCATTTGCAAACCAAGAATCGGGTCTATATCGTTTATTGTGTTCTGCCTAAACTCGTAAGTCTCTTGCATAAAAATAGCAGGTTTGCATGCGCGATTATACAGTGAGCTAACTGCCACCTGCTTAGAAAAAAGTTTGCACAAAACAATTATGTATGCAACTAAAATAATCCAAATAATAATTGCCTTTAGCATTTAACCTCCTATATAAGCTCTAAGTTTTAACGTAAAAACTTTTAACTGTTGGTAACTGTTGCCAATTCGCTCTAAGCTCCACTAAGGTAAGGAGTGCTCATCGCTTTTTTAGAGGAATTAAGAATGCGTGCAACCCAAATAATGCCAATTGTGTAAAAGGTCATTCCAACGCCTAAAAGCGTATAGCCCTTGTAGCTTGTAAGAATCATTAATATTGGGTTTGCCCCTAAAAGTTGGCCTGTTAAAAGTGACAAAAAGGGAAGAGCAATAAGCAACTTTATAGTGGCTTTTGGCATTGCAAAAACCTCCTCGCTTAAGTCGTCAACTCTTTTATTTGCGTAGTAAGAATCCGAAACAGCTTGAACGCAATCTGCCATAGGGCAGCCAATTGAGTTGCTTAAGTTGTACACGCACATAAGCGACTGTGCAATTCTACGCGCATCTTTTTGATCTTTGGTCTTTTTAGAAGTTTTTGCATTTTTAAAAGACTTAGCTACATCAGCGGTATTATTGCTTGACTCTAGTCTAGAATTAATCCACTTTAATATGGATTCTGCATTTATCTGCTGGCTGTGCGCCTTGCTGCTTACGATGCTGGTGTTGCTATTGCGTTCAGCGCTGCCTCTAATAATCGATTCAAAAGAAGACCCCGATTTTAAAGATGCAACAAGAGCTGCTAGCGATTCTTCAATACCCATATCAAATCCTTTGTTAGCTTTTTAACAGTTAAGCCTTTAAAACAATTTGCGAATTTAGAGGCAAATGCCATTTAGTTGCAAAATCTTTCCACGCTAAAGTGGTCTCTATTTGTGAGTCTTTAACTCTTAAAACAGGAACACCTTCTAACGCGCCAGAATCATTTGACTTTAGCAATCCAAGTTCTTTTACAACGCGCGCTCCATTTACTCGCTCAACGTGAATAACAACGTCGAATGCATCTGCAGCTAGAGCGCAAAGTGCCATTGGTTCTAGCCCTGCAAGCAAACCCAGGGCCATTAATCGTGCTGGAACCTTTTGCACTTTATCGGCGTGCAAAGTTGTCATTCCTCCCTTGTGACCGCATGTAAAAACGCGCAGCAAATCAGCTATTTCCTTGCCTCTACACTCGCCCAAAATAATTCTGTCGGGGCGCATGCGCAAAGTGGCCTTTACAAGATCTGGCAAATCAATGCAGCCAGCACCTTCAACATTCGCTTCCCTTGTGGCTAAAGAAACGTGATCGTTGGAAACAGAGCCCAATTCTCGTGTTTCTTCAACAGTTACTATTCTGTCTTTTGGATTGCAAGAAGCTAAAAGAGCCTTCATAAGCGTTGTTTTGCCCGAACCTGTACTGCCTGTAATCAAAATATTTGCGCGGCTTTCAACCAGCAAATAAAGAATTCTAGATAGCTCAATTGGAAACATGCCTTTGCTGCTTAACTCCGTTAAACAATAGCGTTTTAGCGCTGGAAAACGAATCGAAATAGCAGCTCCGCTTAAAACTATTGGGGCAATAAGCGCGTGAATGCGCACTCCTAGCGGGCTAGAAGCGTCTGCAATTGGGCATGCGTCGTCTAATCTTTTACCTAATTGAGCGCACAGCCAAACAGCATATTCGCGCAAAACGCTGGGATTATCAAACGGAATCCTTGGATTGTATTCTTGTAGGCCTAATCCAAAATCCACCCAAACGCGGCCAGTATCTGTAACAACAATATCAGTTGTTTTAGGATTGTTTGCAAGATCTTGCAAAACGCCAAAATCAATATCTTGTAGAACCATGTTTACCGCCCAATATTTTTGAAAATCTTCCATATTTACAAGATTGATTGCCTTGCGCAGTAGACGCCATTAAACCCGATTCGCGAGAAGTGCCAAGCAGCCAAGTGGTGATTTTCCCCACGGTTGCTTGCGCACATTTAGGTACGCTTCTAATTCCATACCCGCCAATTATGTCTTCGTACATTTTAGAATCGTGGCCAATTGGCCCTTCTACATTGCAAAGTAAATAATCGCAAGCTTCCCCAACTTCTACAGGGCAAAATCTGCTAGAAAGTCCGCGTGGGTTTAAACCTGCAACAATAGAAGTGAGATTCTTGGCATAATTTTTATTATCTAACTCTAGATTTCGCCAATGCGCTCGCAATCGTGCAAGGCCTAAAACGCTAAGCTCTGCTGCAAAAATTGTTGGAACCTCTGCCAAAGTTGGAAGATCTTTTAAAAGCTTTCTTGCCGAAAGCCCAGATCCAATGTCTACAATCACAACGTCGCAAGCTTTAGCAAGACCCCTAATTGCGGCCTCAATAACCCATGGCTTAGGCTCCTGATTTTTCCAAGGCGAATAAGCCAAAATATCCACATTGTTCCAGTGCAAAAGCTCGCAGCGCAAAACGTAGCCGTCTAATCTTCCTAAAGGAGCTTGAACCTCTTGCAATCTTCTGCCTTCATCTTGCTCTAATCCAAGCAAAACATCTAAACCGCCATTTGAAATATCTGCATCGATTAAAGCTACAACGTATTTTTTACTAGCTATATTGCTTGCCAGAAGCGCAAGAGTAGTGCTTAAACCAATTCCGCTATTTGCGGCAGAACCAATTACAACATTTTTTGGAAAAGGCTTTAGCGAATAGTTCAAGCTTCCAATAGTTTCTTGAACAACATGATTATTGCGATTGTTGTTATTATTGCAATTTTCGCCACTATTGCGATTGTCTTGAAGCATACGATTATTTATAACGCCAAAATCTTTGCTAACCGCAGGGCTTGCAAGAAAATCATAACTGCGATTAAAAGACGCAATAATAGTTGAGTCTTCACTCTTATTTGCCTGATTAACTTGGCTAACAATGTTAACTTGCTTAGCTTGGTTAATCGCGTTTTTAAGCGCGCTTGCCTGAGGTGGGTACGTGTTAAGTGCCCTAGCCACGCACGAAGGTGCATCGTAATTATCAATATTCATATTGCTCATGCAGCTATTGAATAGCATGCAAAACAAATAAGCAATACTTTTGTAAAAATGTGGTTAAAGGCTTAATAAACGTTGCAATTCCGCCAAAAAGTTATCCACATTGCTGTTTTAGCTTATTGCTGTATAAGCATTAGCGTACAAGTTTTGGATTGGAAGCCATATATCTTTCCAGAAGCTCACCGTAGATTGGTTTAGTGTGCAAAATGTCGGATACAAGAAGCGCAATAAACGCAGAGGCGGCAACTGGCAGAGTGTGAATCATTGTTCCCGACATTTCTACGGTTAGCAAAATCGAAGTGAGCGGAGCTTTTACCGAAGCCGAAAGCGTGCCAGCCATAACGCACACTGTAAAAATCGGCATTAGTTTTGCGTTAATGCCAAGTAGAGGAGTGTTTATAATTGCTCGCGAAGCAACGCCGCCTGCAAGCGCTCCAACAGCCAGAATTGGCATAAAAATACCGCCAGGAGCGCCGCATCCAAAGCTTGTAGAAGTAAACAGCATTTTTGCAACAAACAGAAGGCACAGAAGCGCTATGCTTACCTTTCCATATTCGGAAAGTTTAACAAGATTTGAGCCTCCACCAAGAACCTCTGGCAAATATAAGCCAACAGGAATTGCGATTAAACATGCTACAGATACAGGAGCCCATTTGGGCAAATATTTATACAGCGTTTGTAATCCAAGTAAAGAGCGGTTCATTAAAGATCCAACAAGACCTGCAAAAATGCCAAGCGGAATCAGCCAAAAATGAAGTGCCATTGGCAAGTCTGGAATCATTCCAAAGTCTAAAACAGGGCGAAGTCCAAAGCATGTTTGAGACACAAAGTCCGCGCAAATAGATGCTACTGCCGCTCCCATAAGAACTGTTGAAGATAGCCCGTGTTGGACTTCTTCCATAGCAAACATTAGTCCCGAAAGTGGTGCGCTAAAGGCAGCAGATAAGCCAGCTGCTGCTCCAGCGGTTACAACATAGTGTTCTTGTGTATCGTTTTTATTGCCTTTTCTAAAAATTCTAGACATCATTTGCGCGCCGCAAGCTCCGATTTGAATCGAAGGGCCTTCGCGCCCAAGAGACAAGCCAAACAGCGACCCCAACAATCCGCCTACAAATCGTACAGGCAAAATGGTGTTCCAACACATTTTTAGTCCGCGCTGAATATATCCAACAACTTGCGGAATACCGCTTCCAGATGCCATACTTTCTTTGCGACTCATCCAGCCAATAAAAAGTCCAGCAACAATCGCAAAAACCACACACGGTACAACCCAAAGCATGTTTTGCAACATTCGCGCATACATCCATCGCGCAAAATCGGTTCCGCACTCAATCCCAAGTCTATAAGTTGCCACAAGCGCGCCCGAAACAAGGCCAACAACTGCGCCCGCAAGAACCATCTTCCATCTAAGATGCTTAAGTGTTTTAAGAATGCGATCCGAAAGGTCGCGCAAAAAATCGCGTATAGAACCGCCTACGTTCTTTAAAGTCACAATAAACCTATTCTTAAATCAAATCGCAAACAAATACACAAAGCATTCTAACATTTTTAATAACACAATAAATATCAATTAATAAAATACATCAATTAATAAAATTAAAAACTAAGACGTTAGAAGCAAAAACAGTACAAAACACGTTCCAGCGTATGCAATAAATGCGCACAAGAATGGCACTATTAGTTCGCTAACAAAAAGCCATAGTCCAAGCTTGATTTTCTTTAGCTTAAACAGGCTTACGACTTCTAAGATTGCGGTTGAAAACGTTGAGAATCCGCCTAAGAATCCCAAAGCGCAACTGTAAACAATAGCTGAAGCAAAAGTTAAATTGTATATAATTGCAGAGCTTAGGGATGTAACTAAGCCCATTATAAAAGATGCAAAAGCGTTGATTAGCAAGGTTGCGATTGGAAAATCGTGGTTATAAACGCGCCCGACTGCAGCAGATACTGCGCAACGAAGAACGGCGCCAAGTCCTGCAAAAACAAGAGGTAGCCAAAAAAGAGCGTATGCGTAAAACATCATTTTGCACCGCCTTTGTTAGCGTCTATTTTATTGCTGATTTTTGCATCGTCAGCATTTTTTACGCTGTTATTGCTATTAAAAGCAAAAATTCTATCTCCGATTAGGCTTCCAGCAAGCACTGCTAAAACGCCAAAAATCATAGATAATGCCATAATTGCAATTACTTTTACAATGTTCATTGCACTAAATGCGGAGTATGCACCTTCAAAAGCAAAAGTGGACATTGTTGAAAGCGCGCCGCAGAATCCTGTGCACAAACCGTATTTTATTAAGTCTCTATTTTTGCAGCGCAATCTATTTGCAACAAGAGAACTCACTAAAGCAAGAATAAAACATGCCAAAACGTTAGACAAAAGAGTTGCAAAAGTAAAGCGGCTAAAAAGCATAGAATATCCCGAATCCCAATGCATGCCATGCGTAAAAACGCCTATTTCACTACGCACAAAAGCGCCGAGCACGCCGCCAACAAACACAACAAAATAGATTTTTGCACCAAGTGTTTTATGTGGTTGTGCTGAGGGCAAGTCTGGGTGATTTCTGCTTGGAATACTCATAGCTTTAGCCGCCTTAAATCGAAGTTTAATCAGCCTTAATCAGCCTTAACTAGCCATTAATGCATTAATAGCATTAATCAATCAGTGAATGAACACTAATAATGTGGTCGCGCTGAGGGCCGGTACCAATTGCCGAAATGCGGCAATTGGAAAGCTCCTCCAAGCGCTTTACGTAGCTTTGAGTATTGGCAGGTAAGTCTTCAAACTTGTGGACTTTAGAAATATCTTCACTCCAGCCTGGAAGCATCTCGTAAACTGGCTTAGCGCTAGCAAACAGAGACTGATCTACTGGCATCTCGTTTACGCGCTCAACGCTTCCGTCTGCTAAAGTCACATCGTAAGCTACGCAAACTGGAATCTCTTTTAGGCCAGTCAAAACATCTAGCTTTGTAAGAACAATATCTGTTAGGCCATTTACGCGAGTTGCATAGCGGCTAACAACAGAGTCAAACCATCCGCAACGGCGAGGGCGACCAGTTGTTACGCCATATTCGTGACCTTGCTCGCGCAGCCAATCGCCACTTTCGTCCAAAAGCTCTGTAGGGAACGGGCCTTCGCCAACGCGCGTAATGTAGGCCTTAGCAACACCGATTACGCGATTAATGCGAGTAGGGCCAACGCCCGTGCCCGTGCAAGCACCGCCAGCCGTAGGATTAGAAGACGTTACAAATGGGTATGTTCCGTGATCAACGTCTAGCATAGTTGCCTGGCCGCCTTCAAAAAGCACGGTTTTGCCATTTTCCATTGCCTGGTTTAGTACAAGCGAAGTATCGGCAACGTATGGCTTTAGTCGCTTTCCAAGCTCTACAAGTTGGCTGGTAACAATATCAATGTCAATTGGGTGCTGGTTGTAAAGCTTAACAAGCATCTGATTCTTTTGATGCAAGCTGGCTTCTACCTTATCTCGCAAATGATCTGCGTTAAACAAATCGTGCACGCGAATACCAACGCGATTAATCTTATCTGCGTAAGTTGGGCCAATTCCGCGACCCGTTGTGCCAATCTTGTGCTTTCCAAGGAATCGCTCTGTAACTTTATCGATTACGCGATGATACGGTGTAATAACATGCGCCGACTCGCTAACAAGCAACCTCGAGCAATCAACGCCGCGAGATTCAAGCGCGTCAATCTCTTCAAAAAGAACTTCTGGGTCTATAACAACGCCGTTTCCAATAACAGGAGTTACGTTTGCGCTGATTATGCCGCTAGGGAGTAAGTGCAGTGCGTAAGATTCGTTTCCTACAACAACAGTGTGGCCAGCGTTATTGCCGCCATTAAAACGTGCAACAATATCTACCTTAGAACCAATTAAATCAGTTGCTTTACCTTTGCCTTCGTCACCCCATTGAGCGCCAATAAGCACAATTCCAGGCATGCTGCACCTCCATTTTTGGGCTAACGTTGCCCAAACAAACACAATTCCTACGTGTTAAGACTAGCGCAAAGCCAATACCGAATAATGTTAATAAATATTTGCGATTGCGCTATTTTAGAGCTGTTTTAAAGCTATTTTAAAGCTTTTCCAGCGGAACCAAGCTGTACGCAAGCTTCTACAACACGCTGAGCCATGGCTTTTTCTGCTTCTTTGCCCCAAGATCTTGGGTCGTAAAGCTTTTTTGCCCCAACTTCGCCGTCGATTTTAAGAACCGAGTCGTAGTTGTGGAACATGTGGTCTGCGATTGCGCGCGTGAAAGCATATTGCGTATCTGTGTCAATATTCATTTTTACAACGCCATATTTTACAGCTTGCGCGATTTCTTCGGCCGTAGAGCCAGACCCGCCATGGAACACCAGCAAAAATGGCTTTGTTGGCACACCAAACTTGCGATTGCACAAATCAAGCTTGTACTTGTTGTACACAGCGCTTTGAATGTTGTCTAGCAATTGTGGCCTAAGCTTAACAACACCTGGTTTGTACGCGCCATGCACGTTTCCAAACGTAAAAGCGGCCATGTATTTTGCGCGGTCTTCTAAACCTAATCGCTCAACAACGCGCATAGCGTCTTGGGGAGTGGAGTACAACTTTTCGTCAATATCTGCTCTGTGGCCGTCTTCTTCGCCGCCAACTGCGCCGATTTCAATCTCTAAAATTGTGTGCGCTTTTGCCGAAGCCTCTAGCAATTCTTCGGCAATATCTAGATTATGCTCAAGTTTAACCGTGGAACCGTCCCACATATGCGACTGGAAAATCGGCTCTTCGCCGTGTGCAACTTGATCTGCCTCGTGCGCAAGAAGTGGCTTAATCCAATCGTCTAAATAAGGCTCTGCACAATGATCCGTGTGCAATGCAACGCTAATATTTGGGTATTGTGCTGCAACTTGATGCGCGAATTGCGCAAATGCGATTGATCCAACAACGCGATTATTTACGCACTGACCCGAAAAATATGCGGACCCTCCAACAGATACTTGAATAATACCGTCGCTTTGAGCTTCGGCAAATCCTTGGAGTGCGGCGTTTAATGTTTGCGTGCTAGTAACGTTAATCGCAGGGTAGGCATAGCCGCCTTTGCTTGCGGCATCAAGCATTTGTGCGTAACGTTCAACGGTTGCAATAGTCATACTCTTATTATTGCTCTAAGCGCGCATATTTTTAGCTATTTTTGATTATCTTTGATTTCTTGATGACGTTTTTTTGCTGCAGTTACTACAAAATGTAGATATTCGAGTGCGATTTCTTCTTTTAATCCAGATTCTTCGGCAATCTTTTTTAGTCGACTTGCCTGGCGGTTTTCTCGCGATTTATCTTCTGTAGCAAGATTTGCGCGCGCTTTTATTTCCCCAACTTTTTCTGTGACTTTAAAACGTTCAGCTAAAAGCGCAACAATCGCATTGTCAATATTGTCAATCGACTGACGCAACGCAAAAATCTCGCTTACTGAATCGCAGTCATCGCTACAATCTGATTCAGTCAAACGCTTGCGCGCGTCAATCGATTCTTTAGAAGAGTTGCACATGTTTTTGCACACAATATTGCACACAATATTTCTAGTCGAAATAAGTTTGCAAAACCATTGTTGTTTCCGTGCTAACTGGAACAATGCGGTGAATTGTGTTAATTAATTCTTCCAGCTTGCTAGGAGTTGCAACGCGAACAACAAGCATAAAGCTTGGGCTTCCTGTAATTGAATAGCAGGCTTCAATGCCTTCAATGTCTTTTAGCTTGTTTGGAATGCTAGATTCTTGCTCAAAGTCAAGAGGAGTAACCGCTACGAACGCGCTTACAGGCAAACCTCTGCGTTCGTAATCAATCAAAGCACGATACCCAGTTATAATTCCGCGTCGTTCGAGCTTTTGAACCCTGGATTGCACTGCGGAAACAGATAATCCAGATGCTTTAGCTAGCTTGGTTAGTGTTGCACGGCCATCGTGCTCAAGAATGTCTACAATAATTGCGTCTGTAGAATCTATTGGAGCAGCTGTGCTCGCGCTGGCTTCCAAGCCAGAAGGAATATTGTTTTCAATCTTATGAGAGCTTCCTGTCATACGACCTCCATCCTCATGCAGCGCATCTAAAATCTTTGTTTTTCTTCTTCGACTTTAGCTGCGCCCCCTGCAGTTTATCTAATCGTATCGTATTTTTTAATGAAAAAGAACAAAATTAGATAAAAAATCACGGTTTTTCACATTATTTAACACATGTTTACACATCTAAACGTCTGACGGTTTGAGATATTTGTATAAAAAATACCCCTCGATTTTTACCAAGGGGTATTTTTAATCTAGATTTTAACTATTTTTGCGCGGTTAAGCTGCGACTGTGCCTGTTCCGCCATTAGTTGAGTTATTGGCTTGCTGAACAATCGCCGCAAGAAAATCGCGATTAGAAGCGGTCTTCTTTAAGCGCGGCACCAAAGTCTGGTAAGCCTGCTCTGGCTCCAAACCGCCGAACAATCGCCTCAAGCGATAAATAATCGGCAATTCTTGCGCTGGAGTAATCAGCTCTTCGCGGCGCGTGCCAGAAGAATTAATATCTACAGCTGGGAACAAGCGCTTATCGGCCAAGTCGCGGCTCAAACGCAGCTCCATGTTTCCAGTGCCCTTAAACTCTTCGAAAATAACTTCATCCATCTTTGAACCAGTTTCCACCAAAGCGGAAGAAATAATAGTCAAAGAACCGCCATTTTCAATGTTTCTAGCGGCACCAAAGAACTTCTTAGGTGGGTAAAGCGCCTGAGCGTCCACGCCGCCAGAAAGAATGCGGCCAGAAGCAGGGGCGGCAATATTGTATGCGCGAGCAAGGCGAGTCATGGAATCAAGAAGCACAACAACGTCTTGTCCAAGCTCCACAAGCCTCTTAGCACGCTCAATCGCAAGCTCTGCAACGGTAGTGTGGTCTGTAGCTGGACGGTCGAATGTAGAAGAAATAACCTCTCCCTGAACGGTGCGTTCCATGTCGGTAACTTCTTCTGGGCGTTCGTCTACAAGAACAACCATCAAATGTACTTCTGGATTGTTAACAGCAATAGCGTTAGCAATATTTTGCAAGGTGATTGTTTTACCAGCCTTAGGAGGCGAGACAATCAAGCCACGCTGACCTTTACCAATAGGAGCTACAAGATCAATAATGCGGCCAAGCATGCGATTTGGCGTAGTCTCTTGCTTTAAGCGTTCCTGCGGATACAAAGGAGTTAACTTAGCAAATTGCGGACGATTCTGAGATTCTTCAACGCTCATGCCGTTAATGCTGTCAACGCTTTGCAAAGGAACAAACTTTTGGCGCTGATTTCTGCGGTCTCCTTCGCGAGGTGCGCGAATGGAACCTTGAACAGCATCTCCCTTGCGCAATCCGTATTTTTTGATTTGGCTCATAGAAACGTAAACGTCGTTTGGGCCAGGCAAATAGCCAGAAGTGCGCACAAAAGCATAGGAGTCAAGAACGTCTACAATGCCAGCAACTGGAACGAGCTCTTCTTTTGGTTCTTCGCGGCGTGGAGCTGGCTCGTGAATTTCTTGCTCTTCGCGAATATCGGCTCGCTCCTGACGCAAATTGCGCTCGGAGTTGCGTTCTGCATTGCGTTCGGAGTTGCGTTCTGCTCTAGAATCGTAGTCATTTCTGTCTCGTCCGCGTAATCTGCGCTGGAATCTATCGCCTCTGTCGCTTCTATCGGATCTATCTGCTCTAGAATCGTAGTCATTCTCTTCGTTAGATCTAGAAGCAGAGCGCATTCTACGCGATTCTAAGTCTCGGTTTGATGCGGAATCAGAAGGCTTTTCGCTTGGTAAAGTAGCAAGAATCTGGTCTAAATCAGCAACTGACTCTTCTGCTTTAGCAAAATTATTGCCACTGTTTGCGCGAGAGTTATTTTCGCGCGCGCTATCTGCAGCATCCGCTTTGTGATAACGCTGAGGCTGGTTATCTCGTGCAAAATTGCGACGATGCACAATCTTATCCGCATCATTTGAATTAGAAGACTCATCATCGTTTAGTGAAAAACGATTTGTTCTTACAGAGTTTTTAGGAACATGAACGCTAACACCAGCTGGCGCATCCCCACCATTTCGCGCAGCAGTTAGCGTAGCAACCAAATCTGGCTTGCGCATTGTAGACGTGCCGCGCAGACCCATTTGCTTCGCAAGATCCTTAAGCTCCGAAAGCTTCATATCATCAAGATTTTGGCTTGTTGCCACAGTTATGCCTTTCCCTAACTCCAAGAAATAGACTGCTTGGAGCTTTACATGGAAGATTACGGAAAATCCGTTGTGAATATAACGATAAACACATATCAATGTGTATTAATCGCCGATAAATGTATGCTACTACACTCGTACGACTCACAACAACACGGCGTGGCAAGCCAAGCGCTACTTCTTTTCGTGATACGATTTCTCGGTATTAACAGACCAAACGTTATCTTTAGATTGCTTTCCGTTGTTAATATTTTGAACAGCTTCAATAGCAGTTGCCATTGAGTGATCCTGGTTATTGTAGCGGTGCTGGCCATTTCTGCCAACGCAATACAAGTTGCCAAAAGCGTCCAAATACTTAACAAGATCAGGCATCTGAGCGTAAGTGTCAAAGTATGCAGGATATGCCTTTGGAACGCGTTCGCGATGAGCATCTAAAACGTCGTCTTCGCTTTCAATAACCTGCATGCGAATCAACTCGTCAATTGCATTTTTGCGAGCTTCTTCGTCACTCATATTCCAAAAATCGTCGCCTTCACTGCAGAAGTATTCAAGGCCAATCCAAACAGTGTTGTCAACGTCTTTAACAAGGTATGGGCTCCAGTTGTTAAAGATTTGCAAGCGTCCAACCTTATAACCAGGGTCTTGTACGTAAATCCAGCAATCTGGAACAATAGGGGGATTGCCAAGAGTTGGAATATCGGTTGTGTTGCGCAAGCGCATGCGCTTAACAAGCAAGCCAACAGTCACAAAATCGCGGTAAGGCAAGCCTGATGCAACCTTTTGCAAATCTTGTGGAACTTCCGCATTATTGTTGCCATCTGCGCCCTGCTCGAGAGCTGCAACCAAATCTTTAATTGGCATAGACGAAATAAACTGATCTGCATGAAGCTCACTGCGCTCGCCATTTTGATTTTCAACAACAACGCTGCAAATCTTGCCGTCTGCCTGCTTTATGGCCACAACCTTAGAGCCAGTTAAAACAGTGGCACCATTTTCGCGGCAGCGGCGTTCAACGGTTTCCCAAAGCTGGCCTGGACCAAGCTTTGGATACCAGAATTCTTCAATAAGCGAAGTCTCAACTTCTTTCTGGCTTGCCTTATTCTTAGGCATAAGCTTAGAAATAGCGTTTTTTAAAACCTCAACAATGCTTAGGCCCTTAACACGCTGAGCGCCCCAATCGGCAGAAATCTGGCTTGGATGCCTACCCCAAAGCTTCTCGGTATAACCTTCAAAGAACATGGAGTAAAGCTTTTTGCCAAAGCGATTAATGTAAAAGTTTTCGAGGTTTGTTTCTGGAAGCTTATGAATCATGGACCAAAGGTAGCTAAAACCAACCTTCATAGTCAGCACAAAGCCCATAGAACGCAAAGTTGCTGCAGAAAGAGAGATAGGGTAGTCAAAGAAATGGTGATTCCAGAAGATTCTAGAAACGCGATGACGCTTAAGCATAACTTCATCTTCGACTTCTGGGTCTGGGCCTCCAGCCTCTAAATCATGATGCCTGCCAAGCTTCTTGTCATCGTAAGAAGGAGCGCCCTGCAATGGCAACATTTCACGCCACCACTGCATAATGCGATCGTCTTTAGAGAAGAATCGGTGACCGCCAATATCCATTCGGTTTCCGTTATATTTTACGGTGCGCGAAATGCCGCCGAACTCACTAGTTGCCTCAAGAACGGTTACATCGTACTTGCTAGCGCCGCCATCTTTTACAAGCTCCCAAGCGGCCGTCAACCCTGCCGGACCGCCACCAATAATCACTACAGATTGTTTCTGGGATTGTGTATCAGTCAATTTTCCTCCATACCTAAAAACAATTTTTCAAAGTCTAAAACAACAAATTACAAACAATCATCTGCTGTTAGAATATCTACTACTTAGAATTCAAGCCAATCCATACGTAGCATACTCTTATCACGCGATAGATTCTGGAATATCGATATCCGTTTTTTGAACTTCTTCCACATTTACGTCTTTAAACGTAACAATTCGAACGTTTTTTACAAATCGCGAAGGTCGGTAAACATCCCACACCCAAGCGTCTGTTAATTGAACGTCGAAGTACACATCTTGACCCGCGGAACGCACGTTAAAATCAACCTTATTTGCCAAGTAAAATCGGCGCTCTGTTTCTACAACGTATGTAAAAAGCTTAATAACGTCACGATATTCCTTATACAACGCAAGCTCGGCGTCGGTTTCGTAATTGTCGAGATCTTCGGCGCTCATAGATTCCCCTCCGTTGTTGCATCTTTTGCATCTGTTGCAGTTGATTCTTCGCTCGCTTGATTGCGTTTGCGGCCTCGTCCTATAATACGCCACCATGCGCGCTTAGAGGTATCGTCTGCCTGCTTAGCGTTAGATTCAGCAGGTTCGTAGCCTAATGATTTGTTAGAATCGCCATTTTTAACAGGAATCGCAATCGAATGCTCGTGTGCGCTTAAAGCCTCGCAAACGCCAGGATTATCTTCAATAACGTGGAGCCCAAAAGCGTCTAGAGATCGAATGGCATCATACTCATCTACAAGAGTGTCCATTACTACAAAATCTTGATATTTTTGGTTTTGAGAATCCCACAGAGCGTCGCGAGCAGTTCCCGTTTTCATAAATCCAAGCGATTGATATACCGAAAGCGAGCGCGTGTTTGCTGCTGGAACACCAACCCAGATTCTATGCAATGCAAGACCAACCTCGCTTGGTGCAAAGCCGTAAGTCATAACTCTAGGCATTGCATCTCTGGAATACCCACGACCCCTATAATCGCGTCCTAGAATTACCTGAATTCTAGCGGATTTAGACCAACCATCAATGTCAATCAAAAAAATCATTCCAATAATATCGCCATTGGTGTTTTTAGCATCATCAATAAAATCTGGCACAATCGACCATGCGATTGTTGGGCGCGATTGAGCGTCGCCAGCGGAGGCATTCTGATTAGATTTTTCCTCAGTGCTTCCAGCCGAAGACCACTGCACCGAACGATTTACCCACGCATGAACCATTGCGCGTTCCGACTGTGAATCCTTGCCGGTTATAACGGCTGCTCCGTCAAAAGCATGCAATGCGTCCATCTTCGCCAAATCTTCGATGGCTGCTGGCCTAAGTCGTGCCATTTCGCCGCGGATTGGCGGAATCACAATACTTTCTGGAAGCTCTCGGCGGCTTGTAGAATCAGCATTGAATCCCTGCATATTCACCTTTTCCGTAGAATCGACTTACGTGTTGCAAAAGCATACAAAAAGCGTACAACGATTAGTAAAAAACCGTGATATAAAATCACACTTTTTGCACCCTATACAATGCTATAAAACACAAGGTTAAAAAGCAAAGTATAAAGCGCAAAAAGTGCAAAGTAAAAGCTAATCTAAACTAGCCTTTGATTTTTGCCATTACAATCTTAGTAACAGCCTTAGCGTCTGCCTGACCTTTAGTTGCGCGCATAACAGCGCCAATAATTGCACCCATCGGCTTCATGTTTCCAGCCTTGAGCTTTTCGGCAACTTCTGGATCGGCTGCAAGAGCAGCATCAACAGCGGCTTCCAAAGCGCCGTCGTCGTTCATAACCTTAAAGCCGTGCTTCTTAACAACTTCATCTGGAGTGCCTTCGCCAGCCAAAACGCCTGCAACAGTTTGCTTAGCAAGCTTATCGTTAAGATTGCCGCTTGCAATAAGCTTTTCGACTTGCGCAACATCTTGCGGAGTAATAGGCAATTCTTCCAAAGTGACTCCACGAGTGTTCGCTTCGCGAGCAAGCTCACCAAGCCACCACTTTTTAGCACCTGCTGCAGTTGCACCAGCCTTAACGGTTTCTTCAACCAAATCAAGAGCATCCGCGTTAAGAATATCGCGCATTTCAAGATCGCTAATACCCCATTCGCTTTGCAAGCGGTTACGGCGCTCGCGAGGCATTTCTGGCATTTGTGCCTTCATTTGCTCAATATGCTCTTTAGTAATGTGGAGCATAACCAAATCTGGGTCTGGGAAGTAGCGATAATCGTCGGCGTCGGACTTTACGCGGCCGCCAGCAGTAGTCTGAGTTGCCTCATCCCAGTGGCGTGTCTCCTGCAAAATCTCGCCGCCTTCGCTCAAAATAGCAGCCTGGCGACGAATCTCGTATTGCAGCGTCTTCTCAATTCCGCGGAATGTGTTCACATTCTTAGTTTCGGAACGCGTGCCGAATGGATCGGTTGGCTTTCTGCGGAGCGAAACGTTTACGTCTGCGCGCATATTGCCCTGCTCCATGCGAGCGTGGGAGATGTTGAGAGCTCGAACAATATCGCGAATAGCGCGCATGTATGCACCTGCGATTTCTGGAGCGCGGCTTCCAGCGCCTTCGATTGGCTTAGTTACAATCTCGATTAAAGGCACACCTGCGCGATTGTAATCAACCAAAGAATGATTTGCGCCTTCAATACGGCCGTCAGCGCCACCAACGTGAGTATTCTTACCAGCATCATCCTCAATGTGAGCGCGCTCAATCGGAACGCGGAACACAGTGCCATCTTCCAGCTCAACATCCAAGTAACCGTTGCCATTAGTAGGCTTATCGTACTGGGAAATCTGGTAATCACGAGGCATATCTGGGTAGAAGTAGTTCTTACGAGCGAACTGGCTCCACTCGGCAATCTCGCAATGCAACGCTAAGCCAAGCTTAATCGCGTAATCAACTGCAGTCTTGTTTACAACTGGCAAAGAGCCTGGTAAACCAAGGCTTACAGGTGTTAGCTGAGTGTTTGGTTCGCCGCCAAAAGATACTTCCGCTGGGCAGAACAGCTTTGTGCAAGTGCTAAGCTCAACGTGAGTTTCCAAGCCGAAAACTGGGTCAAATTGCTCCACAGCATCGGCGTATTTCATAAGTTTTTCAGCCATGAGAATCCTTCTTACTTAAGCTTTGCTTAACTTTACTTAGCCAATGAATCGAGCCAGCCAGCTTTAAGCGACTTCCAGATTGGGCCGCTCCACTTTTCTTCGAGCGCTGCTTCCAACGCTGCTGCAGGCTTGTACATCTTTTCATCATGGCATTGCGGAGCAATAATCTGAATGCCAACAGGCAGGCCATCGTCGCTTAAGCCAGCTGGGAGGCTCAAAGCTGGAACGCCAGCCATGTTTGCAGGAATCGTAGCAATATCGTTCATGTACATGGAGAGTGGATCGTTCATCTTCTCACCAAACTTAAATGCCGTTGTAGGGCTTGTTGGGGAAACGAGAACATCTACCTTATTAAACGCTTCTTCAAAGTCACGAATAATAAGCGTACGAACCTTTTGTGCAGAGCCATACCAAGCATCGTAGTAGCCAGCGGAAAGTGCGTAAGTGCCAAGAATAATACGGCGCTTTACTTCGTCGCCAAAGCCAGCTTCACGAGTTGCAGCCATCATGTTTGCAGCCGTCTGAGGCTTATCTGCTGGTGGCATTACGCGCAAACCGTAGCGCATGCCATCGTAGCGAGCCAAGTTGGAGCTAACTTCGGAAGGCATGATTATGTAGTATGCAGCCAGCGAGTAAGGGAAGTGAGGGCAGGAGACTTCTGTTACTTCTGCGCCCATATCTTTAAGCAATTGCACAGCCTCATTAAAGCGTGCTTCAACGCCTGGCTGGAAGCCTTCGCCACTAAGCTCTTTAACAAGACCAACTTTTACGCCCTTCAAATCGCGGCGAGCACCCTCGCGCGCAGCCTTAGCCATTGGAGGAACAGGAGCTGGAATCGAAGTTGAATCGCGCTTATCGTTGCCACCAATAATTTCTTGCAAAAGTGCAGAGTCAAGAACGGTACGAGAAACAGGGCCAATCTGGTCAAGCGAGCTTGCCATGGCGATTGCGCCAAAACGGCTAACTCCGCCGTAAGTTGGCTTTGCGCCGACTGTACCAGTTAAAGCGCCTGGCTGGCGAATGGAGCCACCAGTATCTGTACCCAAAGCAATAGGAGCTTCGAATGCAGCCACGGCCGCAGCAGAACCGCCGCCAGAACCGCCAGGAACGCGCTCAGTATCCCAAGGGTTGCAAGTAGTTTGGTAAGCAGAATGCTCGGTAGAAGAACCTTGAGCAAATTCATCTAGGTTAGTTTTGCCTAGAATTGGCATGCCAGCTGCCTTGAGCTTTTCAATAACAGTAGCATCGTACGGTGGAACCCAGCCTTCAAGAATCTTAGATGCTGCAGTGGTTGGAATGCCCTTAGTAACAATCATGTCTTTAATGGCAATTGGAACGCCTGCAAGCTCAGGTAAGCCTTCAGCTTCTCCATTAGCATTCTTTTTATCAAAAGCATCTGCTTGTTCAAGTGCAACATCTGCAGAAACATGCAAGAATGCTTTGATTTCTGGTTCGGCTGCTTCGATTACTGCCAAGTGAGCTTCAACAAGCTCGCGGCTAGAAACTTCTTTAGCTTTTACAGCTTTTGCCATATCGGCAGCAGAAAGCTTTACTAAATCTTGAGTATTAGTCATGTTTATTCCTCCCCCAAAATTCGAGGTGCTACAAACATGCCAGACTCACTTCTAGGAGCGCCAGAAAGCGCTTCTTCTTGAGTCAATGGCGTAGCAGGCTCGTCTGGGCGCAAATACGCTTCAAGAGGTACTGGATTTGCAGTAGGTGGCACATCTTCGCCAGCAACTTCCTGCACTTTGTTAATAGATTCTGCAATGACGTTTAATTCGCCTTGCAAGCGACTGATTTCTTCGTCGCTAAGCGCAATCTGGGACAAAACGCCCAAATGCTCAATTTCTTCGCGTGTGAATGTTGGCATAACCTCAACTATATGTGTGATGCGTGACCTTTGCTATAGCAAAAATTATGCAAAAAGGGCTTTATCTTGTAGTCGGTTACGAGATAAAGCCCTTATTGTTTTTGCAAAATTATTTGCAGTTAAATATCGCGGTGCTTTTCAACAACGTGGCCAATTGCATACATGATTACGCCCCAAGCTAGAACCACCAAGCCTGATTGCCACCATGTGAAAATATATGCATTTGGTGGAAGCTGTGCACCCGAGTTAGGGGAGCTGCCTAAGAATTTCTCCACCGCTGCGGCTGGCAAAATCTGAATAAGTATTGAATTCCACTTCGCGAAATTGCTCGCAAACATAATAATGCTAACGACACTAGGCAAAATCATCACAGCTCCAATAACACACATAATTCCGCCAGCAGTTGACTTGCAAATCATGCCAAAACCGTACGCCATTGCTGCTACAACAACCATAATTGCAGGAGAGCCAAGGAACAGCGTAAGAGGCAATTTCCACGCGTTGCTTCCAGATAATCCAGAAGTGCTATCTCCTATAAAAGCTAATTCTGCAGCGCCTAGCGAAACTGCCATTGCAATAAGTTGCACTACAAAAACGTAGATTGCAACCGCAATAAACTTAGCCGTAAAGAACATACCCCTTCGAGGTACGGCAGTAAGAGAAGCCTGAATTGAAGTCGTAGAATGTTCCGCGGTTACAGCGAGCACTGCAAAAATCGACAAAACAATCAAAGATACAGAAGCAAAACTAATAACTAAGTGGAAAATGCTATCTTGAGATGCAATAAGGCTGCCTTTATTGCTCGGCCCAACAGTAATTGCAGCGCTTGATCTACCTTGATTTGCTCCATTCTTAATGTCAACTTTAGACATTGCTTTTTGCACAATCGCGATAATAAAGCTAAAGATTACTGGCAAAACAATAGCTAATGCCATGCACCACCATGTTGATGCAAGTCCGCGCAACTTAACAATCTCGGATTTAAGCGTGTGCATAAATGTAAGGCGTAAGTGCTGAGCGTTCATGCTGCGGCCAGTCTTGTACGCGTTGGATTGGCGTGCGTTGGACTCAGAAGATTGCACTTGTTGATTTGCTACTTGCTCACTCATTTTGCACTCTCCTTATTGTTAGATTGCTCTGCATGCTGCTTGCTGTCTGGCTTTAAATCGCTGCTAGGAACAGTCTTAGTAACGTACTGCTCCTGGCCATGCGTAAGAGCCAAATATGCTTCCTCAAGTGATGCGTGCTCTTGATTTAGCTGATATACCAAAATCTGATTATCCGCAATTTCGTGAGCAAGCTGATTAAGCTCACAACCTGTTACCCTAAAAAGCTCGCCTTCTTGAACATCTTGAGGAGTGCGAGTATCTTGCAAAATCTTGCATTCAGGATTATTTTGAGCAAGCACAGACTTTAGTTTTTCGCCTTCTGGAGTTACAAGTCGCACAGCGTGCTGCGAATGTGCGTCAACAAAGTCTTGTACTGTTGTGCGCTCCAAAATTTCGCCATGAGCAATAATCACAAGGTTATCTGCAGTAAGCGCAACTTCGCTCATTAAGTGCGAGCTAAGTAGTATTGCGCGGCCTTCGCTTGCGTAATACTTGCACAATTCGCGAACCCACTTAACGCCTTCTGGATCTAAGCCGTTAATTGGCTCGTCCAAAATAAGATTGTGTGGATCTGCTAAAAGCGCTGCAGCAATGGAAAGACGCTGGCTCATACCGAGCGAGAAGGAGCCTGCTTTGCGGGTTTTAACACTTGATAAACCAGTAATATCAATCACTTCGTCAACGCGCTTTTTTGATATTCCGTGAGTTAAAGCCAGTGAATACAGGTGATTGTAAGCCGTTCGGCCCCTGTGAGCAGACTTTGCATCAAGAACTGCTCCAACTTCCGTCATTGGAGAGGTAATTTTTGCGTAAGGTTTGCCGTCAATAAGAGAAGTGCCACTATTGGCATGAATAAGATTTAACGCACAACGCATGGTAGTAGATTTACCAGCGCCGTTAGGGCCTAAAAAGCCAGTGACTTTACCGTCTTCGGCGACGAAAGAAACGTCATTAAGCGCTGTTTTTTCGCCAAAACGCTTTGTAATATGTTGAAATTCTAACATAAATTAACAATATCACAAATAAAAAAAAATACACCTAAAATGTAAGTGTTTATGAGTACAGGCTGCTGCATTTTGTAATGCGATTGTTTATTTGCTTGTTTGTAGCTTGTATCAGCAATTTGTTGCTGCATGTTGCGCAATCCACGCGTGCATGGAAACAGCCGCAGCAGCTCCTGCGTTTAGCGAGCGAACAGAGCCAAATTGCGAAATATAAACAACGTCATCCGCCATTTCTAGTGCTTTTTTAGAAAGACCTGGACCTTCCGCACCAAAAAGCATAAGGCAGCGTTTAGGGAACTTGTAGTTTTCCATAGCAACTGCGCCTGGAATAATATCGAGCGCTATAACGCGCGCATTTTTAGCGTCTTGTTCCTGCGTATTTGCGATTTGTTCGGCTTCTTTATTGCCATCTGCTTGTGCTTTAAGCAAAAGTTGATGCGCTTCTTCTGCTTCTTTAAGCATATTTTCGCGCCAATTAGTTACTAGAGTTTCAATAGTTGGGCAGCACTCAACGTATTGGTAAAGCTCAGTCATTAACGAGCCTTTACGATTCCATTTATGAGGCCCTACAATATACACTTTTTTCGCTGTAAATGCGTTTGCAGTGCGAACCATAGAGCCTATGTTGAAATCGTGAGTCCAATTTTCTACAGCTACTTCAAACTCGTGACGGCCTTTAGAATCGAGATCCGCTTTTATAGCTTCTACTTTCCAGTACCGATAACGGTCTAGAACATTACGCTGGTCGCCTTCGTTTAGTAATTCAGTGCTAAATCGCGCATCATAATTTGGCGATTCTGGATTATCTGGACGAGGCTCACCTGGATGCTCTTCTTCCCACGGGCCAACTCCTATAGGTCGGAATTCTGGCTCATCGGAAGCTTTTGCAGCCAAAGTAATTGGATTCGGTTCGTGCATGTGTGAGTTTTGATCCACTTAAAGTATCAATTTGCGCTTGAGGCTTGGCAACTAGTCTTGGCAGCCGTCAGTTGCGCAATCTCCTGTGCAACCTGACTTGCAGTGACCGCCACAGCAGTTATCTTCACAGCAAGGCTCCGTGCAGCCATCGTGAGCGCAATCGCCCGTGCACTCTACTTTGCAATGACCGCCGCAGCAATTATCTTCGCAGCAAGGCTCGGTGCAACCGTCATGCTTGCAATCACCAGTGCACTCTACTTTGCAATGGCCACCGCAGCAATTATCCTCACAGCATGGCTCAGTGCAACCATCGTTAGCACAATCTCCCGTGCATTTAACCTCACAATGACCGCCACAGCAATGATCGTTGCAGCAATCTTCGTGTTCTGCATCTGCACGTAATTCTTCTTCACCGAAAGCTTGAACAAATGCCATTTTAGTACTCTCCTCACTTATTGGATTTACTAATTGAAGATGCCTTGTGCCTTCTTCGTCGGCGTCAACACCACCAATTAATGCAACTATAGCAAGAATTTGCGCGCCTTGCTGATTAACAATGCCAAAATCAAGACTTAATTCATTGCCGTTGCGTAAAGTCACAAGCGAAGAAGTTTGAACATACGATTTTTCAGAAAGCCAAGAGTCAAGCAACAATACTCGTTTGCCTTTAACTGACGGACCTTTTGTTGCAGGAAAAACAAAATCCATAACAAAGCCATCGAGTGCAATTCCTTTACGTTCTGCAGCATGAATAAGCGCAAAAACCATAGGCACTGCAGCAGCAGTTAACGCTCCAACTGCGTCAACATCGCGTTCTAACGAATACCCAGCTTTCTCAATTGCATCAAAAAGAACATCACCAACCAACTTGGAGCCGCGCTGAGCAAAAGTAACAGAAAACAGTTCGCTAAATGGTTTCGCACTCATATCCGCACAAAGCATGCGCTTAAGTTCCGCGCGTTCCTCTTGTAATTCCGTCATTATTACACTCCTTAGCGTTTAGAGTTGTTCAATTTTTGATGCTTTGATGTTTTTATGCTTAACGATCTTCTACTGATACTTCTGGAGCGCTCAGCTCTTTAACATCAGCTTTATCGGAATCTATAAGATCTATTGAAGCAATAACTTTACTTTGGTCTAACTTCTGAAGTTTACGCGCTGTTACCAACACTCTAGACTCAAGTGAGGAAGCAAACTTATTGTAAGCTGCGACTGTTCTTGCCAAAGATACGCCAAGTTTTGAAGCATTTTCTCCAAGAACCGCAAAGCGATCGTACAATTCTCGAGATAAATCGAAAAGTTCTTTTGCATCATCTGTAAGACTTTGCTGCTGCCATGCGTACGCAACAGACTTAAGCACAGCCCACAAAGTAACTGGTGAAGTGAGTGCTACTTTTTGTGCAAAAGCATCATCCATAAGCGTTGGATCCGCCTCAAGAGCTGCCTGAAGCAACGCTTCGTTTGGAATAAATGCAACTACAAAATCTGGCGCTGTTTCAAAAGCCTGCCAATATGCTTTAGCTCCTAATGCTCTAACGTGCTCTCGCAAAGCCTTAGCATGCGCTTTTAGAAGCTCGCTCCTTCTAGCTAATTCTTCGTCACTTGCATTATCTGGTATTTCGCAAGCGCGCTGATAATCTGCATACGGAACTTTTGCATCAACTGGAATTGTTTTGCCTCCTGGCAGATGCACAACCATATCTGGTCTCTGCTGCTCGCCACTTACTCCCGTTACAACAACCTGCGTATCAAAATCAACATGCTCAAGCAAGCCTGCAGATTCCACAATATTTTTTAGTTGAGCCTCGCCCCAAGCTCCGCGAACCTTATTATTTCGCAATGCTGCAGAAAGCGAACTTGTTTCGCGGTCAAGCCTTGTTTGCTGCTCACTTAAGCCTTTAAGCTGAGTGCTCAGTACGCCCATTTCTTGCTTACGCCCTTCTTCAATCTGCGAAACTTTATTCTTCAATGCTTCGAGATTGTCTTTTACTGGAGCAAGCGCTTCCAAAACTTTGCCTTGCTCTTTCAAAGTTTTCTCACGATTTAACCGTTCGCGTTCTTCTCGCTCTGTGCGCAATTGTTCTTCGCGATTCACTCGCAATTGCTCTGCCTGCTGCGCTTTAGCAAGTTCTGCTTCAACAAATTTCAATCGCTCAGCAAGCTGCTCTGCTTGTGTGCGATACCGTATAGCCTGATTGCCATTTTCTTGAGCTTGAGCGCGCGCTTGTTCATACTGCGAGCGCAATTCGTTAAATTCGCGCTGGTTTACGCCATTAGCGCCTTGCGTTCCAGAGTTGTGCTTAACAATAACCAGCACAACAATGGCGGTTATTACAACAGCAACCACCATTAAAACAAGCATCACAATATTATCGAACATACGTTCTATTAAACACTATTGATTCGACTTTTGAAGCATAACTAGACACGCGCATTATTGCATAGAAAAATAAGCGTTATGCAACAAAAATAGCGTGCCGTCTACTGGAAAATAATCCAATAAACAGCACGCTTTGTTCGATTTGACTACATTATTTGACTACATTAAATAATGCATATATTACGCAATCTTTAGGGTCACATGGTCGTCGCTCTCTGCACAATCCGCAACTACGCGAGCACCATCATGCACCTTTCCAGAAAGCAACAATCGCGCAAGCTGATCGCCAATTTCTGTCTGAACCAATCTACGCAACGGACGAGCACCATAAACTGGATCATAGCCATGCTCCGCAAGCCAAGCGCGAGCAGAATCGCTCACATCCAAGCTAATACGGCGATCACTCAAGCGTGCAGCCACTTGACGAACTTGAATATCCACAATTCCACCAAGCTCTTCGCGAGTAAGCGGATGGAACATAACAAGCTCATCCAAACGGTTGATGAACTCTGGCTTAAACTCAGCATGAACAGCATTCATAACAGCCTTGCGTTTAGCAGCATCGTCCAAGCCCTCCTGCACAAGGAATTGCGAACCCAAGTTTGATGTCATAATCAAAATCGTATTCGTAAAATCAACCGTTCTACCCTGACCGTCAGTCAAACGACCATCGTCCAAAACCTGCAACAAAACGTCGAATACTTCTGGATGTGCCTTCTCAACTTCGTCAAAAAGCACTACAGAATACGGACGCCTACGCACGGCTTCAGTAAGCTGGCCGCCTTCCTCATAGCCAATGTAACCAGGAGCAGCACCGATAAGACGAGAAACAGAAGCCTTTTCCATGTACTCGCTCATATCAATGCGAACCATTGCACGCTCGTCGTCAAATAAGAAGTCGGCAAGAGCCTTTGCAAGCTCCGTCTTACCAACGCCAGTAGGACCCAAGAACAAGAAGGAACCAGTTGGGCGATTAGGGTCTGCAATTCCAGCACGGCTTCTGCGCACAGCATCCGCTATAGCCTGAATTGCTTCGCTTTGGCCAACAACGCGCTTAGAAAGCTCCTTTTCCATGTTGAGCAGCTTCTCATTTTCGCCTTGCATCAAGCGACCAACAGGAATGCCCGTCCATTCGCTAACGACTCCTGCAATAGAATCAGCATCAACCTGGTCTGGAACCATCGGCTCTTTTTCTTCACTCTTAGCATTAGCAGCCTCGGACTCCGCTTCTTCCAAAGCTTTTTGAATGCTTGGGATTTCGCCATACAAAATACGGCTTGCTTGTTCCAAGTTGCCTTCACGCGTAAATTTGTCGGCTTCTACGCGCTTAGCATCGAGTTGCGCTCGCAAATCACCAACCTTGTTATGGCCAGCTTTTTCCGCATCCCAACGCGCTTTCAAACCAGTAAGCTTTTCGCGCGAGTTTGCTAATTCTTCCTGCAACTTTTCTAAGCGTTCGCGCGCAGCAGCATCTTCCGCTTTCTTTAATTGCATTTCTTCCATTTCAAGACGCGTAACTTTGCGCTGCAATTCGTCGATTTCTTCTGGCTGAGAATCAAGCTCCATACGCAAGTGAGCTGCCGCTTCATCCACCAAATCAATCGCCTTATCTGGAAGCTGCCTGCCAGTAATATAGCGGTTTGAAAGTGTTGCTGCAGCTACGATTGCATCGTCGCTAATAGTCACCTTGTGGTGCGCTTCGTAACGTTGCTTAAGTCCGCGCAAAATCGTCACCGTGTCTTCAACAGACGGCTCGCCAACAAACACTTGCTGGAATCTGCGCTCAAGCGCCGAATCCTTTTCAATATGCTCACGATACTCGTTAAGCGTAGTTGCGCCAACCAAGCGCAGCTCACCGCGCGCGAGCATTGGCTTAAGCATATTGCCAGCATCCATTGAACCTTCTGCGGATCCTGCTCCAACAACAGTGTGAATTTCGTCAATAAACGTAATAATTTGACCGTCCGATTGCTGAATTTCCTTCAACACTGCCTTTAAGCGTTCCTCAAATTCGCCGCGATACTTCGAACCTGCAACCATCGAAGCCAAATCGAGGCTTATAAGACGCTTGTTTTGCAAAGTTGTAGGCACATCTCCTGCAACAATTCGCTGAGCCAATCCTTCTACAACTGCCGTTTTACCAACGCCAGGCTCGCCAATTAGCACAGGATTGTTCTTTGTGCGGCGAGAAAGAATCTGAATCACGCGGCGAATTTCCTGGTCTCGTCCAATTACTGGGTCGAGCTTTCCTTCGCGAGCGCGCGCAGTCATATCAACCGAATATTTTTCAAGCGCTTTGTAGTTGCCTTCCGCGTCTGGGCTGGTAACTTTCGCACCTCCGCGCACAGTTGGCACAGCCTTGCGCAACGCGTCTGCAGAAATATTGTGCTTTTTGAAAATATCTGCAACAGCATTCGGCGCGCTTGCAACTATGCCAATAAGCATGTGCTCTGTAGAAACGTATTCATCTGCCATTGCGCGCATTTCTTTTTCTGCCTGGCTTAGCGCAGCCAAAAGCTGACGACTTGCATCTGGTTTAGTTGTAGTTGAGCCAGTAGATGAAGGCAATGCCACTAATGCGTTGCGAATTTCGGCTCCGATTTGTTGCGCGTCCGCCCCTGCCTGAGCAATTAGCGCGCGCACTACGCCTTGCTCTTGGCGAAGTAAGGCATCTGCCAAATGTAACGTATCTACTTGCGCATTGCCAGCCGCCGCCGCGCTTTGTACAGCATCGCTTAATGCATCTTGCGCTAAGGTTGTAAACTTTTGTTCCATATTTACCCCCATTTGCACCGCTATTCTGCGGATTTTAGGTGATTTGCGTGCACTTTTTGCAATTGCGCTCAAACCACATTCTGTCAATTTCTAAAACTTGAGTCTACTACACTCAAGTTTTGTTTTCAAGATGTTTGTGGCGTTTCCTTAAATCTTTGTAAGCTTGCGACTTTTTCTAAGTATTTTCCTAAGTATCAAATATGTCGTAATCTTAAAAATATGAGAATTGCACGTTTTTCCTATAATGAAGTTCCGCAGTACGCTTTCGTTCAAAAAGACGAAGCAGACGGCAAGGATTATTTAGTAGCGCTGGAAGGCCATCCACTAAGCCCTCAAGGAGTTAAACCAACAGGTAAGCGCTACGAGTTAGACGCCGACGGAGTGCGCCTGCTTGCACCAGTGATTCCTTCAAAAGTCTACGGATTGGCAAAAAACTACGATACGCGTTCTGCTGAAGAGCGCGCATCTTCTGCTGCGGCCGCGTCGCATACTGCAGCAGACATGGTGATTTTTACAAAGCCGAGCACATCTGTAATAGGACCTGACGATCCGATTGTTATTCCTGCTTTTTCGAACGATATGAATTTTGAGCCAGAAGTGGCTGTTGTTATGGGCAAAATCGCCAAAAATGTGTCGGTAGATAAGGCAATGGACTACGTTTTTGGCTTTACATGTGTAAATGACGTAACTTTGCGTGATTGCGCAGGCAGCGACCCAATGTTTACGCGTGCAAAAGGATTCGACACGTCTTGCCCTCTTGGTCCATGGATTACAACCGAGCTAAATTGGCGCGATTCCCATATCTCATTTACGCTTAATGGCAAAGATGTGCCACAAGCGAGCGGCACTACAGCACGATTGATTCACAGCATTCCAGAGCAAATTGCTGCGATTTCAAGCTTCTCAACGCTTCTTCCAGGAGATGTTATTTTGACTGGAACGCCGTACCCAGCAGGAACTTTGCACGCTGGCGACGAAGCGATTGTGCACGTAGACGGCATTGGTTCGCTGCGTAATGTGATTATGCATGCGTGAGAAATTATTGATTTGATTTAAGACTACACAAATGCGCGCGGGCCAAAGATTGCCGAACCGATCCTAACTATTGTTGAGCCTTCGGCAATCGCCCACGCAAAATCGCCAGACATTCCCATTGAAAGCTCCAGTTTTGTAGAGTTTCCATCATGATCTTGCGAGAGTTGCTCACTTACACAATCCCTGATTTTTCGCAATGCAGCAAAACCGCTTCTAACTATTTTTTCATCATTCACGCGCGCTCCGAGCGTCATAAATCCGCACAAATTAAGCGCTGGCAAGCTGGATACCGCGAGAGCTTCGTCAATTGCGCGTTCTGGCGCGCACCCCGATTTTGTAACTTCTCCCGAAACGTTCACTTCCAGCATAACGTCTACGCAAAGTCCCAAATTTTGCGCGCGAGCAGATATTTTTTGCGCAAGATCAATGCCATCAACCGACTGAATACCATTTGCGAGTGGCAAAACTTTGTTTATTTTATTGCTTTGCAGCTGACCTATTAAATAGAGCGGAATTTCGCTATTTATACTGCCATTCACGCCAACGCTTAAATTCTCGCGAGCAGCTTCCTTGCGTAAAATCTCGGCTTTTGCAACAATTTCTTGCGGTCGATTTTCCCCAATTACGCGCACTCCAGCTTTAAGCGCCGCC
This sequence comes from Gardnerella rara, assembly GCF_055452355.1. Classification (NCBI taxonomy): domain Bacteria; kingdom Bacillati; phylum Actinomycetota; class Actinomycetes; order Bifidobacteriales; family Bifidobacteriaceae; genus Gardnerella; species Gardnerella rara. The sequence goes on from NZ_JBVBJP010000004.1 coordinate 172,717, forward strand.
ATAATCTCCCCAACATCGCGCGTTTTAGTTGCAGCAAGCAGCGTAACCGACTCAGGTTTGCGCCCATAATGCGATTCGGCTTGAGCAATGGCGTCTTGCACGCTGTGCACACCATCGGCAATTTGACGCGCACGAACACAATCAACCTCAGTATTCGCTAAATCTTTTTGCGTCATATATGCCATTTATTGCCCCAATCTATCGGTATAAACACATAGTTTAGTCGAGGAAGGGCACGGATTTGTCGGCTAGGTTTGCGCGAATAGAGTCCCACGGCGTTTCGTCGTTTTTAAACAACGTAAGAGCTTCGGCTGCGCTCATATCTACTGGTTGATTTTGCCCAGGGTTCTTGTATCCCAAAAGATACATGCAATAGCCAATCATGCGCTCGGCGCTCCAACCAGATTCACGAAGCGCACCAACGTCTAGCGAGTGCTTACTTTTTGCGAGTCGCTCGCCTTGAGCGTTATCAATTAGTGGCAAATGCGCAAATTTTGGCTGCAAATAATGCACGCCGTGAGCCGCAAAAAATCCCGACTTTTCCAGCAACTCACCAATCCAAATTTGAAGCGCCGCCGAACGAAGCAAATCGCGTCCGCGTACAATGTCGTTTACTCCGCTCAAAACATCGTCAACAACAACCGCAAGTTGGTAAGAAAATACGCCATCCGCGCGGCGAATCACCATGTCTCCCAAATCGCGATCAATATTAAACGATTGTGCGCCAAAAATCGCGTCTATAAAACTCACATTCGCTTGCGGCGAATCAGCCGAGGGAACAGCAAGTCGCAAAGAATGTTGCTGATTATTTTGCAAACGCTTTTCGATTTGCGCTAAGCCTTCCGCATTTTTGCGAAGATTTCTGCACGTACCCGGGTAGCGTATAAAGCCGTCGCCTTCTTGCGGAGCTGCAATCGCGCGAATATCGGAACGCGAGCAAAAACACGGGTAAATCAGGGAATTTCCGTCGACGTCTTGCAAAGATTCTAGAGCTTCAAGAGCTTCTTGGTAGATTGCATTGCGATTATGCTGATAAGTCGGCTCGCCAACCCAATCAAGACCAGCCCACTTCAAATCGTCAATCACTCGCGCGCTAGCATCTTTTGGCATTCTAGCAATGTCCAGATCTTCCAGGCGCAAAATCATGTTTCCACCTTGCGACTTTGCAGAAAGCCAAGCCGCAAGCATAGCAACCATGTTTCCAATATGCATGCGCCCAGAAGGAGTGGGTGCGAATCTACCAATTACGCTCATTTATTATGCTCTAAATTTTGCAAAATTTAATTTACGCAAATAGCGACTTAAACATAAGCACGCCCAAGATTGCACCAGCAGTAGGGGCTACGACTGGAATCCATGCCTCGCACCAGCGAGAAGAACCCTTGTGTGGGATTGGCAAAATGGCATGAAGCAAGCGTGGCATAATGTCTCGAGCAGGATTCAAAGCAGGGCCAGTAGGGCCTCCCATAGAAGTCACCAAACCCCAAACAACAAAGCCAACTACGATTGAAGCTCCTGCCAAATTCTTTTCTCCCCAAGGAGAAGTTAGGCAGCAAAGAGCTGCCAAAACAAGTACGAGCGTGCCAAAGAATTCGTTGAGGAAGTAGTTAAGCTTGTTATTGTAAGCGTCCGTAGTGCAGAAGGTGCCAAGAATCGCTTCTGGCTCCTCAGTCTCGTTGTAATGTGGCAAATAAGTTACGTATACAATAAGCTGGCCAACCAATGCGCCCAAAAGCTGAGCCACAATATATGGAAGCACGTTTTGCCAAGGGAACATGCCGTTTACAGCTTGTGCAATTGTCATAGCAGGATTTATGTGTGCGCCAGAAATTCCGCCAAACATTAGCACAGGGAACATAACGCCAAAACCGTAGCCCATAGCAATGTTTAGCCAACCTGCATGATGACCTTTAGTGTTTTTAAGTTCAACGTTGGCAACGGCTCCATTGCCAAAAATCATAAGAATGGCAGTGCCAATAAACTCGGCTGCCAACATTACTGTAAACGAGTGTTGCATGGTTCTTCGATCCTTCTTAATTGTTTTGCTGTTTTTGCTGTTTTTGCTGCTATCTATAAATCATTTTCAAAGAAGCTAAGAAAATGAATTTTAACAGTATTATTCCAATATTTTTCCAACAATTATTCTTTGATAGTTTCCCTTAAGAGCCAGACAGTCGCGTGTGTTGGGGGGGGGGCGGTGCGTAGTCACCCAGCGCTCGCCAGCACTCAAAATTCTCGTGCATCAAAAGAGGCTCGCCACCTTGACGAGCCTCTTGCTACAAAAACAACTTTAGCGGATTCATCTGCACAACATCCTCGTTGCAACGGTAAAAGTCTTAAGTATCCGTTCAACGTAATTGGAATCTAACATCCATACATTTCTGTGGGTTACCGCTCTTTTAATTTGTTCTTGTGATTCTTATTATCGCCATTTTTGCTTTAAGAGTAAAGCGCAAAATCGCTTTTGTTAACATATTGTAATTAGTGTTCAATCGCACATAAAAAGTCGCCAGTTTTGCATCATTTTGTTAACATGCAATGGTTGTCATGTTCAAATGCGTTCGCATGTTGCCGCTATCGGCGTGTCGAGGTCTTTGCTGCTGCCGACACTCAGTCGCGCACATCCCTTACAGCGCATACAATTACGGAGTATGGTACAAATTTTTGACGCTCCCTCAAAGGCGATTCTGCGCGGCCAGATTGCAGAACACATCGCCGAAGACGAAAAGGCAGAAAAGCGTGAAGCTCGTGAGGGCGAGCTACCGTTGCCAAAAGATCGCTTCTTTGACCGCGAACTCAGCTGGTTAAAGTTCAATCGCCGCGTGCTTGAGCTAGCGCAAAATACCGATTTACCACTTCTTGAACGTGCTAACTTTGCAGCCATCTTTGCCTCCAACTTAGACGAGTTCTTTATGGTTCGAGTTGCAGGGTTAAAGCGCAGAATCGACTCTGGAATCGCAGTAACCGCGGCAAGTGGGCTTAGCCCGCGTCAACAGTTGCGCGCAATTAGCGAGGTTACGCATCGTCGTCAAGATGAGCATGCGCATTATGTTATTGACCACATTTTGCCAGAACTTGCTAAGCAGCGCATTGTTATGCTCAGTTGGGATAAGCTTACGCAATCCGAAAAAGATAGGCTTTCAGACTATTATCGCAAGCAGGTTTTCCCAGTATTAACACCACTTGCGGTGGATCCTGCTCACCCATTCCCATATATTTCTGGCAAGTCAATCAACTTGGCTGTTATTGTAGAAAATCCAAATTCTGGAAAATCGCATTTTGCTCGCGTAAAGATTCCAGACAATTTGAATCGCCTGGTTCCAGTTGACGATTTAACAGATGAAGAAGGCCGCGAAGAGCGCTACGGATTTATCACTATGGAAAAGTTGATTGCAGCACATTTGGAATCGCTTTTCCCAGGCATGATTATTAAAGAAGCGCGATCTTTCCGCGTTACGCGTAACGAAGATATTGACGTTGAGGAAGACGATGCAGAAAACTTGCTCAACGCTATGGAAAAGGAGCTTTTGCGTCGCCGTTTTGGGCCGCCTATTCGTCTTGAGATTTCCGACGAAGCTAGCCCATTCTTGTCGCAGTTGCTGGCTAATCAGTTGCGCGTAAGCCCAGAGGAAGTCTATCGTTTGCCTTCGCCGCTAGATATGACGGTTCTTTTTGAGTTGCAAGCGCTGGATCGCCCAGATTTGAAGTATCGTCCGTTTATTCCTACTACAAATCGTCAGATTGCAGAAGTGGAAACCAGCCATGCGCAAGATATTTTCGCTTCGATTCGCGAGCACGATATTTTGCTGCATCACCCTTACGATTCGTTCTCTACCTCTGTTCAGGCGTTCTTGGCGCAGGCGGCGGCAGATCCAAAAGTGCTTGCAATTAAGCAAACGCTGTACCGCACGTCTAGTAATTCGCCAATTATCGATGCTCTTGTAGACGCGGCTCATGCTGGCAAGCAGGTTCTTGCACTTGTTGAGATTAAAGCGCGATTCGACGAAGACGCCAACATCGCTTGGGCGCGCAAGCTTGAGCGTGCAGGCGTTCACGTTGTGTATGGCATTGTTGGATTGAAGACTCATTGCAAGCTTTCGCTGGTGGTTCGCCAAGAAGCCGAAGGATTGCGCCGATATTGCCACGTTGGTACTGGTAACTATAACCCTAAGACGGCTCGCCTCTACACAGATTTGGGCTTGCTTACTTGCGATCCTGTAGTTGGCCAAGATTTGACTCGCTTGTTTAATCAGCTTTCGGGTTACGCTCCAAAGTCTAGTTTCCATCGCCTGCTTGTAGCTCCTCGCACAGTTCGAACGGGTATTATTGAGCGAATTCGCAGGGAAGAGACGGCTGCTCTTGCTGGTAAAGAAGCGTGGATTAAGATTAAGGTCAATTCTGTTGTTGACGAAAAGACGATTGATGCCTTGTATCGCGCGGCTCAAGCTGGCGTAAAGATTGACATTGTGGAGCGTGGAATTTGCTCGCTAAAGCCTGGTATTGAAGGCTTGAGTGAGAATATTCGCGTTCGCTCTATTCTTGGCAGGTTCCTTGAGCACAGCCGAATCTACGCGTTTGCTAATTCTTGCGGACCGCAGATTGGCGACGGCCCTGCAAGTGGCCCAGAAGTGTGGATTGGCTCGGCAGATTTGATGCATCGCAACCTTGATAGGCGCGTTGAAACGCTGGTTCGCATAAGTGCTCCAGACCAGGTGGAAGCGTTGATTCAGTACATTGATTTGCAAATGGCGGATTCAACGGTTTCTTGGTGGATGGATGGCGACGGCACATACACGTTGCATTCTCGCGATGCAGAAGGCAGACCGTTGGTAGATAGTCAAGAGTACTTGATTCATACACATACGCGTAAGCCGCGCGGTGTTAATTAGCTTATGATTAGCCAAAAGCCAGGGCATTTAGCTCTGGCTTTTTTGCGCTCCGACCTGCCTTCTCGCTTGAAGCGTAGCGCGCAAACAATTTTCCGCTTTTTGTAGCTCTACCACACCAAAATCAGCAACAAAAAGCGGAAAATCCGCATTTCGGCGTCATTGTTGGTCTGAGCATAATTAGATGTAGAATTAAGCAAACGTTTAAGCGTTTTTAAATAAACACAAAAAACAATCGAAGAATAAACACAAAAATAAAAGCAGAGAATAACAAGAAGATAGTGAAGGGAATTCTATGAATCGCAATTTTACAGAGCCAAATGTTCTTATAAAATCTAATGTTTTTGCAAAATCGATTTTACAAAGACTCGTAGTTTTAATAACGTGTTTAACTATGTGCGCGTGCTGCTTGATTGCATCTGCAAATCCTGCTGCTGCAAAATCCGCCGAATCAGACAATTATGCTAATCTGCAAAACAACACAAACGTTAGTCTTGCAAAACTCTACGGAACAACCGATGGCGTTGGTCTTATTAAAAAACAGTTATCTAAGATAGATTACGAAGATAAATCCTTCGCCGAAGGAAACCTTGCGTTCCATTTGTATTACAGTATGTTGATGGCGTCAAACGCTACGCGAATGGCAAGTAAAACAGGCAAATTAGATGCGCCTAGTGAAAAACTTCTTAAATCTGTAAAAGAAGATCTTAGAGGATTCTATTACGGCTTTGCTTTGCACATATCAGCAAGGGTTGTTGATGAAGCGCGCGCTCTAGAAAAGCAATGGAAGCGTATAAATGCTGCAAAAACACCTGAGCAGATTAAAGATGCGTACAAAGGTCTTACAGACGCAGTGCGATTCCACATTAGGAATAGCTTCCCGGGGTCACAAGATGTTGCAAAAGGTATGCAAAACTTGCACTCTAATAGTTTTAAAGACCCAGCTCCAACGCGTTCGCCATTTGCTGGATACAAGGCATACTCGCTAGATTCCAGCAATGATGAAGAAACAAATTACGATTACTTTAAGCCAGCTCCAGCACCTAAAACACTAAAAGAGCTTAACCCGAACATTAAAAACACATTGACTTTAATGAACAATATGGGTGTTGAGGCAGGAATGCCGAACGCTTTTTATATTAACACAGATAAGATTTTCCCTAACGCTACTCAACAGCAGCTTCAACGTGTGTTCTCGGGAAGTGAGCTGGTTGTGTACCTTTATAAGGGAGATGCAGAAAAACCTAGCGCGGTAGAGGCTGCAAACACCAAAGACGCTAAGCCTAAGATGCTGAATCATACTAATGGCAACGATTTTCTTTGCGCAAACTTTGAATCGGAAACCTCCAAGAAGGCATATTTTAGTGTTAACTTACCAAATGATTGCGCTGGCGTTTATACGCTTTTGATAACAAACGAAGAAGGTAGGCAGATTGCCTGGGCGAAGCTAAATATTGCAAAGCATGGGCAAAGCGTGGGAGATGTTGATGCAGGTGCTGCGATTGCAACTGGATCTAAGCAAGCTGCGGATGTTGCGGCTGCTACGACTGGCGCATCTGGCGCTGCTGCTGGCAGCAATAGGCCTAATATTGCTGTTATCTGTGCTGTTGTTGCAGTGTGCGTAATTGTGGCTGCAGCGGGAGCTGGTTTTGCGTTACATATGCGTCGCAAGTGAGACGTTTGTAACGTTTTTTGGCTGATTTTCGTTACATTTGTCTCGCTCGTGAGGAATTTGTAACGCTGGCGGTTTTCCGACTTTGTACCAAATTTGGCAAATAGTTCGCGCGTTACAGCGCGCTCACGTCTTCGCCGCACGTAAAGTCCACTGGACTTTACGTTTGAGCGGCTCAGCGCTCTATTCCTCACGGCTATTAGTAGCCGTTCGGCTGATTTGGCTTAAGGCATAAAGTCCACTGGACTTTATGCCTTAAGCCAAATCACGCTTTGAAGGAGCTTGAAATGCGTTATGCAATTTTCAAGCTCAGTCAAAGCGCTTTTCGCGCTACGCTCTAAGCGCTCAGGCAGGTCGTGTCGTTCGCGCGTTACAGCGCGCTCACGTCTTCGCTTGCGTTGAAAGCACACCGTGCTTTCAACTTTGAGCAAGCTCAGCGCTCCGAATTACCTTTTCGCGCTACGCTTTAAGCGAAAAGGCAGGTCGGAGCGCGTACAAAAATGCCGCGCAAGATTTATTCAAGCGCGGCATAACATTAATCGCAGTTTAATCGCGAGTTAAATCGCAACTAAATCACGAAGCGTAGAGAATGTCTACAACAAAGTAAAGCGTTGAATTTGCAGGAATTGTTACGTTTCCTTGTGCGTCCTTCTTATCTTCTTTGCCATAGCCATCTTCTGGAGGAATTACCAAAAGAACTTGGGATCCAACTTTCTTTCCAGCCAGACCCTTAGTCCATCCTGGAATCACTTGACCAGCTAGCGAGAAGTCCGCAGGTGTTCCGCGCTTCCATGACGAATCAAACTGATGTAATTTGCCGTCTTTATCGGTAGTCCAGCCAGTGTAATGGGCGGTTACAGTGCTTTCTTTGGTTACCTCTTTGCCAGTTCCCTCAATCAAAGTTTGAGCAACAAGCTTTCCGTCTGGAACATAGTTATTTTTATCTAACGATGGCTCTCCAGATTTACTAAGAGTTACCTTTGGCAAGTTTTCAGGAATATCCGTAACCTTGCTGCCCGTTGCGCGGTCAAGAGTCTTCATTGAAGAAACAAGAGTTAACACCATTACGTACGCGTCTTGCTTAGTTTGAGGATTTGCCGGCACGCCAAAGGCGATTGTGGAATTAATCTTCCTTCCCCTAAGCAGCGTGTAGTAAGACTTGTTTGTAACGCCCTTTTTAACAACGATTGAGCAGTCTGGCTTGCCTTGCTTCCAGGTGCTCATAAGTTCTTTGCCATTTTTAGCGTTGTACACAATGCCATTAGCGCATACGCGACTATTTTCTGGGATTTTAGCGCCATTGCCGTTTTGCAAAATGGCGTAAGAATTTGGCTTAACATCTATAGGGGTTGTTAATTCAACTTTTGGCTGCTTGCCTAAGTCTCCACTTGCCTTAACGCCGTTTAAAACTTGCATTCCAGCAGCGTTTGCGGCAGCATCTGCCATACCATTGCTTGACTCGCTGTTTGCGCTGCAAGATGCTAAGCAGAAGCACATAGAAATCGCGCTTGCGCCACAAATTGCTCGAGCTATAACGGATTTAGTTAAATTTAATCTGGTTTTTGTCATAAGTTTAAGCCTATAACTTGCGCATGATTTTAAATGTTTTATCGCCAAAATCGCTTAAGCAAAATCGCTTAGTCTTATAAAAGATTAATGAGGATTGTAGAATAGATAAAAGTAGATACAATATAACGAATTTAGAATCAGCTTTAATACGCCTGCGTGCGTTGCTGCGATTAGCGGCAGTGCAGGTTTAAGAAAGAGGTTTAATGCAACATCCTACAAAACGAGCTAAGGTCATGCGGGGCATTGTGGCGCCTATTTTTGGGCTACTCGCTGTTCTTAGTATTGTTCTTGGTGTGCTTAATGCAACGGTTTGGAAGCCGAGTTCGATTGTTTCGGCGCATACAAACGTGTATGGCTCTAGATACATTGTTACGGATCCAGGTGTTTTAAACCTTGTTGATTATCGCGTAAGAATCAGCGTTGCGGCGCTTAATACTCGCAAGCCTATTTGCGTTGCGGTTGGCTTGGCTAAAGACGTGCGCGGATGGGTGCAGGGGCATTCCGTGCAAAGAATAACGGGTCTTGATAATTGGAGTAATCTTTCTACCGCTGTTATGAAGGTAGACAACGCAGGTGCAGATGGCGGCGATGATTCGGTTGCTGCTCAAACTAGTGCGAATGCTACTGATTCTAAGGCTTCTAAAGATGTTGATTTTAAAGATTCAGATTTGTGGACTAATGCCACTTGCCAAATGGGCTTGGCAAAGCTGTTTGTAAATGCTGCCGATTTTGAGCAGGCGGGCAATGCGGCGGATTTGGATGTAAAACAAGAATCGCAAGATAATGCGCAATCTCATGCATCGCATCAAAAATTGCCATCGGCTTTGCGAGCAAAAATTGCCCGTAGAGCTTTGATTATTGACCTTGGCAAGAATTCTCCCGAAGCTTTTGTTGAATTGCGCTGGCGCAGGCATAATCTACCTGATTTTGCAACTCCTTTGTATTTTGTAGGCGCGCTGTTTATTTTGCTTTGCGGGCTTTCTGCTTCTGTGTTTGCAATGGCGCCGCATCGCAGGCGAAATAAGCGACTTGTTGCAAGCAGAACGGGCCTGATTAGTGTTGAAAATGTTAGCCAAGAAGAAGTTAAGATCTCGGAGGCTTTGGCTGGAACTTTGGCTGGTATTTTTGGCAGTACAAAGCGCAAAAAGTCTAAGCACAAGGGCAGTTCTGGGGCGCATGCAAGGCACGGAGTTCACGCAAGAACGCGTACCGCAAAGTCTCAAGCGGCTGTTGATTCTTCTATAAGCGTAAAGTCTGGTCTAAATTCTTCCCCTACTGCGGCTTTAGATGAAACAACTGTTATTTCTAAAGACGATTTGCAGTCTTACTTTGCTAGGTTTGCTAGCGAATCTGGGGTTGCTTTTAATGGCGATTTGGCTGGCGAGGCTAAGGTGGCGGTGGCTGGCGATTCTTCCGCGGAGTCTGGCGATGTTGAATCTGCGGGAAATTCAGCGGATAACTCAGATGGTAGCTCGGCAAACATCTCATCTGTTAGCTCAGCGGATAGTAAGGAAAGTGCTCAGAAAGAGCCAAACTCACAAAACGCACAAAAAGCACAAAAATCCGAAAATGGCCGCGCAAAAAATCGCTACAAGAATGAGTCCCGTTACGGCAGTGGCAGTGGCAGTAGCAGCGGCAACCGCAACCGCAAGGCCAATCGCGGCAAGGTGGCGGTGGCTGGAGATTCGGCATCTAGCGATTCGGCTAGTGCAAAGCCAGGCAGCAAGCGCGATGCTCGCGGTCAAAAGCAAGGAAGAAATCGCAAGTACAGAGATAGAGGATTTGATAACCGCTCCAACAGGGGTTCCAATAGTGGCTCCAACAGTGGCACTAACAACGGTTCCACCAATGCCAACTCAAAATCTTCAAAAAACCGCAAAAAGTAACGTTATTTTGGAAAGTATGACTATGTTTTATGCGCATAAAATCAAGCATTACGCACGTTTTGCATGTGCGTCGGTAATTGCTTCGGCAATGTGCCTTACGCTTTGCGCTTGCGAAGGCCAAGTTCCTAAAGCAGAAGAAGGCTCTAGCATTAAGGAGATTCCAGACGTAACTCCAATCAAAGAAAAAGATATACGTTTAAGAGTTTTACGCTCCTTAGAAAAGGCCAACGAAGAGAAAAACGCAAGCAATCTTGAGGAATATATGAGCGGCCCTTCGGCTCTTGTGCGCGCAAGCGAGCTGGCGATTGCTGCAAAAACAGGCAAATTGGACGCAAAAACCACTATTCCTCGCGAAGTTGCTCAAACAATTGTGCCAACAAACGCAAGCTGGCCGCGCGATTTAATGACGATTACCACAACAACAAAAGATCAGCAATCTAAGCGCCTGTTGGTGATTCGCCAAGATAGCGCGCGCTCAAATTACAAACTTTGGGCGGTAGCAAGGCTTTTCCCAGGCGTTCACTTGCCAAAATTCCCAGTTCCTTCAATCGGAGCTTCTATGGGGAAGGCCAATGATTCTGGCTTGATTATGACTCCGCAGGCGGCTACAACTGCATATGCAGATGTTTTACAAAGGGGCGAATCAAGCAAGTTTGCAAAGTATTTTGCTGCAGACTATTTGCGATCAAAGTTAGAGGAGCTTTCTAAAACCGTTCAAGCGGGAATGGAGCGAAACAAGGGCTCTCAGGAGCAGGTTTTTGTTCCCGTAACAAATCAGATTAGCGTTATGCGCGCAAGCGATGGAAGTGATTTGGTTGTTGCTCGTATTGATTCAGTTTGGACTAGAAAAGCTGGCGAAGGCCGCGAATCTAGGCCAGCTTCCGATGAAGAAAAAGCCCTGTTCGGCGACGCTAAGGCCACTTCTACAATGCGTGTAACCTATGTGAACGTTATAGCTATGGTTGTGCCTCCTGCTGGGTCTGGTGCAAGTATTATTCCAGTTGGCGCGGAACGTCAGCCTATAAAAGTAGAGGCGTTGTAGAGTTTTAGCATGTACGGCGTTGAATCGCGTACAAAATTCAAGTAAAAGAGGAAATATGGTTGATTCGCAATCCATGGGTATGAATCCGGGTGGATTTTCACTTGCTGGCGCAGTTGATCTAGAAGGCGTAAAGCGCAAAGCGGAGGCTCTTGCAAAGCGCGAAGCCGCCGAAAAATCTGGCAAGCCTCAGTCTAAAATGCCACTTGCAGGCGGGTATGTGATTGATGTTAACGATCAGACTTTCCAGGCAATGGTTCAGACTTCCGTAAGTTTTCCAATTATCTTGCTTGTTTGGCAAAAAAGTGATGAAACTTCTTATGATTTAGCGCAAAATCTTGCGGATTCTATTACTGCCCTAGATGGTCGAATGCAACTTGCGCGAATTGACGCGGATCAAAGCCCATCGATTGCTCAGGCTTTGCGAGCTCAGCAACTTCCTGCGATTTATGGTCTTGTTGGTGGAAGGCCAATGCCTATTTGTCAAGGTTTGCCTAGCGCGGATGAATTGCAGCAAATCTGTAACGAAATTTTGCCGCAGCTGGTTAAGGTTGCAGAAAAGTCTGGTGTAGCTGGAACTGCTCCATATGTTGATTCAGCGGAATCTAAAGCAGATTCTTCAGATTCTTCAGATTCGGCAGATGCTGACGCAGACGATAATTCTGCGGATTCTGGCGATTTCTCCAACGTTCCTCCTGAGCATAAGGCAGCGCGCGCTGCGGCCGTTAGTGGTGATTATGCGCTAGCTGCAAGTGAGTATGAAAAAGTATTGCAGGCTAATCCAAATGACTTATTAGCTGCTCGCGAACGCGCTAAAGCCTTGCTTCTTAGCAGGAATACAAACACAAATGTGGAGGCTGTGCGCAAATCTGCTGGAGATAATCCTGGTGATGTTTCTGCTCAGCTTTCTGTAGCAGATGTAGATATGATTGATGGCCACATTGACGATGCTTTTGGCAGGCTTCTTGATTTTCTTGCTTCTCACAAAGATTGCGCAGAGGTGATTAAAGACCGCATGCTTGAGTATTTTGCAATGCTTCCCGCTGGCGATGAGCGTTTGAATCGCGCTCGCCGTCGTCTTGCAATCCTTCTCTATTGATATATCAGATATATCACGCTAAAGACTGCGCCAACTAAAAAGATTAAAAGAAAAGCCAAGATGCGCATTCGTGAGAAGTATGCGATTCTTGGCTTTAGTAGCGGGGCATGGATTTGAACCATGGACCTCTGGGTTATGAGCCCAGCGAGCTACCGAGCTGCTCCACCCCGCGTCGGCTGCTTTTTAGCAGCTCTATCTACGATAGGTGCAAATTTAGATTTGTCAAGTCTTCGGCGTGTTTCCTGCAAAAGCGGTTTAATTCTAAACAAATGTGGAGTACAATAAACAATTGACTAGAGATTTGCATACTTTATAAGCGCAAAACTCGTTAATAATCAACAATATAACTCAAATGTACAAACCAAGAGTAGAATCAGCATTTTAGAGATATATTTTCGTTTAGTATCACACCAACGAATAGATTTACAGAGTTTGCCGTTTATGCAACCCAGCTTTAAGAGGATTAGTATTAAAGGTTTAGTATTAATTAAACGTGAGTAGCGATATAAACGACGCCTTACAAGGAGGAGCTGATGAGTGGAGCTATTGAAGCGTTAGCTAACACTGTGCATTCGGCAACATTGCTGGCTTCAGAACAGCCAGAGTTGCCTAAGATTGATGAGTTTTTGCCTCCAGAGATTTTATTCCAAGGCACGCCATTTGCAATGAACCGCATTATTTTGGTGCGCGTGCTTATGGCTGTAATCGTTATGATTATTTTTGGCATTGGTGCCGCTCGCGCAAAAGTAGTTCCTACGCGATTCCAAAGTGTGCTAGAAATCCTAATGGACTTTGTGCGATTTAACATTGTGTATGAGATGATTGGCGAAGAACGTGGCAAGCGCTATGTGCCAATGATGTCTACGTTATTTATAACAATTTTCTTCTTTAATCTTTGTTCTGTGATTCCAGGATTGAATATGGCTGCAACCGCAACCATTACTGGTCCGCTTGTATTTGCTTTATGGGTTGTGTGCCAATATCTTATTGCTGGCATTCGCGAAAAAGGTTTTTTGCGATTCTTCCGTGAAGCATTATTCCCAGCGGGCGTGCCATGGCCGATTTACTTTATTCTTTCGCCATTGCAGCTCATAGAATTAATAATTGTGCGACCACTTTCGCTTACAATCCGTTTGTTTGCGAATATGATTGCTGGCCATTTGCTGGTGGCCACTTGCTTAGTATTCACCAACTTCTTTGTGGTGGATTCCAGCAATAAACTCCTTGCCTTCGGCGGTGCATTATGGCTGCTTGGTGGCATTCTGTTTACCCTATTCGAAATTATGGTAGCAGGATTGCAGGCATTTATTTTTACCGTGCTTGCGTCCGTCTACATTTCGGAAAGCTACCCAGAGGAAGAAGAAAAATCTGCTGTTGCTGTTGCCTGATAGCATAGCTTAAATCTTCAGATTTTACACATCTTACGGGTTTATACTGGTTACTGTTTTAACAGAAAGGAAACCAATGAATAACATCATCGCTCTAGCAGGATTGGTCGGTAACCTGAGCATCCTTGGCTTTGCTGTTGCAACAATCTCTCCTGCACTTGGTATGGCAATCGTTGTTGCTAAGGCTATGGAGTCCACTGCACGTCAGCCAGAAGTTGGCAATCGTATTCAGCTGTTTATGTTTGTTGGCTTGGCATTTATCGAGGTTCTGGGCTTGCTCGGATTCGTTGCCTACATTATGGGAAAGTGAACCGAACGAAACAACTCGTTCCAGCACAAATACAAAAGTGTTGAAGGAATAGAAAGGACAAGCCATGGCACATGCATCTGAGAGTAATGGTTTGGCGTTGTTCTTGCCTGAGCCTTATGACTTAGTGTGGTCGTTAATTGTTTTGGTAGTTCTTGCAGCATTTTTCTACAAGTTTGTTATGCCTAAATTCCAGGCAATTCTTGATGAGCGTGCAGAAAAAATCGAAGGCGGAATGGCCAAAGCAGCAAACATGCAGCGTGAAGCTGATGAGTTAAAGAGCAAGATGGAAGAAGAGCTTGCTCAGGCTCAAGCAGATGCTGCAAAGACTCGTGAACAGGCTCGTGCACAGGCTTCTAAGATTGTTGATGAAGCGAGACAGCGCGCAGAAAAAGATGCTGCAAAAATCATTAGTGAAGCTCAGTGTTCCATTGAAGCTCAGCATAAGCACGCCATGTCTAGCCTCCAAGGAGAAGTCTCGGTTCTCGCTGCAGCGTTAGCTGGCAAGATTCTTGCATCTAAGCTAGATGACGATGCCGTAGGCTCTAAAATCATTGATCATGTGATTGATGAAGTCTCAAGTGTTAAGGATTCGGGTCAAAACAAGTAGCTAAAACAAGCGGTTTCACTAAGTTTTACATTTTAGTTTTAATCTAAGTTAAATCTTGGTGATGCTTGATTCCACTACTTAAGTTTTGCATAAATGAGGAGGTACGGATGCCAGAAAAGGCATCGCGAGTAAGCGAAAACTTGTCGCGTTCTTCGCTTGCGCAAGCCATTTCAGATGCTCACGACGAAGCTCAGCGTATATCTGATGAGCTTTCAACAATGATGGATATGCTGGAAAAATATCCTGAGCTTTCTGACGCCATTACCGATCCAAATAGGTCTTCGGAAGACAAATCAAGATTGATTGATGAGCTTATTGGAGGTAAGGCGCATCCTGTTGTGTTGCGCATTATGCACTATCTTGTAGGAACATGGCATGGTGGAGCTGAAAGCGGCAAAACGGGCAGCTTTGGCGGCGCGTGGTCTGGTTTTGAGCGTGAAGCGGGCGAAACTTTGGTTACTGTTACAACCGCTCAGCCTCTTACAGATAAGCAGATTAAGCGTTTGATTGAGATCTACAGCAATAAGTTGGGTCATCGTGCATACATAAACCCAATCGTAGATCCAAACGTGCTTGGCGGTATGCGTATACGTATCGGCGATCAAGTAACAGATCGCACAATGCTGATGCAACTTAAGCAGTTGCAGCGTTCTGCGCGAAATGGTGCTTGGACACAGGCAGTGAAATAGTTAAATAAGGAGAATTATGGCGGAACTATCTATTGATCCCGCCCTTATACGCAAGGCACTTGACGGGTTTGTTGACTCGTACAAGCCGGCAGACATGCCAACGCAAGAAGTTGGCTATGTTGTTACGGCTGGTGACGGCATTGCGCATGTGGCTGGTTTAACTGGCTGCATGGCAAACGAGCTGCTCACCTTTGAGAACGACACCTTAGGCCTAGCGTTTAACCTTGATGCACACGAAATCGGCGTCGTTATTTTAGGCGATTTTACGGGCATTGAGGAAGGGCAGGAAGTTTACCGCACTGGCGAAGTGTTGTCTGTGCCAGTGGGAGACGCCTATCTTGGTCGTACCGTGGATCCATTGGGTAATCCAATTGATGGTCTTGGTGCGATTGAGTGCAAGGAGCGTCGTATTCTTGAAGCCCAGGCTCCAGACGTGATTCATCGTCACCCTGTTGACGAGCCTTTGTCTACTGGTTTAAAGGCCATTGACGCAATGACGCCAATTGGTCGCGGTCAGCGTCAGTTGATTATTGGCGATCGTCAAACTGGTAAAACAGCAATCGCAATCGATACGATTATTAATCAACGCTCAAACTGGGAAAGTGGCGATCCAAAAAAGCAGGTTCGTTGCATTTATGTAGCAATCGGCCAAAAGGGTTCAACAATTGCTTCCGTACGTCAGAGCCTCGAAGAAGCAGGCGCTATGAAGTACACAACAATCGTTGCAAGCCCAGCTTCGGATTCTGCAGGCTTTAAGTACATTGCTCCATACACTGGTTCTGCAATTGGCCAGCATTGGATGTACAACGGCAAGCACGTTTTGATTGTTTTCGACGACTTGTCTAAGCAAGCAGAAGCATATCGTTCGATTTCTTTGCTTCTTCGTCGTCCACCTGGGCGTGAAGCATACCCAGGCGATGTGTTCTATCTTCACTCTCGTCTGCTAGAAAGATGTGCAAAGCTTTCCGACGATATGGGCGGCGGCTCAATGACTGGCTTGCCAATTATTGAGACCAAGGCAAATGACGTTTCTGCATACATTCCAACCAACGTAATTTCTATTACAGATGGTCAGATCTTCTTGCAGTCCGATTTGTTCAACGCAGGTCAGCGTCCAGCAGTCGATGTTGGTATTTCTGTGTCTCGTGTTGGTGGCGCAGCTCAGGCTAAGGCTTTGAAGAAGGTCTCTGGCATGCTTAAGATTTCGTTGGCTCGTTACAAGTCTTTGGAATCCTTTGCAATGTTTGCTTCCGATTTGGATGCGGCCTCCAAGGCTCAGCTCACGCGTGGCGCTCGCTTAACTGAGTTGCTTAAGCAGAAGCAGTTCTCGCCTCGTTCCATGGAACAAGAGGTTGTTTCCGTGTGGGCTGGTACTCACGGCAAGCTAGACGACATTCCTGTAAAAGACGTGCTTCGCTTTGAAAGCGAGATGTTGGACTACCTCGATAAGGGAACCGACATTTTGCAAGTGATTCGCGATACCGAGGACTTTACCAAAGAAACAGAAGCAAAGCTTGATGCCGCAATCGAAGATTTCCGTAAGTCGTTTAAGACTTCTGCAGGAAAGCCTTTGATTGTTAAGGATTCTTTGCCTCCTGCCGAAAATCCTGCTCCTGTTGAGAAGGAAAAGCTTGTTGCAAAGCCAAAGTCGGATGGTCGCGATTCAAGCAATCACGAGTCTGAGGGGAAGTAGCGTATGTCTTCCCAACTTGCATTGAAATCGAGAATTATTTCCACACAGTCTTTGGGCAAAATCTTTAAGGCTCAGGAAATGATTGCGTCTTCGCATATTGCAAAAGCGCGAGATATTGCGCTTAACGCTAAGCCATACAGCGACGCAATTTTCGATGCCGTGCAGGCGTTGGTAGCTCATCACGAAGCAAACATTAAGCATCCAATCTTTGGGAAAGAGCGTGCGGGTAATCGCGTAGCCGTGCTGGCGTTGACTTCCGACCGTGGAATGGCTGGAGCGTTTACGTCTTCGATTATTCGAGAAACAGAGGCGCTGCTTACAAAGCTAGATGCCGAAGGAAAGCACGCCGAGCTGTACGTGTATGGTCGAAGAGGCGCAACCTACTACAAGTATCGCAACCGCGACGTTGCAGGCACTTGGGAAGGTTCTACGGATCATCCTGATGTAACAATCGCAGAGCGAATCTCCGATACTTTAATGGATGCGTACATGACTCCCGAAGAAGAAGGTGGAGTTAGCGAGCTTTACATTGTGTTCACTGAGTTTGTAAACATGGTGAGACAAAAGGTTCGTACGCTTCGCATGCTTCCAGTTGAGCTGGTTCCGTTAAAAGACGGCGAAGAGTTTGCTATGCATAGGCCAGATTACGAGGCGGCCTCGGGTCCTTCGGCTTCGCTTTCTTCTACGGGTGCGGTTTCGGCTCGAGAAGAGGCGGTTAGTCGCAGCAACCCAGACGCTGTGGAATATTGCTTTGAGCCTAGCCCAGACGAGGTTTTGGATGCGGTTTTGCCAAAGTATATTCAATCGCGTATTCACGAGTGTTTGCTTACATCTGCAGCATCCGAAACAGCTAGCAGGCAGAATGCTATGCATACGGCTACAGACAACGCCCGCAACTTGGTGGATGATTTAACGAGAAAGCTAAATGCTTCTCGCCAGGCTTCCATCACACAAGAACTTACCGAGATTATCGGCAGCGCTGATGCGCTGAACAATGAGGAGGAATAGGAGCATATGGCTGAAAATCAGACCACAGCACCTCCAGAAGATGCAAAGGAAGACGACCCAACAGCTGGTCGCGTAACCCGTGTTCAGGGTTCCGTGATTGACGTTGAGTTCCCAGTTGGCTATCTTCCAGATATTTACAATGCTCTCAAGGTGGATATCAACACCGTTGGAAACACGGAGGGAGATACCGTCCACGAGATTACTCTGGAAGTTGAGCAGCACCTTGGGGATTCAACCGTGCGAGCAGTGGCGCTTAAGCCTACGGACGGCTTGGTTCGTGGCGCTTTAGTTAGAGACACTGGCGGTCCAATTTCGGTACCTGTTGGAGATGTTACTAAAGGTCACGTTTTTGACGTTACCGGCAACATTTTAAACGCCAAACCAGGTGAGCATATTGAGGTGACTGAGCGCTGGCCAATCCACCGCAATCCACCTGCTTTCGATCAGCTTGAGTCTAAGACTCAGATGTTTGAAACAGGCATTAAGGTTATCGATTTGCTTACCCCTTACGTTCAGGGCGGAAAGATTGGTCTGTTCGGCGGCGCAGGCGTTGGTAAAACCGTGTTGATTCAGGAGATGATTCAGCGCGTTGCACAGAACCACGGTGGTGTGTCTGTGTTTGCTGGCGTTGGCGAACGTACCCGTGAAGGTAACGATTTGATTGGCGAAATGGCAGAAGCTGGCGTTTTGGAGAAGACGGCGCTTGTCTTTGGCCAGATGGATGAGCCTCCTGGGACTCGTCTTCGTGTGCCTCTTACCGCTTTGACTATGGCTGAGTACTTCCGCGATGTGCAGAATCAGGATGTGTTGCTGTTTATTGATAACATATTCCGCTTTACTCAGGCTGGTTCCGAGGTCTCCACGTTGCTTGGCCGTATGCCTTCTGCAGTTGGTTATCAGCCAAACTTGGCAGATGAGATGGGTGCGTTGCAGGAGCGAATCACTTCTACTCGCGGCCATTCCATTACCTCGCTTCAGGCTATTTACGTGCCTGCAGATGATTACACCGACCCTGCGCCTGCAACAACATTTACGCATTTGGATGCAACTACCGAGCTTTCGCGTGACATTGCAGCTAAGGGTATTTACCCAGCTGTGGATCCTTTGGCTTCTACTTCTAGAATTTTGGATCCTCGTTATGTTGGCCAGGCTCACTACGATTGCGCTAATCGCGTAAAGGCTATTTTGCAGCGTAATAAGGAGCTTCAAGACATCATCGCTTTGATTGGTATTGATGAGCTTGGTGAAGAAGATAAGACCACTGTGAGCCGCGCTCGTAAGATTGAGCAGTTCCTTGGTCAGAACTTCTACGTGGCCGAAAAGTTTACTGGTCGTCCAGGTTCGTATGTTCCAGCTGATGAGACGATTGAGGCGTTTACGCGCATTTGCGATGGCGTTTACGACGAGATCCCTGAGCAGGCGTTCTCTGGCATTGGTGGCATTGATGATCTTGAGCGTCGTTGGCACGATATGCAGCAAGAGTTTGGTGCGTGATTATGGCAGAAAAGCAAGTGAAAACGCTGCACGTTAGCGTGGTTGCAGCCAGGCATCCTGTTTGGGAAGGTGCTGCTAAGTTTGTTGTTATTCCTTCTGTGAATGGCACAATGGGCGTGCTTCCTGGGCATGAGGCTGTGCTTGCGTTGATTGATCACGGATTTGTAAAGGTTGACGATTTGCAAGGCGTTCGTCACGTTTTTAAGGTGACTGATGGCTTCTATTCCGTTGACAACGATCACATTACGATTGCTGTTGAGCACAGTTGCAACGTTGATAAAGACGGCAACGTGTTGCCTAATGCAAAGGTAATTTAAGCCTGACTCTTACGGTTTTATAAACCTAAGCTTAATCGGCTTGTATATTGCAGGAGTTTGCGATTATTTATCGCAGCTCCTGCTTTTGTTTTATCTGTGTTTTGTTTATGTCTTATTTTTGTTTAATTGGTCTGTTTTATCTGTTATGGAAAGGTTATAACAATACATTACGGGGGTAGGGTATCTGTATACTTTGTAATGATTTAATTTAAGCCTAAATTGAATCACTTATTGTGCTGTTTTAGCAAATAGGCTCTTCGCACGATGATTCGTGATGAGAGGAAAGGAAAAGTATGTTAAGTAAAAAAGCAATCGCCACTTTTGCGGCGATGGCAACTTTTGTTTCGGGAATTGCATTTGCCATGCCAGCGTTGGCTAATAGTGAGACTAATTTCAATGATAAGTTTGCCGCTAATAGAGATTACGTGAATGCTTTGAGAGGTAAGTCTGCAGACGGTAAAGCTGATAAGACGTATACTCAGCAAGATCTTGATGAGCTTAAGAAGATTGCCGCTTCCAAAAATCCTGTTGAAACTAAAAAAGAGATTGAAGATAAAAAAGAAAGAGAGATGGATACTCTGATCCAAGTTATGGCAGACCTTGGTGTTTCGGAGGAAGATTTTAAGAAGGAATTAGAGAAGAACAACAAAAGCATTGATTCTTCAAAACTTGAAATATTTAAGGAAAAATTGCAGAAGCATCGAAGTGCACAAGAAAAACCTTATGCTAATGCTGTTGAATTAGCAAAGCTTATTAATGGCGGTATGTTTACGCCTACTAGAGATGAGTATGCTGCTGCTGCAGAGTTCCTAGAAGATATAAAGAGTTTTGCCAATAAGCCTTTTGGTGATTTGAGTGCCGCTGAGGTAAACAAAGCTGGTGCTGCTGCTTTGAAATTAAATAATAAGATTTCTGCAGCTCTTAAGAAGTCTGTTAAAGAATATAATGAAGAAAAGGAAGATTTAGCTAAGCAGGCAGAAGCAAAAGGACTTAGCTTTACCGCTAAAATAATTCGCGATTCTAAGAAGTCTAATTTGGATCTTTTAAAGAATCTTCTTGCAGAAGCGGAAAAGATTAAGAAGAGTGAGTCTGCAAAGGCTCCAGAACTTCCTAATGCTGCTGGCCAAGATTCGCCAGAAGTGTCTCCAGAAGCATCTCCAGAAGCATTGCCAGAAGATAAGTCTGTAGAAGCTCCAGAAGCTCCAGCCGCTCCATCCGTTCCTGCTGTTCCTTCTGTTCCTGATGCTGCTGCTAAGTCTGAGTCCGCCAAGTCTGAGTCTGCTGCAAAGCCATCTCAAGCTAAAGCTGTAGTTCCTTCGGCTCCTGCTAGCGTTGATCAGCTTAAGCCAGAATTAAAGGGCATGCTAACGGTTGGTTCCAACAACATTGCTGTTGCAGGTTCTGCGAACAAGGTTTCTGTAAACGTTAACAACAAGGCGTTCCTTAATCGCTTGCATCGCGAGGGTTCTGCGAAGGCTTACGCGTTCATTTATTCCACTCCTAAGCTTTTGCGTAGCGTGGATGGCAGTGATTTTGTGACTGTTAAGCTTGGCCCTGATGGCGTTCCTTATTTTGATGCGCAATTCCCTGCTGGCTATTCTGGCAAGCATACTGTTGTGCTTGTGGATGAGCAGGGTAATCAGCTTGGCTGGACGGATATTACTGTTGAAAACAATACAGCTGGCCAGGGTGATGGTAAGGGTGTTTTGCCTGCTACTGGTGTTGGTGGCGCATTTGTGGCTTTTGCTGCTTTGATGTTTGCGGCTTTTGGTGCTGTGTTGCGCAAGGTGCGTAGCTAAGTTTTGCTTGCTACATGTTAGCGCTAGTGTTTTAGGGCTTTCGTTTGTGTTCGCTTGCGTTCACTCTCGAAGGCCCTTTTGTATTGCATGCTGTTGTTTCGCTTAGTTTGCGTTAAGTAGCCATTGCGCTATGTCTATTACGCGTATTCCTTCAATGTCGTAGGAATCGTAGTATTTTTCACTTTTGAAAGCAAACACGTATTTCTACTTTCAAAACTTTAATTTTATTTTACTTTTGAAAGTATTATATCATTTTCACTTTCAAAACTGTAATATTTTTTCACTTTTGAAAGTGGATTGTCTTGTGCAAAATCCAAAGTTTAGGTTATTTACGCCGAAACGAGCGGCTGTATGTTTCCGATGCTGGATTCGTTGAATCACAAAATATGATGCAACAAAAATGTGTTGTAAGCAGAATATGCAGTAATCAAAAATGCATTGCGCATAAATGCATTGCGAATAGTAAAATAGTTGGTAGTTATTTTTGATTTGAGAGAGGGTGTTGGCAGGGAGTAGAAATGATTGATAAAGAAACGCAAAAGTTCCGACTGGAAAACGTTGCAATAGCATTATCTTCAGCAAAATTAGAGGGGGGTACGGTCTCTTCTGCATGCTTGGCTGATACAAGAAAATATATTCGCGGTTCTATAAGCGCAGATGAGCTTATATCTCTAACTCGTAAGCGTTACGGTCTGGAATAATTAATCTTAATTTATTTAAGGGTTAAATGATGGTTGATGAAGTTTTTGACCCATATCTTATTCCTCATACGCGAGTGCTGAAGAACAAACTTAATGTACAAACTCAGGAAGATCTTGATTTCTTTGAAAACGATTTAGTTTCAGTCCGTAGCTATAAGTTGTATGAAAACTTGCCACATGCTGAAGGAACTGTTAAGCAATTGCAGTGGATTCATCATTATCTTTTCCAGGATGTTTACGATTGGGCTGGTCAGATTCGTACTATTGACATGTCTAAAGGTGGTGGCGAGCCGTTTCATCCGCTTGAATACATGGGCGTTGGGATTCGCTACTGTGAGCAGACGCTTAAAAATGATAATTTATTGCAGGGCTTATCTGTTGATGAGTTTATTAGTAAGTTAAGCGTAAATTACAATAATTTTAATGTTTTGCATCCATTTCGTGAGGGCAATGGCAGAACGCAGCGCGTTTTTTGGGATATTGTTGCGCGAGATGCTGGGTACCATTTTGATTGGGGATTAATAACTCAGCGCGTTAACGATAACGCTTCGATTCGGGCTAAAGATACTAACGATAATAAGCTTCTTGAGGATATGTTCCACATTATTACAAAGCCTTTGCAGGTTGATCTTTTAGCTCAGCAGCAGTTTGCGCATCTTGTTGAAGAAGAATATGAATACGCGCCGAATGTTGCTAGTGTTTTGCAAGATAAGGATTACGCGGCATATAAAACGCGTTATGGCATGGCTTGAATTTAGATTGAATTTAGCGCTTGAGCATACTAGCACTGGTGGCTTGATTATTTTTTGATACATATTTTCTTTTGCAAATCTTTACTTTTATGTGCGTCAAATCGCAATTATCTTTACTTTTTATGTTGATTATGGGAAATCAAGGAATTGTTTGACGGCAGTTATCGCATAGTGGGTTATTCATACAAATGAAGAATAATCTACATTCGATATGCTACGAGCCTTACTGCTATAAGGGTTATGAGCTTGTTTTTTACACACTTTTTGTCCGGGTGGCGAATGTGCAGAAAACAGATTCGATTACCGCAAAACGCTTGTATTGCAATACGTGAGACATGATTTTTTACACACTTTTTGGCCTATAACCCAAAAATTTTCAAATTTGCGAAGTGGGATTTGCTTAGTTTTAAAGCGCGTAAATCGTGTTACGCCGAAACGAGCGGCGTTATGTTGCCAATGCTGGATTCGTCAAATCGCAAAATGTCGTAGTCGCGTTGAAGGTTGAGCCAAAAATCTGGAGTTGTTCTAAAAGCTTTAGATAGCTTGTACGCCATTGCTACGCTGATTGCACGTTTACCGCTGAGAATCTCTCCAATAGCTGTTTGCGATGTGCCAATAGTGTGAGCAAGCTTGTATGAGCTTATTTTAAGAGGTTCCATAAATTCTTCGCGCAAGATTTCGCCTGGAGTGCTCAAATAGTTATCTGTGGTAGTCGTCGAAGTAGACATCGTAAGCTTCTTTCGTATTATCGTTCCATTTGAAAATTAGTCTGTACTGTTTATTTACTCTTATGCTCCAATATCCAAGTAAATTGCCTTTGAGTGGCTCAAGCTGATTGCCTGGCGGCGCTTTAAGATCTTGCAAACTGTGTGCAGCCTTTAGTATTTGTAGCTTTCTCTTTAGGATTTTTTCTAATCCTGTGGGGTAACCTTTGGGGTATGCTCCGCCGTATAGGTAATCATTAAGTTCCTTTTCTCTTGTTTCCATAAAACTATGCTAATGCATTGCGTTACTAACGTCAAGCGTTAGTGTTGTTTGTGTTAAAGTGGCGTTATGTTGCCGATGCTGGATTCGTCAAATCGCAATTATCTTTACTTTTTATGTTGATTATGGGAAAATAAGTAAAGATTTTTAGTGCGTGAGTATATAAATTCGCAATAATTCATCTCAATAAAGCAAGGCAGCAGAAGAAAGATAAGCGTTAAAAATGTATGATTACACGGGATTGAACAACAGGCTGCAAGAAAAAGGCGTTAAAAAATCGCAGTTAGCAGCCGAGTTGCATATTTCTTCTCGTACGATTGCAAAAATCTCAAAAGGTGAAAAACTATCAAACTTAGTAATCGCAAAAATCAGCAACTATTTACAATGTAAGCCGAGTGAATTGTATTGCTTAATCTCAGGTAATGCTATTTTGCAAAGGCTTAGGGAAGAAAAAGCGCATCGTATTCCAGGCGGAATTTATCACGAGCTTCAAATTCGCATGACGTACAACTCGAATCATATTGAAGGAAGTCAGTTAAGTGAAGATCAAACTAGGAGAATTTTTGAAACTAATACTATTGGCTCCGAAGAAAATATGTACGGCGATAGTGCGAACAAAAGTGAAAACAAAGGTACAGTTGTTGGTGCAAATGCTGGTACAGCTATTAGGGTTGATGACATTGTTGAAACAGTGAATCATTTTCGTGCGATTGATTACTGCATTGATGTTGCTGAGGAGTCTCTTAGCGAAGACATGATTAAGCATTTACATTTGCTGCTTAAACGCGGAACAAGTGACGAGCTTCTACCTTGGTTTAGTGTGGGAGATTACAAGTTGCGCGCGAATGTTGTGGGCGGTGTGCAAACTTGCGAGCCTAAAAAAGTGCATGAGGAGATTAGCAAGTTGCTGGCAGAATACCTTGCTAAAACTGATTTGCAGCTAGAAGATATAGTTGATTTTCATTACAGGTTTGAGCGGATACACCCATTTCAGGATGGTAATGGCAGGGTTGGGCGTTTGATTGCTTTTAAGGAATGTTTAAAGCATAATATTGTGCCGTTTATTATTGAGGATCGAAAGAAATATTACTATTATCGCGGTCTCAAAGAATACAGCAATGAGCGCGGATTCCTAGTTGAAACTTGCTATGATGGTCAAGATACTTTCCGAGCGTTGTTGAAGCTTTTTGGGTTGTAACGCGTTCTGCTTGCTGCGTTGCTATAGTGCTGTTTTGCGAAAATGTCGGTATAGATGAATGTTTTTTTATGCGCTATGCCTTCATTTTGGCAAAATGTAGGTATAGAATATATTTTTACATTAGCTATGCAATCATTTTGTGATAAATGCGTTATTTGCGTATAAGCAAAAATATCGCAAGCAAAACATTGCAAGACATTACTACAAAATCCTTAATAACGTAAACGCAATAACGTAAACGCAATAATGTAAATGGAGTCGCATTATGGATTACAAAACAATACGCACAATAGTTGCAATGTCTAAAAGTAATGCAAAACCTTGCGATATTGCGGAAGAAGAATATCGATTGCGCATTGATAATCCTGCAACGTATCATTCCGGAATCGTATTTGATGCGCATGAAATTTTTGCAACGTGCGTAACGGATCTTGTAACGCACATGAATGATATTGCGAA
Organism: Gardnerella rara; assembly: GCF_055452355.1. Taxonomy (NCBI): domain Bacteria; kingdom Bacillati; phylum Actinomycetota; class Actinomycetes; order Bifidobacteriales; family Bifidobacteriaceae; genus Gardnerella; species Gardnerella rara. Next base: position 198,267 of record NZ_JBVBJP010000004.1, read on the forward strand.
TGCTGAAAAAACAGTTGAAAAAGCGTGGAACGAGTTGCCGCGGTTTGCTCAGCGCGAGTATTTAATGCAACTTATTGCAAAAGAAGTGCAAAATACCAACATTATTGAAGGTGTTCACAGCACTAGAAAAGAGCTTTCCAAAGCACTTGATGCTGCAAATGAGCAGAATAAGCATACGCGTTTTAGTGAATTTACTAAGCTTTTTCTTGAGCTTGTAGATTCCAATGAATGTGATTCTTCAGTTCCGCAAACATTGCAAGATATACGAAAAATCTACAACAGCATTATGCAGGGCGAATTAGAATCAGGCGATATTCCAGATGGTGAGATTTTTAGGAGCGGGAAAGTAAGTATTCGTGATGCTGCGGATAATGCAGTGCATGATGGCGATGCAACGGAAGCAGAAATTCAAGATCATTTAACGCAGATGTTGAGTTTGATGAATAGCAACGAAGTTCCAACGCTTATTAAGGCGTGCATGTGCCACTATGCTTTTGAGAGCGTGCACCCGTTTTACGATGGAAACGGCAGAACTGGGCGGTTTTTGCTTGCTTTGCAATTACACGAGCAGCTTTCGATGCCAACAATTTTGAGCTTAAGCTCTATAATTTATGCAGAAAAATCTGGATATTATGCTGCCTTTTCCAAATCGCAAGAACTGTTTAATTGCAATGATTTAACTATGTTTTGCTGCACAATGTTGGAATATGTTGAAAAAGCACAGAGCGAAGTATTAAACAATATTAGTGTGCAGTTAAAACAGATTGTTTACTGCTTGAATAAGATATTCGAGTTTTCCAAAAAAACAGCGATTTCTAAAGTGCAGCACGAAGTTCTTTCTATTTTGTTGCAAAATAAGCTTTTTTCGTATAATCCGACTCCGATGACTCGCAAGCAATTAAGCGAATACGTTGGTAATGCAATTGGTGAGCAGGTTGGTGAGAGAAAGATTGTGAGCGCGCTTAACGGTTTGATTGAGCTTGGAATGGTTGATTCTATTGGTGAGCGCCCTCTTCGGTATGAGCTTTCTAAAAAAGCGAATGAAATGTTTGCGTGAGGAAAGCGATGTTTAGAAACGTTGTGGCGATTGAGCATGCGCTTGGCACTGGGATTATTATCTCTAGCAGCGTGCCGATTTCGCAGCGCGTGCAGAAGCGGATTCGCGCGTTTATTGATGATTACGAGCGCACTCTTTCGCGTTTTCGTGCAGATTCGCTTGTTTCGCGCATGGCTCGTGCAAAGCGCGGCGGCGAGTTTGAGTTTCCAACGTGGGCTCAGCCTCTTTTTGCGCTTTATAGCGAGTTTTACGCTGCAACGCACGGTGCTTTCGATGCGTGCATTGGCGCGGATTTGCTTGAGCTTGGCTACAACAATTCTGTTCACTTTATTCCGCAATCGCAAGCTAGCGAAGGCAAGAATGGGAATAGCAGCAGTGGCAGCTGGTCTAACTATCGCCGTGCTTTGCCAGTTACGTGGGCAGATATTTCGCAAGATGGCGGCAGCACAACGCTCCACACAAATCAGCCAGTGCAGCTTGATTTTGGTGCAGCTGGTAAGGGCTATTTTGTAGATTTTGTAACACAGATTATTAAAGAGGAGCTTAGTGGCGAGACGCCTTCGGATTGCGATTCGCCCGCCGATTGTGATTTTCTAGTAAACGCTGGCGGAGATATGCGCGCTTGTTTTAGCGAAGAGAATAGTCAAATAAAAGTGGCTCTGGAAAATCCTTTTGACACAACTCAAGCAGTTGGGGTGGCATCAATCGCAAGCGGAGCGTTGTGTGCGTCGTCTACTTCAAGAAGGCGATGGAAAGTAAAAGACGCAAGTTACTTAGGCAAAGATGCAAGTGGCTTTGAGTCTAATTTAATTGCGACTCATTTGATTAATGCGCTTGACGGCATTCCTGCTTGCAATTTATGCGCAAGCTGGGCGTATATTCCTGCTAAAACTTGCGATTTCCCAACTGCTTACGCTGATGCGCTCGCTAGTGCGTTGTTTGTATCGCAAGAAAGCGATTTGCAAAAAATCGTGCAAACTACCAGTGCTGAGTTTGCTGTAATGCTGCCTAATAAAACGCTTCGCAAAACGCGCGCATTCCCCGCGCACTTTTTTGTGGACTAATTCCAACTAATGCTGAATAATGCCAACCAATGCGGTTCATGCTGCCTAGTCGTCTTATTGCCTAATGCGTTGTTGCGTCGTTGCGTTGTGTAATTCAAGGCTTGCCTGCACAAAATCGAAGCTAGACGCAAACAATACGAGTACTATCGCGATTAACTCCTTACCTTCAAGCGTGCGTAATATCATTCGTAATGTAGATGTATTTTAAGGTGTTATATATCAACTTTTGTTTCCATGTACAACAGGTATAATTAAAACGTAATTGCGGTGTGCGTTTGCGGACACACACCTGTGGGAGCTGACATAGTTTCGGTTCCCTCTTTTATTTTGTGTCTTTTGATAGAAATAGCGAATATTTAGAAATAGTGATAAACTCACTAGTAACAGCAGCCCCCTAAGCCTACTAACAGTGCTCAAACCTGGGGGTTCTTTTTTGTTGCTTACCCCCTGATTGTCCAAAGATAATTCTCATTATCAATATCATTTTGTAATATTTGCGAGTTTTTTGCGCTGAACTATATCAATCTACCTGATATATCGATATTATGTTGATGGGGTTACTTGCGAGGTGACTTTAAATAGAACAAAACGGAACAAAGTCCAAATAAAACGGAACAAGCCGCGATAAAGTCGCCAAAAAATTTAAACGATTAAAACTAAAGATAAAACTAAGACTAAAAATTAAGACGAAAACAGAAGAAGTTGGGTGCGCTCGATGGGGATTAGAGCCAAAGGAGATATGGAGACATTATGCACGCGTGTGCAAAAGCGCGCCAAAAAACGTCGCGCTTAGTAGCGCTTTTAGCATCAGTATGCGTTTTTGTATGCTGCGCAACGGGTTTTGCAGGGCTTGCAGGGCTCGCTGGTTTTGCTGGTCTAATCGCAGCTCCAACGCCTGCTTATGCTACGGATGCCAATAAAACATACAACACTTGGTCGGAAGTTTCGTCAGCTGTTGCAAGTCAGCTAGAACAAGGCAAAAGCGAGTATGCAAACGCAAATATGGCAGGAGCAGCAACCAGGTTTCAAGCCGCATATAACTCTGTTTATGTAGCTTCAAACATGATTACAGTTGTGCGAGATACGATTGGCCAGAATAAAGTTCAATCGCAGCAAGATCAGTTCCAACAATTACAAACGCTGGTATATCAACAAAATCAGGCCGCGCAAATTAGTGAAGTCGTATCTGCTCTAGAAGAAGACGTTGCGCAAACTGCGGCTCAGCTAGACGCAAACGCAAATTTAGATAAGCCAAATGTTTATGCATCCAAATTGCGCGCGCAAATCGCAAAAGAACGCAAAAAGCTCGATGCTGCAAAAAAGAAGAATCTTGGGCGAAACGGCAGAACTTGGAGTCAAGTAGCGCTAGAAATGAACGTTATATTAGATAGATCTGCATCAACATACAAATCGGCAAAAGCAAATAAGCAAGAAGTTGCCAAAGCTGTTGATTTAGTGAACGAAGCCTACTACAAGTATTACGAAAAGCTCGGTTTTGAGAAGAACGTTATGAACGCAATAAGCGGAAGCCGAGTAAGCACTGTTGAATATCAATTCAAAGAGTGCAGGCAAGCTATGAACAATGGCAAATCATTTGCGCAAACAAAAAAGCTGTTTACAGATCTTAAGTCAATGCTTATTGAAGATGCATCCAAGCTAGACGGCGGAGCGGCGGCTAATGCCAATGTGTTTATGCAATTTATAACAAGCTCTTTTGGCCAGGCTTTTATAATCTTGTTGCGCGAAGGGTTGGAAGCTCTGCTGGTTGTTGCTGCAATAATCGCGTATCTTATTAAATCTGGGCACAAGCACATGGTTAAGTACATTTACATGGGTCTTGTTGCTGGAATTGCGGCGTCGCTTGTTGTTGCTGCGCTATTTGGATTGTTGTTCAATGGCTCTGGACCGCAGCAAGAGATTACGGAAGGCGTTGTGGCGCTGTTTGCAATGCTCATGCTGCTTTATACAAGCAATTGGATGATTTCAAGGTCTTCTGTGCAAGCTTGGAACGAGTATATTCGCAACCAAACAACGGCAGCTGTTTCTAAAGGCAGCCTGATTTCTCTAGCGTTGCTAAGCTTCCTAGCAGTGTTTCGCGAAGGTGCAGAAACTGTGATTTTCTACCAAGCGATTTTTGCTGTATCAAGCGGAGCTGACTCCATGATTTGGGGCGGATTCGTGGCCGCAGCTGCTGTTCTAGTTGTAATCTTCTTACTGATTCGCTTTGCGTCTGTGCGCATACCGATTCGCCCGTTCTTTGCAGGAACAAGCGCGCTTATGTGCATTTTAGTGGTGATTTTTGCTGGCGGAGGTGTGCATGCGCTTATAGAGGGCGATGCGCTCGCTGGCGCGTATATTCAAGGCTTGCCAACTAACGATTGGCTTGGATTCTATCCGTACGTTGAAACGATTGCGGCGCAAGTCGTAGCTGCAATCGTAGTTGTGGCACTGCTGTGCGCGAGTTTTGTGCGCGCGCGAAAGCACAAAGCAACTGCTAGCAACAGTTAGCAACAGTTAACGGATAAGTCAAAACTAAAAATCAAAACTAAAAATCAAGCAATAATAAACAATAACTAATAGAAAAGGTTAGATATGAAGAATAAAAAGATGATGGCAATTGCAGCCTTAGCGCTTGCAGGAATGCTAACACTCACTGGCTGTGGCGCAAACGGAAACGCAGCAAAGTCTGCTGCTAAGCCACAATCATCTGAGCAGAAGGCCGACGATAAGGGTGGAGACAAGGGCTTTGAAGAGGTTCCAGTTGGACCTCACCAAGACCAGAACATTGGCCCGCTTACGATTGGCGCTGTGTACTTCCAGCCAGTCGACATGGTTCCAGCAGGCATGGGCTTAAAGGCAAGCGAGGCAAGCTTCCACCTTGAGGCAGATATTCACGCAAACAAGAAAGGTACACAGCTTGGCTACGGCAAGGGTGAGTTTATTCCAGATTTGACTGTGAATTATCAAATTGTTGATAAGGCGAGCGGTGAAGCCGTTGTAAAGGGTACGTTTATGCAAATGAACGCTTCCGACGGCCCACACTACGGCGCAAATGTTAAGCTCGACAAGGCTGGAAACTACAAGTTGGTGCTTTCGGTTGAATCGCCAGAAAAGAAGGGTTGGATGCTTCACGTAGATCCTGCTACGGGTGTGGATGGCCGATTCTGGACTGAGCCAATTACCGCCACCTTTGACGATTGGAAGTACACTCCACGTCAGTGGTAGTTTTGCCAGTGGTAGTTTTTACGAATAAAAACAACAAATAAATAATGCATAATGCATAAATAATGCATAATGCATAAATAAAAAACAAAAATCATGTAAACAGCAAAGGAGGGAACATGCTCAGGATGTTCGTTACAGTACTTCCAGGGCTGCTCCCTCTTGCGCTGCTTACAATGGGATTAAGCGCAACGCTAAGCGTTGGCGAGGGGCGAGATAAACCAATCAGCTCCCGCTGGCGATTTTTTGGCTTGATTTTTGGAACAGTTGCTGCGCTCGTTTTTGCATTTTTGCGCGCAAGCGTGGTGATTAATCAGCGCAATTTTGTGAATCTTCCAGCGCTTTGCATTGCTGTTCCGCTAGATGTTGCAACAATCGCTTGTATTGCAGTATCTGGAAAAACTGTTGCAAAATGGCGCAAAAATCCACTGCTCTTGCACATAAGCAATGCAATTGGCGCGCTCTGCCTAGCGTTTACAGTGTTTTACGCGCTCCCAGACGTGATTTTGCAGCTTACGATTTTCGTTGACTCCAGCACGCCTCCGTTTACTTCTAGTATGCTTCTTCGCGCTCTAGGATTTATTCTTGGCGCGGCTGCTGCGATTTGCATAAGTCTTATGGTGCGCTCTTTGCGCACAACCGCGAGTATTGGCGCCTTTAAAATCGCAATTATTCTAAGCTTAATAATTTTGCTAATTCAGCATTTAACGTCTTTGCTGCAAATTATGCAAGGAAGTATTTTGCTGTATATAGACGATTTTTCGTTTAGCATTCTTGTTTGGCTTATAAACAATGCTCCGCTTATAATAATCGCCCAAATATGCGTTTTTTTGATTCCAGCTGTATCTTCTATAATCCGCGGTGCTAGAACAAAAGTTGTGGGAGAAAATCCTGCACAAATCCGCGCAAAGCGAGCGTTTAAGCGCAAGTCTAGAAGGTCCGCGCTCGCGGCGCTAATGGCTGCAATCGTAGTAATACTTACGCTTACCGCTGGCGTGTCTCTTATGAATATTAAGCCAACGCTTACGCCTCCAGAACCGTACGAGTTGCATGATGGCGTAGCAACAATCAACTTTGTGCAAATTAGCGATGGCCACTTGCATAGATTCCAATACAAAGCTAAAGATGGCACTATTATGCGCTTTATAATCATCAAGAAAAATGGTGGAGCGTATGGTGTGGGCTTGGATGCTTGCGAAAATTGTGGCGATGCAGGCTACTACGAAAAAGACGGCAAGATAATCTGCAGAAAATGCGATGTTGCAATAAATTTGGCGACTATTGGATTTAAGGGCGGATGCAACCCGATTCCATTCCCGTACAAGGCTGGTGGCGGCAAAATTACCATTCACACAGCCGATTTAGACGTGCTTAGCTCGCACTTTAAGTAGAGGTGCCTGCAAATGTTTATGATTCGAATGGTTGCGCGCTCCCTTGCTAGGCAGATTAAAAAGCGAGTTCTTATAGCGATTGTTGTGTGCTTGAGTGCGTGTGTAAGCGTGGCAATGCTTAGCGTTGTGTACGACGTTGGAGACAAAATTAACGCGGAGCTTAGCTCTTACGGATCCAATATTATTGTTCAGCCTAAGTCGAATGCCGTTGTAAACGATTTGTATGCGTCTCGCACAAAGTCAGCTTATAGTAACTCGCAAACTTCGCAATCTTCGCAATCTTCGCAAACTTTGGCTGATGCGGAAAGCGAAGAATCTACCGCTTTTTTGAAGGAATCGGATGCTGCAAAAATCAAAATGATTTTTTGGGCTTTTAACATAACGAATTTTGCGCCAAAACTAACGATTTACGCAAATCTTAAAGCAAATTCTTCTGCTGAATCTGCTAAATCCGCCAATTCCGCTAAATCCACTAATTTAGTAGTCCCGATTGTTGGCACGTGGTTTAATCGCAAGCTTGCGCTCGCTTCTGGAGAGACAACAGTTGTTGGCGTGCAAGGAATGCGGTCTTGGTGGAAGATGATTGAAGGCAGATTCCCGCGCGATTTTAAGCACGAAGCCGCTGTTGGCACAAATCTTGCTAAAAGTCATAATCTAAAAGTTGGTCAGCGAATAAAACTAACTCGTTCTGGCAGGCAAATCTTACTTAAAATTGTTGGCATCTACGATTCTGGAGATAGCGACAATAACGCGATTTACGCGGATTCCAGCCAGGCACAGCGTCTTGCAAATAAGCCAAATATGGTTGAGGCGATTGAAGTTAAAGCATTGACTACGCCAGAAAACGATTTAGCTCGTAAAGCGGCGAAGAATCCAGCGGCTCTTAGCCAAGAAGAGTGGGAGACGTGGTATTGCACAGCATACCCAAGCTCGATTACTTACCAAATTGAAGAAGTGATTCCAGGAGCTGTTGCAAAGCAAGTGCGGCAAGTTTCGGCTATGCAAGGCAGCGTACTTAACAAGACGCGTGCTGTGATGGTACTTATGACGGCGCTTAGCTTGATTGCGGCGGCTGTTGCGGTTGCAAATCTTATGGCGGCTGCGATTTCGGAGCGCTCGGGGGAGCTTGCGCTGCTTAAGGCGCTGGGTGCGCGCGATGGCGCTGTTGCGCGGCTAATGCTTATGGAAACAGCGGTTATTGCGTGCGTTGGTGCGTTTATTGGCATGATTGTAGGCTTTGGAGTTGCGCAAGTGATTGGATTTAGCGTGTTTGGTTCTGCGATTTCGCTTCGACCAATGGTGTTTGTGCTGGTGTTTGTGCTTCTTGCGATTACTGTTCTTGCTGCCGCTGGCTCTTCTATTCGCTCTATTTTGCATGTGCGTCCTGCGGAGGTGCTTCATGGGCGTTAAATCTGGTTCGGGTATGACTTCTAATAGCGCAATGTTTGCGACTATGCTGTTTGGCGCTGTTTTTCGCCGAAAGTCGCGTGCGCTTATGGCAGTAGTTGCCACTCTTGTTGGTGCCGCTACGCTGTTTTGCTTGGCTGCAATTTGCATTGTTGTTCCTCAACAAATGAGTGACGAAATGCGCACGTACGGGGCGAATATTATTGTGACGCCGCTTGCAGGCGAGTGGAAAAATGGCATTGATCGCGCAATGGTTTTACACACTAACGACATGGTTCTTGCAAAAGGTGCTATGCGATCTGCTACCTACCGTTACGAAAATGTGCGCATTAATGCGGCTCCGTATGTGCTTGCTGGCGTGGATGTTTCCGCTGTTAAGTCGCTTAATAAGCATTGGAACGTGGATGGCGCTTGGCCTAGCAGCGGCAACGTTATGGTTGGGCGAGATGTTGCTTCGGCTATGGGATTGAAGATTGGTTCGCGCATTGCAATCGCGTATCGCGCTGGCGATAATTCCCCAGATTCGCACAAGCCCGCGCAAAAATCGCAAGGTAATCAAGCAGAAAATCAAGCAGATAAATCTTCCTCAAAAAAGCTTGTTGAAGGCAGAGTTTCCACAGATATTATGGATACTCACGGCACAACTTTCCGCGTTTGCGGCATTTTAGATACGGGAGACGCCGAAGATTCCATGCTTTACGCAACTAACGCGGATTTGCGTGCGCTTACAGGCGTTAAGCGCGGCGCGGACGTGATTGCTTACTCATCTTCTGCGCCGAACGTAGATGCGGTTGTGCGCAGCATTAACGATATGACTTCTATGCGTGTTCGTGCGCAACAAGTTACTAAAGTTACAGCGGCAGATACTGGAATTATTGCTATGCTTCGCAGCCTATTTTGGATTGTTTCGCTGGTTGTTCTTGCGTTGATGATGGTTGGCGTAAGCACTACGATTTCTTCGATTGTGCAGCAGCGCCGAAATGAGATTGGCTTGCGCAAAGCTTTGGGTGCGAGCGCTAAGAGCATTGGCATTGAGTTCACTGCGGAATCTGGGCTTTATGGTTTTATTGGCGGAATCGCTGGTACGGCAGTAGGGTATGGATTTGCGCGCTTGCTTGCGTCAATGGTGTTTGCGCGAGATTTGAGCGTGAATTGGTGGCTGGTGGTGTTTTCTATTGTGTTTAGCGTTGCAGCGTCTTGCGTTGCCGCTTTGCCGCCTGTTTTGAGAGCCTCAAAAATCGACCCTGCGATTGTGCTTCGAGAAGAATAGCTTTTATAGTGATTTTAGAGTGTTTAGTTAAGGATTTTAGTTAAGGATTTAATATGGCAGAGAATGTAGAAAATAGGCAGGAAAATACAGATTCCAAGCCAGAAATGCTGTTGACTTTGGACCATGTTTCCAAGATTTACGGCTCTCTTCGCGCTGTTGACGATTTGTCGCTTACTGTGCCGCAAGGCGAGTGGCTTTCGATTGTTGGCTCGAGCGGCTCTGGCAAAACTACGCTAATGAACATTATTGGGTGCATGGATTCGCCGTCTAAAGGATCCGTTGCTTTGCAAGGCCGCAAACTCGAGGATTTGAACGCGGGCCAGCTTGCAGACGTTCGCAAAAACGTAATCGGTCTTGTGTTTCAAAAGTTTTATCTTGTGCCGCATTTAACAGCCGTAGAAAACGTGATGGTTGCGCAATATTATCATTCAGTTGTAGATGAATCGCAAGCAATGGAAGCCTTGGAACGCGTGGGATTAAAGGACCGCGCACATCATTTACCAAGCCAGCTTTCTGGCGGTGAGCAGCAGCGTGTTTGCGTTGCGCGTGCTCTTATTAACTGCCCGAAGTTGCTTCTTGCGGATGAGCCGACTGGTAATTTGGACGAAAAGAATGAGCAGATTGTACTTGACTTATTTAAGCAGCTTCATTCCCAGGGCACTACGATTATTGTTGTAACTCACGATTCTTTGGTAGCTCAATGCGCGGATCGTGAAATTATGCTCAACCACGGTGTGCTTGTTGGGGAGCGTTGGAATAATGAGGATGCGCGCAAAGCGTACGAGGCGATTGGTGGCAAGCCTGCGTTTACGAGTGCACATGTTGATGAAAGCGTTGCGCAATCTTTGCAAAATCATGAGCCGACTAAGTCGCCTAAATTAGCGAATTTAGATGATTAGTTTTTAGATGATTAGTTGCGTATGGTTTTAATTTAAGATTTAAAGGCGATGATTTTATGGTTTCAGATAATATGTTTCACAATGTTTCACGTGATGATTTGAAGTCTAAAAAAATTGCAAAAACGGTTGCTGCGATTGCGGTTTTGGCTAGCTCAAGTGCGTTTCTTGCATCTTGCGGCGAGCCGAGTGCTGTGCCGATGAATGATGAGTTTGCTGGTAATTCTGGTCAAAGCGAAAACGATAGTGGCAATTCTTCAAAATCTTACGATTCTGGCGCGCAACAATCGCATGCTTCCGCGCAAAGTGAGGATTCGCAAAATCAGCAAAATCAGCAAAATTCGCCTAAAACAGACACTGGCAATTACAAAGATGGCGATTACAAAATCAAAGCTAAGTATGGGCCAGTTGCAGAAGACAGTATTGACGTGAATTTAAGCGTTGCAAATGGAAATATTAGCAGTGTGCAAATAACGTCTCATCCGTTTACGCCAATCTCCAAAAAACACATGAGCGCTTTCAGTGAGGCTATTCCAGGAAAAATCGTTGGAAAACCGTTAAAAGATTTGCATATTTCGGTTGTTGCTGGAGCAAGTTGGACTAGTGATGCCTTCAACAAAGCGCTTGATGTTGCTCGCCAAGAGGCTTCAATTCAATCCGCAAAATAATCTTGAACTACCTTAATCTTTGACTTCAAAAATAGTGCCTTCGTTGCGAATCATTGTTGCCATCATGACTCCGAGTGATGCCATAAATGGAATAATAGCATTACTGTATTCGTGCATGAACTGTACAAAATCATGATTACAAGATATAAGCGCAACGCACAAAATAAGGAATTCGACTACTGTAAATATTGCCCACTTAAGAATCCAAATAAGCGTTTCTTTAATAAGTTTTATATAGTCCTTGCTCATGAGTTGTTTCCCTTCCAATTCGCTGTTTTGTTTGTGAGCATTATAGCTAATTCATGTACATTGCTTATCGTTCGTATGCGTTTTGTATTTCTAGTATAAATGTTGCAATCCCTCGAGCAATACGATGTACTCAGAACTTAGTACTCAAGATTGCACGGAAAATGTTTGTAATTAGACTTAAAGCAACGCACAAATATATTGAAAATATGTGTTGCGAATATAAGTTGTGAATATGTTACAAATACAAGGAGATACAAACATGAGTAGCGCAAATATGGGTAATGTAAGCATGAGTGATTTTGGTATAAACTCTTGGCAGCCAGAAGATAACGTAAACAAAATAGGAAATGTTAGTGAAAATAGCATTAATCAAATTCAAAAGCAGGAAGATAACCTTGCGGAAAATAGTAGCGAAGAGCTTTCACAATATGAAATTGATGAATTAGCTAAGCAATTAGAAGAATTCTTTACAAAATATATTGTGCTAGAAAATGGCTCTTTTGTTGTAAAAGAGGATGCTATTATTGCAGACGGTTATGGCGATCACATAGAATATTTTCGCAATGCTGCAAAAGGATTAAATCTTTCAATGGAAGATCAACAATAAGCTTAGATCCTTAAAAGCTTAAATCCTTAAAGTCTAAATCCTTAAAAATCGCTTTCATCAATAGGGTGACCTTGTGGGCGCTTTATTACTCGCCACAAAATCACCAATGTTAAAACGCCATTTGCAATTCCGTAGTAATAAATCCAAGGAACGTGAATAAGCCCACAAATAAAGCATGAAATAATATTTATTAAATTATTTGAGTAATTGTTGATTATTTGCTTATTTTGTGATTCGACTTTTTTGCGCTCTCGCTCAAGAGTCATTATGTAATCTTTGTTGTTCTCTGTATTCTCAACATCACTACTTATGCTGTTAGCGCCCGCGCCGCTAAACTTAGATATATTATTTTCTATATACGCATTTTTTGCTTTAATAACGCTGTTGAGCAAGAAAAAATATGCACAAGAATACATTGCAACAGAAAGAAGTCCTAGAACAAGCCACAAAGCGAACAAGTCAAAGCTACGCATAAAAGCAGCTGCTGAGGCAAACGCCATCGCAGCTACTTCTGCGGAGTGCAATACTACTAGTCGTTTTGTCATATAATCCTGCTGCAATCATTATTGAAAATGAATTTTCAACGCAACCAAAAGTCACATATTGTTACTTATTATAATCACATTTGATTTACATGCATTACTTGTAATCATTTATTACTACACGATTTGCTCTACTTTGCGCATGATTATAAAGTAGAATATAAGAAAAGTAGCATAAGATTGCAAGAAAGCCATTATGCCAAAAACGTATGCAATAGTAGATAACGACCCATTAGTTTTAGCGGTTATGCGAAACGTGCTCAGCAAGCTTTTGCCAAGCGAGTACGCGTGCAAATGGTGCGTAAAATCAGGCGTGCAAGCTTTGAAATATTGCCAAGTAGCAAAAACTACTCCAGATTATATTCTGATAGATATGTCAATGAAAGACATGTCTGGAGTAGACGTAATACGCGCAATTCGCGAGAAAAACAACAGCATTATTCTAATTGGCATGACTTCTTACGATTGTAGATCCTACGCTTCGATGGTTTCGCAAGTTGGCGGGCAAGCAATGGTTGCTAAAGACAATTTCAAAGGACTAGCAGAAGCTTTGCAATATTGTAATAATCAGCAGGTGTATGGCTGCCGTTGTGTTAAAGATGTTGTTTACGATTTTGCTACTCCGCAAGAATCTTTTATTAGGCTTTCTAAATCAAGGTCGCGTAGCGTTTTGCCGCCTCAAGAACTAAAAATTATGGATCTGCTCGCTAAAGGTTACACAACGAATCAGATTGCGTCTCAACTTGGTCTTATGCCAAACACTATTAACACGCATATTCATAGAATTTACAAAAAATTGCATGTTTCTAACCGAGTGCAAGCAATATCCGCATTTGCTGCAATGCAAAATCGTGAGCAAAATAGCAATATGCAATATTTTAATGATTCGCTGCAAAATCATCCGAATCTTTTGCAAGAAACGGATAATGCATGTTAATGAAAACATTTTCGCGCGTTATTGAGTTGGTTAAAAGCTGGAAAATTCAGCGAACTTTATTCATAATATTGGCGATTCTTGTAGTGTCAATGGATGTGCAATCTTGCAATACAGCTGGTTTGTGGCATAACCCGCAGCAATCTGTGTGCCAATACGTTTGGATGTTCGCAATATTTCTTTTGATTGCTTTTCCTCGTCAAATATCCCTCGTAACTCCGATTTTATATTGCGTAACGTTAGCAGTACCAGGTGTAAATGCAACTTGCTTTCTTTTTTCATTGATCGCTAGCATGTTTGTTGCAGGCTTTTACGATTCGTGGAAGTATTTGCTTTGTGCGTACATAGTTTCGCTGAATATTATGTACTTTGCAAAAATGGCGTACATTCCGCTTACTTTCCCTTGTTTTATTCTTATTTCCATGATTTGCGGTTACGCTTTGCGCAAGTATTTGAACATGTTGGAGGAAAATAATCGCGCAAAAATGGATATTGTGCGCAGTGAGTTCCAGTCTTATATTGCTTCTGTTGCATTGCAATTGCACGACGATGTGAACAATGAGATTACGGATATTACATTGCTTGCGACTGATGCTTTGTATGCCGAGAAAAGTGATCATACAAAAGAGTCGCTAGAGCAGATTGTTGAGCATTCTCGTAATGCGCTTTCTAAAACGCGACTTGTTATTAACCTACTTGAGCAAGCTGAGCATAAGTATGATGATTCTTTAGATTCAAATATTGCCAGCACGCAGTTCGTTTATGGTTCTAATAGCAATGATCGCATAAGTTTGACTGATTTCTTATGCAATATTCGCGCACGATTGCAATCTGAGCGTAAGATTTGCGAGCAGCTTGGGTATTATGGCTCTTTAATAGTAAATGATGAAAGTTCGGGGAGTGGTGATTTTACTGCATCTGCAACTGTTAGTACTGAAAAGGCTCAATGTGCTATTCGCATGTGCAGCGAGTTGCTTACTAATATTCGCAAGCATTGCAATACTAGCGTTGATTTTTCTATGAATGTTACGGTTGATGAGCGCGAATGCAAAATAATGTGTATGAATTCAATTTCAATGTTGAACAAGTTTGGCGAAAGGCTTGTTTTTGGTAAAGGACTACTGTTTCATAAAAAATCTGTGGAACGCTTAGGTGGATCTTTAAGCGCGCAAAAAGATGATGACACTTGGCTGGTCAATGTTGTTGTTCCGTTAAACTAGCATCAATCAGACTCTTGCGTTATCGTGGCAGTTTTTGCTAGCTAGAATAAGTCGTCGTGAGATCCTAAGCGTAGGAATATAATGCAATCTTCTTTAACTTGATACAACAGTAGAACATCTGCAGACACATGCAATTCATGCACGCCTTTGTATGAGCCTTTAAGAATATGATCTCTATAAGTTGCAAGCTCGCGAGAGTCTGCACCATTGCAAATAAGTCTCACAATATTGATTACCTGTTCAATATCGTAATGCTTCTGCTTATATTTCTTAACATCTCGCAGATAGATTGGACTATAAAATGGCGGTTTAGGCATTGCGCATCAGCTCAGCAAAATCGTCTACAGTACCTGCAGCTATTGGTTTTTCTTTCATAGCTTCATCAATAGAGTGCTCATAAGGAGAACTTTCAAGTGAAAATGGGAAACGTTGCGTATTTACAATCTGATACAAAAATAAGTTGACTGCTGAACTCATATCAAGACCATAATGTTCAAGAACTTGCGATGCGCTATCTCGTATTTCTGGATTAACTCTTACACTTAATCTGCTTGTTTTGGCTGTTTTTGTAGAAGTCATGTTGTTTCCTTTAAGCTTAAAATCATAAATTTGTTATTCAGCTTTGCTTTATTGTAGCAGACATGTAGCACCCAACGTAATGCCAAAGTAGCACCATTGTGTACACAATTATTACTAAATCACAAGTTATCGTGGCAGAAATTGCAAAATTGTATCCTACAGGATAAAATATTTTTATGGAGATACTTAAAACAGATGAGTATCGCAATTGGATGAAAAAACTTCGCGATACGCAATCTAAAGCTCGAATTAACGCGAGGCTGAGATTATGTGAAATTGCAGGTAAGCCAGTAGGTGATTTACATCCAGTTTGCAATGGCATTAGTGAACTGCGTTTCGCTTTTGGACCAGGATATCGTGTGTATTTTGCACAAAAAGGCTCAAAGTTAATGCTATTACTTGCTGGTGGGGATAAAAGTAGTCAAAGTAAAGATATTAAGCAAGCGAAGATACTTCTTGCACAGTTAATTGAGGAGAAGAAATGGTAAATATAAGTAAATGGGATGCGAGTGAGTATCTTGAGAACGATGATGATGTTATTGCATATCTCAATGCCGCAGCAGAACTTAATGATCCTCGCTTGTTGCAAGCTGCTATAGGCGATATTGCAAAAGCTAAAGGAATGAAAGAGATTGCTCAAAAAGCCGAGGTTGGAAGGGAAAGCCTTTACAAAAGCTTAAGACGAGACGGCAATCCCAGCTTCCAAACTATTGCGAAGGTTGTTCAAGCGTTAGGTGGGCGTATTGCAATAGAACCCGCAAATGCGTGACATACCGAGTTATCGTGGCAGTTTTTGCTAGATTTGCAATTTCTGCCACGATATGCGCAGGTTATTTATTATAGTTTTCTAAAAAATCTGCTTATCTTTAATAAAATCTGCGATGTTTACGTGCTTAACGCCGTTACGTTTTTGTATAAGTGAATCCATGGTCATAACATATTTTTCATAATTATCATGAATAGCTTCTAAAGCCCTATACTCGCGGTCTTCTGTTTCTCGACTCAACAAAATCGTATAAGCTACTTGCGCGTAAGCATAATCCATATCTGCATTGCGCAGAATGAAATCACACTCCAACTTTCCAATACGCCCAACGCTTACAGAGTATCCAAAGCTTTTAGCATATAAGTACACAATATTTTCCAAAGTAGGACCATAGTTTATGCGATTATCCGTATTGAGAGCGTAATAAAAACTTAAATCTGCTAAGTAATACTTCTTTTCCCCCGAAAGAGCACGCTTTGATTTCATGTCGAAACGTGGGCATTCATAAATGATTTTCGCATCTAAAAGAACACGAATATATCTTGCTAAAGTAGTACGACTTATAGCTAATCCATTCTTCTTTAAAGATTCGCACAAGCTATTGATGCTAGTTGTAGCGCCAAAATTGTTAATAATATAGTTACGTACAGCTTCAAACGCTTGCGTATCTTTAATTTTTACTCTAGTTTTAATATCTTTATCAAAAATTTCTTTAATAACATTACTTACATACGTTCGTTTGTCACTCATATTATCTATGGCAATAGTACGAGGGAAACCACCTTCGAGAATATAATTATTAAGCTCTTTACTAATGTCGGAATCTACTGGTTGATCATAGAATTTTTTGAAATCTTCATATTCATCAAAAGTTAGCGGAAACATCTCAAATTCAAGATATCTTCCAGTTAATTTTGTTGCTAATTCGCCACTTAACAAGTAGGAATTGGATCCCGTTATAAAAATAGAATATTCGCCTTCTTCTCGAAAGCCGTTTACTACTTCTTCAAATCCTTTAACATTTTGTATTTCATCTAAAAACACGTATTTTAAGCCGCTAGCATTAGTAAGTTTTTCTATAAGAGAGTCAAGCTGATCGGCTGTTTTTACGTTTCTATATTCACGCTTATCAAGATTTATATAAATAATATTAGATTCTGCAACTGGATTACTTCGTTCTTTAAGCTCATCAATAATTGTGCGCATAAGACTTGATTTACCACATCTGCGAATGCCAGTAATCACTTTTATAAGATCGCTATCATCGTAGAACGCGCGAATTTTGCTAAGATACTTTTCGCGGCGATACAGTTTTTCTTGATTCACGGTCATAGCAAAATCCTTTTACAAGAGCCAAACGCCTTTTTGCATTGGCATATTAGTCATATTATACCGCAAAAAACCGAGTTATCGTGGCAAAAATTGCAAATCTAACAAAATCTGCCACGATAACGTGCGATTGCGTTGAGCATATTGCAAAATAATATAATTTAGATTATTATAATTATGATTATAATAATCGCGATTATATTAACTAGAGCGCAGATTCAGCAGCAATAAGATGCGCTGAAAAGTATTACAATTATTGGCGTAACGGCAGGTGGAATATGGTTTTTGTTGGCAGACAAGACGAGTTACAGGTACTTGAAAAATTATATGAGAACAGCAAACACTCGTTCCAGATGGCAATAGTTTATGGTAGAAGACGAATAGGAAAAACTTCGCTTATTTCACAATTTTGTAAAAATAAGCGCGCAATACTTTTTACTGCTCGCGAGCAAACTAATATCGAGAATTTGCGTGATTTTTCGCGCGTTGTGTACGACTTCTTCAATCTACCGTCAACTACAGGATCGTTTAATAATTGGAACGACGCTCTCGCTTTTGTTGCGCAACAATCTAACGCCGTAGACCAGAATGCTCCTAAATCTCCACTTATTCTAGTTTTCGACGAATTTCCGTACGCAGCTCAAGCAGATAAATCCTTAGCGTCAACATTCCAAGTCGCAATAGATCATAAGTTTAAGAACACGAACATGACTCTTATTTTGTGTGGCAGCAACGAAGGATTCATGGAAAGTGAAGTGCTTGGCAAAAAGAGTCCACTTTACGGAAGACGTACCGCGCAGATTCGCCTGCGACCATTTAATCTTTTTGAAGCATCTGAGCTTATGCCAAATAATGCTACTTGGGAAGATAAAATCAACTATTTTGCATCCCTTGGAGGAACACCATACTATATAGAGCAGTTAGATAATAAGTCTTCGTTTGCGGAAAATCTTGAGCAATTATGCTTTAACATATCGGGAATTTTGTACGCTGAGCCAGACATGCTCATGCGCCAGGAATTGCGCGATCCTTCAACATACAATAGTGTGCTAAATGCTCTTGCTACGGGATGCAATACTCCGACTTTAATATCGGATCGTATTGGATTGCCAGCTACATCAGTGAACGTGTATTTGAAAACATTAGAAGGCCTTGGATTAATTGAAAGAAATATTCCATTTGGCATGAATCCACTTCATTGCAAAAAAGGATTATGGCAGATTTGTGACCCATTCTTTGCGTATTGGTATAGGTTTGTAGCACCGAATAAAGGATTGATCGAACGCGGACTTTCACGCGCTGCCGCAAGTAGTGTTCTCGGCGGTGAGCATGAAGTGTTTAGTACTTTTGTAGGTCAACAGTTTGAGAAAATGTGCGAACAGTGGATTGTGCGCCAATGCAAAGTTGGAGGAATGGACTTTTTACCAACTAAGTTAGGTAAATGGTGGGGTGCGGATCCTATTGCTCGTGAGCAAACCGATATTGATATTGTTGCAGAAGACGATATTAACAAGCAGCTTCTTATTGCAGAATGTAAGTGGCGTAATAATCTTAACGAAGCTGAAGCGGTGAGCAAGTTGTTGCAGCGCGCAACTTTAGTTGAGAATGCAAAAAATAGCGATTATAAGAAAATATTTATGTTGTTTACAAAACATCCAACTTCTTACAATCCTCGTCATGCTAAAACAAGCATCAACTTTGTTGACGCACAAACAATGTTTTTTAACTGATTACGAGACAATAGTTACGTACTATATCGCGCAGCCATAATCACACGTTATCGTGGCAGAAAATGCAAAATTAGCAAAATCTGCCACGATAACTCGGTTTTTGTGTTTTATAAGTCCTGTAACGCAATTCTTTTATCTTCTGCAGACTGCTTAGATGACTTATCGTCCTTCTTAAGAGAATGCGCATATCGAATAAGACTTCTTGCAATAAAGAACACTAAAGCACATATAGCAAGTGCGATAAGAATGTCAATTATCGGACCAAATAATGCATAGCTCATGATTCATCCTTTCTTTTTCTATATTCGTTTATGAGTGTTCGAGCTGTGTCAACATCGTATTTATCGTCAATAGCAAGACTCTTTACTAAAAGAACGAACGGGTCTTCTGGTTCATTGTCGCTTATACGCAGTTTTTCAATGAGCCTGTTAAGCCTGATTCTCATCGTTGGGTAAGAGACTTGATACATTTGCGACATTTCTTTTAACGATCCAGACGATAATACAAAGTTCTTTATAAACGACATGTCTTCGTCTGTAAGATTAGCCATCCATCTTGGAATATGATCCATATCACCCCTTTCTTCAGCCTATAAACTTTAATTAAATTAAACTTTTATTAAAAATATTAAAGTCGCTGTATGAGTTTGTCAAGAATAAACATGAGAGATATGACACAAAGCGACATTTTTATGTCGCCAAAATTGCCGTCTTGTCGCCAATGTATACAAATTTAGTCATTTTGCTTAGCACTAAGAATGTTCAGTAAGTTTATAGTCTCATCAAGTACGTTTGAAAATGTTATTCCTTTTGTATAACTATATTTTTTCGAATAATTTTGCCACTGTTGATTTTGATTTATTCACAGTAGCACTTCCAGTGTTTGCTTGACTTTATTGGATATATTCATTTTTGTTGCATACTCATGAAGCTTTATAAGATCTTTCCCGTTATACCTACTGTAAGCTTGAAGAGTTTTAACAAAGAGTTCAGAATCAATACTGTTTCTGTTTATTATAAAATCACAAATAATGCGTTCAAAATCATAAACACGTACTTTATTCCCCATTGTGGTAATCGTTGTAGTAATGCCTAATTTGCTATACAATTTTGAGACCCAATGAATAGTTAAATTTGATGGTGGATTATTAAAACGATATCCTCTAGGAACGCTTACTTCAAAATGTTGTGGAATTTCATCTGTAAAACCTTGAAGATAAAGAGCTGAAACATAAGAGAATACAGCTTGTGGATAACGATATTGAAAGAAGTAATATTCGTCATAATCACCATTGGAAGAGAGAAAAATTCCCCTTTCAATTCGATTAAGAACACCTTCGTTTTTCAAACGAGTTAAATATATAGTTGGAATATTTAATGTTTTACAATCTTTGTATGTAATTATTCCATGATGGTTATCTAAATAGTCAAGGAGCATCTCTTTGTTTGACATAATAGCCTCACTTCTGTTGCTTTCATACTAATATTTTATCTTTTTTGTAGTGTAAAAGCAACAAGAATTGCAGACGTCATATTTTTTAACAAGTTATCGTGGCAGAAAATGCAAAATTAGCAAAAACTGCCACGATAACTCGGTAAGTACGCGGATATTTAAAAATAGTTCCAAAACGGAAATATTCTTAAATAATTAAATAAAAAAGGTTGCTTATGAAAGTACATAAGCAACCTAATTAATTAGTAAAGCGACTAGCGACTAGTGGTTAGCGACTAGTGACTAGAAGTCCCAATCGTCGTCATCGGTTTCAACAGACTTGCCCATAATGTAGCTGGAACCAGAGCCAGAGAAGAAATCGTGATTTTCGTCGGCTGCAGGAGAAAGAGCCGCAAGAATCTCAGGGCTTACGTGAGTTTCTTCTTCGCTGTACTTAGCAGGGTAGCCAAGGTTCATCAAAGCCTTGTTAGCGTTATAACGTACGAAGTCAAAAACGTCATCGTGGAAGTCAAATCCTTCATAAATCTGACCAGAATACTCAACTTCCAAATCGTACAAAGTATCGAGCAAGTTCATAGTGAACTTCTCAAGATTCTTCTTATCGTTCTCGCTTCTAAGCTCCAAACCGCGCTGGAACTTGTAGCCAGAATAGTAGCCGTGAATCGCTTTATCGCGCAAAATCAAGCGAATCATATCGGCAGTATTCATCATCTTGCCGCGAGAAGCAAAGTAAAGTGGCAAATAGAAACCCGCGTAAAGAAGAAGTGAAGAAAGCATAGTTGCTGCAATCTTGCGCTTAAGCGGATCTTCGCTCTCATATTCGCAAAGCACGGTGGTAACGCGCTGCTGCAAAACGTCGTTTCCAACAGCCCAACGGTAAGCCTCATCAATCTCCTCGCTAGAGCAAAGAGTGGAGAAAATAGAGGAGTAGGAGCGAGCGTGAATCGACTGCATAAAAGCAATATTCGTGTAAATAGCCTGCTCGTGCTCCGTGCGCGCGTGCTCAATCTGGCAAAGCTCACCAATAGTTGCCTGGCTGGTATCAAGCAAAGTCAAGCCTGTAAAAACGCGAGTAGTTGTCTTGCGTTCAAGATCGGTGAGGGAGCGCCAAGAAGGAATATCGTTGCTCAGTGGCACCTTTTCTGGAAGCCAGAAGTTAGCAATAAGACGATTCCAAACATCCAAATCTTTGTCGTCAACAATATTATTCCAATTAACTGGGCGCACGCGCGAACCGTGATGGTAACGATACTGAGCTGGTGTGATGGAAGCTGCCATCATAGCATCGTCTGCGATTACGCGGTTCGTGCCGAAAGGCTTATCTAAGCTACTGCGTAGTGCTGTTGGATCGAGCGCAGTTGGGTCGAGTTCTGTCATAATTACTCCTGATTCTGTGTTTACGTTTTATAAAATTTTTAAGTTTTTGATTTAATTTGTGGAAGATTTACAACCATAAGGTTTACAGCGTGCAGCTTACGCAACCTTCGATTTCTGTACCTTCCAAAGCCTTCTGGCGAATACGAATGTAGTAAAGAGTCTTAATGCCCTTACGCCATGCGTAAATCTGAGCCTTGTTCAAATCGCGAGTAGTCGTAGTGTCTGGGAAGAACAAAGTAAGAGACAATCCCTGATCCACATGCTGAGTTGCCTCCGCATAAGTGTCAATAATTGCCTTCCAACCAACTTCGTATGCATCCTTAAAGTACTGCATATTGTCATTCGTCATGTATGCAGCAGGGTAGTAGACGCGACCAACTTTGCCCTCTTTGCGAATCTCAATGCGAGAAGCAATCGGGTGGATCGAACTCGTGGAATGGTTGATGTAAGAGATTGAGCCAGTTGGAGGAACAGCTTGCAAATACTCGTTGTAAATGCCATCGCGCAAAATCTCGTCGCGCAACTGCTCCCAATCCGAAACGGTTGGAATTGCAACGTTAAAACGTGCAAACAAATCGCGAACCTTTTGAGTGCGAGGTTCAAGCGAGCGGCTGCCATCAGTGTACTTATCGAAGTAGTTGCCTTTTCCTGCAGGCTTAGCGTAAGCGCTAGTCTTAAAGCTTGCAAAAGCGTGGCCGCGCTCTACAGCCAAAGCGTGAGAAGCCTTATAAGCGTGGTAGGCAACCGTCATAAAGTACATGTCTGTAAAGTCAAGAGCTTCCTCGCTTCCGTACTGCATATGCTCGCGAGCAAGGAAACCGTGCAAATTCATTTGGCCCAAGCCAATAGCGTGGCCTTCTGCGTTTCCGCGACGAATCGAAGGCACAGAATCAATCGAAGTGTGTTCCGAAACAGAAGTGAGCGCGCGCACAGCCAAATCAACGCTTGTACCCAAGTTTCCATCCATTGCCTTGGCAATATTAAGCGAGCCAAGATTGCAAGAAATATCGCGACCAACGTGGCTGTAAGATAAGTCGGCGTTATATGTGCTTGCTTCTTGAGTTTGCAAAATCTCGGAGCACAAGTTGCTCATAGTAATGCGGCCTTCAATAGGATTTGTGCGATTTACAGTATCTTCAAACAAAATGTAAGGGTAGCCAGATTCAAACTGAATCTCCGCAAGCGTCATAAAGAATTCACGAGCGTCGATGTACTTCTTGTGAATGCGAGGATTTGCAACCATCTCATCGTAATGCTCAGTAACGGAGATGTCTGCAAAAGGCTTGCCATATTCGCGCTCAACGTCGTAAGGGCTAAACAAAGCCATCTTTTCCTTACGCTTAGCAAGCTCAAAAGTAATATCTGGAATCACAACGCCCAAAGAAAGCGACTTAATACGAATCTTCTCGTCCGCGTTCTCGCGCTTAGTGTCAAGGAAACGCATAATATCTGGGTGATGCGCGCTAATGTACACAGCACCAGCACCCTGACGAGCGCCAAGCTGATTAGCGTAAGAGAATGAATCTTCCAAAAGCTTCATAACAGGTACAACGCCGCTGGACTGATTCTCAATGCGCTTAATTGGAGCGCCAAGCTCGCGCAAATTGGTAAGAAGCAGAGCCACGCCGCCGCCGCGCTTAGAAAGCTGCAAAGCGGAATTAATTCCGCGCGCAATAGACTCCATGTTGTCTTCCAAGCGCACGAGGAAGCAGCTCACAGCCTCGCCGCGCTGAGCTTTACCAAGATTCAAGAACGTTGGAGTTGCTGGCTGGAATCGGCCTGCAAGCATCTCGT
This sequence comes from Gardnerella rara, assembly GCF_055452355.1. NCBI lineage: Bacteria > Bacillati > Actinomycetota > Actinomycetes > Bifidobacteriales > Bifidobacteriaceae > Gardnerella > Gardnerella rara. Next base: position 221,821 of record NZ_JBVBJP010000004.1, read on the forward strand.
CCAAATAGTTGAGCGCTGCTTTTTCGTCTCCGTCTGCAAGTTCCAAAGCCACTGCAGCTGCGCGCTGAGCGAAGTTTTCCAAATATTGCTTGCCGTCAAAAGTCTTCAAAGCGTAAGAAGTGTAGAACTTAAAAGCACCCAAGAATGTGCCAAAAGTGTGGTGAGCAGCTTCTGCGTGCTCGTAGAATTTATCGAGAAACTCGTCGCTATATTTGTGGAAAACGTTGCCGTTGTAGTAGTAATTGTTAATCAAATAATTCAAGCGCTCGCGAGTGGAAGCAAACTTCATGCTGTGTTTTTGCACGTAACCCGAAACGTAAAGCTTTTCTGCTTCCCTGTCTTTATCAAACTGAATGCCCTTTTCTGGGTCAAAAAGACCGAGCATAGCGTTAAGAACGTGGTAGTCGCGGCTGTTGCGAATGCGCTCTGCTGTGCTGCTAGCAGCTGTGTTTGCAGTTTCGCTGGCATCAGTGTGATCAAGATTAAGAGAAGTGGATTCACTCATCGGATCCGTGCTGTTCATTTGATTAATTCCTTTCTTTGGGCGTTATTTTGCTTTCAAACGCTGATTGTTTTTGATTGTTTTGCTTATTTAATTTCTTCTGTTTCTTTTAATTGCCGTAAAAATCTTGGTATTCCCTGCGCTACTTTTTCTATATCTTCTTGAGTTCCCGTAAGTTCAAACGAGTACATATTTGGGATTGCGCACTTGCCTGCGATTTGACCGCCTGCAGCGCAATATGCGTCTCCAAAATTCGTGTTTCCAGAAGATATTACGCCGCGAATAAACGAACGATTTTCGCGATTATTTAGGAATTTTCGCACCTGCATTGGTATTGCTTTAGAAATATTTCCGCCGCCGTAAGTTGGCACAATCAAAACGTATGGCTCGCGAACGTGCAATTCTGGCTCTTTTGGTCGAAGCGGTATGCGATACACGTTTACGTTATTGCTTGGAAAATCGCAATTTTTTACGAATCGTAGTGTGTTTTCGGAGACGGAAGAAAAATAGACTACAGCTCCGATTGATTCGCCTTGTGCGCGCGCTTCTGGCTCGCTTGGTTGTGACATATTTTCTTGATCACACATTTTTATGCTTCTTAATTGTTTTGATTTTTGATTGTTGATTGCTTTAATCGTTTTGATTGTTGTCTTCTAGTTGACTTGCGATTTGTGCAATCAAATCTGGGCGATACCCACTCCACGACGAGTTTGGCGTAATCACCACTGGCGCTTGGCGGTAGCCTGCTGCGCGTAATTGGTCTAGCGTAGAAGGGCTTTGAGTTAAGTCTACTGTTTCAAAATTCACGCCAAGCTTTGTAAATTGACGCTTTGTGGCATCACATTGTGGGCAATGTGGCTTGGTGAAAACTGTAATAGTCATGGTTCTTCTCCCTTCGTTGAGCGTTGTAATTGTGCTGATTCTAATGGTTATTCACTTTTCTGCTTGGCGCCGTGTTGTTGAGCGCGCAAGCGCAAGTCTACTACTAATTAACACTATTTGTAGTGGTGTGTTGTATAAAGAATCCCTATATCTAGTATCTCCAAATTTGTGCTCACCACGCGTGTCTATAAGATTTAAGCGGCATTTAAGACTTTTTATTAGGGAAGATAGAAAGAGAAAATGTAATCTTTATCACAAAAATGCCATTAACGCTCGGGCTATGGCGTACGCTTTTCGAGCGCATACATAACGCTTGTGCATATAAAACGATAAACTTAAAAAGTGTGTTTTTGTTAGTCAAATGGTAAAAATAAAAGCAAAACAATAAGACGGTTAAAACAACAAACGGTACAAATATTAAAAGATAGAGGTATAAAATGGCGGAAACTCAAGCTAGAGCAAATATTGGCGTTGTTGGCTTGGCTGCAATGGGGTCTAATTTAGCGCGAAATCTTGCGCATCACGGAAATACTGTTGCTGTTTACAATCGTCATTATTCGCGCACAGAAACGCTGATGAATCAGCATGGCAGCGAAGGCGAGTTTGTGCCATCAAAAACCGTTGAAGAGTTTGTGGCTTCGCTTAAGCGCCCACGCACTGCAATCATTATGGTAAAAGCTGGTGCTCCTACGGATGCTGTAATTGAAGAGCTTGCAAACGCTATGGAGCCAGGCGACATTATTGTTGACGGCGGAAACTCCTACTTTGAAGATACGATTCGCCGAGAGAAAAACATTCGCGCGCGTGGTCTTCACTACGTTGGTTGCGGTGTTTCTGGCGGAGAAGAAGGTGCGCTTCGCGGTCCTTCGATGATGCCAGGCGGTACGGAAGAATCTTGGAAGACGCTCGGCCCTATCTTAAAGTCGATTGCGGCTGTTGCAGAAGGCGAGCCTTGCGTAACGCATATTGGCACTGATGGCGCTGGTCACTTTGTAAAAATGGTTCACAATGGCATTGAATACTCGGATATGCAGCTTATTGCCGAAAGCTACGATTTGATGCTTCGCGGCTTGGGCATGAAGTCCGAAGACATTGCAAACGTGTTTAGCGAGTGGAACAAGGGCGAGCTTGATTCTTATTTGATTGAGATTACGGCAGATGTGCTCCGCCAGAAGGATGCTAAGACTGGTAAGCCTTTGGTAGAGATGATGGTGGATCACGCTGGCATGAAGGGTACGGGTACTTGGACTGTGCAGTCTGCTCTTTCGCTTGGAATCCCTGTAACTGGTATTGCAGAAGCTGTGTTTGCTCGCGGACTTTCTAGCCAGATTGCTTTGCGTGAAGCTGCAGAAAACCAGGGTTTGACTGGGCCAGATATGCATTTTGATTTTAGCGATTCTGAGCGTAAGGCGTTTATTGAGGATATTCGCCAAGCTTTGTACGCTTCTAAGATTGTTTCTTACGCTCAGGGCTTCGATGAGATTGCGGCTGCTGCGATTGAGCATGATTGGAAGATTGACCAGGCTGCTGTTGCTCGTATTTGGCGAGGCGGATGCATTATTCGCGCGCAATTCTTAAACCGCGTTTCCGAGGCGTTTGAATCTGGGCAGGCAAGTGTTTCCTTGCTTTTTGCGCCGTACTTTAAAGACGCTATTGAAAAGTCGCAAGCTGCTTGGCGCCGTGTTATTGCGCGCGCAGTGGAGCATGGTGTGCCTGTTCCAGCATTCTCCAGCTTGCTTGCATACTACGATGGCTTGCGATCCAAGCGTTTGCCAGCTTCGCTTATTCAAGCTCAGCGCGATTTCTTCGGCGCGCACACCTACGGTCGCATTGACGAGTCGGGCGTATTTCACACTTTGTGGGCAGAACCTAATCGCCCAGAAGTAAAGCAAGATTAAATCAAATAATCTAAAAATAATCTAAAAATAATTATTTCGTAAGCGTCGCATGTGTAAGTTCTGCATGCGACGCTTTGTTTTTACAATACAGAAGCCATGTAGTACGGTAAGTAAAGCAGTTTACCTTCGCGCTTAATTTCTCCATGGTGAAGCACGATTCCTTCGCTGCTGGTTTTACTAAAAGCTTCCATAAAGTTTGTTATTGACTTCACACTTTTACTACTACCAGATTTCACTTCTACTGGAATAATCTTGTTGCTTTTGCGCAAGAGAAAATCTATTTCCATTACTGTCTTTTTGGTATCGATACTTGTTTTTTTGTAAAAATACGCGTTGTGTCCATTTGCTTTTAGACACTGTGAGACAATATTTTCTATTATCATTCCTTCATTAACATGTAGTTTGTCTAGCAGAATTGCCTTATAAAGTTCATTTTCTAAGTAAGGTCTATCTTTGTATGCTAATGAAGTTAACAGTCCTGTATCCATCATGTAGCATTTGAAGGAAGGGTTGATAGTAGATAGATTCAAAGCTACACTTGGGTCTTCAACGCTGTTTGCAATATTTATTATCATTGCTTCTTCTAGCCAACGTATTGGATCCCTATATTCTTTAATACGCGCGTTGGAATCTACGTGGGATAGCACGTAACGCTTGTCGTGTTTGGAAAGCTCTGCAGGAACTCTATCGAAAAAATTAGTTACGTAAGTAGGGTTCTCTTCTTCCTGATCTTGCATATCTTGCTTATAAAGATTGATTATTTGCTGTTTAGCAAAATCAACCTTCGCAAAATCTTTTGTATCAACGTATGCTTGAACAGCTTGTGGCATTCCACCAACCAGCATGTATTCTCTGAAAGACTTCATTATGCTCTGGTGCATACTGCCCATAGGTTTGAGTGATTCAAAGTGACCTTTAATAGTAGGGAAAATCAGGTTGTTATCGTTCGCTGATAAGTATTCTTCATAATCAAGTGGCAGTACTTCTAATGTGTACTCTTCTGAAGGTATGAGAATATCCTTGCTTTTCTTTGTAATAGAAGCAAGCGATCCTGTTTCAATGTAATCGTAACGACCATCTTCAAGTAGAGTTTTTATTGCTTGCCGTGCTTGTGGGAATAATTGTATTTCATCAAGTATTATAAGAGATTCACTATTATAAAGTCTGGTATTGTAAGCTAACTGTATTGTGTTAAATAGAGTATCTAAATCTCTTAGACTGTTTATAAAAAGTTGCTTAATATCTTCTTCGGCTTGATCGAAACGAATAAGAATATAAGACTTATACTCTTCTTTGCCAAGTTTTTCAGCTAACGTTGTTTTACCGACTCGTCTTGCTCCCTTAAGAAAAAGCGCATAATTTGGTGCATATTCATGCTTCCATTTCAGCATTTCTTTATATATTTTTCTATCAAACATGTGGTTTTGCGCTCTTTCTTAGATTGTAAATTTGTGTTTGATTTGTTCAAGTGTTACCGAATGCAGTTTTCCCTGTAATTTCAACGGTTTTATAAAGATTTTCGCAAATGCGCCATGTTTTGTCAAGCAGATTTTCGCAAATGCGCCATGTTTTTAGGGGCTGTTTTTCGCAAATGCGCCATGTTTTGTCAAGCAGATTTTCGCAAATGCGCCACTCGACTATGTTGATTTAATTTTTAGTTGATTGAATATTATGCAGATTACTGAATTGCAGCTTGCAAGGTTTCGGTGGTAGTTAGCCATGCAATTTCGTCGGTGCCATTGGCAAAAGACGCAGGATAGTCTGGATTATTGTCTGCCGAAAGTGCGTCCATTAAAGCTTTTCCTTTTTGCTCGCCAGCCGTTAAGAACCAAGTTCGGCGGCTATGAGCCAGCACGGGTGCGCTAAGCGTTAATCGCATTGGCGGCTGCTTAGGGGAGTTATTTACGCCTAAGACTATGCGATCTCGATTATGAATTTGCGGTAATCCTGGGAAAAGCGAGGCCATATGCGCGTCTGGGCCCATGCCAAGAATTGCCAAATCAAACACCGGCTCTGGCCCAAGCAGTCCTATAATCTCTTCTTCGTAATCGCGTGCTGCTGCGTCTAAAATCGCATTATTTTCAGCATCGCTAGCATTCGCCACTTCTTGCGCACTGCGCTCGTCTGCAGGCATTTCGTGAATATGAGACTCCTGCAAAACTTTGTTATCGCTAAGCATGTTAAGAAGTAGCTCGCGAGCTTTGCGCGCATTGCGATCGCTGCTGTTATAAGCTACAAAACGCTCATCTGCCCACCAAATATGCACATTAGACCAGTCGATTGCTGGAAGTAACGGGTTGCTAGCTAACATTTGAAACATGCGAATAGAATCTGTTCCACCTGTTAGCAAAAGATGGAATGGCTTATTAAGATTTTCAACATTGTTTTGCCATTGCATAATCAAAGTCACAAGTTTTTGTGCAGCAACAGCAGCTAGAATATCTTGATTGTCGTAGCCGTACACTGTTGCGTTATGCGCAAATCTAAAATCTTTAGTCATATGAACCTCTTATTTTGCAATCTTCGTTATTCTTGATTGTGTTATTGCGTTTAGTCACATTTGTTATTCTGCATTGCGCAACAATTTTCGTTAATAAGCTGCGCGTAAATCTCGTCTGGGTCAATTCGGCGCAATTCTTCACTTAAACAGTCTTGTAAAGAACGAATCGGCATAGAAATAGGCTGAGCTGCTTGCCCTGGAAGACTTATTATTGCTTGGCTGCTGCCAGAAGGACGAGTTAAAGAAAGCTCGCCGTCTTGCCGCTTAAGACTTACCTCCGTAATTGCATGCGCTTTAGAATCTTCAACAATTTCCACAGGAACATTAAGCGAGATTTTTAGCCATTGTGCAAGCAAATGTAGTGGAACGTAGTGCTTGGCTCCGCTAACTTTAACGCTAAGAATTGGTAAGTGCGGCGGCTGGTCGAGCATAGAGGCGAGCATTGCACGCCAAGACGTAATGCGAGTCCAAGAAAGATCAACGTCTTTAGAAGACCAATTTTTGCGCAGATTTTGTACGGTTTCAAGAGTGTTGCTGGCTCGCTGAGCGTCTGTGATTCTGCTGCTTGCCATAGCTCCAAGCAAGTCTTTAGCAGGATTTTCGGGCGCGTTTGTAGGCCACCATGCAACAATCGGAGCATCTGGCACAAGAAGCGGAATAACAAGCGTATCTGGGTGGCGAACAAGGTCGTTATGCGGATAGAGAATAATGATTTCGCCTGCGCCCGCATCTGCTCCAAATCGCACTTGAGCGTCTAAGTTTGGTGTTTCTTCTTCTTGATTTGCTTGATTTGCTTGATTGTCTTGATTTTGATTATGCAAATTTGCACTAGCGCTTTGCCAATCGCGAACAATCGCTATAACTCTGCAAGGATGCTCGCGACTAGCCGCGTTTGCTGCATTCAGCGCGTTTTCAAGCTCTTTAAGAGTGGTATCAATAAGAAGAGTGAGCACGCGGCCAGTGGCGGATTCTCCTCGTTCTTCGTGAAGCTCGTCGATTTTTGCGGATATTTTAGACGTGTTTGTGTTAGGAAGATTAATAATCATGGCAACCTCCAATGGCGATTATCGCGAGCAAGCATGGCGTCAGCTTCCGCTGGTCCCCACGTTCCAGCGCGATACGGTTGCGGACGCGTGTTAAGAGAAGCCCAAAAATCTTCAATCGGATCCAAAATTTTCCAGCTTAAATCAACCTCTTGCGTTGTTGGGAAAAGCGGAGGTTCGCCAAGCAAAACGTCTAAAATAAGGCGTTCGTAAGCTTCTGGAGAGTTTTCTGTAAAAGACCTTCCGTAGCTAAAGTCCATGGAAACATCGCGAACTTCCATAGACGTTCCGCCTGGCACTTTTGCGCCAAATCGCATTGTTACGCCCTCGTCTGGCTGAACGCGAATCACAATTGCATTGTTTCCAAGTTCGCGCACAGCAGTAGTCTCAAAAGGCAAGTGTGGAGCGCGCTTAAAAATCACGGCAATCTCTGTAACTCGCTTACCTAAGCGTTTGCCTGTTCGCAAATAGAATGGCACTCCAGCCCAGCGGCGAGTGTCTACGTCTAATCGCACAGCAGCATACGTTTCTGTATTGCTATCTGGGCTAATTCCTTGCTCTTGCAAATATCCAACGGCTTTGTATGACCCTTGCCAGCCTTCTGCATACTGGCCTCTGGCAGTGTTTGCAGCTAAATCTTTAGGCAAGCGTATAGCAGACAAGACCTTAGTTTTTTCCGCTGTTAAATCGCTAGCACTAAAGCTTACAGGCTCTTCCATAGCGGTAAGTGCCATTAGCTGCAACAAGTGGTTTTGAATAACATCTCGCGCAGCGCCAATGCCATCGTAATATCCAGCTCTGCCGCCTATGCCAATATCTTCTGCCATGGTGATTTGCACGTGGTCAACATAATTAGCATTCCAGATTGGCTCATACATTGCGTTTGCAAAGCGCAAGGCGAGCAGATTTTGCACAGTTTCTTTGCCTAAATAGTGGTCTATGCGGAACACGGAATTTGGGTCAAAAACCTCGGAAACTACGCGATCCAGTTCTTGCGCGCTAGCTAAATCGTGGCCAAACGGTTTTTCGATTATTACTCGTCTCCATGCGTTTTCGGATGAGTGCGAAAGCCCAGATGCGGCCAATTGTTGCGCTACAACAGGGAAGCTGGATGGTGGAACAGACATGTAGAACGCATGATTTCCGCGAGTTCCACGATCTCGGTCTAGCTCGCTTACTGTTTTGCTTAAGCGCTCAAACGCGCTTGCATCGTCGAATGTTCCGCGAACAAAACGTATGCCTTTTGCAAGATTAATCCATGTGGATTCGCAAAATGGCGTACGGCAATGCTGCTGAATATTTTCTCGCACAAAGTTTACAAAATGCTCATCGGTCCAGTCTCGTCTAGCGAAGCCAGTAAGACCAAATCCAGGCGGCAAAAGTCCGCGATTTGCTAAATCGTATACAGCTGGCATTAGCTTTTTTCGCGCTAAATCGCCCGTGATTCCAAATATAACAAGGCTGCACGGGCCTGCGATTTTGGCTAGTCGCAAGTCGCGTGGGTCTCGCAGTGGATTCTTCCATCCTGCAATCGAATCGCCCTTATTGCTTTGGGAAAATGGGGTTATTAACTCACTCATATGTACCATCGTAATATTTTGGCGTGATTTGGGCGGTTTGCGCTTGCCTGGCAAGTTATCCGCCGCACACGGCTAGTCGTATCATTCGTGCGTATTGCGGGCCGCCAATAGGCGTTAGGTGTATTCCGTCGTCTGTTAGAAACTCGCTATGGCCTGCGCTTAGGCCGTTCCAGTCGATTATTCCAACGTTTTTGCGCTTTGCTGCAAATGCACGCAATTTTGCGTTTGTTTCGTCTTGCCAAGGTTGAGGCACGCGAGTTGTTACAAAATACACTGGTTTTCCGCCAGTAATATTTACCATGTTTTGTAAAACTGACTCGTCTCTAGGCGGCCCGTTGGTTCCAAGTTCGTAGATTACAACGCTTCCAGGGTGTTTTTCGGCTATATCTTTTTGGTAGTCTTCGGCTCCGTGGAAAATCTGCCTACTAACTTTTCCGTCAATCCAAGCGTTTGGCAAAGCCTTTAAAAGGTACGGCTTTGCGCCTTCGGTTACGGAGTCTCCAACCATTGTTATGTCTGCCGTGCAAACGTCTTGTTTTGAGTTGATTTTCCAAGCTTTTGTGTTTATATTTGCTGGCACTTTTTCTGCGATTGGGTTTAGAACCCTATGAGCGCTTGGCTTTGTAGGAAGCGTTTGTTTTGTTATGTTTTGACGCCTTCCGCCTATTTTTCTTTTTGGCTTTCTTTTTGGCTTTTGGCTTTCTTTTTGGTTTGGCTTTTGGCTCGGTTTTGACTTTGGTTGTGTTATCTCTTTATTTTGCTTTCCATTTTTAGCATGAGTTTTAACGTCTTGTTCTTGACTTGTTAATTCTGGCCTTAATTGTATTGACCTTTCTTGCGCAATGCTGCTCCAATTTAGTGGAGCTGCGATTAGCGCTATGCAGGCCGCTGCGCACACAGTAGTCGCAAGCCTTCGTAGAACAAATGGTAGCTTAATGTTTTTGCTTTTAACGTTTAAAGTGTCAAACGAAAGATCAATGTTCTTTGCTTCTTGCAATGCGTCTTGTGCCTCTTTTTGAGCACTGTCTTTCTTTGCGCTAATGCTAAAAGTCATATGCTTGCTGGCAAATGGCATCTCAAAAATTCTGTAAAATACTTCGGCTACAGCAACAACTACCACGCATTGCAAAATCTGCTCAAATAGCGTTATGTGAGTAGTTCTTGTTGCTGGATTTAATACTTCGAGTATTGGAAAATGAACAAGATAAATCGCAAAAGCCCTTGTTCCTAAATAACTTAGAGGAGCTATGCCAAGTATACGCGCGCAAATGTTGTTTTTTTGCATGCAAGCGTGCATTAAGATTGCGCAAACTACAGCAAAAATCGCGTAACCGCCGTAAACAATCCACGTTTTTGACCCGTCTTGTTTAGTGAAGCAGAATAAAATAAACGCTAACGCGATTAACCCTATAGCAGACTCTAAAATCGGCTGTCTGCCTTGGATTTTGCCCTCTTGTGCTTTGTTATCTTGGTTCTCAATCTGCGTTTTTTTGCTTTTGCTTCCAACAATGTATTGCCATGCGTCTGCAATAATTTTTATAACGGATTTTCCGCTAAACCACGTGCAATACATTGCTAGAAGAGCGCCGATTATAAATTCTCCAGCGCGTGTGTCTAAAGCGTAATACACGCGAGCAATGGTTTGCCCTTCTCCGCAAAGAATTGTGATTGTAATATTTGCAATAGTGGACGCAATTGCAAGTATTGCTGTAGCAAATATTCGCGCAAACTTAGATTTAAAGATTTTAAGAATTACGCCTAGAATAATCGGCCAGCAAACAAATATTTGCATAATAAGGCCCAAATACCACAAATGCTTAATAGGGGAAGGCAGCCCCGACTGTTCAAAGTACGAAACTTTTCGCAGAATATACGCCATGTTGCTGCTAAATGTGGATCCAGTTAGTGCGTCTGATTGCAGTTTTGTTAAAAGACTTGGCGAAAGCAACCACATAAGTGGGGCGCTTAGTGCAATAATGCCTAGCGTAGAAGGCCATATTCGTTTTATGCGTTTAAGCAGGTACTTAAAGTAGATAATAAGTTTTGATTTTTTCTTCTGACTTTCTTGGTTACCATCTAAATGTGAATTTTTATTGTTATTCTCGATGAACATTTTTAGCAAAGATACAGTGCTAAAGTATCCCGCCATAACAAGAAACATTGTTACGCCCAAAAATCCACCGTTGAATACGATTGGGCGCAAGTGGAACGCTACAATCCCAATAATAGCAATCGCGCGCATGCCGTCTATTGCAGCGTTGCGTTTGGTTGCAGCGTTTGCCGCGTTGTTCAATTCTGCCATCTTGCCTACAACTTAATACGTGTTTGTTGTTTTTGTGTTCAGTTTTGTGTTTAGTTTTGTGTTCAGTTTTACAAGTGTTTATGTTCGATTTTTTCCATTAGTATCGCTCCAAAACGTAGTCATATTATCTACGTATTAAGACACTCAATATGCTTATAGCGTGTCTTAGATTTCCCTTGATTTTTCGCGTATTTTTGTGTGATTTGCACGATTTTTTTAATGTAAATCAAAATATTTTTCAAATGTTTTACTATTTTTATTAATATTTTTTCTTTTGTGTTTTTTGCATGGTTGCTTGCTGCTTTTTACGATGACATTTTATGTTGAATTTTATGTGTAGTTTTATATGGCGTTTTATATGCTCTTTGCTGCGCGCTAAAGTTAGACTGAACAGTCTAAGTTAGATGTATAAACGTTAGATTGATAAACAAGTGTTTAAATGCGTTTAGCATTAGGTTTAAGAATGCATTTAAGCATTAAGTTTTACGTTAAGGAGTAAAAATGGCAGAAACATTTAACGTTGTGGTAGAGATTCCACGCGGCTCTAAGAACAAGTACGAAGTAGATCACGAGACTGGTCGCGTATTTTTGGATCGTACCTTGTTTACCGCAATGGGTTACCCAGATGATTATGGCTACATTGATGGCACTTTGGGCGAAGACGGCGATCCACTCGACGCTCTTGTTATGATTCCAAATTCTGTGTTCCCAGGCTGTGTTGTTGAATGCCGCGCTGTTGGCTTGTATCACATGGTTGATGAAGCTGGTGGAGATGACAAGGTTTTGTGCGTGCCAGCAGACGTTCGCTTTGATGACATTAAAGATATTGACAATGTTAGCGAATATCACAAGGCAGAAATCAAGCACTTCTTTGAGCAGTACAAGGCTTTGGAGCCAGGCAAGGAAGTTCTTCCTGGTGATTTCTGGGCTGGCGCTGAGCAGGCAGAAAAGGAAATCGTTGCAGCTCGCAAGCGTTTGGAAGAAAGCGAAAAGTAGTTTTTGCGGTTAATCGCAAGCTTCCAATCGTTTTAACAACGCATTTATTTTATTAGTGTCTAACGCATTTTATGTGTTAGACACTTTTTTAATATGTAATTCTTTTAATATCTTTTAATATGTAATTCTTAAAATCGCGTTTACGCTACAAGCAGCATTGCTAATCCAGCTCCGTAAACAACCATTCCGCCCATCATAATTGGAATCAAAGCTGTTCCAATCTGCGGGAAAATCATTCCAGAGTTGTATTTTGCATCTTTAACCCAAAGGTGTGAAAGACCTGCAAGTATAATCACGGCAAATAGACCAATCACGCCCACCAATACGCCGAGCTCTAATATGCGTACAGAAAAAGTGAAGCGAATAATCGAAGGCAAGAAAAGCCAACCAGGCAATGCGGCGCATGCAATGCTTGCAGTAAGGCAATGAGATAGGTTTCGCACAAGATTGGATCGATTTTCTCTAAACATCTGTCTTGCAAAACTAATAAATGTTGCCGCAACAAGAATTAGCGCAAAGTTTACTGCCCATCGTTCGTATGGCCTAATTGCTGCAACAAACTTATGAATGCTAACTTCTGATTCTCCGTCGATTACGCTGCTTGGAAGCCATCCTTTTAAAGCCAGAGTTGCACACCACATAGATGCCAGGCCTGCAAGAAAAGGAATCGCTTTGTCTGCTGTGGAGCCTTGCAAAGGCCAAAAAGTTATTAAAGCAAGAAGAATAAGAACACAAACAGTTAAAACGGCTTTTGCTGTTGCAAATGGAAGCGCGGCTGCTGCCACTAAAAGAGCCAGGGCAATAAATTGAGTTACAACAATAGTAATGTGATTATGCATTGCGTTGCGCTGAATATTGTTGATGCTCATTTTGCGCTCCTATCGCGTTTACACTGTGATTTACCCCATTTTATATGCAAGCGTACACTTGTGCTTTTTTGATTCTTCTTAAGCATGGATTACAATTTTCTTTTAACAGCTTGATTTTGAATTTTCATTCAATTCTATGCGCTACGGAGGTGTCAGTATGACGGATATTACATTGATGACCTCTTGCCCTGCGCCTGCAAAAGTTTTGCCATCGCTAACGCTGCTTTCTCATCGCGTACGCGTGCTTGCAATGGAACCATCTAGCATGCTTAAAATGCCAGAAAACACCATTCTTCTTATTGATGCTAGAGAAGACTTATCTTTAGCAAAATCCCTATGTTCTCTTGTGCGCGCGTCTAATTTAACAATGTCTATTATTTTAATCCTTACAGAGGGTGGCTTTACTGTTGTAAACCCATCTTGGGGTGTTAGCGATGTTATGTTAACAACTGCTTCTCCTGCCGAAGTAGAAGGTAGACTGCGATTGGCCGCCAAAAAATCTGTTTCTACCGATTCTTCTTCTAGCTCTACTGTTGCCGATTCCACAAGCGTTGAGGTTAACAGCAACGGTCAAATGTGTTCTGGAGACTTGGTTGTAGATACGCAAAGTTACACGGTTAGCTTGCATGGAAAGCCTATCGATTTAGCGTATAAGGAGTTTGAACTACTAAAGTATTTTGTTCAGCATCCTCGTCGCGTTTTTACGCGTGCGCATTTGCTTCAAGAAGTTTGGGGCTACGATTACTACGGCGGAACTCGCACGGTTGACGTTCATATTCGTAGGCTTCGCGCAAAGTTGGGCGTTGAATACGAGCATGTTATTGGAACGGTTAGAAACGTTGGATATCGTTTTGATCCACTAGAGGCTCAAGTTGACGAAGTGGAAAATGACGATTACGCAGAAAACAGTAATCACGCGGAGGCTGGCGATTCGCGTGCCGAGGCTCCAAGCATCTCCAACGATTTAGACTAGGCTTATATTGGCTAAGATAGATAAAACAAACAAAACAAACAAAATAAATAAAATGCACGAAGAATATAGGATTTTGTGCCAAGAAATCCCAAATCCAAAGTGTGCACTAAATTTTACTAATCCGTTTGAGCTTTTAATCGCCACTGTTCTTAGCGCGCAAACAACCGATAAACGCGTAAACGTAGTGACCAGCGAGCTTTTTAAGGCTTATCCAACACCTGGCGATTTAGCCAAAGCGCAAATATACAATGTGCAAGAAATAATTCATTCGCTTGGATTTTATAGAGTAAAATCGCAGCATATTATTGAGCTTTCTCAAAAACTTGTTAAAGATTTTAATGGCGTTGTTCCAAACAATATGGCCGATCTTACAAAGCTTCCTGGCGTTGGTAGAAAAACTGCGAACGTTGTTTTAGGAAACGCTTTTAAGATTCCAGGATTTCCCGTAGATACGCATGTTATGCGAGTTACAGCAAGGCTTGGCTGGGTGAGTGATTCTAGCGCTAAGGCTAAAGATGCGGCGAAAATCGAGCGAGAAGTCACGGCTTGTTTTGCGCCAGAAGAATGGACGAATCTTTCTCATCGCCTTATTTTGCACGGAAGAATGTTTTGTACGGCTAGGAATCCTCGTTGTGCTGATTGCCCACTTAGGTTTTTGTGTGCCTCGGTGCGATTGTAGAGTGGCTTTACGCAAGGATTAATGGCCTCTAAATAAACTCTTTTAGAATATTCTTAGAATATTTTTAGACTATTTTGTGCATAAATTCGGTAAGCAAATTCAAGCTATGATATAAACTTTTAAGCATGTCTGAATTTGGAAGATACTCATCTGCTTCGCATGTGCGCAGTGCAAAATATGCGCATGGGCATAGAAGAGGGGCTAAACCCTGGGTTGTGTTTATTGTTTTAATCGGCATTCTATCTGCTGCAATTTGGGCTGGATGGCGATTTGTAGATGGAAGATCTTTAAGGTCTTTAATGCCAACAAACATTTTCCCAGCATCAAATTCAACTTTAACAATCGGCTTACGCACAGCTCCAGCATCATTAGACATTAGAACAGATGATAGTGATTCCCTGCAGCAGGCGCTTTTAGAGAACGTTTACGAAACACTTGTAAAACGAGACGAAAACAATGCGTTGCATCCAGGACTTGCGCAATCGTGGAGCGTTTCTGCCGACGGATTAAACTACAAGTTTAGGCTGCGTGGCGGAATCAAATTTGCTAATGGCGACCCAATGGATTCAAGCTCTGTTCTTAAATCGCTTCAGCAGGGCATTACAAAAGGATATCCTGGCTACGAAAAGCTAACAAATATTACAAGCGTATCTAATTCTGGCTCGAGCGTTTTAAATATTGCACTAAAAACTCCAGACCCACTTTTGCCAAGGAGATTAGCTGGCAGAGCTGGAATTGTTTACAACACAAACATTTTTGTTAACTATGCTTCCGACGCTATTGGAACTGGCCCATTTACCGCAAAGGGTTACAACAAAGGCGGTGATCTTGTTCTTGTTCGAAACAACAAATATTGGGCAGGGCCTTCTGGTTGCGAAAGCATAACTCTTAAGTATTTTAACGACGACACATCTTTGGCAAATGCTGTTAAAGATGGCAGCGTGCAAATGGCAATTCCACTAGACGGAAATGAAAACAAGCGCATGGCTGCAATGCCAAACACTAAGCTTGTTGAAGGCAAAAGCACAAGATTAAGAATGTTTGCTTTTAACACGGGAATGTCATCTATGTTCTGCGATCAGCAAATTCGTAGAGCTGCAAGGCATGTAATTGAGCCAAATGTTATTCTTGCTTCCGATCCTTTTGGAGGCCAGCTTGTTGGCGGGCCAATCGACCCTATGTCTCCTGGGTATGAAGATTTTAGTAACACGTATCCGCATGACGTTAAAAAAGCCTATGGTATGTACCACTACTTTGCTGCAGGATATTTGCGCGGAATCACAATGCTTGTTCCAACTGGAATGGCTAGCGTTTGCGATCAAATGGCAAAAAACCTAAGCTATGCAGGTGGATTCCCAGTAAAGCTAGAAGAATTAGACCAGAGCGTAATCGATCAGCGAATTCGCGAAGGTAACTACGATTTAGCTCTTACTTGGACTAATCACACTCTTGACTCTGGAATGTATGCGGACACTAAGTCCAACTATTTGTTCCAAGACCATGAGTCGCAAAAGTATTTTGCAGACGCAATGAAGTCTACAAGCCCGCAAGAGTACGAAGCAAACATTAAAAAGTATGCTAAGGAATTGTGCGATTACGCCGTTTCTGGGTGGCTGTACGCAAGAAATAGCGTTGTTGTTGCTAAGAATAATGTGAGCGGATACCCTACAAACATGACCGACCAGCTGCTTCCTTTGCACGACGTGACTGTTAAGTAGTGCTGGCTTGTGCTGTATTAGTGGGTTGGCATAGTGCCATGTTATACTGCGATGTCTCGCTAAGTTTCTAATATTCAGTTCATGAGTGAACAGGATAATACAGTAAAACACGCACATTTAACACCATTGCCTAATAAGGTTGGTGTTGATGGTCTTGAAGACAAATGGCGTAGCAATTGGGACGAAGCTAAGACTTACGCGTTCCACAATTCTTGCGACCGCAAGGCCGTGTATTCAATCGATACACCACCTCCAACAGTTAGTGGCCATTTACACGTTGGCCACGTATTTTCTTATACGCATACAGATGTGATTGCACGATATAAGCGCATGAAAGGCTTTGACGTGTTCTACCCAATGGGTTGGGACGATAACGGCTTGCCAACAGAGCGCCGCGTGCAAAACTATTACGGTGTGCGCGTAGATACTTCGCTTAAGTATGACCCTGATTTTAAGCCGCCATTTGAAGGCACAGAAGGCAAGAAGATTGAAGCAAAAGATCAGGTTCCTGTAAGCCGCCAGAACTTTATCGAGCTTTGCGAGCGCTTAACTTCCCAAGATGAAAAGTTGTTTGAAGCTTTGTGGCGCAGGCTTGGTCTTTCTGTTGATTGGTCGCAGACCTACCACACGATTGGTGAGCAGCCTCGCCGAGTTGCGCAAAAAGCATTCCTTCGTAATCTTGCTCGTGGAGAAGCCTATCAAAAGGATGCTCCAGGCTTGTGGGATGTTACTTTCCAGACTGCTGTTGCTCAGGCAGAGCTTGAAGCGCGCGAATACCCTGGTTTTTATCATAAGATTGCGTTCCGTTTTGAAGATGGCACGCCAATCTACATTGAAACTACGCGACCAGAATTGCTTGCAGCTTGCACATCTTTGATTGCGCACCCAGACGATGAGCGTTACAAAAAGTATTTTGGCAAGGAAGTTTACTCGCCGCTGTTTAAGGTGAAGGTGCCAATTTTGGCTCATCCTGCCGCGCAAATGGACAAGGGTGCTGGCATTGCAATGTGCTGCACTTTTGGTGACGTAACCGACGTTGAGTGGTGGCGCGACTTGAGTTTGCCAACTCGACCAATTATTCAGCGTAACGGCCGCATTGTTATGACTACTCCTGATTGGATTACGGACGAGTCTGGCCGTGAAATGTTTGAGAAAATTGCTGGCAAAACCACGTTCTCTGCTCGCAAGGAAGTTGTTGAAGCTTTGCAAGCTGCTGGAGATATGGAAGGCGATCCAAAGCCAACAAAGCGTATGACGAACTTCTACGAAAAGGGCGATAAGCCTTTGGAAATCGTCACTTCTCGCCAGTGGTATTTAAAGAACGGCGGTACGGACGAAAAGCTGAACGCTGAGCTTATTGAGCGCGGTAAGGAACTTAACTTCCATCCAGACTTTATGCGCGTGCGCTACGAGAATTGGGTTCATGGCTTGAATGGTGATTGGCTTATTTCTCGCCAGCGCTTCTTTGGTGTTCCATTCCCACTTTGGTACCCAGTAAACGAAAATGGTGAAGTGGATTATGAGCATCCTTTGACGCCTAGCGAAGACCGTTTGCCAATCGACCCAACTATTGACGTTCCAGAAGGATTTGATGAATCGCAGCGAGACCAGCCAAATGGTTTTACTGCTGAGCAAGACATTATGGACACTTGGGCTACATCTTCCTTAACTCCACAAATTGTGACTCGTTGGGAAGAGCCAGGCGAAGAAAATCAAGCTTTGTTTAAGGCCACTTTCCCAATGGATTTGCGCCCACAAGGCCAGGATATTATTCGTACTTGGCTGTTTAGTACGGTTGACCGCGCGCATCTTGAAAACGGCTGCTTACCTTGGAAGCATGCTGCGCTTTCTGGATGGATCTTGGACCCAGACCACAAGAAGATGTCTAAATCTAAGGGCAACGTGGTTGTGCCAAACAAGCCAATTGAAGAATTTGGTGCGGATGCTGTTCGTTACTGGGCAACTTCTGCAAAACTTGGCTTGGATGCCACTTACGACGAAGGCCAAATGAAGATTGGCCGCCGCCTTGCGATTAAGCTTTTGAATGCAACGAAGTTTGCGCTCGCAATCGGCCGTGAAGATGAGGAACATCAGGTTCTTGAGTCTGCTAGTGCGGATTGGGATTTTGCAGACGTTACGGAAGTTTTGGATCGCTCTGTTATGGCAAAGCTCGCATCCGTTATTCGTACCGCAACTGATGCGCTTGAATCTTACGAGCATTCCAAGGCTTTGGAAGCAATCGAAACATTCTTCTGGGAGTTCTGCGACGATTACATTGAGCTTGCAAAGAATCGTGCTTACGGTACTGCAGAATCCACTGGACGCACTCCAAGCGAAGCTGCTGTAAAGTCTGCTCGCACAACTCTTGGTCTTGCGCTCGACGCTTTGGCTCGCTTGCTTGCTCCTTACTTGCCTTACGCTACGGAAGAAGTGTGGAGCTGGATGCATGAAGGCGAAGGTTCCGTGCATCGCGCTAGCTGGCCATGCGCTAAGGCGTATGAGGCTGCTGCAAACGGCGTTTCTGCAGACACTTTGGCTTACGCGGGTGAGGCTTTGGCTACTTTGCGAAAGATTAAGTCTGAAGCAAAGGTTTCTATGAAGACTCCTATTTTGCAAGTGACTTTGAACGTAGCAGAAAATGCTTATAAGGCTGTTGAGGAGACTTTGGATGACGTTGCGGAAGCGGGTCGCGTTACTGGAGAAGTGAAGCTTAACGCTGTTAAGGCTGCAGATGATGGCGATTCTTCTGAATCTGAATCTGCGGAATCTGATGCAACTAACGTAAACGTTTCTGTTGCTCAAAGCGAACTCGGCGAAGCTCCTGCAAAAAAGAAGTAGTTTGCAAGTAATCGAAAATAATTAATCGCAAAACAAAATGCGCTGGAAGTCAATCTTCGACTCCAGCGCTTTTTGTGTATTTAATCGCGAAGCATCGTCACTTGCTATAAATTCTGCTGCGATGATCAATATCTACAACAAAAACGGTCAGTACATTATTTTCAATTGCACAAATTATTCTATAATCCCTTACTCTATATCTCCAAAACCCCGAATAGTTGCCAGTTAGCGCTTTGCCTCTGACTCGAGGATTGTCGAGATTGCTAATTTCGCGAAGTTCCTTAACGATTTGCTTAGCGATTGTTTTGTCAATTTTCCCTAGCTGTTTTTCAGCCCTTTTAGATAAATTAATCTTCCAAGTCAAGGCGCTTCACCACGTCGTCGAGTGGAGAGGTTTCTAATTCTCCACGTTTGTATGCTTCAATATCTGCCATTAGTCCATATTCATGTTCAAGTTCATCGATTTGAGCTTCTAGCGCTTGATTCATGTAAAATGAACGAGTGCGGTGAGTGGTTTTAGCGAGCTGATCATAACGATCTAAAACGTTAGACGGTACTCTTAATCCTGTAATTGTTGCAGCCATTTCTAATCTCCATTGTAAAACATGTAAAACATATATTACCTTATATGCAGAATAACGCAATCCAATACGTTATAATCGCGAAGCATCGCGCGGTAACGCTAGACTGTAAACCATGAATCCAGAAAGTTTAAGTGAATTAATTGAAAAAATCGCTAAAGATTTAGTGGCAAGCGGTAAAGCCGGCAGTCTAACAGAAGATTTGATTCCTGCTGCCGAAAAACTTGCAGTTATGAGGCCAAAAGATCGCGCGCACGGCGATTGGGCCACGAATGTTGCTATGCAGCTTGCTAAAAAAGCAGGTATGAAGCCTCACGATTTAGCCGAACTTTTTGCAGAACGTTTGCAAGAAGCGCAAGGTATTGCGGGCGTAGAAGTGGCAGGCCCTGGCTTTATTAACATAACGCTTGATTCAGCTTCTGCAGCGGCAGTCGTAGACGAGGTTTTAAAGCAGGGCGCGGATTTTGGCAAAAATACGCATTTGAGTGGCAAAACTTTAAATCTTGAGTTTGTTTCCGCAAATCCAACTGGCCCAATCCATATTGGTGGCACTCGCTGGGCTGCGGTTGGCGATTCTATGGCTCGAGTCTTGGAAGCGAACGGCGCAAAAGTTGTGCGCGAATACTACTTTAACGATCACGGTGAGCAAATCAATCGTTTTGCAAAGTCGCTTGTAGCGGCTGCTCACGGCGAAGAAACGCCTGCAGATGGCTACAAGGGCGCGTACATTAACGAAATCGCGGACGCTGTTATAAAAGAAGCAAATGCGGATGGCGTTGACGTTCTTTCTTTGCCGCGAATCGATCTTGGAAAAGACGAGGAAGGTTTGCCGCTTGGCGAAGGCGATTCCGAGCAGCGCGAAGAATTCCGCAAGCGCGCAGTTCCAATGATGTTTGCAGAAATTCGTAAGTCAATGCGCGATTTTCGCGTTAGCTTTGATGTGTGGTTCCACGAAAACAGCTTGTACGAGGATGGCGAAGTTGAGCGCGCTATTGCGGACTTGCGTGAGCGTGGAGATATTTTTGAAAAAGATGGCGCAACTTGGTTTGAATCCACTAAGCATGGCGACGACAAGGATCGCGTAATTATTAAGTCTGACGGAAACTACGCCTATTTTGCTGCAGATATTGCGTACTATCGCAATAAGCGTCATCGCAAACAGAATCCTGCAGACGTGGCAATCTACATGCTTGGCGCGGATCATCACGGCTATATTGGCCGAATGATGGCAATGTGCGCGGCTTTTGGAGACAAGCCAGGCGAAAACATGCAGATTCTTATTGGTCAGCTTGTAAACGTTATGAAAGATGGCAAGCCAGTTCGCATGAGCAAGCGCGCTGGAAACGTTATTACTATTGACGATTTAGTTGATGCAATTGGCGTTGATGCTTCGCGCTACTCGCTTGCTCGCACCGACTACAACACAAGCGTTGACATTGATTTGGATTTGCTTGCTTCTCACAGCAACGATAATCCTGTGTATTACGTGCAATACGCTCACGCACGCAGCTGCAATGTGGCTCGTAACGCGGAAGACGCTGGAATTAGTGCAGACGGAGCTGATTTAAGCTTGCTTAATACTGAGGCAGACGGCGAAGTGTTGGCTACTTTGGCTCAATGGCCTGCAGCTCTTGCACAGGCTGGCGATTTGCGCGCTCCGCACAGAGTTGCGCATTATCTTGAGGATTTGGCTGCAAGCTACCACAAGTGGTACAACCTTGAGCGCGTAGTGCCAATGGAGTTGAGCGACCCAGAAAATCGCTTGCCAGAAGCGGAGCGCGAAGCGGTTCGCATTGCAAAGTGCCCAGAGCCAGCACGCGCTGCAGCTCGACTTAAGCTTAATGCTGCTGTGCGCACCGTAATCGCCTCTGGTCTTGATTTGCTTGGTGTTTCTGCTCCAGATAAGATGTGATTTAGCGTATTTACGCTTTATTTAGGACGTTAGTTTTTATGCTAGCGTCCTTTTATTTTTAATTAGGAGACACGCGCGGATTATAAATTTTTCCGATTAAGTACATGCGATTTATTAATATACCCCCTAATATTATTTTTCGGTTTCAGTTTTGTTATTAAATGCGTTAAATAATATGCTTAAACAATTTTTCACCATATAGGAGGTGTAGCATGAGCGTCACAACACAAAGTGTCAGCACAGACAGTGCCCCGAAAAAAAGGAACTTGACAATTATTGAGTCCGCATACGTGGCGGTCATGTTGTTTGGCATGTTCTTTGGCGCTGGAAACCTTATTTTCCCAGTATTTCTTGGTGCTAACGCAGGAAACAATTCTGCTCCTGCAACAATCGGCTTTATTGTTACTGGCGTTGGTTTGCCATTACTTGGTGTTACGGCTCTTGCAATGAGCCGCGCAAATGGTCTTTTTGAGCTTTCAAGCAAAGCTAGCAAAAAGTACGGCATGTTCTTCACTTGTGTGCTGTATTTAACAATCGGCCCGTTCTTTGCAATTCCGCGCTGTGCAACAACTTCATACACTGTTGGATTGGAGCGAATTATTCCGCAAGACGGGAACGGTCAACTGTACTTGTTCTTGTTCTCTGTAGTGTTCTTTGCGCTCGCGTTCTTCTTTGCTATGAAACCAAGCGGCATACTTACATGGGTTGGTAAAGTTCTTACGCCAATCTTCCTTGTGTTCCTAGCGGTTTTGGTATTTACTGCACTATTTTCTCCTATAAGCGGCGCTTCTTCGGATGCTGCTCCTATGGGAAATTATGTTAATAAGTCATTCTTTACAGGATTCTTAGATGGCTACAACACAATGGATGCTTTAGCTAGTTTGGCATTTGGAATTGTGGTTGTTAGCACCATTCGTCAGTTTGGAGTAAAAGACCCTAAAGATGTGGCAGTAAATACTGCTCGCTCTGGATTCTTTAGCTGCTTGCTTATGGCAGTGATTTACGTTGCAATTGTTGTTGTTGGTGTGCGTAGCCGCGCGCTATTCCCACCTGCGGAAAATGGTGGCGTAACTTTGGCGCAAGTTGCACGTTATCACCTTGGAAACGTTGGCCTATTTGTACTTGCTGCAACTGTAACTCTTGCATGCTTAAAGACTGCGGTTGGCTTAATCGTAAGCTGCTCGGAAACTTTCTCTAAGCTATTCCCTAAGGGTCCTAGCTACAGAGTTTGGTCTGTATTGATTACGCTTGTTTCGTTTGGTCTTGCAAACTTTGGTTTGAGTGCAATCATCGAATACGCGGTTCCAGTATTGATGTTCTTGTATCCGCTGTCAATCGTGCTGATTCTTTTGGCTTTGTGCGGTCGACTTTTTGGAAATTCCAAAGTCGTGTACGCTTGGACGCTTGGTTTTACTGGTGTTGCAGCTGTATTTGACTTTTTGAATAGTTTGCCAAACGCTTTGCGCAACGCATTGCATATAAACGATATGTTGATTGTTGCTCAAAACTGGTTGCCGTTCTCGGAATTTGGAATGGCTTGGGTTTGCCCTGCTGTTGTTGGATTTGTTGTTGGCTATGTTCGCATGGTTTTATCCGATAATAAGGGTATGCAAGAGGTTGCTCGCGCAGCTTCTGGCCCAGACCTTGAAGGTAGCGTTGCTGGTAGCGATGATTATTCTTCAAACAGCTCCGAGTTTGACGAGCCTAATTTCGGCAATCAATCCTAGTGACTAATTCACAACTAGTTGTATAGATAGTTGCAATAATAATAATCGCCATATTGCTGCTCGTATGAGCTGGATATGGCGATTTTTGTAATTTGCGATTCTCGAGTTGCGGCTTTGCGACGAGCAGTTAGCTGCCTACGTGGGGACGAATTGTCCCCTGGTGTTTATTGGTGATAGCTTGCATGGTTTGAGGTTGCTTGAGAAAACGCATGCAGAAAAGATTGATGTGATTTAAATAGACTGGTAAACAACGAATATAGAATAAATAAAGGCTAGTCAACATGGAATTTATCTTGTATAATCAGTGCGTTAAAAAGTTATGCATAAAAGGTTGACAAGCCGTGAAAAGACTGACAAAATCCTCGACAGACAGACAGACAGACAGACAGACAGACAGACAGACAGCATAATTCTGTCTCTTTTCACATAGAATTTTTTAATAGGCAGGAATGCATACCTGGTGGGTAGGTATGTGTTTCTGCCTATTTTTATGCGATTTTTCAAAACATTAATATAAGTAATTTAAACATGTGAAGAAATGTAAGAATAATAAATGGAGTTGAAATGAAAATTAGAATGAAAGGAATAATGGGATTATTCCTTGCTCTAGCAGTGAGTATAGGTTGCCTGTCTTTAAATCCAATAGCTAGCTATGCAAATGACGCGGGCACTACTTTTAATATCAATGATAGTAGTGTAAATATAACACAAAGCGGTACTTATACGATTGAAGGAACAGGTCAACCAACGTCAAATACGATTAGTGTGACAGGAAGTAATATCAAGGCTAAGATTATCCTAAAAAATGTAAACATTGATGTATCTAATCAGGATGAACAACAGGCTTTTCTTGCAAAAAATAATGATCAATCTAATGTTCATTTAACGATAATACTAGAAGGAACAAATTCGTTGAAGTCAGGTGACCATCGGGCTGGGTTAACATGGAACAATTCTGATAATAATTCAACGTTAGAAATCGAGGGGGATGGTTCTCTAACCGCAACAGGCGGGTGGTCAGGAGCAGGCATTGGCGGTGGTTATGGTGGTTCAAGTGAAAACATCAAAATCACTGGTGGAACCGTAACTGCAACAGGCGGAACTTTTAGTGCTGGCATTGGTAGTGGTGGAGGGGGTTCAGGGAAAAACATCAAAATCACTGGTGGAACCGTAACCGCAACAGGCGGGTGGGCAGGAGCAGGCATTGGCAGTGGTGATGCTGGTTCAGGAAGAAACATTACAATCACTGGTGGAAGCGTCAAGGCAAGCAGTATCAGTACAACGCCGACCGATGGCAAGGGTAATAACGTCTATCTTTTTAAACTGAAAAATCAGGACAGTGTGAATGAGGTAACTGTGGACAGTGGCACAGCAAATGCAAAAACATTCACAAGAGCAGGCAACTACCCTGACAGAGATACCGCATTTTATCTGTATCTGACAGGAAAAGACCATGACCTTGATACTTCTAAAAAGAAATATAAGGCAGAATGGAATAATACTACGAATACATTTACTACTAAATTTGACCCGAATGATGTAAAAAGTATGACGGTAACAACACAGCCTTCAAAGTTGAGTTACACGGAGGATGACCCACTAGATTTATCTGGGCTTGTTGTCACGTTAACTGATGATCAGGGCAAAACAAAGGAAGTGAAACCTACTGACTTTACGGCTAATAATATCAATGCAGATCCTGAGAATGGAGCAGTATTAAAGCTAGGCCATAATGAAAAGACTGTTACCTTAAAGAGAGGAAACTTGACTGCAACTACAGATGCGTTACAGGTGAAGCAGAGAGTGTTTGACCCAACTCGTGTAACGTCTAGGACAATCACACACCAGCCTAAGTTGAGTTATACGGAGGGAGAGAGGCTAGATTTAACGGGGCTTGTTGTAACGTTAACAGATTATCAAGGCTTAAGAAAAGAGGTGCCATTTGCGCAATTTGAAAGATATGGAATCAATGCAGATCCTGCAGATGGAACATTTTTAACAGCAGCAGACCACAATGGGAAACCTGTTAAATTAACAATTTATAGGGGTGGAACGCTGATTCCAAGCTGGTCGGCACCAGCAGGCGTATTAATGGTAAAAAAGAAGTTTGACCCAACTCATGTAACGTCTATGACAGTCAAACACCAGCCTACAAGACGAACTTATACGGAGGGTGAAAAGCTAGATTTATCTGGGCTTGTTGTAACGTTAAAGGATGCTAAGGAGGCGACGAAAGACGTGACTCCTGCAGAATTTGAAGCGAATGGGATCAAGGCAACTCCTGAGAATGGTGCAAAACTAGCACTAGAAAATGGTGGAAAGCCTGTTACTTTAACTAAAGAAGGTTTGGCAGATGCTGTGACTTCAAATCTAACGGTAGCGAAATTGAACCCAACATCTATGAAGGTAACAACACCGCCTAATAAGTTGAGTTATACGGAGGGAGAAAACCTTGATTTAACTGGGCTTGAAGTCACGTTAGAGGATGCTAATCATGTGAAAAAAGTCGTGACTCCTGCAGAATTTGAAGCGAATGGGATCAAGGCAACTCCTGAGAATGGTGCAAAACTAGCACTAGAAAATG